>JBGUWU010000014.1:0-50686 GCA_045221575.1 Bacteroidales bacterium
AACGAATAGCAAAGACTGCTAAATAGTTCCCTTTAAAACTATTTTCTATAACTTAGAATCACTGTATTATTTTTTGATTATAAGGCAGAAAGACTTGATTTTAGTAAAAAAAGATCAAATCTTTTCAAAAAAAGATCAACTCTTTTTTCACAAAGACTTGGTTTTTATAAACAAAAACGGCGTTTTTATCTATAAAAAACAAGGTTTTAGCATACAAAAACGGCGTTTTCGTATTTGAAAAGCTCGTATTTGAACAAGAATGCCTTATCTCCTTTTAGAAAAACTTGATTTCTAAGAGGTGGATTTTTATTTGCTATTTGTTTTGTTAAGTTTGGATTCCAAGAAACTTTTTTCTGCCATATATGAAGAACGAACCAATGGGCCACTCTCTACATTGGCAAAACCTAATCCAAGACCTATCTCCTTATATTTAGCGAACTGCTCAGGAGTAACATATTCTTCTACGTCTAAATGCTTTTTGGTCGGTTGAAGATATTGTCCTATGGTGAATAGTTGAACTCCTACATTTCGGACGTCTTTCATCACTTGCTCCACTTCATCAGGTTTTTCACCTAAGCCAACCATTATTCCTGTCTTAGTAAGGAAGCCTTTCTTAGAAGCATATTCCAAGACCTTTAAACTAACCTCGTATTTAGCCCTTGAACGAGTAGAGTCGGAGAGTCTTTTTATTGTCTCCATATTATGAGAGAAGATGTCTGGTTTAGAAGTAAATACAATATCTAATAGTTCTTCTCTTCCGTCAAAGTCAGGGGTCAGTATCTCTATTGTTGTATTAGGGTTTTCTTTACGTATTGCCTCAACAGTTCTTCGCCAATGTTCTGCTCCCTTATCATCTAAGTCATCTCTATCTACAGAAGTAATAACGCAGTGTTTTAGTCCCATAAGCTTAACAGAAGAGGCTATCTTCTCAGGTTCGTTTTTGTCTAATGGCTTTGGTTTTCCTGTCATCGTAGCACAGAACTTACAAGAACGGGTACAAATATCTCCTGCAATCATAAAGGTAGCTGTGCCCATTCCCCAGCATTTGCTTGCATTAGGACATCTACCACTTGAACAGATAGTATGTAATTTGTTTAGTTCAACAACTTTCTTTACTTTTAAGTATTCTTCTCCGTTTTCCAAAGATATTTTAAGCCAAGAGGGTTTTCTTTTATTTACTTCCATAGGATATAATGTTGTCTTTTTATTAATTTATTGCTTTTTATGATAAGTCCGAGAGAAAAAAAATCTATGCTTGTGAAGACATCGTTAGACTCACAGACTTCTTTCCATTGTTTATTATTGTTTATGTTTGAATGTATGTTATCGACAATGATGATTATATTGTTGTTTTCTTCTTTGATTTTTGAGTCTATGAACTTAGAAGAATTGCATTCTTCAACGGCATAAGTAGAAAAGTATCTGATAATCTTTTCTTTTAACAAAAGGTCAGAGTTTTTCACTGCTTTAGTGTAGAACTCAAACACCAAAGGAGAGTGTATAGCATATTCATCTTTGGCTTTGAGCATATAAACTATATACTCTTTTGTTTTGAATAAATAATCAACTACTTTGTTAATAATCGTGTTCATTACATCAATAAAATCGGTTGCAAAATTACAAAAAAATATGTGAGTAAATCTGAAAAAAAAGTCAATTAAATATAGAGATTGATAAAGATTTTGTAATTTTGCAAAAAATAATAAAAGAATATGGAACTTAGCGAACAAGAATTACAGAGAAGAAACGATGCAGAAGAATTGAGAAGATTAGGTATTAATCCCTATCCTGCTCCAATGTATGATGTAAATACAAATAGCCAAGAGATAAAAGAAGGTTTTGATAAAGACAACTCAAAATTTCAAGATATAAGAATAGCAGGAAGAATTATGAGTCGTAGAATTATGGGTGCGGCATCTTTCTGTGAAATTCAAGATGAACAAGGAAGAATACAACTATATTTGAACCGTGATGAGATCTGTCCTAATGAGGACAAGACGATGTACAACACTGTTTTTAAGAAATTACTTGATATAGGTGATATAATAGGCGTACAAGGTTTTGTCTTCCGTACTAAGATGGGAGAGATAAGTGTTCATGTTAAGGAATTGACTGTTCTTTGTAAGAGCGTAAGACCTCTGCCTGTTGTAAAAGAAAAAGATGGTAAGGTTTATGATGCTTTCTCAGACCCAGAACAAAGATACCGTCAAAGATATGTTGATTTAATAGTTAATCCTCAAATAAGAGATACTTTTGTTAAGCGTACTCTTATAGTCAATACAATGAGGAACTACCTTAATGAAAAAGGTTATTTAGAAGTAGAAACTCCTATTCTTCAACCTATTTATGGTGGTGCAGCAGCTCGTCCTTTTAAGACTCATCACAATACTTTGGATATGGATTTATATCTTAGGATTGCCGATGAACTTTATCTGAAAAAACTTATTGTAGGAGGGTATTCAGGTGTTTATGAGTTTAGTAAAGATTTTAGAAATGAGGGAATGGACAGATTTCATAATCCTGAATTTACTCAAATGGAACTTTACGTAGCTTATAAAGATTATTTCTGGATGATGGATACTGTTGAGGAGATGGTAGAACGTATTGCCCTTGCTCTTCATGGTACAACTAAGGTTCAAGTAGGTGAAAATGTTATAGACTTTAAACGTCCTTGGAAACGATATACTATGTATGAAGCCATAGAACATTTTACAGGAATAGATATATCTGATATGGACGAACAGCAACTTAGAGAAACTGCTACAAAACTTAATGTTCCTATTGATGAAACTATGGGGAAAGGAAAACTTATAGATGAGATATTTGGAGAGACTTGCGAAGGTAAGTTGATTCAACCTACTTTCATATATGATTACCCTATTGAGATGTCGCCTTTGGCTAAAAAGCATAGAAGTAAAGAAGGTTTGGTAGAAAGATTTGAGGCAGTATGTAATTGCAAAGAGATATGCAATGCTTATTCTGAGTTAAATGACCCTATAGATCAAAGAAAACGTTTTGAAGAACAACTTGAATTAGGAAAGAGGGGCGACCCAGAAAGCATGGTGTTAGACGAGGACTTCTTAAGAGCGATAGAGTTTGGTATGCCTCCTACTTCCGGATTGGGAATAGGTATTGATAGATTGGCAATGATGATGACTAACTCTAACAGTATTCAAGATGTTTTGTTCTTCCCTCAGATGAAACCAGAGGTTCAGCAGGCTATATCTGCCGATGATGACTTTAAAGAAAAAGGAATACCGGAAGAATGGATAGGTTTGTTAAGAAAAGCTGGCATAGGCTCACTTGAGAACCTAAAAACAGCAAATATCAACAAACTTTTCAATGATTTGAATGGTTTAAGAAAGAAAAATAAACTTCAAATACCAGCTTTGAAACTTGAAGAACTAAAAGCTTGGGCTGAATAGTTAGTGTGAATATAAAAGAAATAGCCACGTAGGACAATTGTCTAACGTGGCTATTTTTATATATGAAGGGTTTATTAGTAATTTCTTGCAAATATAACTCTTTGTTTTGAAGGCTTACCAGAATAGATACACTTTCCTTCTTCTAATTCGTTATCCAAAGGAATACAGCGGATAGTTGCTTTTGTTTCCTCTTTTATCTTTAGTTCGGTTTCTGTTGTTCCGTCCCAATGACAAAGCAAGAAGCCTCCTTTTTCTATCTCCTGTTTAAAATCTTCCCAAGTATCAACCTTTCTTGTCTTCTCTGCTCTCAGTTTAAGAGCTTTTTGGAATAGGTTGTCTTGAATATCGTTAAGCAGTTGTTCTATATATTCGCAGATGCCTTCTGTTTGATGTAATAGTTTTTCACAAGTATCTCTACGAAATACTTCTATTTTGTCCTCTTTCAAATCTCTTGCTCCTAAGGTCAAACGCACAGGCACACCTTTAAATTCATATTCGTTGAATTTCCAACCTGGTTTAGTCTTTGTGTCGTCATCATATTTAACAGTGATGTTCTTTGCTTTAAGTTCTTTTTGAATCTTTTCAGCAAGAGCGTCTATAGATTGTTTTTCCTCTTCTGTTTTATAAATAGGCACAAGAACAACTTGCAAAGGTGCTAACTTAGGAGGAAGAACCAAGCCGTTGTCATCAGAATGTGTCATTATTAAGGCTCCCATTAGTCTTGTAGAAACTCCCCATGAAGTAGCCCAAACATATTCTAACTTATTGTCTTTTGAAAGGAACTTAACGTCAAAAGCTTTAGCAAAGTTTTGACCTAAGAAGTGAGAAGTGCCAGCTTGAAGAGCTTTTCCGTCTTGCATCATAGCTTCAATACAATAAGTATTAACAGCACCGGCAAAACGCTCATTGGCAGTTTTAACTCCTCTTACAACAGGAACAGCCATACATTGCTCAGCGAAGTCAGCATAAACATGCATCATTTTTACTGCTTCTTCTTCTGCTTGTTCAGATGTTTCGTGTGCAGTATGACCTTCTTGCCATAGGAACTCAGCAGTACGAAGGAACATTCTTGTTCTCATTTCCCAACGTACAACATTAGCCCATTGGTTGCAAAGAATAGGTAAATCTCTATAAGATTTTATCCATTTACGATAAGTATCCCATATAATTGTTTCAGATGTAGGACGTACTATAAGCTCTTCTTCCAACTTAGCTTCAGGATCAGGAATTAATCCTTTACCATCAGGAGATTTTGCTAAACGATGGTGAGTAACCACAGCACATTCTTTTGCAAAACCCTCAACATGCTCGGCTTCTTTTTCAAAAAAAGATTTTGGAATAAATAAAGGAAAGTAAGCATTTTGATGTCCTGTTTCCTTAAACATAGAATCCAAAGTATGTTGCATTTTTTCCCAAATTGCATAACCGTAAGGTTTGATAACCATACAGCCTCTAACAGAAGAATTTTCTGCAAGATCAGCTCGTACTACCAATTCATTATACCATTCAGAGTAGTTTTCTTCTCTTTTTACGAAATCTTTTGCCATTATATTTTATTTTTGGTATAGTTTTTGTTTTAAAATCATTAGGTCTTTCTAAAAGACGTTGCAAAATTACAAAAAAATAAACTAACCTATAATAAAATAAAGGAGTATATTATGAATTTTTTGAAAAAAGGAAGTTGGAAGTTAGGTGTTGTGGCTACAATAGTTGCGTGTCTTTCTGTTTCTTGTGCAGTGGAGAACTCAGGTGTTGTTTATGATGATATTTATCTTGATGACACAGAAATAAATGAACAAGATGAAGCATTTGAAAAACAACAAGAGCTGGAAAAGAAACAAAGAGAGGAAAGAATACGTGCATATAGGGAAGCCATAGAAAGAGAGAATAGAGAAAACAACGAAGATGATATTGAAGAACATCATTATAATCTTGAAGATACAGCATTTGATATAGATGATTACTATGATTATGCTTATACTGCAAGAATAAGAAGATTTCATTCTCCAACAATAATATATAACTATTATGATGATTATTATACTGATCTTTGTTGGTATGATTCTGATCCATTATTATGGGGAACAAGTATCTATTTAGGTTATCGTTGGTGGTATCCATCTTCTTATTATTGGGGCTGGAGCTATTACACTTGGCATAGACCATTCTATTGGCATCACCCTTGGGGTTGGGATTATTATTATGGTTGGCATTCTCCTCATTATTGGGGTTATTATCACGCTCCTTGGTATTATAACTCTTGGGATAGAAACTCTAACTTCTACAATAGACCTAACTATAATATGTCGCGTACTCCAAACAATAGAAATCGCAACCAAGAAACCGGCTTCCGTTATAATAATAACACTACAGGAACAAACGGTATAAACAACAACCAAACTTTTGGTGAAAAATATACTCAAAGATATGGTAACCCTACAACAAGAACAACGAGAACAAACAGTAATACAATACGTTCTAACAATAGAAACAATAACTCTAATGTAGATGACAATACTCGTAAAAGAAATAACAACAATTCTCGTGTGAGAACAAACAACACACGTTCATATACTCCTGCTAAAGAACGTCAGCAAAGAAACTCTAATGAATACAAAAGAAATACTAACAACAATAATAACACACGTTCTATAAATACTAATCGTTCAACAAATAACAACAGATCTTCTTCTATGAATAGAAGTTCCAACTCTCGTTCAAATGGAGGTGGCAGAAGAAGATAACAACGTATAGAAATAATAAATAAAATATATAATCGTTAATAACAAAAAAAATAGATATAAAAAGATGAAGAAAATAGTTTTTGTATTGGCAAGTGTATTGGGATTGTCTTTGGTTAATGCGCAAACAGTAGATTATCCTTTGATGTATTCTCAATATGGAATGAATGGAACAGCTTCTTTTATTGGTAAGGGTGGAGCAATAGGAGCATTAGGCGGAGATATTATGGCTGCACATTATAATCCTGCTGGCTTAGGATTGTATCGTTCAAGTGAATTAACCTTTTCTTTAGGTTTGGATATGAATTCAACAAAATCAAACTATAATGGTTTGATAAGTAAAGACTCTTATCCTTCTTTCAATTATGGCAATCTTGGATTGGTGTTAGATTTTAATAATGGTAAAAAATCTGCATGGAAACATGTTCAGTTGTCTTTTGGATTAAACCGTTTGATGAACTTCAATAATAGAATAAAGATTTCAAGACCAAATTTAAATCGTTCTTATATTGATGCTAATTATATCAATAATTTTGATGCTGATGGTGATGGCGTTTTAGATGCACAATATGATTTTCAAGATATATCAGGCGAAGATTTCTATAGAGCAGGCGTAATAGATATTGATACAGACTATGTTTTTAGTTCAGAATATTTTAATGGTACGTTTGACCAGATAATAGCTTTTAGAGAGAGTGGTTATTTGAATGAGTTTTCAATGTCTCTTTCAGCTAACTATGAAAATATGCTTTATCTTGGTGCAACAATAGGAATACCTTTTGGAGAATATACTGCTAAGTATATGTTTTCAGAAACAGTTACAAACGTAAATGGAACAGGTAAGTATAACTATAACACAGAACAAAATCTTTCTGTTGCTGGATTTAACCTGAAAGTTGGTGCTATAGTAAAACCTGTAAGTTTCTGGCGTATAGGTGCAGCTATTCACACACCTACTTTTTATAGCGTAGATGATGACTTCTATCAAAGTGTGTCTTATACTTCAACTTCTGGAGGTTGGTTTAATCCTATAACATACAGAATGCAATCTCCTTGGCGTTTTATAGGAAGTACAGCATTTGTTATTGGTAATAATAAATCTAAAATCTCAGGTACTTTAAGTTTAGACTACGAATATGCAGACTATAGTATGATGAGCTTTGATATGGACGACAATATTTCAACAGAAACAGTGCTCAACTCTGATATAGAAAACTCTTTCCAAGGAGCAAGCAATATAAGATTAGGTGGAGAGTTGAAACTTGATAGAATGTATCTAAGAGCTGGTTATGCTATGTATGGAAATCCATACAAAGAAAAGAATATCAATGATGGTTCTTGGAAATATGTTACTTTTGGTTTAGGATATAAGGATAAATCTTGGAGTTTTGATGTAGCTTATGCTTATGGTACACAAAAATCTAAATACTATGTATATGACGAGTATGATGTAAGCACTGGCACTTGGTCTTCAGACAATAATCCATCAGAAGTAACTCGTCACAAACATCTTATTCAAGCAACACTTGGATTTAAATTCTAAAAAAGATAAGGAAAATAACTTTAGTTTCATGTTTTGTTTTTTAGGACGGCTGATAGCCGTCCTAATTTTTATTATATAAAATGAGCAATATAAAATTCTTTGTAAGAATAAAAAAGAAATAGAATAGACTTAGTAAAGATAAGAATAACAATATAAAAAATGAATTAGCGTTATTATACTAAGACAAAGTTTTTTATCAAGTGATGAATGCCTTTAAAGAAAAGATAAAGCAAAAATATAATCTATTAAACACAAAATACTATACACCCTTTGCTTTTTTGTTGGCTTGTTTAGTTTTTATTCTAACTTTTTATTCAATGGAAGCAGATTGCGGTGTTGGTTTGGACAGTTCATATCTTTGGGGATTAAACTATTTATTTGCTAATGACTATAAAACTCTTACAGATTTGGTATATCCATTCGGTCCTTTGGCTTTGTTTAAAATACCTATTGCCATATCTCATAATCTTTTGTTTTATGTCTTTTTTTATTACATCATAACATTTAGTTTTATTGCATTATTTTTCTATATTGCAAGAAAGAAAAACTTTTCTCTTTTGCCTGCTTTCTTACTTTGTTATTGTGCTTTGATACTTATTAGAATAGATTATACTATTGTTTTTGTTTGTGCTATGCTTTGTTTTCTTGCAATCAAAAAAAACAATGTCCTATTCATGATAGGTGCTTCAGTAGTTGCCACAATAGGATTATGTATAAAAAGTTCTATAGGAGTAGAATCTTGGAGTGTAATAGCTATTGCCTGTTTTGTATCATTGTATGATAATAGAAATTGGAAATATCTTTTAATTCAGATATTAGCAATACTTGTTAGTCTATTGTTAGTTGGAAGTGTTATATTTAAAGGTTTAGTTCCTTTTTTATATTATTTATATGGAGTAAAAGATTTAGTTTTTGGTTATGGAGATTCGTTAGCATTGTATCCTCATAATTCTTGGTTGTTAATATGTGTAGGAATTTTGTTTGTTCTTTTGCCGCTATTGTTAAAGGATAAAGATATTACTGTATTTGTTTTGCTATCCTTAATTCCATTGTACAGTACATATAAACATGCTTTTGTAAGAGAAGATATTTATCATTATCAACAGTTAGTATTCTTTTTAATCGCTTTTTGGTCAATACTAATTCTTATGAATAGAAAGCGAACTTTGTTGATTATGTTTTGCGGAGTTGTTTGTATAGGAAGTTTTTATTTGAATGCTAAAAACAATCTTGACAATCCAGAAGTTATAACAAAACATTTTAAGACAGAACATATCAAAAGTTTCTATGCTTATACTTTCCGTCTAAGAGCAACAAATGAATATTTTTCATCTCTTACTTATAGGGCTTTTCAAGAAGATACTCTTCCTCAAAATTGGAGAGATATAATAGGAACATCTACTGTTGATTGTTATCCTTGGGAACATATATTAGCAGGAGCAAATAATCTGAATTGGAAACCAAGAAAAACGTTAGGAGGTGCTATCTCTGATTATACTTCTGATGTTGCACAAAATAACTATGATATAAATACAGGTGTGGATTTTGTTATATGGCATTTTAATAAAGATGATTATTCAAAGACTTTTGATGACAAGTATTTCTTAAATGATGAACCAGATGTAACTCTTAGCCTTTTAAATAACTATACTTGTATAGCAAAGACCGATAAGTATCTTTTAATGCAAAGAAACAGAGATAACAAACAAAATTTATCTGTAAAGAAAGTAGAAAAGCCTTTTACCGCATTGTTAAATCAATGGATAGAAGTAAAACAAAAACCTAATAAAATTTTAAGATTGAAAACTATAACCGACAAAACTCTACTCGGTAAAGTTAAATCAGCAATATTAAAAGGAGTCGCTTATTATATAGACTATCAAACAACAGATGGAACGATATATTCTTTTCGTTATACTCCCAACTTATCAAAAGAAGGTTTGTGGATAAATCCTTTGGTGTTAAATCCTTTTGCAGATGAACAAGAAAAGCAAGTTGTGAAGATAAGATTTAGAACAAATAACGATAAATATGTTAAAAAAGAACTTAATCTACAATTTGAAGAGATAGAAATCAATAAAAATAGAGTCAATAGAGAAGTAAATGAAGTGAAAGAATTTTTGTTTTAAACAATATCTTTTGCAATTTTCCGTTTCAAATATGTTAGTTTGGTACGAAATTAGCACCTATATAAATAGAAATAACAAATAAAACTCAAAAGATATGAAGAAAACGATTTTAACGTTAGCTTTTATGTTTGCAGGGCTAACATTATTTGCTCAAAGTGAAGAAGAAAATCTTAATAAGTGGATTGACACTTACAGCAATTTGAACGCAAATAAAAATTGGCAAGAAATGATTAGTAGTTTCAATCAATGTATGAGTGAAGTTCCTAATTGGAGTTTTGCATATTACTATAAAGGAATTGCAGAGTATCAAACTAACAACTATGCTGGGGCTGTTGCAGACTTAACTCAATTTATCAACAGTAATCCTGAAGATAAAGAAGCTTTAAAACAAGCATACTTATTTAGAGCCTTTTCTTACAACAAACAAGGCCTATCTAATCAAGCAATAAAAGATGCTGATGTGCTTTTGCAGTTTAACCCACAAAACAAAGAAGCTCTTTTAGAAAAAGCAAACGCTTATATGAGTTTAAAACAATATGCTGATTATATTGATGCGTTGAAGAAAGTTGCAGAAATAGATAACTCTAATGCTGAAATTCATAAAAACATAGCAGCAGCTTATGCTATTCAACAAGATTGGCAAAATGCAATAGTATATTATTCAAATGCTATCAACCTAAATCCAAATGAAGCATCATTCTATGAAGATAGAGCATTTGCTAACTATTCATTAAAAACACCAGAAGGTTTGCAAAACGCATTGAATGATTATACTAAGGCTGAAGAATTAGGAGTTAAAACAACAAAACTTTATCAATATCGTGCAACTATCAATGGTCAATTAGGTAAATTTGATGCTGCAGTAAAAGATTATGATGCTTACTTGGCTTTGAACCCTAATGATATTAATATAATCTATCAAAGAGGTAACGCTTACTTCAAGTTGAAGAAATATAAAGAAACCATTGCTGATATGGATAAGGTTATCAATGATGAAAAAACATCTAAAAATGTAAAAATACAAGCACTTCAAAGAAGAGGAGCAAGTAAGAAGGAATTGAAAGACCTAAAGGGTGCTCAAGCAGATATGGAATTGATAAAGAAACTTAAAGGAGGAAATTAATTCCTCCTTTTTTGTATCTTTGCAAACTGAATAAAACAAAGAAAATGAGCAAAATTACAATAAAAAATATGGAGTTCTATGCTTTCCATGGCTGTTTTGAAGAAGAAAGACAGATAGGAACGCATTTTTCTGTTGATATTTCATTTGAAACTTCAAGCATTAAGGCAGAGCAAACGGATAATGTAGAAGATACTGTGGATTATTCAAAAGTATATCAAGTAATCAAACAAGAAATGCACAAGTCTTCACATCTGTTAGAACATATCGCAAGACGAATCATCAATGAAGTTAAACAACAATTTCCTGCAATAGAAAATATAAAAGTAGAGGTGAAAAAACTCAACCCTCCTGTTGGCGGTAAAATGGATTACGTCTCAGTGGAGTTAGAAGGATAAAATACTTTTACTGTCGTACTTGCAGTTTAGCAAACTTGAGTATTAACACTCTTTCTCCTTGAGAGCCAAAATCAACCTTAGCTCTTTTATCTCCTCCAATAACTTCTGTGTGGAGAACAACGCCAATGCCAAATTTAGAATGTCTTACTGTTTGACCTAATTCTATTTCTTTAATATCTGCTAATCTCCATTGACTATCTGATGGTTCTTGTTTCGGTTTAAGGTTTAGTCCCGTTCTGTTTTTAATAGCAGGAGAGGAGTTAGATAGTCTTAGTTGAGTTTTTTGTTTTTTTTCTGTTAAAACATTATGTCTAAGAGATAGTATTGGTTTTTCAACATGTCTATCTTTGAAAGTCAATTTTGATAAGTCAGTTTTTTCTGTGTTATCACAAATCAAATATTTCGGATCTATTTCTTGAATAAAGCGAGAAGGTTCAGCAAAAGTAGCATCGCCAAATTTGTATCTCATATTGGCAGAAGTAAGATACAGTCTTTCTCTTGCACGTGTTATTGCAACATAAAACAGACGTCTTTCTTCTTCAATATCATCTCTTTCAGCAAAAGACATCGTTGAAGGGAAAAGATTCTCTTCCATACCTACAACAAACACGTTGTTAAACTCTAATCCTTTGGCAGCATGTACTGTCATAAGTTTTACCTGTGAGTTATCCTCTTCTTCTTGTGTGTCGGTAGAAGTCATAAGAGAGATTTGTTGTAAAAAAACGTCTAAAGTCTTGTTTTTTATGTTGATTTCTTCGCCCGTTAAAGCATCTATAATATTCTCTTCGTTGTTTTCAACAAAAGATTGCATGCCAGAAATAAACTCATCTAAGTTTTCTAATCTATCTTTATCTTCTGCTTCTGCTAAAAGCGCAAGTGATGTTCTAAGACCTGAACGTTTGATGATATCTTGTCCTAAAGTGAAAGCGTCATCTTTCTCTACTCTCAAAGAAAAAGACTGAATCATAATGCAGAAGTCTTGTAGAGTGTTAACTGCTTTTGTACCTATGTTGAAAGGATTTGTATTTGTCAAAGTAGAAGCAACCTTATACAAAGACATTCCCGTAGTTTCTCTTGCTATTTTCAATCTATCCATAGTAGTTTGTCCTATTCCTCTTGCAGGATAGTTGATGATTCGTTCAAAAGCTTCATCGTCATCATTATTGACAACTAAACGCAGATAAGCAATAGCATCTTTTATTTCTTTGCGAGAATAAAAAGATGTACCACCATATATAATATAAGGAATGTTTTTTAATCTTAATGAGTCTTCAAACGAACGTGATTGAGAATTAGTACGGTATAATATTGCAACTTCTCCTCCTGTTTCGCCTAAGTCTAAAAGTTCTTTTATTTTTTCTGATGTCCAAGCAGCTTCTTCTCTGTCTGAGGATAAAGTGCGAAAATGTACAAGCTCACCCTCTTTGTTGTTAGTCCAGATAGTTTTTTTGATTTGTCTTTCGTTCTTTTCAATAATAGAGTTCGCAGCATTGATGATATTCTTTGTGGAACGGTAGTTTTGTTCCAACTTAAAGGTCTGTGCATTCGGGTAGTCTTTGTTAAAGTTTAGAATATTGCCAATGGAAGCTCCACGAAAAGAGTATATACTTTGAGCATCATCACCTACAACACAAATATTCTTATGATAATCTGCAAGTTTTTTGATTATTAAATACTGAGAAAAGTTAGTATCTTGGTACTCATCAACAAGAATGTACTGAAAACGCTTTTGGTATTTCTCTTTTACATCAGGACAATCCCTCAAAAGCACATTCATATTAAACAAAATATCATCAAAATCCATAGCCATTGCCTGACGTAAGCGATTTTGATATACAGCATACACTTTATACAGCAATGGAATCCTCTGTCTTTCATCTTCTGCAAGAAAATCTTCTCTTTTAGCGTAGTCTTCTGGAGAAAATAAAGCACACTTAGCACTTGAAATACGAGCGAGCATTCTTCCTTTTTGATATTTTTTGTCGTCTAAGTTTAATGATTTTACAATATCAGCGATAAGTTTTTTGCTATCGTCAGTATCATAGATAGTAAAGTTTCTTGAATATCCTATACGTTCTCCTTCTATTCTAAGTATTTTTGCAAAGATACTATGAAAAGTTCCCATCAATAAACCTTTAGCGTTTATTCCAACCAACTGAACAATTCTATCCTGCATTTCTTTTGCAGCCTTGTTGGTGAAAGTAAGAGCCATTATATTATAAGGAGAAACTCCTTGTTGCATAAGATAAGCAATTCTATAGGTTAGAGTACGTGTTTTACCACTACCTGCACCAGCAATAATCATTGTAGGCCCTTCTGTTTGGGTAACCGCATTCCTTTGCTCTGTATTTAAATCATCTAAAATCATACTGCAAAATTAATGAAAATAATTAGTTTGTTGTTGAAATATTTGATAAGATTAAGATATAAATTTTATGAGTCTGATTTTTAGAAAGAGAAGTAGAAGTATAAAAATTTTATTCTAATGTCGCCACTCTTTGTTTATTTTTTTGCCAAACGTTGTTTCTTTTACGCCAAACTTGATTTTCATGTCAAAAAAATAGTTTTTTTTGACACAAAGATTTGATTTGGTAAAAATGAAACGAAGAGTGATAAAATTCTTTCTTGTTTTGGCAGAATAATAATCTCTTTTTCTTGCTAAAATATTTGTTTAACTTATTGAAGAATTATTTTGTGGAATGGAAAAATGGTATTACCTTTGCAACACAAAACTTTTGCATTACTATGATTTTCTTTCCTAATTGCAAGATAAACATTGGCTTGTTCGTAACGGGCAAAAGAGAAGACGGATTTCACAATTTGGAGTCTATATTCTATCCTCTTGGTTTGTGTGATGCTTTGGAAATGAGAATAAACAATGTGGTTAAGACAGAGTTCTCACTTTCTGGACTTGGAGTGGAAGAAAATGCAGTTACAAAGGAGAACAACAGTGTAATAAAAGCTTATAACTTATTAAAACAAGACTTCCCTCAAATAAAAGATGTAAAAATACATTTAGATAAAGCCATTCCTTGTTTTGCAGGTCTGGGAGGAGGAAGTAGTGATGGGACTTTTGCATTGAAACTCATTGATTTTATGTTTAATCTTAATCTTTCTAAGGAGCAATTTAGACATTATGCTTCCATTTTAGGCTCGGACAATTTCTTTTTCTTGGAGAATAGGCCTATGTTCGTCTATGGCAGAGGCGAGAAAATGCAAAATGTTAATCTATCTCTGAAAAACTATTATATTGTTTTAGTAAAGCCTGATTTAAACATATCTACTAAGGAAGCATATCAAAATGTTCATATCTCAAAAAACTATTATGACCTTAGAAACTTGAATGTTGATGATATAAATCAATGGAAAGACTATATATGTAATGATTTTGAAATATCTTTGTTTGATAAATATCCTGTACTAAGAGAAATTAAGCAAATGTTATACGATATGGGAGCAGTATATTCTCAAATGTCGGGCAGTGGAGCAACTATCTATGGTATTTTTTCAAATGAGGTAGATATAAAAAAAATAAAACAAGATAAGAATACGTTTATTTATCAAGAAAAATTAAAATAATAAAAACAAATACGACTATGAGTGAAATAAGAAAATTAGAACCTAAACAGGTTTGGGAAAATTTTGATATGTTATGTTCAAATCCTCGTCCATCAAAGCATGAGGAGAAAGTAAGAAATGCTATTGTTGAGTACGCAAAGCAACATAATCTTTCTTGTACAATAGATAAGATAGGTAATGTTGTGCTTAAAAAACCTGCAACTCCTGGAATGGAGAACAGAAAAGGCGTTATCTTGCAAGCACATATAGATATGGTTCCTCAAAAGAATAATGATGTGGAGCATGATTTTGTAAAAGACCCTATCAAACCTTGGATTGATGGTGAATGGGTAAGAGCTACAGGCACAACTCTTGGAGCTGACAATGGAATAGGAGCTTCTGCTGCTTTAGCAATTATGACAGATGAAACATTAGCTCATGGTCCATTGGAAGCACTTTTGACAATAGACGAAGAAACAGGCATGACAGGTGCATTTGGTTTGGAATTAGGAGAGTTGGACGGTGACATACTTCTAAATCTTGACTCTGAAACAGAAGGAGAGTTGTATGTTGGTTGTGCAGGTGGGGTTGATGCAACAATAAAGTTGAAATACGGAGAAGAACCTTTGGAGGCAGGTAGAACAAGTTTCGTTCTTGCTGTTAAAGGATTCAAAGGCGGACACTCAGGTATGGATATCATTCTTCAAAGAGGAAATGCAAACAAGAGTTTGTTTAGAATTCTTAAAGCATTAGAAGAAGTTGATGCAAGATTATGCAGCGTTGAAGGTGGAAATATGCGTAATGCTATACCAAGAGATGCTTGTGCTGTTGTTGCAATACCAACAGGTAATGTAGCAAAGGCTAAAGAGATAGTAGAAAACTTGTTTAAGGAAATAAAGAACGAGTTAGCAGAAACTGAAAAAGAATTTACTATCTCATTGGAGCCAACTGCTAACCCAGTAAATATGATGAAAGACTGTTGTTCAAAGAAAGTTATCAACACAATTTATGCTCTTCCTAACGGAATATATAGAATGAGCGACAGTATGGCTAATCTTGTGGAAACATCTTCTAATCTTGCCATCGTTAAGAGTGAAAATGGAGAGGTAACTATATGTTGTCTGATACGTTCTTCTGTTGATAGTGAAAAGAAAGACTTTGCTATGATGATGAAGAGTGTTGTTGATTTAGCAGGTGATGAAATAACATTCTCAGGAGAGTATCCTGGTTGGAAACCAAATATGGATTCTGCTATTTTAAAAGAGATGAGAGAACTATATCAAAAATTGTTCAACAAAGAGGCTAAGGTTATGGCTATACACGCTGGTTTGGAATGCGGTGTTATGGGCGGACTTTACAAAAATTGGGATATGATTTCCTTTGGTCCTACAATAGAACACCCACATTCTCCAGATGAAAGAGTAAATATTAAGTCTGTGGATTTATTCTATAAATTCTTAGTTGAAACAATTAAAAACATACCTTTGAAATAGTGATAAACACTAAACGAATAGTTATTTTAAAAGTATTAAGGTCTTTAAAAGGTTCTTCAACCTTGATGTCCTTAATACTTTTTTTTGCTTTTTTGCTCTTTTCTTCTAAATCGTTCTCGCAATATGCAGTAGGAGGCAACAATCATACTGAAATAAAATATAGTCAAATAAAAACTAAAGACTTTCATATTGTTTTTCCTAATTATTATGAGCCTCAGGCACAAGAATTAGCAAGAATACTGGATACTCTTCTGCCAAATGTGTCTAATAGTTTAGTAACTTTTGCTCCAAATGTTCCAATTCTTTTACGTCCTTCTTCTGCTAAAAGTAATGGTCTTTCTGTTTGGGCTCCTAAAAGAATGGAATTCTGGGCATCTCCTTCAATGGATACATACGCTTATCCTTTCCTTTGGCAATTAGCAATACATGAATACCGACATTCTTCTCAAATGCAAGCAATGGACGTAGGTCTAACAAGAACTCTTCGTAAGATATTTGGAGAACATATACTTGGAGCAGTATGTGCAGTTTGGATTCCTTATTGGTTTTTAGAAGGTGATGCTGTTGTTGCAGAAACATCTCTTGCTCCAACGGGTAGAGGACAAACTCCAAAATATAATATGAATTTTAAGGCTTTAATACAAAGTAATAAAAACTATTCAAACGATAAAATGTTGCTTGGAAGTATGAAAGACTTTGTCTTGGACTATTATAACTTAGGCTACTTCATGGTTTCAACTGCAAGAGAAAAGTATGGTAAAGATATTTGGGGATATTGCTTAAACGATATTGGAAGAAATTGGATAAAACTTCATTCTTTTGGTCAGACAGAACAGAAAAACGTAAAACTTAATTTTGATAACCTATATAATGAAACCGTTTCCTTTATGCAAGAGGCATGGGAGAAGCAAGACAAAGATTTTGTTCCACGAAAAGATAGCATAATCAAATGGAATAAAGACAAAGAATTTTATTCCAATTATAAGAATCCAGTCCAAATAAATGATACCACAGTACTTGCACTAAAGACTTCTAATTATGAAACGCAACAATTAGTAAAACTAACACCATCAGGGGAAGAAAAACTTTTGAAACTACCTTATTTAGAAAATTCTTATTTTGATTACAAAGATTCCTGCCTTCTATATGCTCAGTATTCTCCTAATGTTCGTTGGCAAGAAGAAAGCCATTCTGATATTATTGAATTTGATTTAAGAAAAAATAAATATAGGCGTGTAACGTCTGATGCTGTTTTGTTTAATCCTATTTATTTTCCTTTGGATTCTGTTATGGCGGCCATAGAAACAGATTCCATAGATAAACAAAACCTATCTATAATTGCACCTGATGCTAAGTTTTTTAAGAATCGTGTATTCAAAGAAAAAATACATTCATCATATTTAAAAAATAAGTATTATCCGAACTCGTACTCTTTTTCTTATCCAGCTTGGGAACAAACAAGTGGAGATATTTTTCTTGTTTCAACAACAGCAAAAGGTAAGCAGATACTTAGATATCATCGTACAACAGAAGAATTTGAAGAAATAACAAATCCATCTTATGACGATATAACAAAACTAAAAGTATTTAACAACAGACTATATTTTATTAAAGATGTTAGAAATCGTTATCAACTATTAAGTTTTGATATAGATAATATTAATGATGTTCAAATACACACAAGTGAAAGATATGGAATAGATAGTTATTTTATCTATGATTCAACAATAGTTGTCAGTACATATACTGCTGATGGTTATGATATTGTTTCTATTCCTTATACATCAAAGTCTTGGGATTTAAAGGAAACTTCACCATTGTTGCTTTCTACAATAAATAACCAAAAACAAGAGAACTTTATTTTACAAAAATCCATATTTGATAAGGACACAACCTTTGAAGTAAAGAAATACAATAAGTTTATGCATAGTATTAACTTACATTCTTGGGCCCCATTGTTTATGGATATAGAAGCAGGAGAGTTTGGCATAGGAGTAAGTGCTATGTCCCAGAACTTACTATCTACATCTGTGTTAATAACAGGATATAAATATAATCTACATGATAAAGATTTGTTTTATTTACATTATACATATTCAGGATTATATCCTATAATTGAATCAACATTGAATTTTAAACCAAGAAATTTAAGAAAAGACTTAGATTCAAATACTGTTCAGTATTTGAATTTTGATGAAATTTCTATAGTTGGGAACCTCACACTTCCATTTACTTGGACTAATAGAAATTTCTACAATAATATATCCTTAGGAGTTCATTATTCTTTAACAGATATTTTTAATGATGAGAGTAAATCTCCCCTTACTTTATTTAACTCTATTGGTTATTCCATAGCTGTTTCAAATTTTTCAGAACAAGCTCCAAATGATTTATATCCACAATGGGGACATACGACTAAGGCAAAGTATTTAAAAACATTAACATCTGATAATGCTTATATATTAGCAGCTTCTTCTCAGATGTTTTTTCCTGGTTTTATGAAAAATCATTCGTTTTCTGTAACGGCTTGTTTACAATACAATACACCAAACATATATTATTTTCCTAACGAGATTAACTTTGTTAGAGGAGTGTATGATATGTATCCTAAAAAGTATTATGGTTTGTTAGCAATGTATGCTATGCCGGTGATTTATCCAGATGGGGGAATAAGACATATGCTCTATATTAAAAGAATAGCAGTTACTCCATTTTATAACATAGGTATGTGTGATAAAAAGATTTTCCGTTCATTTGGAACAGATATTATGTTTAAAGCACATCTATTTAATATAACAGTGCCATTAGATTTAGGAATAAGAATTGGTTATCAACGAGAAACAAAAGATTTATTTGCAAGTTTTTTGTTTAGTCTTACAATATAAAACATATATTGCATTAGTTTTAGAAAACTAAAATTTGAAAAAAGTCTTCAATATATTGGACATAGAGTTTTTTTTGTTAATTTTGCAAAAAATTTCTTTTAAATAAAATACAAATAAGGAATATGGCTTTATTAGAGATAAAAGACTTACACGTAAATATAGGAGAAAAAGAAATTCTTAAAGGAGTTAATCTTACTGTTAATAAAGGAGAAATTCATGCTATAATGGGACCTAATGGTAATGGTAAGAGTACTCTTGCTGCAGTTATTGCAGGTAATGATAAATTCACGGTTACCAAAGGTGAGATAATATATAAAGGTAAGGATTTGTTTTCTATGTCTGTTGAACAGAGAGCTTGCGAAGGTGTGTTCTTGGGTTTTCAATATCCTGTGGAAATACCAGGAGTTAGTATTACTAACTTTATGAAAACAGCCATAAATGAGCAAAGGAAATATAAAGGTTTAGATCCTATTAGTGCCAAAGATTTTCTTGCTTTGATGAAAGAGAAAGAGAAATATGTTGAATTATCATCTTCTTTAGCTGGAAGAAGTGTTAATGAAGGTTTTTCTGGAGGAGAAAAGAAGAGAAATGAAATATTTCAAATGGCTATGTTACAACCTACTCTTAGCATATTAGATGAAACTGATTCAGGCTTAGATATAGACGCTTTAAGAATAGTTGCATCAGGTGTAAATAAAGTTCATACACCTGAAGATGCCATTATTGTTATTACACATTATCAAAGACTTTTGGATTACATTGTTCCAGATATAGTAGATATTCTTTATGAAGGTAAAATAGTAAAAAGTGGAGATAAAGACTTAGCCAAAGTCCTTGAAGAAAGAGGTTACGATTGGATAAGAAAAGAGATAGGAGAATAGAAAATATCTTTTTTCTTTGTCAGAATCAAAAAAATATATAATTTTGCACCCTTATTTATTACAATCAATATAAAAGATGAAAAATGATTTTTCTTCCCGTGGTTGGGAAAGACGTAGCGATGATGAGAATTATCGCAAAAGAAGTGAAAGAAATCCTCGCCCGAGAGTGCGAAGGAATGAAGAAGGTTCAGATGGAGAAAGACGTAGATTTGAAAAAGTAGAACGCAGTAGCAATAATCCTTATCAAAAGAGAGAAAGACGTTATAACTCAGATAATAGACGTTATAATTCAGACGAAAGACATTCTTTCAATAGAGAGAGAAAGCCTTTTGCTCCTCGTACAAGGAAACCTTTAGAAAGAGAAGAAAATCCTTACGAAGGAAAAGAAAGAGTATATAACTCACGCCCTTATAATGGACACAAAGATATAAACTTTGATGAACAAAATGCTGTTCCAAAGCCTCGTCGTCCTCGTAAATTGAAACAAGATGTTGAAGATTTAAAAAAGAGAACGACAAAAAAAACTAAGGGACCTAACTTTACTCCACCAAATCCAGAAAATGTAGGCAAAACACGTTTGAATAAATACATAGCAAATGCAGGTATTTGTTCAAGAAGAGAAGCTGATGTTTTGATTTCTACTGGTGTTATTACTGTAAATGGTGAGGTAGTAACAGAAATGGGCTATAAGGTAATGCCAGGTGATGTTGTTAAATACAATGGCAACGAGTTGAAGAGTGAAAAGAAAGTATATATTCTGTTAAACAAACCTAAGGGATATATAACTACTTCTGATGACCCGCAACAAAGGAAAACTGTTATGGAACTTATAGCAGACGCTTGCTCAGAGAGAGTGTATCCAGTAGGACGTTTGGATAGAAATACTACGGGCTTGTTGTTATTTACCAATGATGGTGAGCTTACAAAAAAACTTACACATCCTTCATTTGGAGCACAAAAGGTTTATAACGTAGAGTTGGATAGCACAATTAGTAAGGCTGATATGCACGTACTTATGAAAGGTGTTGAATTAGAGGACGGCTTCCAAAACGTTGATGCTATCAATTACACTAACGGAGAACCTGTTGATAAAAGAAAAGTTGGAGTTAGCATACATTCAGGTAAAAACCGTATTATTAGACGTTTGTTTGAATCATTAGGATATGAAGTTGTTAAATTGGATAGAGTTTATTTTGCAGGACTAACCAAGAAAAATCTTCTTAGAGGGCACTATCGTTTCCTTACAGAAAAAGAAGTTGCATTCCTAAAGATGAATAATAACTAAGTATAAAGAATTAAAAATAATACTTTTATTTGGGGATAGTTTTTTACTATCCCTAAATTTTTATTCCAAAATTCAAGACTAATAACATTCACAAAGAACTAAAAAAATAGGATTGATTTGCTTAAAAACAAGATGTAATCTTTTTTATAAAGATTTGATATTTTGATTTTTTAATGTCATTTGATAAGTTAATTATACATCTTTTAGATGAAGGTTATTCTTTTATAATGAAAGTATTTAAAGAATGAACAAGAAGAAGTAGAAAACTATTTAAAAAATCTATTTAGTTTTAACAGATTTTCCTTTATCTGCTTTGGAGATAGTTTATAATTTTTTTGCAGGTTAAGGTTCTTATCATAGACTTTTATATATCCGTTACCTTCTTTTTCAATTATATGATAATCTTCTGAAATGAAAGCATAATTAAGATCATTTCCAACAATATGCCAACCTCTTGATTTGTTATTATGTAGATATTCTCCCATAGAATAGTCGTTAGTAGGGTTGTTTATTCCTAATGCCATATTCAGAAGAGTTGGAACTATATCATAGTGTGTAGTACGATAGGCATATGTCTTAGACTTTACATTAGGGTAGTATAAAATTAAAGGCACTTGTATTTGATATATGGAATAGTTTCCTGAATGTCCCCAATAATTTTTCTTGTTTTCGTTAAATTCTTGTCCATGATCGCCTGTAATAAGCACAATAGTATTATCTAATAATTTATTTTCTTCTAATGAATTTAGGACAATACTTACAAGAGAATCTATTTGATAAACACAGTTTCTATATAAATTATAGAAAGGTTCTGCATTTGTGTTATTATTTAGTTTAGAATAGTCTGCATAGTTCCATGCAGGTGTAAAGTGGTTGTTTTTTTCTTTAGGAATGGAAATGGCGTGTGCCATATCATAGAAAATGAATGAAAAGAATGGTTTGTTGTTTGATTTGTATTTGCTTAAGTCTTTGATAAAGTTTTTTGTTATGTTGCAATCTCTTTCATACACTGTTTTTCCTGATGTGGAAGTATTGATATTGCTCATTCCCTTGAAAAACATTCTGTCAAAAGGCGGACTTTGGAAGGTTGCAGAAGGATATATTTGAATAGTGTAATCGTTTTCTTGGAGTTGCTCAATAAATATAGGCTTTAAAGAAGAATATTCAAAACTCTTCCAATAATAAGAAGACAATCCTGTAAATAATCCAAAGATACCTCCTCGCGTTCCATTGCTACTGCTGAGGTGATTTGCAAAGAACTCACTCTTTTGCTTGAATTTCCACACATTAGGCATACATTCTTCTGTTAGTGTTCTGAAATTCCAAGAATCTATTGCAATAATTACGATATTGGGCTTATTGATAGATGTGTTATTTTTGTGTAATGGCTTTATAGGGTAGGAGAGAGAAGATTTTTTGTTCTTAAAATTAATGTTAGTTATATTTTTCTTATCTATTATTCCACATTTATCTAAAAATGAATTCATACTAATAGGAAAATAGTAAGGCAAATAGGTATTACTCTCTAAAATAGATGTACGCATTGTCGCAGAACCATAAATATGTAATCCTTGTGATATGATAATTACACCTATAAAAGAATAAAGAGATAAAAAGTAAAATTGTTTCTTTCTTTTTATGTTGTGAGCTAATCGCTTAGATAAAAGATATGTGCCAAATACAGCAGTGCAAACAAATAAGAATATCAGTATTGCTTTAATATATAGCCAAAAAGAAAAAACAAAAATATCTCCTGCACCTTCAGAGAATAACATATCAAGTACAAATCCATTAATATGAAAATGATATATTTGAAATACAAAACGATTAATAATAGCTATAAGGATAATAAATACATATACTATAATTAAAATAGGTATGGTTACTTTGTTTTTTAATCCGATAAGACAAAGAGGTAAGAATAGTATAACAAAAGGTATAAGAATGAATAGACTTGAGTGCAAAATAGAAGAGAAAAAGAAATAAATCCAACTACCAAAATCCATAAATGAGTTATCTCCCGCACCAAACATATAAGAAAATAAAATAAGCCCTAATAAGCAGATGGATAACAAAGCAAATATGCTTCCAACTAAAAGATTGTCTTTCTTTTTCATTGCTTGATTAACTTAATTAGAAAACACGTATTGCAGAATGTTTGCCCCCATTTTCAAAGCAGTTAGATGTCTTTCTTCAGTATCGTTATGTACAGAAGTATCTTCCCAACCGTCTCCTAAATCACATTCATAAGAGTAAAAACATATTAATCTGCCTTCAAAGAAAAGTCCATAGCCTTTAGGAGCTTTATTATCATGTTCGTGTATCTTAGGTAATCCATTAGGAAAGCTAAATTTCTGGTGATAGATAGGGTGAGAGAAAGGTATCTCCACAAAATCTAATTCAGGAAAAACTTTTTTCATTTCTCTGCGAATGAATACATCTAAGCCATAGTTGTCGTCTATATGTAGAAAACCTCCACCCAAAAGATAGGTTCTGAGATTTTTAATATCAGCATCGGAGAAAACAACATTGCCATGTCCTGTTAAATGAACAAAAGGATAGAAAAATAACTCACTACTACCAACATCTACTGTTGCATAATTAGGAGAGAGTTTTGCATTTAATTCTTTGTTACAGAAGTTTATCAGGTTTTTTAAGGAAGTAGGATTAGCATACCAATCGCCGCCACCACTATATTTTAATAAAGCAATAGTATTATAGCTTTGAGCATTAACAAGCAAAGACAGAAATACAAAGGATAATATAAACAAAAGACGTTTTTTCATCTGCAAAAGACTATTGGTTGAGATAATGTAAGTTACTTATAGCATAAAGACCAGCTGTTTCTGTTCTAAGTCTTTGGTTGCCAAGTGTGATAAATGAAAAACCATTATCTTTTGCTAACTTTATTTCTTCTGGAGAAAAATCTCCTTCAGGACCTATTAAAATAAGGTAAGAAGATTTTGGTTTGCATATTTCTTTTATCAAGTGTTTATCTTCATTTCCGCAATATGCAAGTAGTTTATGCTCTTCTTTTGTATAGGTGATAAATTCTTTAAACTTAGTTAATGGATTTAGTATAGGTTTATACGACTTTAATGACTGCTTCATTGCTGAAACAAGTATTTTATCTAATCGATCTAAATTAATAACTTTCCGTTCTGAGTGCTCGCAAAGCAAAAGTGTTATCTCATCAACACCAATCTCGGTGGCTTTTTCTAAAAGCCATTCTATGCGAGCAATGTTTTTTGTTGGAGCAACAGCAAGATGAATACTGAAATCTTTGTTATTGTTATTGTTATATTTGGATTTTATTTTAACAGAGCAGTGATTAGCATTGGCTTCTACTATTTCGCAACAATACATTCCTCCTCTGCCATTAGAAAGATAGACTTCTTCTCCTTCTTTCATTCGCATCACTCTAACAACATGAGCAGATTCCTCCTTTGAAAGAGTGTATATTTCTCCACTATCGTAATCTGGAGCAAAAACTATTTGCATAACAATATTATAAGGAGTACGCCAGTCCCACAGAAAGGAATGGAGTGAAATTATCTTTAGATATTCCTTCGTGATAACGTTTTATGTATCCTGTATTTAAGTAATATCCAGAATATTTATCATCATATCCCATTTGATATTCAAGACCTGCTTGTATTCTAAAACGCCAATCTTCTGACAGCTCAGTCATATAACCAAGAACAACTCGTCCTGTAGGACGTATATGAGTAAGAGAAACATTGTTAGCATCTTGTTGAATTGAAGCTTCATAATCTCTGAATTCATAATTATCTGTACTCATACCAAAGAATTCTTCAATAACAACATAATCTAAAGCCACGTCTCTTTGACCTAACATAAAGTTAGCACCAGCAGATAATCCAATAGAGATACTGCTATTTTTGAAGTTATAATACCAATTAAAATTAAGCATAAGAGGTATCTCTGTGTAAGATTTATAAGCACCTCTTTTTACCAAGTCATGACTTCCAAGAGCCTCTACTTTAATATCTTTTCCGAAATATCTGGTTACTCCAAGTTGTAATCCGTATCCTATAGTAAATCTTGAAGATATTGTACTTGGACGAGTTTTATGTTCAAAACCAACTCTAACACCTAAACCCCAAGGATCTGTTTCAAAAAGATCTTCAACAGCATTTACAACACCTTCAACATCAAGAAAAATAAGGTTTTCTTTAACTCTTCTTCTATAAACGCCATCTCTCCAGTCGTTCATTTGAGAATAAACAGTTTGGTCTGTGTTTTTTTGTTCCGGTTTTTCGTCTTGTGTTGCAAAAGATTGAACTGCAAACAATAGAACAGCAAAAAGTATGGTTATTCTTTTCATCGTTACAATTTTTTAGTAAATGTAAATTATGCTAAAATTCAAATGCCAAAATTACAAATAATAATTCTACTAACAAAATTATTTCTAAAATTTTCTTTTAAAAATAATTTCTTACTTATCTTTACGTTGTAGATAATAAATACTTATTTACAAAAATATGCAAAGCGTAAAAGGGCTTAATAAAAGTATAATTAGTCTAACCATACCTAATATAATAACCAATATTACTATACCGCTCTTAGGTATTGTTGATACTGCAGTTGTAGGTCATATAACAGAAGGAGGCCGGCAAGCTGATTATATTGGTGCTATTGCTATTGGTACTATGATATTCAACTTCATTTATTGGCTTTTTGGTTTTTTGAGAATGGGGACAAGTGGCTTTACTGCTCAAGCTTATGGTTCCAAAGATAAAGAAGAGCAAATAGATATACTTACACGTAGTACTTTAATAGCTTTTGTTGGAGCATTGTTTATCATTTTTTTGCAGATACCGATTGCTTTTATTGCTAAAACATTTATTGATGGTAAAGAAAGTATTATAAATCTCGCACTTCAATATTTTTATATTCGTATTTGGGCAGCGCCTGCTACTTTAGGAATGTACTCTCTAAAAGGTTGGTTTATTGGAATGCAAGATAGCAAAACTCCTATGTGGATTGCAATAATGATAAATGTTGTGAATATAGTATTTGACCTTTTGTTTGTGCTGAAATTTCACATGAATATAGATGGGGTTGCTTATGCTACAGTTATAGCTCAATATTCAGGTTTATTGATAACAGTTGCTATATTCTTTATTAAATATTTTAAAGGTTATAAAATATCAATCAGAAGAGCTATTAAAAAACATAAAATGATACAATTTTTCAAAGTAAATGGCGATATTTTCTTACGAACTATTTGTATCATAGCCGTAACATCATATTTTACAATAGCCTCAGCAAAGATGGATTATCCGTTATTAGCAGTTAATACCTTGATAATGCAGTTATTTACTTTGTTTTCTTACTTTATGGACGGGTTTGCTTATGCTGCTGAGAGTTTATGCGGTAAGTTTGAGGGAGCAAAACAAACTAAGAATTTGCAAAGAACGGTTAAACTTCTATTCTTATGGGGAACGGGGTTAAGTATTCTCTGTATGTTAGTCTATGGATTTTTTGCTAAAGATATACTTTCTTTGCTTACCAATCAAAAAGATGTGGTGAGAGTAGCACAAGACTACTTGTTTTGGACGATACTCATACCAATAACAGGCTTCATGGCTTTTCTTTACGATGGAATATTGATTGGTATGCTTAAATCAAAGATAATGCGAAACGCTATCTTCTGGGCTACAGGCTCATTTTTTGTTATCTTTTTTGTGTTTGGACAAAACAATAACTCTTTATGGGCAGGATTTATATCATATCTTCTTTTGCGAAGCGTGTTAATGACTATTATGTCGTGGAAAAATGTTTTTGGTTAAAAAAAATAAGAAAATGATTGATATAAAGATAATTTCATTACAAGATACAAAGAATATGAATATTATTCGCAAGATTCGTTATGAGGTTTTTTGTATAGAACAAAAAGTTTCACCTGAAGGAGATTGGGATAATAAACTAAGTGAAAATTATCTTTTGTATTATGATAATAAACCTTGTGCAACAATGCGTTATAGGCAAGTAGGTAGATGTGTTAAGTTGGAACGTTTATGTGTTTTACAAGAATATAGAAACAAAAAACTTGCAACAATACTTATTAAAAAAGTTATGGAAGATGTAAAACACCTTAGTAATAAAACTTTACTGTTACACGCTCAAGTATATCTTCTGAAATTTTATGAAAATTTAGGTTTTGTTAAGCATGGTAAAATTTTTACTGAAGAAGGTATTCAACATTATACAATGACATTTCAAAATCATTAACACAAACTCAATATAATCAAAAGAAATATTGATTATTTTATAGTGTAAATGAGTCTTTCTCATTTCGTTTATATTTCTAAAGAAAAAACATCAAAACTTATTATAAAAAGACTTGATTTTCTTTTCCTAAGATTTGATTTTATTTTCTTAAAACTTGATTTTAATTTCTTAAGAGTTGATCTTTTTTTACGATAATCAAAAGTTTTTAATACTAAAATAAAACTCTATAATTAATAGAAAACATTTTATTTGTTTATAGCGAGTTATACTATTAGTTATTGTTGATAAAAAAAAATTATTCAAAACTAAACGAAAATTCTGCAGGAGAAAGAATAAATTCAGTTGCGTCTAAGTTCCACTCTCTAAAGAAATCATTATCTACTTTTAATTTTACATGCTGACTTTCACCCTTTTTGATAAATACTTTTTGAAAAGCACATAGTTGTTTTGCATTAGTAGCATAAAAACTTGCATTTCTATTGATATAAACTTGAATAACCTCTGCACCATCGTGATTTCCGATATTGGTTATGTCACATTCTATTTTATAAAAAATACTGTCAGTACCTTGATTATAAGCATTTATAATAGTATTATCTCTTTTGAAGTTAGTGTAACTTAATCCATAGCCAAAAGGATAAAGAGCTATTGATTTTTCTTCTAAATAATCAGCACGATTACCAACATTTTTAACATTATAATAACAAGGTAAAGCGCCAACACTTCTTGGGAATGATATAGGAAGTTTTCCAGATGGATTGTTTGTTCCTATCAATGTATTTAATACAGCCTTTCCACCTTCAGCACCAGGATAAAAACACTCTAAAATACTATTGACTTTGTCTTTTACTTCCGTTAAAACTAAAGGTCTGCCATTGATAAGCACTAAAACAATAGGCTTACCCAAAGAATGCAAAGTATCTAATAATTCTAATTGAATTTGAGGTAAAGAAAGACTACTTCGGTCAAAACCTTCTCCGCTTGTGATGTCTGCAACCATATCTTTATTAACCTTTGCAGCTCCAGTGTTTTCATATTCAACGTTTTGATAACGAGAAGATGAACCTCCAAGACAAAGAACAATAATATCACTCTTATTTGCAATGGAGATAGCCTTAGAAAAGCCATCTTTGTTCATATCTCTTACTGAACACCCTTTAGCATATAAGTAATTAAAGTTTTTGTTTTCCTTTTTATAGTTTTCAAATGCTGTTTTTATGGTTGTTACCGAGTTTTTTGATTGAGGAGCCGTGTAATCTCCAAGTTGATTATAGATATTGTCTGCATTAGGTCCGATAAGAGCAATTGTAATCTTTTTCTCTGTGTTTAGAGGTAAAAAATTTTCCTTATTTTCCAATAAAACAAGTCCTTGCTCTGCAATTTTTAATGCTATTTCTTTTTGAGTTGTAGAAGAAATTATTCCCTTATTGTCTTGATATTCTTCGATGAAAGGATTATCCATAAGACCTGAAATAAATTTTAAGCGAAGCACTCTTCTTACAGCTTCATTTATTCGTGCTGTATCTATATCTGATAGGTTGTTATAGAAATCTGTAGCACTTAAATCCAAATCAACACCAGCATAAATTGATTTTTCCGCTGCTTGTTTCAAGTTCTTGGCTACTTTATGTGATTGTAATCCGCCAATAGAGTGTAAATCTGAGATAACAACTCCTTTAAAATTCCATCGTTTCCTTAATATTTCTTGCAAAAGATAAGGATTCATTGAACAAGGAATTCCATCTATTTCATTATAAGCAGTCATCACTAAATCAGCACCTTCTTCAATTGCTTTTTCAAAAGGATATAGTATTTCAGTATGCAACTCTCTAAGTCCAAGATGTGCAGAACCTGCATTGTGTCCTCCTTCACTATTACCATAACCAGCAAAATGTTTTAGGGTAGGTAAGAGTGTCTTTGTACTATCTATATATTTAAGTTTTAAACCCTTTACAAAACTTTTACCTATTTCACTTGTGAGATAGTAATCTTCACCCATAGTTTCTTCAACTCTACTCCAGCGAGGATCTTTCGCTAAATCTAACAAAGGACCAAAGCAGATGTTTATGCCTTCTTGTTTACTTAAAGCGCCAATTTGTGTTGCCATCATGATTATCAAATCCCTATCCCAAGTACTAGCTTGTCCAAGTCCAGTTGGGAAGACAATAGAACCGACTTGCATGATTCCATGCATACATTCTTCTGCGATCAAAAGAGGAATGCCTAATCGCGTGGAGTCAATCATATACCTTTGTAATTGATTTACTCCTATGTGAGATAATTCTGGAGTTATACTGTTTTGAAGATTTTTTTGTGTCCAAGGATCTGCACGAAAGAATCCCCATAAAGAACCAATTTTTTTCTCTTGTATTGTGTTTTTACCCAAAGAAGTAAGAAAAATATTTTCATTTTCTTTTGTGTAATATTGCCAACCTAAATCCATCAATAATTGCCCTTGCTTTTCTTCAAATGTCATTTGATTTAGAAGGTCTTCAACTCTCTCTTCTATGGAGTACGTTTTGTTTTCAAAAATATCTTGTTTGCCATTCTTATTGTAGTCTATGTAGTTTTGAGACAAACAATAAAAATTTGTAATCAAAAATAAAGATAATAATATACTCTTAATCATATTTTAGATGTGTTTATTAACATTGTTATCTTCTCCAGAAAGATTTAGTAAATATAGAGAAAACTGTAATAAATTCCAAACGACCTATACACATCAAAAGACTCATAGTCCATTTTGCTAAAGGGGTGAAATGAGAGAAATTACCAGCAGAACTTACACCATAAGCAGGTCCCATATTACCCAAAGCACTAATTACGCTTATGCTTGATTCTTCAAAACTGACACCAGTAAAAACTAAGATACATAAACCAACACAGGCAACTATAACATATAAAGCAAACAACGCAAAAACATTAAAAAGTATATCATCTGATACAGGTTTCTTATCTAATGTAACAGGAACGAAAGCATTTGAATGTAAACTTTTACGTATGTTTGTACGAGCTGATTTGAAAAGAATTAATACTCGGACTATTTTAAAACCTCCTGTTGTAGAACCGCTCATTGCTCCGGTAAACATAAGCATAAATAATATAATCATAGCACCTGTTTGCCAAGTAGAATAGTTACAGATTACTAATCCTGTTGAAGTTATGCTGGCTACAACTTCAAATAATGCTTCTCTGAAGGTTGTCTCTATATCTTTTGAAAAAGAAAATGTTAAACAGAAGATAATGATTGTGCAACAAATAATTAAACCTAAATACGTTTTAAACTCATCACTCTTTTTCAATTCTTTGAATTTGCGTTTGACCAAGAAATAAATAAATAAAAGATTAGTACCTGATAGAGTCATAAAGAATATCATCATGTACTGTAAGTGAGGAGCAAAATCCATGGCAGAAGCATTGTGAGTTGCTAAACCTCCTGTTGCTGCTGTTGTAAGTCCATAGCATATTGCATCAAACCAGTGCATGCCAGCAAAATGATAAGAAAGTATATATATAGTTGTGAGAGATAAATAAACTGTTGAAAGTATATTAGATGTTTCTTTAATACGAGGAGATAATTTACTTTTAGTCGGACCAGCAACTTCTGCTGAATAAAGAGCCATGCCACTACCTCCAACCATAGGAATCAAAGAAAGCATAATAACAATGATACCTATTCCGCCTATCCATTCAGTAAGAATACGCCAAAGACCTATTCCATATGGTAGTATTTCAACGTCTGGTAGAATAGAGGCCCCAGTTGTAGTAAAACCAGACATCGTTTCAAAGTAAGCATCGGTAATATTAGTTATATATCCTCCAAATATATATGGCATAGAACCAAATACAGAAAAAATAATCCAAACTAAAGTAACTATAAGAAAACCTGCACGCTTATCGATGATGATATTTTGTTTTTTAGTTAAATAAAATAATATAAAACCACAAGAGAGAGTTATTGCAGAGCAAAGACAGAGAATTTTTAAGGCTTTAGTTTCTATTTCAATAACGTAATCCTTGGTGTTGATAACTATTTCGTATATAGAAGGAATAGTGGAAATGAGCATAAACAAACCTTCCATAATGAGTAGCATACCTACTATGTGAAAGGCACTTGAAAACATTGTAATATTTTTTCGTATAAGCTCTGTCATATATTTAATTTCTCTTCCATAAAGATTTAGATAATAAAGCGAAGAAAGCAAATATCTCTAAACGGCCAATAATCATCAATAAAATAAGAACGAATTGAGAAGGAACGTTAAGCCATGCGTAAGAAAATTCTCTTAAGTATCCTCCAACAACAGGACCTACGTTTCCTAGATTAGCAATAGAAAGCGAGATAGAAATATCAAAATTATTGCCTAAACAGGATAATGAAAATACTCCTGCAACAAATATTACAATGTAAATAAAGAAGAATCCCAATGTATTTTTCAAGTCTTCGTCTTTAAGTGTTTTGCCATTGTATTTAACAGGTATGATAGCGTGAGGATGAAATATCTTATTCATCGTTGTTTTTACGTATTTAAAGACTTGAACAACACGAATTATTTTTAATCCAGATGCAGAAGAAGCAGAACAACCTCCGATAAACATTAGGAAAACTAACATAGTAGAAATAAAAATATGTTTCTCATAGCCTTGAATGTCGTAACCTGTTGTTGTTAGAATAGATACAACATAGAAAATGGCATTTTTAATATTTTTAGAGATATCGTTATCTCCCATATAGAAAGCATAGAAAACAAACAAGATAGAAATAAATAAGATAGCTAAAATATATGTTAAGAATTGGTTATCTTTTAATACCTTAAAATCTCCTTTAAATACACGAATAAAAACGAAATAACTTATACCAGATAAAAACATCATTAAAGTAATAATACCTATAGTATAATTATCAGAGAATGCACCAATATTATTATTCTCGGTTGAAAACCCTCCTGTCGCTATTGTTGAGAAGGAATGGCATAATGACTGAAATGTATTCATACTTCCAAAACTTAAAAGCGCAAAACAAATAATAGTAAGTAAAATATATACTAATAAGATTCTAAGAGCCATATCACTAAGATGAGGATACATTCTACTCTTATAGACAGAAGAGAATTCCGCATTAAAAATGTTCATCATTTGTCCTGCTCTGCTTTTTAGAGTAAGTATGATTATAACAGCAAATCCTAATCCTCCGACCCATTGTGTTAAAGAACGATATACAAGTAAACTTCTTGGTGTAGATGATAAATCTTGAATTATAGTAGAACCAGTTGTGGTAAAGCCTGAAAAACTTTCAAACAATGCTTCATTAAAAAAGAAAACATTGTTGAATAAGAAGTAGGGCAGTGCTCCTAAGATAGGAATAATAATCCATAATAGTCCAATGATTATTTGTCCGTCTTTTTTAGAAACAGGTAAATGAAAATCTTTATTCTTTTTTACAAGAATCAATCCAAGAATAAAAAAGATTACAAAACAGATAGCAAAGTTTTTTGTTTGCAAGGTTTCATTATAAAGTATAGAAAATATAATCGGAAGAATGCACATAAAAGATAAAACTATTATTTGCAATCCCAATAGATAGGCGATTAATTTTTTATTTACTTTATTGACAAAACTCATACGATGGACTTGCCTTTTTAATATGAAAACTAATGTTGTTAGTTAAATAACTTCATTACTTTGTTTGCAGCTTCTGGTAAAGAGAATACAACTACTTTATCGCCAGACTCTATTTGAGTATCTCCTTTAGCAATAAAAGACTGTCCATCTCTAATTATTCCTCCTATACTTACTCCTTGAGGAATATTAAGATTCATTATTGTGTTTTTTGTAGCAGGAGCTTTTTCTTTAACGATAACCTCAAATACTTCTGCATCTATACCACTGAGCCATTTAGATGAAGTTACTTCTCCGTTTAAAGTAAAGCGGGCAATATAAGAAGCAGTTATAAGCTTTTTGTTTATTATTGTATCAATTCCAATATCTTGAGAAACGTCAATGTAATTGATATTTTCAACTAAAGCGATGGTTTTTTTGACTCCTTGTCTATGAGCATGCAAACAAGAAAGAATGTTAGTTTCAGTTGAATCTGTTGTAGCAATAAAAGCATCTGTATCTCTTAATCCTTCGTCTAAAAGTAAAGATATATCACTTCCATTTCCATTTATTACCATAGTAGAAGAAAGTTCATCAAGTAGTTTAAGACAACGTTCTTTGTTTTCTTCAACAAGTTTTAGTTGCATGATGTTTTCTAAGTTAAGAGCCGCTCTTCTTCCTATACGACCTCCTCCAATAATCATAGCATTTTTTACAAGGAAATCTTTCTTTTTAAATAACTCTTTAACCATTTCTAAACTATCTGGTTTGACTAAAAGATAAACTAAATCACCTTTTCTATAATAATCATTACCGCCAGGAATAATAGTTTGACCTTGTCTTACAATACAAACGATACGAGCATCTAATTGTGGATATTGTTGTGCTGTTTCCATAATAGTTTTATCAATAAAAACAGCATCTGAATCTATCCTTGTCATGTAGATACTTAATAATCCATTGGAAAAATCAAAAACTTCAGTAGCGGTGTTTCGAGTTAATAGGTTGGTTATCTCTTTTGCTGCAATACGTTCTGGACAAACCATTTCATCAATGCCTAAAGACTTAAACATATTTTTGTTTTCATCATTTAGGTATTCAATGGAGTTTATTCTGGCAATTGTTCTTTTTGCTCCTAAGCGTTTTCCGAGCATACAAGTAATAATATTTATACTTTCTTGATGAAGAACAGATATTAATAAATCACAATTACTAACTCCTGCCTCCTTTAATACGGAAATAGAAGTACTTTTTCCTGGTATAGTTAGTAGATCATTATCCGTCTGTAGTAAGCGTAGTAACTCAGAATGTGGATCTACAACTGTTATATTATGCTTAATCTTTGATAGAGTCTTTGCTAAATGGAAGCCAACTTCTCCATCTCCTGCTATGATTATATCCATTATTTATATATTTTTTTGCAAAATTACAAAAAACATTATAACAAATATTATTTCTTATCGTTTTTTAATATGTAAGATCAGATAATTTAAGTAAACATATCAGTTATACAATGAGAAAAATAAAGACTGAAGAACTAAAAAAGATACAATTAAACATCTTAGATGAAGTAACAATGTTTTGCAATAAAAACAATATACGTATGTCATTAGGTTATGGGACTCTATTAGGTGCTGTAAGGCATAAAGGCTACATTCCTTGGGATGATGATATAGATATATTAATGCCATATCCTGATTATAAAAGATTTCTTAAAGAATTTGTTGGATACAAAGACAATCTTACAGTTCAATATATGGGTAATGATTCTTCTTATAGATTTACTTTTGCAAAAGTGTATGATAATCGCACCGTATTACTTGAAAAAACTATTAAAACAGGAGTTTATATAGATATTTACCCTGTTATAGGTTTCCCAAGTAAGAGAGAAGATTTTGAAGATTTTGTTTTCGCTTTTCGTTCTTTGTATAGACCATTAAAGAAAATGACTTTTAGATATAATTTAAATATTTTTCAACGTCTATTAATAAAAATAAAACAATTATACATGCCGTCAAGAGAAAGTATAATACAAGGTATAGAGAAAATATATGAACAATACCCTTTTGATAGTGCAGAATATGGCGGAGTAATACCTTATTATTTTACTTTTAAACGTTATTTGAAAGCAGATATATTTAGAGAATATGCTCCACAAATTTTTGAAGGTAAAGAATATCCTGCTGTAAAAGATTATGATGCTCTCCTATCAGGAACTTATGGAGATTATATGACTTTACCACCTAAAGAAAAACAAATCACAAAACACATATTTAAAGCTTATTGGAAATAATATAAAAATAAAAAATATGAAACGAATATTATATATATGTTTGCTTATCCTTCCTATTTTTGTATTTGCACAATGGGAAGAAAATTTTGAAAATGCTTCTTTGCGTATAGATTATTATCATAGTGGTAGGTATCAAATAGATTACTTTACAATACAATCATATCAAAAACTTAATTTCTATTCAGGCTCTCATAATTACCTTATAGATAAATCAAATAATGGAGCTTATAAAGTTGCTCTGTTTGATAAAAAGACAAAGAAAATGATATTTTCAAAAGGCTTCTCCACACTCTTCAATGAATGGCAGAGTAGTGAGCAAGCTAAGAATATGTGTGGAAACTATGAAGAAACTATAATCGTTCCTTATCCAAAGAATGAAGTGGAGATTGTTTTCTATTCCAGAGATAGTATTAATAATTGGAAAGAGGTTGCTCGGGAAGATTTTAAAGAAGAATTGTTAGTGGAATACGAAGTTGCTTTGTATAATATTATTCCTCTTCATAAAGTAAATAGAAAGGTAGAAGAAAGAATGGATTTAGTTTTTCTTCCATTAGGTTATACAATAAAAGAGAAAGATAAAATGATGAAAGATCTAAAAGATTTTTCCAACTATATGTTTATAGAAGAACCGTATAAAAGTAGAGAAGATGTAATAAATATAGAAGCAATAGAGTATTATACCAAAACAAGTGGAATACCTGGATTGGGAGATAGAAAAGATGAAGAAGGCCCTTTGGGTGTTGCATACAATATGTTTTCTTCTCCACGCTACATTATGACTACAAAACTTTGGGAACTTAACGACGTGATTAGTCTTTTGCCTTGTGATGCTTTGATAATAATAGTTAATAGTGATGTTTATGGAGGTGGAGGAATATATAATTATTATGCAACGTGCTACACAGGAGAAAAAGCAAAGGAAGTCCTTATTCATGAGTTTTCTCATTCTTTTGCTGGCTTAGGTGATGAATATTCAGAAAATGACTCAGACACAGGCTTACAACCAATCTATGCAGAACCATATGAAAAGAATATAACAACTCTTGTAGATTTTTCAAATAAATGGGAAGGTATGATAAAGAAAACAACTCCTATTCCGACACTAGCGACAAAAGAATATGAAAATGAAGTAGGTGTTTTTGAAGGTGCATCTTATATGTCTAAAGGTTTTTATCGTCCTTATCAACATTGTATGATGAGAGACCTTACTCCGTTTTGCCCTGTTTGTGCCAAAGCAATAAATGATATGTTGGATATATACTCAAAATAATAAACCAAAAGCTAAGTATCTTTTTTGGAATGTTGAAAAAGATTTGTACTTTTGCAACTCCGATAAGATCATATTTATGAAAAGAATAATATTATACCTTATTATATGTTTTTGTTTTCTTTCTTGTAATAACAATAGCAGGCAAGGAACTGATACTTCTACAACTAAGTTTGAAGAGGAGAAAATTCCTCTTTTGGCTTCTATGGTTTTGAGTAGAATAGATAGAAAAGATACGATATATAACTATGTTGCACACATTTCTTATCCCACAGTTTTAACTACAAGAGATTCTTTAAATATTAAGCCTATCTATAAAGTGTGGCAAGATGAGTTAAGTGCTTTCGTAGATTCTGTAACATATATCTACAATCATAAACTTCACAAGAAAACAAGCGTACTCTCTTTTGAATTAATCGGAGCTTATGAAAAAGACAGTTTAATATATTGTGATTTTGATAGAAAAGTTTATCTTGCGACAATGCATGATACATTAAAAAGCAAAGTTACCGTTGTTTATAATCCTCAAACTGAAACATATACTACTCAAACCATTATTAAATAAGTAAATGGCAAAAAAGAAACGCAAAATATCATTAAAAAAAGTATTTATTCTCCTATCCATATTATTGGCTTTAGGAGCTATTTCTTTTGTTGCTTATACTTATGGAATGGATTATTATAAAAAATACTATGCTTGTCCAACTCTTGGAATAGATTATCACAAATATCCAGTTACGGGTATAGATATTTCTGCTCATCAAGGAGACATAGATTGGAAAGTTTTAAGTGATAATCATATTAGTTTTGTGTTTATGAAAGCAACAGAAGGAGAAGATTTTGTTGATAAACGATTCAAAGAAAATCAAAAACAAGCACATGAACACAATATTGTAATGGGAGCCTATCTCTTTTACAAGTTTAATAAACCTGGTGATGTGCAAGCAGAGAACTTTATTAATAATGTACAGCTATCTATAAGTGATTTGCCACCTGTTGTAGATTTTGAATTATCTTATGGTAATAGATTTAGTGAATTTTCTCACGACAAAATTCAAAACCATTTGCTCAGATGTTTATTTGAATTAGAAAAACACTACAAATGCAAACCAATAATCTACACTAACGTAGATACATATAATAAATATATAAAAGGTTCTTTTGATGAATATCCATTGTGGCTTTGCAAACTATGTACAGAACCAAAGATGAAGACATGGACATTTTGGCAATATACTCACAAAGGAATAATAGCAGGCATACAAGGGAATGTTGATATGAATATATTTAATGGTTCATACAACGATTTTGTTAATTATATTTATAATAAGACTTCTAAAACCAAAGAAAGTAATGAAAGTTCTTCTTATTGATGATATTCACCCTGTGCTTATAGAAAAATTACAAGATAGTAACATCATTGTAGATTATCATCCAGAATATAATAGGGAAGATATACTTAGAGAGATAGCACAATACGAAGGTATAGTTGTAAGAAGCAAGATAAAAATAGACGAACAAATAATAGATTCAGCGAAGAAACTAAAGTTTATTGCTAGGAGTGGTGCAGGTATGGATAGTATTAATACCGTCTATGCACAACAAAAAGGAATATCTTGTATTAATTCTCCTGAAGGAAATAGAGATGCAGTTGGGGAACATGCTTTAGGATTATTACTTTCTTTGTTTAATAAAATAGTTGTAGCAGATAAGGAAGTTAGACAAGGTTTATGGCAGAGAGAAGAAAATAGAGGTGTAGAAATAAAAGGTAAAACTATAGGTATTATTGGTTATGGTAATATGGGGAAAGAGTTTGCTAAAAGACTTTGTGGTTTTGATTGTAATGTCTTAGCATACGACAAATATAAATCTAATTTTTCAGACAATTTTGCTAAAGAATCAACCTTGCAAACTTTACAAGAGGAATGTGATGTTTTATCTTTGCATGTACCATTGACAGAAGAAACAAAATATATGGTAAATGATGAATTTATATCTAAGTTTAAAAAGCCTTTTTATTTAATAAATACTTCTCGTGGTAAGGTTGTTAAACTTTCAAGTCTTATTTTTGCGATAGAAAATAAACAGATACTTGGCTCAGGTTTAGATGTTTTAGAATATGAAAACTTTTCTAATGAAATAACTGACAACACTGTTGTCAATAAAGAGCTTCAAAAACTATTTTCTTTTGATAATGTTGTTTTAACTCCACATGTTGCAGGTTGGACAAGAGAGTCTTATTATAAACTTTCCTATTTTCTTGCTGAAAAAATATTATCTTCAATAAACTAAAATCTTTTAAAATAAGTTATATACATAATAAACCTTAATTCTTTTATTGCTTGAAGAAGTTAGATAAATTTATATTGAAATCTTACCTTGGACTAATGTTGCTTACGTTTTCTATAGCAATGTTTGTTCTTATCTTGCAATTCCTGTGGCAAAAGATGGAATCTCTTATAGGAAAAGGATTAGACACGATGTTTATCATTGAAATGCTTGCTTATGCTTCAGCAACTCTTGTTCCAATGGCTCTTCCTTTGGCTATATTATTAGCCTCTATAATGACAATGGGTAACTTAGGAGAGAAATATGAACTTGTAGCGATGAAAGCTGCTGGAATTTCTCTTTGGCGAATACTTTCTCCGTTGATAATTTTTGCATTCTTCATGTCGGTTGTTGCTTTTTTCTTTTCAAATAATGTTATGCCAAAAGCCGAAGAAGAACTTAAACTTATGGTTTATGAAATGAAGTCAAAGAAACCTGCTATTAATATCAAACCAAATGAGTTCTATTACGATATAGAAAACTATGTTATTCGTATAGGTGAAAGTGATAAGAAAACAGGTCTAATGAAAGATATTCTTATTTATGATCATAGTGATAATTTAGGCAATAACAAAGTAATAAAATCTGATAGTGGAATAATGAAAAGTATTGATAATGGTAATACTTTGTTATTTGAACTCTATGATGGAGAAAACTTTCAAGAAGATTTAAAAGGAGAAGATTTTATTAAACGGCCACTTACCAGAATAGATTTTAAAAAAGAAGTCTTGCGTTTTGATGTGAGCGATTTTTCGTTGCAAGAAGCAGACTCGGATAGATATAAGAACTCATACAAAGTTATGAACATTGCAAGGTTGTCTAAAGCAATAGATAGTTTGGAAGTAGCTATTGTTAAGGATAAAAACTTTGTACTAAAAACATTGAAAAAAGATTTTTATGCAGACAAACAAGGCTTATTAAAAAACTCTAATCACAGAGACTTCTACAAAGATTACGATACATTGTCTAAAGAAAAAAAACTTAATGTAGATGAATACGCTTTAAGCAAGCTTGCAAATGTAAGGAGTCATTATCAAAATGTACAAGAGAACTTTAAAGACGACACAGAATATCTTAATAGGCACAAAATAGAATTTCATAGGAAGTTTGCTCTTTCTTTGGCGTGTGTTATACTGTTTTTTATAGGAGCTCCTTTGGGTGCAATAATCAAAAAAGGGGGCTTAGGAATGCCGATAGTAGTATCTGTTATTTCTTTTATAATCTATTATGTTTTGGGAGAAATGGGTAATATGTTAGCACGAAGTGGAACCATAGCGCCTTGGTTTGGTATGTGGGTTTCTTCTATTGTTTTTCTTCCAATAGGAATTTTCCTTACTATAAAAGCAACTTCTGATGCCAAAATTCTTAGTGCAGAAGAATGGAAACGCAAACTTAATCTATTATTTAACAAAAACAAGGAAGTAAATGCAAAATAAAATAAATATACTTCAATTATGCTATAAACCTCCATATCCTGTTACTGATGGAGGAACTATTGGAATGCATTCTGTAGGAAAAGGTTTATTAAACAATGGTTGTAACTTAAAGATACTTACTCTGTTTTCAGACAAACATCCTTTTAAGAAAGAACTTCTTCCCGCTTCTTATTTAGAACGCACGAAAATAGAAGGCGTTTATGTTGATTTAAAGATAAAGATATTAGATGCTTTACTATGCGTGTTTTTAGGCCAGAGCTATGTAGTAAAACGTTTTGTAAGTGATGATATGAAACGTCTTATCTTAAAAACCTTAAAGCAAGAAACTTTTGATGTTGTCCAAATAGAAAGTATCATGCTTGCTCCTTATATTCCTTTGATACGCAAACATTCTAAAGCCAAAATAACTTTTCATTGTCCAAATGTAGAACATCTTATTTGGCAACGAATAATAAAAGGAACTCATCTTAACTTTCTTAAGAAATGGTATTTGAAAAATACAGCCCTTAATCTTAAAGTTTTTGAATTAGAACATATAAATGATTTTGATGCAGTCTTTCCCACAACAGAAATAGATGCTAATTATTTCAGAGAGAATGGTTGCAAACGTTTATGTGTAGGTATTCCAATTGGTTTTGATAATGTTGAAAAGTTGCCAGATGTAAGAGAAGAAGAACACTCTCTTTTCCACATAGGGAGTATGGATTGGTTTCCTAATGAACAAGGAATAAAATGGTTCTTAGATGAGGTTTGGGATAAGATAAACGCAAGCTTACCAAAGGTTAAACTTGTTCTTGCAGGAAGAAATATGCCTTCGTGGTTAAAGAATGGAAAATGGAAAGGTGTTGATGTTGTTGGGGAAGTAGATGATAGTATTTTGTTTATGAGTAGTAAGAAGATAATGATTGTTCCTTTGCTTTCAGGTAGTGGTATAAGAATTAAGATATTGGAGGCAATGAGTATTGGTAAGGTTGTTGTTGCTTCTTCTATTGCTGCTGAGGGTATAATGTGTGAAAATGGAAAAAACATTATAATAGCCAATACTCCTCAAGAGTTTGTTAATGCAATAAAACTCTTAGAAGAAAATCCAGAATATTGCAAGCAAGTAGGAGAAAATGCTTATCAATTAATACGAGAACGTTACGATACTAATTACATTGGTAAAGAACTTCTTAATTATTATAATCAAATACTTCCAAAAGAAGAATAGTAATGAAGATACTTGCAACATTTTGTCGTTTTCCATATCCGTTAGACAAAGGAGATAAACTGAGGGCTTTTTATCAAATAAAAGAACTCTCAAAGGCAAATGATATATATTTGTTTTGCTTTTCTGCACATTCTCCTAAGCAAGAGCATATTCAAATACTTCAAAAATATTGCAAGCAAATACATATAGAAAAACTTTCTCTCATATCTCAGATAATTTCTCTTCTTTGCTCATTATTCAAAGGGTTACCTTTTCAAGTGGCTTTGTTTTCTACCTTTAGAGCTAAGCAAAGTTTCAAGTCTTTTTTCTCAAAGGTAAAACCAGATGTTTCTTACTTCCAATTTGTTCGTATGGGAGAGTTCGCTAAGATTATTTCGGGTAAAAAAGTTTTAGATTTTCAAGATTGTTTATCTAAAAATATGGAACGAAGAAAGGAGAATGCAAACTTTGTAAAAAGAATAGTGTTCTCTTTAGAATCAAAACGTTTGCAAAGATATGAAAACACTATGTTTGATGTCTTTGATTCTACAACAATAATTACCGATACCGATAGACAACTTATAACTTCTGAACAGAAAAACAAAATACAGATAATAGAAAATGGAGTAGGAGAAGATTTTATTTCTTATGACAAATCCTTCAATAAAGAATATGATATTATCTTTTCAGGCAATATGTCTTATTCTCCAAATGTTATGGCTGCGTGTTTTCTCGTTAAAGATATAATGCCTTTGGTTTGGCAGAAGTTACCTAACTCCACCGTTGTGCTTGCCGGTTCTTCTCCAAGCAAAGAAGTTGAAGCATTGCAAGAAAATAGAGTAGTTGTTACCGGTTGGGTGGAAGACATGAAAGAATACTATGCAAAAAGCCGTGTATTTATCGCTCCTATGCAAATTGGTACAGGCTTGCAAAACAAACTTCTTGAAGCTATGGCTATAGGCTTACCTTGTATTACAACATCTTTGGCAAATAATGCACTTAAATCTCAATCAAATAAAGAAATATTAGTAGCAGATGATAAACAAAGTTTAGCAAACTACATAATAGAACTGCTATCCGACCAAGAACTATACAATAAAATATCTTTAAATGGCAATAATTTTGTGAAAATAAATTATAGTTGGCAAAATTCTGTGCAAAAACTTAATACCATATTCCAACAAATTGTTTCTTTACAATAACACTAATCCGGAATAAGTAAAAAAAAAATATTGATTTTTTCTGGTTTTAGTTTAACAACAATATTGTGCTAATGACATTAAAAGTCTAACAAACTTTTTTTGTTTTTTTCTTGTGAGGTTAAATAAAAATTTATAAATTTGCAACCTTATAGTATAGTTAAGAGTATAAGAATTATACTTCATAAATAAAAACAAATTAAAACCATTAAGTAAAATGAAAAAGTTATTCATGTTTGTGCTAATGGCAATTATATTGTCCATTAGTGGTTGGTCGCAAGAGACTATTACCTTCGGTGGTACATCTACGACCAGTGGATCGACAGGACCTTTACCAGGTCTTTATGGCTTCCACCGTTCGGCTATTATTTATAGTCCGACAGATTTAGCTGAAATGCCTTCTTCATGTAGTATCAATTCTATTGCATGGAGAGTAGGTAGTGTTACAGCAGGTAGTAATAATTCTACTGTGTCTATTTATCTTAAAGAGATAATAGATACAGCTATTGCTAATACTGCAACTTGGGACGATATTCTTTTTGGTGCTACATTAGTTTACCAAGGTTCGGCAAGTGTTACAGCTAATACTTGGTCAGAGTTTGAATTTGATACTCCTTATCAATATTCGGGAGGAAACCTTGTAGTTATAACAGAAGGCTCTGGTTGTACTACTTCAGGAGGTTGTTCAAAAACTTTGTACTATACAGGAGTTATGGGAGCATCAACTGTAACCCTTTCGTCAGCATGGAATGTCTATAAAGACTCATCTCCTGTTGCATCAAGTTCAGCATTAAGTGCATGGACAAGTAAAAATCACAATAAATTTGATATTCAATTATCTTATGTTCCTCTTAGTGGAGATTATTGTAATGCAGTAGGAGGTTTAACTGTTAGCAATGTTACATCTAACTCTGCAACTCTTACTTGGAATGAAAGAGAAGATGGAGCAACAATTTATTATCAATACAAATTAGCTTCAGAAGAATGGGACGATGATGGAGATATTTTTACTGCATCAGGTGATGAAATATTAATAGAAGAGTTAAATTCTTCTACATCTTATGATGTAAGAGTTAAAGCTGACTGCGGAAGTAGTGAAAGTAGTTGGAGAACAGCATCATTTACTACTTCTTGTGTTGAAATTTCAGAAGTTCCTCAAACTTGGGATTTTGAAGGTGAATTAACAGGAGGTACATCTTCTTATCCTCTACCAGCTTGTTGGAATAGAATTTCAACATATTCTTCAACACCATATCCATACGCTTATACAACAACATCTTCTCATGGAGGATCAAAATCATTGTATTTTTATAATTATGCATCAAATTCACATGCAATATTACCTCCAATTGATACAGAAACATTACCTTTAAATGAATTGCAATTAAATTTTTATGCAAAAATAAGTAGTGTATCAACAAGTTCTAATGTTACTTTTGAAGTAGGAGTAATGTCTAATCCTGAAGATTCTTCAACATTTGAACTTATACAATCTTTAGATTTAACAACTGCTTATACACTTTATGAAATAAACTTCTTAGATTATCAAGGAGAAGGTAATTATATTGCTTTAAGAAATAAAGTTGTAGGTAGTTCTGTATATTCATACACTTATGTAGATGATATTTCTTTAATTCCATTACCATCATGTACAAGACCTGCAGGTTTTAGCGAAGAAACTGCTACAGACCAAGCAACAATTACATGGACATCTACAGGAACAGACTTTGTTGTTTATTACAAACAAGTAGGTAGTACTTCAGAATATGAAGAACTAACAGGAGCAGAAGCAACAGATGAAGAAAATGTTTACAGCATTACTATTCCTGATCTTACTCCAGCAACAGATTACATGTATTATGTAAAGGTTGTTTGTGGAGATGAAGAATATGCTTCAGACCCAAGAATATTCCGTACAGAATGTGTTTTAATTTCACAACTTCCTTATACTTGTGATTTTGAAACAGTGGGAACAGAATCTAATCCTTTACCTGCTTGTTGGCAAAGAGGTAGTGTAAGCACAACTTATCCTTATTCATATAGTTCAGCAAATTCATACAGCGGTAGTAGAGCATTATACTTCTATAATTATTCTACTCACGTTGGTGCAAGTGCAATTTTACCTCAAATTAGTACAGATGACATAACTATAAGCGACATACAATTGTCTTTCTTTGCAAAACTTTCTTCTGTTTCTGCTTCAGCATCAGTTGCATTGGAAGTAGGAGTTATGACAGATCCAAGTGATGCTTCTACATTTACTTTAATAGATACAGTAAGTCCAACAGCAGAATATATTCTTTATGAAGTACCATTTTCATCATATGAGGGAGACGGTAGTTATATAGTATTGCGTAATAAAGTAACAGGTAGTAACATATATACATATATATATGTGGATAATGTTTCTTTGGAAGAAATTCCAGCTTGTGAAAGACCTTCTAATATAGAAGTAGCAGAAACAACAGTTTCTTCTGCAACTATTTCTTGGACTTCAGATGGAGAAGAATTTGAAATCTATTATAAAGAAAGAGGTGCAGCAGAATATGAAAATGCTCCTATAACAGACGTTTCTTCTGGTGAAGAAGAAAACACATGGACAGCTACTATAGACGGATTAGAAGAATCAACAACATATCTTTTCTATATTAAAGCAATATGTGGTAGTACAGCACCTCAATCTTTTGAGCAAACCTTTACTACAATGCAAACACCTGTAGATTTACCATATACAACAGATTTCTCTGGTGATGAAGAAACAGGAGATAGAACTTGGCTATTCCAAAATCATACAAGTGCAAACTATTGGACATTTGGTGCTATAGGAACAAATGAAGAAGAAGAAACATCATACGGAATGTTTGTAACTAATGATGGAATAACTCCAGGTTATGCTCATAGTCAGACAAGAGTTTCTGCAGAAAAATCATTTAATACAGGTAGTGAAGGACAACTTCATGTAGAATTTGATGTTAATATTGGAGGAGAATCTACATTTGACTTCTTGAAAGTATATCTAACACCTGCATCTTGGATATTCCCTGCTTCTACTAATGAGAGCGTTTATTCTCTTAATGCTTATGCTGGTAATCCAGAGGATAATATCTATGTAGTAAACTTTGCAGAGTATGCTTCAGGAACAACATATTCTTCTTTTGCAACAAACACTTATAGATATAATCTAACAACAGGTACTATCCATATTTCTCAAGATATGTATAACCCTAATCCTAATGGACCAGTTAAACTTACATTTATGTGGAGAAATGATGGTGGTGGAGGAACACAACCTGCTGCAACAATCAGCAATCTTTCTATTGCACCAATAGAATGTTCTCAACCTTCATTCTCTATTACAGATATTACTTCTGAATCTGCAACTGTTACACTTCCAGAAGGAAATGATTATGTTGTAGAATACAAACTTGCAAGTGAAGAAGAGGACGTTTGGGAAAGTGCTTCTGTTGATGGTAATGTTGCAGAACTTTCTGGTTTAGAGGTTACTACTCAATACATAGTAAGAGCAGCTATGGTTTGTGGTAATGAACTTTCAGAATATTCTGAACAAACATTTACAACATCTTTAGTAGTTGTAGATTTACCATACTCAACAGATTTCTCTGGTGACGAAGAAACAGGTGATAGAGCTTGGTTATTCAAAAATCATACAAGTGTAAATCATTGGGTATTTGGACAACCAGGAAGTGGTGGTTCTGCAATGTATATAACTAATAATGATACAACACTTGCTTCAGCTTATACTGTCACTTCAGCAACAAGAGTTTCTGCAGAAAAAATATTTGCAGTTGGAGATGACGAAGAAATTCATATTGAGTTTGATATTAAAGCTGGTGGAGAAAGTTATTGGGATTACTTAAAAGTATTCATTACTCCTGATACTTGGTCATTCCCTGCTTCTGCTTCTGAAAGTATTTATTCTGAGAGTGCTTACTCAGGAAGTGCAAGTGATAATATCTATGTAATGAACTTTACAGATTATGCATCTCAAAGTACATATACAGCAGCAACAACATATCCATATAGATACAATCTAACAAATGGTACAGTTCATATTTCACAAGAGATAACTAATCCAGCTCCTAATGGTGTAGTTAAGGTTACATTTATGTGGAGAAATGATGCTAGTGGTGGAGCACAACCTGCAGTAGAGATTAGAAACTTTGCTATGGGTGCAGTTACTTGTGAAGCTCCAGAATTTACAGTAGATGAAACATCTATTACAGCAACAACAGTAACTATTAACTTACCAGAAGAAGGTTCTTATTATTTAAGATATAAACCAGAAAGCGATGATGTTACTGAATGGAACGAAGAAAGTAATGTTAATGGTGAGGTAGAACTTACAGACCTTATTCCTCAAACAACATATACTGTTCAAGTTGCTACTATTTGTGATAACGAAAATTCATTCTACACTAATGCATCATTTACTACTTTGGAAGAAGCTGCAGAACTTCCTTATACTACAGACTTTGCTCCAGAGTCAGATCGTTCTTGGAGTTTGAATAATGGTACAAGTACTACAGTTTGGACTATTGCTTCAACAGGAACAAACGATGATGAGGAAACAACTTATGGATTGTTTGTAACAAGCGATGGCTCAACTCCAAGTTATGCTACAAGTGGACAAAGAAGAATATCTGCTGAAAGAACATTCTCAGCAGGAGAAGAAGAGCAAATTCATATTGAATTTGATGTTAAAATAGGTGGAGAAGGAACTTCAATACCTTATGACTTCTTGAAAGTATATCTAACACCTGCTACTTGGACATTCCCTGTTAATACAAGTGAGAGCGTTTATTCTACTTATTCTTATGCTGGTAATTCAGATAGTAATATCTATGTAATGAACTTTACTGATTATCTTTCACAAACAGGAAATCCATCTGCATCATATCCTTATAAGTTAAATCTAACTCAAGGAAATACTATTCATGTTTCTCAAGATATGACTAATCCAAATCCAAACGGAAATGTAAGACTTGTATTTATGTGGAGAAATGATTCAAGCGGTGGAGATGCAGAAGGTCCAAGTATTAGCAACGTTTCTGTATCTATGGTTGCTTGTTCTGCTCCTTCCTTCACAGTTGAAAACATAACTACAAATTCTGCGACAGTTAGTCTTCCAGAAGGAAGTGATTATGAAGTTCAATATAAACTTGCAACAGATGGAAGTGAAGATGCTTGGCAAGATGTTTCTGTTTCTGGAGTTGAGGTAGAACTTACAGACCTTGAACCTGCAACAGAATACAATGTAAGAGTAGCAAGAGTTTGTGGTGGAGAAAATTCTTCTTATTCAAATGCTACATTTACTACTTCTTGTGTTATTATTTCAGAAGTTCCAAAAACTTGGGATTTTGAAACAGCTCTTACAGCAGGAACAGCAGATAGACCAATGCCTGTTTGTTGGGATAGAATACCATCAGGTACAACTATTTTCCCTTATGCATATACATCTTCTACTTATGCAAATAGTGGAACACATGCTTTGTACTTCAGCGGTTCTTATCAAAAATCTTATGCGGTATTACCACAGATAGATGTTGAAACATTACCAATGAATACTCTTCAAATTTCATTGATGGCAAGAGCAAGTTCAACTACAGCAGCATCATATCCAACATTGGAAATAGGTGTTATGACAGATCCTGAAGATTCAACAACATTTACACTTGTATCTACAATAGACGCTCTTACAACAATTCATACAATGTATGAAATTCCTTTAGATGTTTATAATGGAGAGGGTTCATATATTGCTATGCGTAATAGTAGAGTTAGTACATCAACAGCAGCTATCTATGTAGATGATGTTATTATAGATCTTATACCAGATTGTTCTCGTCCAGAGGTAACAGATGTAGAAGTTCTTGGTATAGACGAGGCAACAATTACTTGGACATCTACAGGTACAGACTTTGTTGTATCTTATAAAGTATCTGGTTCTGAAGAAGATTATTCAGAAGCAACAGACTTTGTAGAAGAAGATGAAGAGAACACTTATTCTATTACCCTAACAGGTTTAGAAGAATCAACACAATATGTATTCTCTGTTCAAGCATTATGTGGTAGTTCAACTCCTCAAAGCTTAGAACAAAGATTTACTACAATGCAAAATCCTGTTGATTTACCTTATTCAACAGACTTCTCTGGTGATGAAGAAACAGGAGATAGACAATGGTTATTCCAAAATCATACAAGTGCAAACTATTGGACATTTGGTGCTATAGGAACAGATACTTATGGAATGTTTGTAACTAATGATGGAACAACTTGTGGTTATGCTGTATCTTCAGCAGCAACAAGAGTTTCAGCAGAAAAAACATTCAATGTAGGAGCTCAAGCAGAACTTCATATTGAGTTTGATGTTAGAGCTGGTGGAGAAAGTACTTGGGATTACTTAAAGGTATTCGTTACTCCAGCTTCTTGGTCATTCCCAGCTTCTGCTTCTGAGAGTACTTATTCTGTAGGTTCTTACTCAGGAAGTGCAAGTGATAATATCTATGTAATGAACTTTGCAGATTATGCATCTCAAAGTACATATACATCAGCAGCATCAAATCCATATAGATACAATCTAACAAATGGTACAGTTCATATTTCACAAGATATAACTAATCCAGATCCTAATGGAGCTGTTAAAGTTACATTTATGTGGAGAAATGATGGTGGTGGTGGAACACAACCTGCAGTAGAGATTAGCAATGTTTCAGTTTCAGTTGTTGCTTGTTCTGCTCCTGCACCATACACTGTAGATGCATCAGTAAATTCTGCTATAATCACAATGCCAGAAGATAGTGAAATGGAATATGAGGCTGATTATAGATTAGCAGGTAGCGAAGATGATTGGACTTCAGCAAGTGTTTCAGGTAATGAGATTACACTTTCAGGACTTACTCCAGCAACAGAATATGAAGTAAGAGTTGCTATGGTTTGTGACGAAGGACTTTCTCCTTATAGAACACAAACATTTATGACTCTTTGTGATGTTATCTATGACTTCCCTTATGTAATGGCATTTAATGATCAAGCACAAGGTTCTTGTTGGTCAACACAGATACTATCAGGAACATCTAATTGGCAAGTAACTTTAATAGGTGGTGATACAATGATGGCTTCTTCATTTACTACAGGTCAAAGATTATTAATATCTCCAGTTTTTGATATCACTTCTTTAACTAATCCTTATTTGGCTTATGATTATGATGTAAGATCAGATAATAATTACGAAGATTCATTGTATGTATATTACAGAACAAATGTAGATGCTGAATGGACACTTCTTAGACAATATGGAGCAAATACTATGGGTGCTATTGGACAAGGTCCTTTATCTCAACATGATTCTGTAGCATTACCTGCAGGAACTTCAACATATCAAGTTATGTTCATGGGTGTAGGTAACAATGGTTATGGAGTATATCTTGATGATGTTATTGTTTATGATGAAAGCGGTGTAACTCCACCAGAACCAGTTCAACCAACAGTAGTAACTCTTGCAGCAACAGATATTGCTCAAACAACAGCTACTCTTAATGGTTCAATAACTGACGAAGGTAACCAAACAATAACTGCACAAGGATTTGAATGGAGAGCAACATCTGCAACAGAATACACTACTGTTTCTGCAACAGGAACA
>JBGUWU010000015.1:0-115292 GCA_045221575.1 Bacteroidales bacterium
CAGCAATATTAATATCTTTTCTTTGTACTCCAAATAGTGAAGATTTATATCCTTTATATAAAGACAAAGATGATAGTGAATGGAAAACATACTTAAGTCCTTGGACTAACAATAATACTGCAACAATGTTTTATCTGTTCCCTATTCTAAGTGAATATAATCCAAATGCAGAAGAATGGCATGGAGTAGGATTAAATGAAACAAGAGATATCTCTAATTTTACTCATGTTTTTCCTAATCCAGCAAAAGAAGAGGTAAATATTAATTGCGGATATAAGATAAAGAGTCTGCAAGTATATGATGAACAAGGCAAAGTTCTATTAGAGAAAGAAGTAAATGCTTATAACTATCAAATCAATTTAGAAAACTATCCAACAGGAACATACCTAATAAAAGTTCAAACCAACAGCGGACAAGCAACAAAGAAAGTTATCAAAGAATAAGTCTCTTGTTTATTTAAAATAAATAAAAAATTTTTCTTAGTGAGAATCAATAGATTAAAAACTTTTTGAAAAAATAATTGATTTTTGTCTGCAAGTTTTTAGTCTTTTTGCAGCGTCAAACGTCCTGAATGGACGTTTCGCATAATTGCACTTATTATCGTGCAATGCAAATAAATTCATAAAGCATTTTTTTTGATAATGAGAAAGAAGGAAATATGAATAGTAGTTAAAAAAAACAATTAAAAACAAAATAAAGCGTGTTTAAAAAACGTTTAAATAAAAAGGAGGTTCCCGAAAAGCCTTTAAGTGTGTAGGAAAAATAAAAAAACATATAAGACTATGAACAAAATAGAAAAATTAGCAAAGATATTGTTTTTATTCTTTGCAGTAATAAGTTTCGGTTTACTAACCGTTAGTTGCAGTGATGATTCTCTTTCCACTGATGATATTAATAGAATATTGGTTGGTACATGGATAAGTTCAAATACGCAAATAGTAGATATGGATACAATGACTCTTACAAAAGATGGACAGGTCTACAGTACTGCAAAAATATTTGATGGAACCTATTTTGTAGAGAATGATTCTATAATGACAATAGGAAATAGGAGTCATATTAAATATCGTCTTAACATAGATGTACTAAAAGGGGAAATAGAACTTAGATTATATAATAGATCAATATTAACAGAAGGAGGTTATTATGTGTATATTTATAAAAAAGTTAATTAATATGAAAAAGGCAGTTTTTACAACAATATCAATTTTATTAATATTTTGTGCAAGTAATGTTAATGCACAGTTAAAAGTAAAAGGGACAAGTGGTAAAGTCATAATGGGACAAGATAGATTGGAATCTAATGAAGATCCATCTGATGTTGTTTCTGCTTTTGTCTATGGCAAAAGAGATGGAAATTCCCGAGCAGGAAGCAAACTTGCTTTTGGAGATTTTGGAAGATATGATTCATGGGGATGGAATGTATTTGTTGGAGAATATGATACTTTAGATACAGATAAACTATGGTTACATGGCAAAGAAGGTTTTCGTATTACATGTGGAGGAAAATCAGAGACAACTATAATGAGTTTAAATAATACAAATCCTTTGTTACTAAATATTTATGCATCTATAGCATCTCGGAGTTTTAATGTTCCATCATATTCTTTTTCACAAGTTAATTCTCAAAGGATAAATGATTCATATAATAAATTACTATCCTTAGAATGTTTTTTCTTTTACTGAAAACAATAGTTATATAACAGAGGATAGAGAAAACGTATCGTCTAACAACCAAGATAATGAAGCATTGTCAGATAAGGAAAGAAGAGATGTGGAACATTTTACAACTTTGGAAGAAGAAAGAAGAAATATATCTAATAAAAGAAATGCATTTGATGTAGAGAGTGTTCAAGATAATTTTCCTGAATTGGTAACAATTGATGATAGTACAGGTAACAAATATGTAGATTATATAGGGCTAATACCAATACTTGTTAATGCCTTACAGGAACAAGATAGAATAATAAAAGCATACGGATTAAAGTTACAAGAGTTGATGGAAGAAAACACCATAGTTCCTACGGATACAAGTTTATTTATAAATAAAAGTTCTTTGTTTAATACCGATACTAATGAATTAGCCACTGCTTTCTTATATCAGAACAATCCAAATCCTTTTAATCAAACAACAGAGATAAAATATTTCCTACCAGAAAATGTTAGTAATGCATACATATATGTTTTCAATATGCAAGGAGCATTACAATTGACATTCAATTTAACTGAAACAGGTTTTGGTTCTATTTCAATCAATGCTTCACAACTTAATGCTGGAATGTATTTCTATACCCTTGCAGTTGGTGGTAAAGAAATAGAGACAAAGAAGATGATATTAACTAATAACTAAAAAAGTATATGATATTATGAAGAAACTAATATATGCAGTCGTCTTATTATCTTACATGATAGCTTTTGGTCAATCTAATAATGGAAATCTTCAGAGATGTCATTTCTTTGAGGCAAATAGAGTGGTTCGGAGTCCTTTAAGTTGTAATAAAGGTCCTAATATATTGATTTTTGAAGATAATTTTAGTAATAATGAAATAGATACTAATATGTGGGACGTATATCAAGGAGTTCCTCGTGATTTAAATTTTCATTCTCAAAAGGCTTATCATACTCTGAATAATATTAAAATAGAAAATGGTTGTTTAGAAATTATTACAAAGAAAGAGAATTTGTATAATATTCCATACGTGATCAATTGAAATACTATGGATACGAGTTATACAGATTTTGAATACACCACAGGAGAAGTGTTTACAAAATCTTTGTTTTCTATAAATACTACAGTTGAGGCAAGAATAAAACTTCCGAAAGAAAGAGGTTTGTGGCCTGCTTTTTGGATATATTCAGAGGAAAGCGGTAATTATAATGAGATAGATATATTTGAAGCTTACACCATAGATAAAGAATTAACGACAACAGCTCATTATAAAGAAAACTATCATTCGGGTCAAAACGTAAATAGATGCTGTTATACTCCTGAGAATATAAATTTTAAAGATCTGACTGAGAATTTTCATGTATATAAATTAGTTTGGAAAGACGATAGAATAGAATGGTATATAGATAATAAACTAATTAGGAGAATGCCTTATTACTATGAAAAGAGACGCTACTTGTTATTTTTTAGAAAGCATTATCCTGTATATTGCAATGATGTAATTGTAGGGAATAAATATAGAAAACTAAAATATTTTCCTGAAAATCCAATGAAAATAATTTTAAATACCGCTGTTGAAGTTTCTCATAGAAAACCAAATACTTCTTTTATTTCTGATACGATGTTTATAGACTATGTAAAGGTCTATAAGCCGAGGAAATGTTTTACAAATGTAAATATAAATAATTTACCGAATTTGGATTACACGACATTAGGACAGCATAAAAACTTATATACATTAATTACAGGACACAATGTAAATGTATCTTGTAATATGTCTATACACTCAAATCATAGTGTTAGTGTTATCGCAAGTCATGATGTTTATATCAATGCTTCCTCTGAAATAGAAACAGATGAAAGAAGTTTTTTTTTTGCAGATACAAAGGCCTGTAATAATAACAAAGATATTTATATAGAAAATATTTCAGACCTTATAAGGATAGAAGAAGAGGATACCACATATGATTACTTAGAATGTTTTGATAGTATCTATGAAGAAAATGATATCTATTTGACCGATGAACTTGATAGTATTGGGATACTACTCCATAATACAAATGTTGAAATATCTCTTGTAGATTCTTTATCTCACATATTATTTAATGATACTGCAAACACAATAGGTAATATTCACATAAACATTTCAAACTATAATGCAGGAACCTATTTTTTATTTATTACAAATAATTTATTTGGTATAGAAGAAAAATATAGAATAACTATTATAAAATAAAGATTATGAAGCAAGTTAATGTCTTAGTTTTTTGTTTATTTATTTTGACCGTTCAGTCATACGGTCAGAAGGACAAAACTTCAAAATCTGATTGTGGTTTTGGAATAACATATTCTTTTGAAACGTCCTTATCTGTCTTTGATAAAGATTTCAATAGTGCAGACATCTTTGAGAGCAATCCTGAAAACAAGATAAAAAATTCGGGTTTCTATAATATGTTCAGCTATGAACACAATCTTATATTTTCCAAAGAATTCTTATCGTGCTGGGGACTTTCTCTCGGTGTAGGATACAGCCATTTAGGCTTAGGGATAGATTTTGACAAGAACAATTATTGGAAACTTGTGGGTGCCAAGTATGAACTCTCTTCCTATACAATGCAATTGAAAACATATTTCAAAAGGGTGATTACTACAAGGTTAAGTTATACTCTCGGTTTTGGAATAAAGGTGTTTGTCTGTGATAAGTTGCATGCTTCGGAATATTTTGACTTTACAGGCAACTATAAACCAACTCCCGACATAGATAAGTTCTATGATTGTGACATGGGATGGCTTTCAGGAAATTTAAATGTAGGATTATATTACAAGCTAAATGACAAATGGAATATGTTTTCTGCTATTCACTATGAGAAAATACTGTATGAAACAGAGTATTCGGCAGAGCCTGTAAGTCATTCTGATAAGAAATACTATTATGACAGTTCTTATCTAATAAAATCTTCTTTTCCATATGCAAAGATAACACCGAACTCTTTTGGAATAAGTTTTGGAATAGAGTATAAAATCTAATTAACACAAAAATAAAGAATATTTAAAGATAGAAAAAGTATTAGAAACAACTAAAAAGAAAACGAATATGAAACAGATTGCAATTAACCTATATATAGGTATATTATTGGTGCTTTTAAGTATTAATCTTCAAGCGCAAGAGACAGATGACAGTTATATTCCTTTGATCAACAAACAAGAAAGTCAGACTTGGATATATGACACATGGGGAGGCGAAGGTCCTTCAAGTTATAACCGTCTTACTATGGATAATCACGACAGTGTAATAGATGGAGTATCTTATTCCGTTGTCCATAGTTATAAGTATGATTACTGGCATAACTATAGACCTGATACCATCATTGAAGAGGATTTTCTTTTGCGTGAGGAAAATCAGAAGGTTTTTGTTTACAATTCTTATGGCGAGCGTCTATTATATGATTATTCCTTAAATATAGGAGATACATTTGCTTGTTCCTATGATTTGTCCATGAAAGTTATCAGCATTGATACTTTAGATATTCTAATCAATGGACAGCGATGCAGGAAATGGTCATTTGCTTATTATTGGGAAGGAGACACAACAAACCTTTTTACTATGTCTGACGGAGTAGAATGGATAGAGGGTTTAGGATCTACTAAAGGATTATTATTCTATGATGTAGCGAGTACTCTTATAGCAGGAGGAGGATATATGAACGGCAGGCTTCGCTGCTATGAATATGAAGAAGATTTGATATATCATAAGGAATCATCTGATGATTGCGAAAATCATCTTCTTGGAATAGGAACTGTGGATAAAGAATCGCTGCTTCTTTATCCAAATCCCGCAAAAGAAAGTATAACCCTTGAAGCAATGGAGGATATATTTATCTATAACTCTCTTGGTCAAGGAGTAAAACATATTCCAAATCCGAAGGGCGAAACAACAATATCTATTTCCGAACTACCAAAAGGAATATACTATCTTAAATCAGGAGAAAGACGACAAAAACTTATAAAAGAATAAGTTTTCTTTTTTTCTTAAAATAAGAATACCTTTATTGAACTTGTGGTAGTTTATTTTTTTTACTTGTTAAATTATTCTTAGCTTTTGTTACGCAGTCTATTGTATTTTAAAGTATTTTCTCTGTTCCTTATCCATTTGGTGAGAAAAAGAATAGGTGCAATAGAAAACAAGGAATAGAAGAATAATCATTATATCGCCTATAGCAATCATTCGGTGTCCAAGGTAGATAATAGGGAGAAGAATCTGGAACACTTTGCCTAAGGTGTAAAACAGTAAGCCCCACTTGTAACCTTTCCACATAAGATAACAGCCATACAGCAAGCCTATTCCACAGATAAAACACAGAATATACAGGCTCCTGTTGGCAGAAAAGAAGAACAGAAGATTTTCTTTCCAAAAGTAAAGCATGGTGCTATTTATATGAGTGTTGATATAAGCGATGGTAGTGTCTTTGAAAAGCATTACGAAAAAGTTTGTCAAAGTGTAGATAACAGCAAAAAGAAAAGACAACGAAAGCATCACTTTCATCTTCCAGCCTATTTTTAAGGACTTGTCAAATATCCGTACTAAGAATTTCTTTACCTTTATATCCATTGTATCCTTTTGTTTGTTTTAGTTTATTTCTATTTCATCAGCAAAAGTATGAGCAGGATAGCCTTTGCCAGGGTGATTGTCTGGACACATTCCAATACTTTTTGCGAATATTTTTACATAACGATATTTTCCTTTTTTTGAATTAGAACCGCTGAATGTAGATTTGTAATTAACAACCTTAGGATTGTCTTCTACGTTGTGCTTTTCTAAAACTCCAACTTGAGCCCAAGCTTTGCCGTCATTGGAAAAATAAACTGTTACACTCTCAGGTAAGAATATCCAAGAACCTTCCTCATCTAAGAAATTAATAGAGACGGAATTAATTGCTGTCTTTTGTTCAAGGTCTAAGATCACTTCATAGTCTTTCCCTAAAGTGCCAACCCAACGGTCATAACTCTTTTTGTTGCCTGTTAAACCATCGGTAAGAGCATATACTGAGCCACCATTATATTGTGGATTGATGTTTTCCATTTGGTAATGTTTGCCTGTCGCTTTGTTGATATGGTATTCAGCGGATAGAATAGGAGAGAAGTGCTTGGAATCTTTATAGGCAAAAGCTTTTAATGTTGTGTTTTTATCTAAAGATATAGGTTTTTTATATACCTTTGATAAAGTAGAAGGTTCTGTTCCGTCAGTAGTATAATAAATAGTTCCTTCTTTTAGAGGAGAAGAAAGAGATAGTATTATTTTATTCTTTTTTCTTTCGCTTGTTGCTGTTACCGCAAAATGAGATTTAGAATAATTTACCCTCATATTATCATAACAAACAAGCAGAGAGTTTAATCTGTTTACAAAATCTTCGTAATCTTTTACTGTTTCCTTACTCCAAGCTCTTTCACTCATCGCTGCCAAACGAGGAAAGTCGTTGTATTCTAATAAATCGCTACTATGTATGTATTCTGTCCAAGTGCAAGCTTGCATACCCATAATATATTTCTCAGCTTTGTTCTTTTTTAGAATATCTGCTATAGGTTCGTATGTATAAACTTTTTTTAGAGGCGTAAATCCTCCAAAACTTAGTGGCTCAGTAGCTGCAACACCTTGATAGAAGTTAAAATAAAGATAAGCAGAAGGAACCATAATAGCATAATTGCCTTGTTTGGCAGCATTTATCCCTCCTTGCTCTCCTTGCCAAGAAAGTATTATAGCGTCTTTATCTACTCCTTTATCAAGTATTTCGTCCCAACCGATTATCTTTCTTCCTTTTGTTTTTAGATAATCTTCTACTCTTTGAGTGAAATAGCCTTGGAACTTATCTAAACTTAATCCAAGTCTTTGCATATTCGCCTTACAGTTAGGACATTCAGCCCAACGAGTTGTAGGACATTCATCTCCTCCTATATGTATGTATTCAGAAGGGAAAAGAGAACAAACTTCATCTAAAATATCTTCTATAAATTTAAAAGTGCTTTCTTTGGAACACATAACATTTTCAAATACTCCCCAAGTACATATAACATCTTCCTGTTCTCCTCTACAAGAAAACTCAGGATAAGCACTCATAGCAGCGGAAGCATGTCCGGGTATTTCTATTTCAGGTATAATGTTGATATGTCTTTGCTTGGCATATTCTACTATTTCTTTTATATCTTCTTGAGTATAATATCCGCCATATTCTATGTTATCAAATTTATGCTCACTCTCTGGTGAGTCGCTATAATGTCCTATTAATGTCCCTTTTCTTATACTGCCTTTTTCAGTAAGAAGAGGATATTTCTTTATCTCTATTCTCCAACCTTGGTCATCGGTTAAATGCCAATGAAAAGTGTTTATTTTATGAAAGGCAAGAAGATTTAAGTATCTTTTAATGAAATCTACAGAAAAAAAATGGCGAGAACAGTCCAAATGTTTGCCTCTGTAAGCAAAACGGGGATAGTCTGTTATTTTTACACAAGGAAGTTCTTTTTCAAAGTGAGTATATTTTATGTTAGGAGTTTGAAAATCGGTTTGCAATATTTGTAGAAAGGTCTCAATGCCGTAGAAGATACCTGTAGAAGTGTTGGCACTGATAAGTATTCTACGTGGGGAAATATCTAAAACATAACCTTCTTTTCCAAGTTTTTCGTTGTTGGCAAGTGTAAGGATAATGCTATTATCTAAATTAGTGTGGCTGTTTTTCCTTGCGATATATAAAGGGTGCTCATAGGTGTCGCAATAAGTGGAAAATAAATCGTTAAGAAATTCAGCCTCGTTATTAATGGAATCTCCTTCGTTTATAAATATTCTTATATTAGGAAGGTTGAACTTAAAGATGCCATCTTTCTCTATTGTTTCAACAGGTTGAGGAATGATGTTTATTTTGTTTTGAGCCTTAACAATACATAGTGATAAGGCTATCATTAAAATAGGAAATATAAATCTTTTCATCGTTTTTCCGCACATTTAAAACATTTGCAAAGATAATGTTTTTTGTTGAGACAGAAGATTATTGTTGTACTTCTTTTTGTAAAATGACTAAGATTTCTTTGATTTTATCTTCTATTTGTTGATAGTTGAAAATTTCTTTGCTGATATAGGATAAAGAAAAGTCTAAATAGATGTTGTTTTCTTTAATGTATGATTTTAAAAACTGATTGTTTAAACGAAAAGCCTCTCGCATACGTCTTTTGATATAGTTGCGATTGACAGCCTTTCTTTGATAACGCTTGGAACAAACAATCAGAACACTAATGTTTCCTTTGCCTTCTGCTTTTGTATATCTAACACTAAAAGGATAACACAAGAAAGCCTTTCCTTTTGAGAAAAGGCTTTCTATTCTTTTTTGTTCGGATAATCTTTCTTTCTTAGGAAAGCAAAACATTATGTTTTCTATTCAGTATTTAGAACTATGCTCTATTCATTATTCTCTAATGAGGCAAGATAGTTGTCTAAAGCCATAACCATAGAAGGGCTTTTTATGGTTGGTGCAGTAACGGAAACTTTCAGTCTTACTCTGTTTAAAGCACCTACAGTTGCCTTACCAAAAGCTGCAAAACGTATATCTTCAGAGGTTGTCTCTGGGAAGTTCTGCAAAAATGATCTTACTCCAATAGGAGAGAACAAAACTACCATGTCAAAGTCTTTTATGTTTACTTCTTTGTTCATGTCTTTCTTTGGAGTAGATTTATACATTATAGCTTTTGTGTAATTTATTCCCTTTGCATCAAGTTTTTTAAAGTTTTCTTGACGTGCGTCTTCTGCACAAGGGAATAGGAACTTCTCTTCTGAGTGTTTATTTATAACATCAATCAAATCGTCAAAAGTAAGTTTTCCATAGAATATCTTACGTTTGCGATACTGTATGTAGTTTTGCAAATAGTTAGCGATACTATCTGTTATGCAGAAGAATTTCATAGTGTCAGGGATTTTTATTCTCATCTCTGATACAAAATGAAAATAATTATCCACAGCTAACTTACTTGTCATAATTACTCCTGTGTAGTCTAAGATATTTATCTTTTGCGCTCTAAACTCTCTGTTAGAAATACTAACAACATCAAAAAACTTATTGAATGTAAGTTTTACTCCATATTTATCAATGATGTTTTTATATTGGGAGTTTTCTAAATCTGCAGGAGCAGGTTGAGATATAAGAATATTTTGTATTTTTTCTATTGCCATTACTTAAATTTTAAAAAAACAAAAACTTACCAATCAGTATTAATGGTAATAATTCCAGCGTGCAAAGGTAGAAAAAAAGGTAGAAATGTGAAAACTTTAAGGACTTAATAATTACATAAAAATTTCTTGCTAAACGCATAATAAACAGAATTCCAAGTATAAAGATAGAAATAAAAATAAAGATTTCTTTGTAGTAAATATCTATATATTCCAAACAAAATATAGGTAAAAATAGCAAAAGACCCATAAGAAAATTAAAATTATACTGAATTTGAATGTAGTAGTTGGATACTTTTTTTGATTTAAACATCCAACCGAAAAATTTTATAATAATAATCTTTGAGAAGTAAAGAAGGAAACAACCTGAGTATATTGCTAAAAACAGTGTATAATGATTTAATTTGTATTGACTTAAAAGCAAAGAGTAGTCAAAATAGTTTATTATATTGTATATTAGAAGAGAAAACATAGGAAGAAAAATAAAGATGATAGGAATGAGAACTAAGCTATGTGTTCTTTCGCCGTCTTTTGTTGATATGGATACTTGATTTTTAGAAAAACAACCTGCAAGAAAATCAAACATACTTGCTCTTGCAAATCTCATTAAAATAGCTAAAATAACACCGAGTAATAAAAATACTCCAAAAACCAATAAATTAGAATCAGTGTTTTCTTTTTTAGATAAAGATAAGTTTTTATGAATTAATGGAGTTCTTTCAATAAACATGCTATTAACTTTCTTCTGTAAAGGAAAAGAGTCTTGTAATGTAGTCGTGATATATTCTGTTACGCTGATATTGTTTACCGAAGAAGTATCCACATGCGAAGAATTTTTTTGCAAATAAAGTGGAACAAAAAGGGTCTCACCTGTTGTGTTTATATTAGAGTCTTGTCCTATATACATATTACATTTTATTTATTATAAGCTTGTTGGTGTAATAAACTTTATTGTCGTTGATTAGTAAGATTGTGTATATTCCGTTTTCTAAAAAATCAATGTCTATTTGTTTGTTTGAATTGTTGTCTATGCAAGCATATCTTAGTTTGCCATTTATATCATATAAGTATAGGAAAGAATTTTTTTGCATTCCTTCCACACTAATAAATGAAGAAGTTGGATTAGGAAAGATATTTACTTGATTTGTTTTTTGATTTTCTTTTAAACATACAGCAATATAACCTTTGCGTGGTAATTTAATATCATCTAACCAGGCCGCATCATAACCGATATTCACCCAATTATCTTTTGAATAAGAAAAAACTAAATGATGGTTTCCTTTAGAAAGAGGAAAACTTTGATAAGCCCAATCTTCGTAACCAGAAAGCTCTAAAACATTTTCTTCATCTATAAAGAATTTGAATATATCTTGTCCTTGTTCAGAAGAAACTTTAGAATAGAAGCAAATGCTATCATCAATAATAGAGTTAAGTGTTAAAGAAAATAGCGAGCTTTCTCTTGAGCTAATATAAGGAGAAGACCTAAAAGAATATCTTCCACTATAGGCAAAAGAGGAATCTATAACCCAAGGTCTATAAGCGTCATTTTCCCAGTCAATAGAATAAAAAGCGTTATTTTCAAAACTTTCTATTTCTGAATTCATAGCTAAACAAAATATTTTTGAGGTGTTATAAGCACCTGCTATATAGATAACGTCAAAAACAAGAGAATCGGTATATGAAGAACTATTTAAATAAAAAATTATTTGTTGTTTTTCTTGTGATTCTAAGGAAGGGATAACAAAAGTTTTGTCAAGATTATCAATAATAACGACTCCTTCTTTACTTTTTAGTGAGCCTTTGTTTATAACGAAGAACTTAGTTTCAATAGAATCGTTGTTGAGAAAAGATAAAGAAAAGTCATCAATAATTAACTTGGGTGCTTGAGAAAGAATGGAAATGTTTTGTTCTCTTTCGTTGCTATTATTTTCTCGTATAGTTATGAAAAAATCTATTTTTTTATTGTCTTTTATTGCTGGACAAGTTTTGAATACAAATGCAGAATTTAGATATAACTCTTTGCCTACCCCTAAATAAGTTAAAAAACAGGTACTATCGATTAAAGTTATATCATCGTTGAGATTATTTAGTTGTAGTGAGTTGGGATTAAAAACAAATGTTTTATTACCTATATTTTTTAGTTTCAAACTAATAGTATAGGTTGTGTTTTCTTCTAAAGTATTTACTTCACTACCTAAGGAATTAATAAATTTAATATCAGATAAAGATATATATCCATTTTGTGGAGCAATAAAACTTATACTGTCTATTGTAGGCTGACAAAACTGAGCTGATATTACAATATGTAATGTACAAAGTTCTGCTATTGTTGAAATATCCATATTAACAAAACCAACGGAATCTGCATTTGCAACAGAAATAATACTATCATCTTTAGAAAGACATATATAAGAATATGGTTCTGTTTGAAATGATAATGTTTCTGTTCCTACAGGAATAGTATGAGGATAATTTGAAATTATCGTTTTACCTTTACCGACGTATGGAACAAGAGTGGGATCTCCTTGTAGATTATATATTTCAGAATAATAACTATAGTAAGAAGAATTGCTTTGCAGAACGGATAATGTTCCAGCAGAAAGAATTTGTCCTAATGTTTTCGCATGTTGAATCAGTGGTTCGTTATGATTGTGAAAGAATCTGTCATACACGCCAAGTTTATTTGCATTATAGATAGGATTTAAAGAAATAACTTTGCTGCCGACAGCCCAATAATAATCTTCTTCCCACATGGTATAATCGCTTGCTCCGATAGAAGCGACCGCACCTTTGTTATTCTGCTTTATAAGGCTTTCAGTAAAACATTCTTCTATATCAAACTTTCCAGCTAAGCAACAATTGTTGATAAATATTCCAAACTTATCAATGTTGTTTATAGAATCAATAAAATCTGTGTCTATATTTGGATTAAACCAACCAAATTCGTTGCAGTGTGCTGTGTAGTTTATCCAGCTGTTTCCATTGTTTAAGTCGTTTTTTATATTGTCTTTTTGTTGCAAGGATTGAGGATTGTAATATATAGATGTGTCAGTAAGCAGCGTAAGGTATTGTTTTGCGTAATTTAGTTGTCCGTTGGTTGTTTTTTTTGCATTAGTTTGACTTTCGGCACCAGCTATTAAAAGACTTTTATTTAGATAATCATCATTAACAATATTATATGTTTCATATTTAATTGTTTTGTCAAGTATAGATTTTAATTCCAAAGTATCTTTTGCAGATATTCGTCCATAAAAAGCTTCCGGCAAAGCATCGGAAGTATATTCTACGTAATATAAGTCAGTGTAATGTGTTCCATCGTCAGCAAATTCACTATTAATAGCAAAAGATGGCACTTGTTCTAAATCTCCACAGATAAGTAAATAATCAAAAGGGCGTTCGCTGTCTTCGTAAAGAGATTGTAAGTGGTTTTTTATTGCTGTTTGATTGTTTCCAATATCTTCTGTATGTAGTTGAATAACATTAAATCCTTGCATTTTTTTCCATGTGGTAAAAGGTTGTAAGGTTTGTGCATAATCTTCAGGAGATAGAATAACTAATGTGTAAGGAATGTTGTTGAAAGAGGAATCTATTGTATTTTTATTTTGGATAATATTTGAATAAAAAAAATCTTTTGATATACGACTAAGGCCGCTATTATTTACTAACTCTTTTTCTTTCGTATTTTCTTCGAAAGTCACTTCTATTTCTATGTTGCGTATTATTTCAATAATGTTTTTGTTTGGATTATATCTTATAGGAGAAATTGTGATTAAAGATATATTTTGGCCAAGGAACATTCCTTTATTTTCTATAGAAACATGAGGAACAGAAGGAAAACTATCTGTTAGATAATATTTCTCGTCCATTATAAAAGGAGTATTAATAGTATTTTTTGTGTGTGATGCTTGTTGAGGAATGATTTTAATGTCTTTGTTTAATTGAATTTCTTCTTTTTCAATTATGTTTTCTTTTATATTGACGTTTTTATAAGAAGGTATATTTACAAGTAATGTGTATATAGGTAAAGAAGGAAGACCTATCTTAGAAGAATGATACATATCATCTCCCATGTCTATTATATAGTATTCATTGCCGTTGATGTTGATTCTGCTCGTGTCAAATATATCAAATGTTTTAACAATATTAAGCTTGTTTTCTGTGTATTTATAAGAAAAGTTGTTTTGTCCTTTCGCAAATAAGGATACCAATAAAAGAAATAATAATATGATAAATTTCTTTCTCTTCATTTAATTAAGATTGAATATTCTTTTAGCATTAGTGGTTGTATATTCTGCAACTTCTTCTAAAGGACAGTCCTTTATCTCGGCTATTTTTTGAGCAATAATAGGAATGAAAGAAGGCTCGTTTCTTTTTCCTCTAAATGGGGTAGGTGTTAGATATGGAGCATCTGTTTCTAAAACAATATGTTCTAAAGATATTTCTTTTACAACTTCAGCAAGATGACTGTTTTTGAAAGTAAGTACGCCACCTATTCCAAGGTGAAAGCCCATTTCTATGACTTTTTTTGCTTGTCTTATATCTCCTCCAAAGCAATGGAAAACACCATTAAAAGATTTTCTTCCATCTCTTTTTAAGCATTGAAGTATTTCATCAAAAGCTTTTCGACAATGAATAGAAAGCGGTTTGTTATTTAATTCTTTACTCCATAGTAATTGCGTGTTAAAAGCAAGAATTTGTTGTTCGTAAAATTCTTTATCCCAATAAAAATCTAAACCTATTTCTCCTATAGCACAAATGTCTTGTCGTTGAACATAGTTCAGCATGTTTTTTAGTTGATTTTCTACATCTAAAGTAACGGAGCCAGGATATAATCCCATCATAGGATAAAGCATGTATTTATCTTGACTTGCTAAAGAAAAAACTCTTTCAATAGAATCTTTGTCAATGTTAGGTAGGAGTATTTTATTGACTTTATTGTCTTTTGCTCTTTGAATTACTTCGCAAATATCGTTGTCAAACTCTTCAGAATAGATGTGAGAATGTGTATCAATGAACATAAAACAGAAATATATTTAATATTATAAACCAAAAAACTCCGCCTGTTTTACATAGACGGAGTTTGAATCTCTTGTGATATTGCTTATTCTCCAAGTATTAAAGAGCAGCAACTTGTTTTGCACATTTAGATTTAAGATTAGCAGCTTTGTTTTTGTGAATAATACCTTTTTGAGCTAACTTGTCTATGCAAGAAATCATTTTAGGTAATCTTTCTTCAGCTTCTTTCTTATCAGTTAATACTCTAAAGTCTCTCAAAGCATGCCTCATCGTTTTACTATAATAACGATTGTACAATTTTCTTTTCTCGCTTTGACGAATTCTCTTTAATGCACTCTTATGATTTGCCATATCTTTTTTCTTATTCTTCTTTTTTACTTAATTTGCCTTGTTCAGCACCTTTATTTAATAAAAGTACCCCGTAGGGGATTTGAACCCCTGATTTCCAGAATGAAAATCTGGCGTCCTGGACCAACTAGACGAACGGGGCATCGTAGTTTTATCCGTTTTGGAGTTGCAAAATTACTACTTTTTTAATTACTACCAAATTTTTTTGATAAAAAAAAGCTATTAATTTTTATTTTATTCTTTATCTTGTTGGAATTCAAAACCTAATCTTTTAGCTGTGATATGGTTTTTTGAAGCAACATGATATTTGATTTCTTCTACAGTAATTTCTTTTACTTCATCAAAAGGCGGCGTTAGTAAATCAAAGTTATTGGCATATTCCATAGATGACTTAACAATACTTTCTGCTGCTTGTTTATTCATAATGGAAGTGTTGAAATTAGAGTAAAGCATACCGACTTCTCTTTTTCCTTCTATGAAGTAATGATTTTCTTTGTTTATGAAAACTCTGCCAATAAGATAACCTATATCGTAATCTCTATTGTAATCAAAGGAATCTGTAAGGAAATTATATATATGTATTACACCGCTAAATGACCTTTGTTTGTCTTGTTGAATATAAGGCAAACGCATAACTTCATGATATCTTGAAAATTCAAAAACGTTGGTGTGCATAACAAAAGCAAGTATATCGGAACCAAAACGTATTTCAAACTCTCTATCATTTTTATCTGTAAAAACAAATTCCTTAGGGTAATCTTTGGAGAGATTATTAATTATCTCTTCAGAACAAGAACGCAACAGAGAAAAAGCTTCTTTAGTGTTTGCAATAACACTGTTTAAAAGCATTGTTTTGTTGTGAATTTGTACTCCAAGTTCTTTTGTGTTCATGTTTATCTATTTTAAATAAAAACGCCCTGCAAGCAATAATTATTTTGCAGGGCTTATTAATAACTTTAAATGTGCTTCTTAGTCTTCAGGGTGAATAGCTTCCATAGGACAAACGTCTGCACATGTTCCACAATCAACGCATTTATCTGGATCTATAACGTAGATAGAACCTTCTGATATTGCTTGAGAAGGACATTCATCAATGCAAGTGCCACAAGCTGCACAACTGTCTGAAATTTTATATGCCATTTTTCTTTAAAATTTAATAAGGTTAATAACTTTTGCAAAAGTATAATTTTTTTTTATTATGTGAGTTAAATTTGAAGAAAAAAGTTTTGAAAATCATATTCGATTTATTTAATGTATTGTAATTGTGTAATGTAAGTAACGGGAAAACTTATTGCTAAATATGTAATTGTAGAATAAAAGATAAAGATTTTGTGTTATAAAAACTCACTAATACAAACCGATAGAGTTAAGGAATACTTTATTTGTTATGTTTTAAATTTTCATAATGGTAATTTTTATAGTAAGAATAAAAAAAAGTTTATCTGTGTTTATTTGTTTAAGAAAAAAGTCTTATTTTTGCAAACAAATTTAAACTTTTTGTTATATGTACATTCATAAGGAGGGATATAAAATATCTATATTATCGATAATATTTGCTGCGATAGTAACAGCAATAATGTTTATTTTTGTTAGAAACAACGATTGGATTCTTTATTTTTCTGTTGTTGTTTGTTGGTTTTTAGCCTTTATAATAGTTAGATTCTTTCGTATGCCCAAAAGAGAGTTGGTCGTTAATGAAAATAAAGTAATATCTTCTGCTGACGGTACTATTGTAGTAGTAGAGCAGGTTTATGAATCTGAGTTTTTGAAAACAGATTGTATTCAGGTATCTACGTTTATGTCACCTAACAATGTGCATGTAAATCGTTATCCTATTTCAGGAAAAATTATCTATACTAAATACTATGATGGCAAGAAATTATATGCACGTAATCCTAAGTCATCATTTCTTAACGAAAGAACAAGCGTCTGTATAGAACATGATAACGGTAAACGCATTCTTGTACGACAAATAGCAGGTGCTTTAGCAAGAAGAATTGTTTGCTATGCAAAAGAGGGTGAAACTATAAAGCAGGGAGAGGAAATGGGTTTTATAAAGTTTGGCTCAAGGGTGGATTTATTGATACCTATAGATTCTGAAATTCATGTTGAAATAGAAGATAAGGTTAGGGGAGGACAAAGCATTATTGCTACTTTGTAAAATGAAGTTTAAAAATGTTTAGTTTTTAATAATCCGTTTTTAAATGCAGATATTATGCAGACTGATTTTGTACAAACAAATGAAATAGAAGACATTTCTTCTCAGATACTTTATGAAGATAATCATATACTCATTATTAACAAAAAAAATTCTCAAATTGTACATTCAGATAAGACTGGAGATATTTCTTTAGAAGACTTAGTAAAGCATTATTTAAAAGTTAGATACAATAAACCTGGAGATGTGTTTTGTGGGGTTGTTCATAGATTAGATAGGCCTGTTAGTGGTGCTTTGATTTTTGCTAAAACATCTAAGGCTCTTACTCGTTTAAATGCAATGGTAAAGAATCATGAAATTCAAAAAACTTATTGGGCAATAACTCGTTCAAAGCCACCTAAGACACAAGATACTTTAAAACATTATATTCTAAGGAATGAAAAGAATAATAAATCTTATATAACGAAAGATGTGAATAATGGCTTGTATGCAGAATTGGATTATAAGTTAATTGCTCAGAGTGATTACTATTATCTTTTGGAGGTAAATTTAAAAACAGGCCGTCATCATCAAATACGTCTTCAACTTTCTTCTATCGGTTGTCCTATAAAGGGAGATTTAAAATACGGTTTTGGAAGAAGTAATAAAGTAGCATCCATTTCTTTGCATTCACGCTATCTTTCTTTCATTCACCCAGTAAAAAAAGAAAAAATAGATATTGTTGCTCCTGTTCCCAATGAGCCTTTATGGCAATATTTTGAAAATTGTGTTGGAGAATAAGGTTAAAACCAACCTTTTCTTCGAAAATAAAAATAGAATCCCAAACCAACAAAAAACATTCCTGCAATAATAATCATAAAAGCAAATGGAGAGGACATACCAGGTAGGGTAACATTCATTCCATAAATACCTGAAATCAAAGTTAAAGGTAACATAATTGTAGAAATAAATGTAAGAGTTTTCATAATTTCATTTGCTTTATTGCTTTGTAAAGAATCAAATGTTTTTGAAAGACCCTCAATTAATTCGCCATAGTCTTCTACAAGGTCAAACATCTTTTGATATTGGTCAAGTATATTTCCCCAGTATTCTTCCATATCTTCTTCATAACCTTTGATTCCACCAGATTCAAACTTATGGAATACTCTTAGTTGAGGTTTAAAAGAAGTATTCATTGCAATAAGGTTTTTTCTTGTAACGCTAAGATGTTCCAAAACTTCTTTAGCTTTCTTAGAAAAAATATCAAAGTTAATGTTATCCACCTCTGTTCCTATTCTAAGTACAAGAGAGTAAGTTTCTACCATTAATCTATCTAATAGATTATAAAGTAGGGCATCTGAAGAAGAAGTAATATCCAAAGTATTGTCATCTTCACCATCTTCATCTTTCTTTTTTACAGGTTGAAGAGCAGAAAGACGTTTCATTTCATTGAACATATTTTTTACAACCCAGTGAGAAGAGCCCATTGTAACAATATAATCTCTTCCCCAGAATATTTTTACTTCTTTCAGACGAATAAAACGATTCTGTTTATCAAAGTAAGGGAAATGAAGGATAAGGAAATAGTAATCATCATACTCATCAATCTTTGGCCGTTGATTAGATGACTTGCAGTCTTCTATATCCAAGGGGTGAAATCCAAAAGTATCCATCAACCAATCAAAATCTTCATCAGTTGGGTTGTAGACTTGATACCATTTTACTTCCTCAAAATTTATTGTATCTATCATTTCATATCCCCCTTTCTTTATTTTATGCAAGACATTGGAATAGTCTTGTCGTCAAAATCAAAAACAATTTGCGGTTGCAAAATTATATATTTTTTCTAAAATACAAAAATATTAATTAATTCCAAAAACATTTTATTATCTATAAAGCAACTTGTTTTGTAAAACTGTCCGATTTTTTTAATTACTCTAAAAACATCAAGACTTTTTTGAAAAAGATTTGATGTTTTTCAAAGATTTGATTTTATATTTAAAAAAAAAGTGTTATTTTTGCAACTTCTTTTAAAGGAACAAACATATTTAGTAATAAATACATTAATTTACTATGACGAAAAAATACGTTTATACCTTTGGAAATATGCAAGCCGAAGGTGATGCGAAGATGAAGAATCTTCTTGGTGGAAAAGGAGCAAACTTGGCTCAAATGTGTCTTTTGAAATTACCTGTTCCTGCTGGATTTACAATAACAACAGAATGTTGTACTGATTATTATGATAATGGTTGCCAACTTCCAGAAGAGCTTACTTTACAAGTAATGAATGGAGTGGAACATATTGGCAACATTATGGGAGCAAAGTATGGTAGCAAAACAAATCCTCTTTTGGTTTCATGCCGTTCTGGCGCTAGAATTAGTATGCCAGGAATGATGGACACAGTGCTTAACATTGGTCTTTCATCTGCAACAATTCCAGGACTTATTAAGCAAACAAATAACGAACGTTTTGTTTATGACTCATACAGACGTTTGATTATGATGTATGCTGATGTTGTTATGGAAAAAGCAGAAGGAAAAGCTCCTGCAGATGGCGTTGGTATTAGAAAAATACTTGATAATAAACTTGACGCTTACAAAGAGAGCAAGAAATATAAATCTGATACAGATCTTACAAGCGAAGATTTAAAAATCTTAGCTGAAGATTTCAAAAAGATAATCAAAGAAAAACTTGGCGTAGAGTTTCCAGATGATGCTCAAGAACAATTGATGGGTGGAGTAAGAGCCGTTTTCAAATCATGGATGGGAGATAAAGCCGTTTCTTATCGTAGAATTGAGAAAATACCAGAAGATTGGGGAACAGCAGTTAATGTTCAAGCGATGGTATTTGGTAATATGGGAGAAGATTCTGCTACAGGAGTTGCTTTTACAAGAGACCCAGCAACAGGAGATAATAAATTCTATGGAGAATGGCTTATAAATGCGCAAGGAGAAGATGTTGTCGCAGGTATTCGTACTCCTAATCCATTGAATAACGCCACAAAGAATAAACATAATGAGCACATGCTTTCATTAGAAGAAAGTATGCCAGAAGTTTATCAAGAACTTGATAACGTAAGAAATATACTTGAACGTTGGTATCACGATATGTTGGATATAGAATTTACTATTCAACATAAGAAACTTTACATGCTTCAATGTCGTGTTGGAAAACGTACAGGAACTGCTTCTGTAAAGATGGCTATGGATATGCTTAAGGAAGGGTTAATTACAGAGCAAACAGCAATAATAAGAGTTAGTACAGATCAACTTGATGAACTTCTTCACCCAATTCTTGATAGTAAAGACGAAGAAAAATTTGAAGTAATAGGAAATGGTCTTCCTGCTGGTCCTGGTGGCGCTTGTGGTAAAATAGCTTTATCTTCAGAAGAGGCTATTCGTCTAAACAAAAAAGGAGAAAAGGCAATACTTGTCAGAGAAGAAACAAATCCAGAAGATGTTGAAGGTATGCGTGCAGCAGACGGTATCTTTACTGCAAGAGGTGGAATGACTTCTCATGCTGCTCTTGTTGCAAGAGGCTGGGGAAAATGTTGTATCGTAGGAAGTGAAGACCTTACAATAGATAGTACTACAAAAGAAATAACAATAGGAACTAAGAAATTTAAAGAAGGTGATGTTATTTCACTTAATGGTTCTAAGGGAACAGTTTATGAAGGTGCGATAAAGATGGTTTCTCCAACAGAATCACCTTTATTCAAAGAATTCATGGCAATAGTTGATAAATATCCAACAATTGGTGTTGAAACTAATGCTGATAATCCTAAGGATACTAAACAAGCTCTTGATTTTGGAGCAAAAGGTATTGGTTTGTTCCGTATTGAACATATGTTCTATGGAGAAAATTCAGAGAAACCATTATCAATAATGCGTAAAATAATTCTTTCTGATACAACTGAGGATAGAAAGAAATATTTGGCTGAACTTCTTCCTTATATGAAAGAGTCTGTTAAACAAACATTGAAGATAATGTCAGGCAAACCTGTTACTATTCGTTTAATGGACCCTCCTTTACATGAATTCACTCCAAGCGATACTGCTCAACAAAAAGCAATGGCTAAGGTTTTAGGCATTACAATGGAGCAATTACATGAACGTATTGAAGCTTTACAAGAAGTAAATCCTATGATGGGAGTTAGAGGTGTTCGTCTTGGTATTCTTTATCCAGAAATTTCAGAACTTCAATTCCGTGCTTTATTTGAAGCTGAGGCAGAAGCAAGAAAAGAAGGATTTGATCCAAAGTTAGAAATAATGATACCTTTAACTATTAGTGTAGAGGAATTAAAACATCAAAGAAGACTTTGCGCTAAGGTTCATGCAATGGTTGAAAACGAGCAAGACGCTACAATTAACTTTAAGTTTGGAACAATGATAGAAATACCACGTGCTACATTGGTTGCTGACCAAATAGCAAAAATAACAGATTTCTTCTCATTTGGAACAAACGACTTAACACAAATGACATTCGGTTTCAGTAGAGATGATGTTAATTCTATTCTTTCTACTTATGCAACCAAGAAAATTTTGAAGTACGACCCATTCCAAACGATAGACTTTGACGGTGTAGGCCGTTTAGTTAAGATGGCTATTGAAAATGGTAGAAAAACAAATCCAAAACTTCGTATAGGTGTTTGTGGAGAACATGGTGGAGATTCACAAAGTGTTAAGTTCTTCTATCAAAGTGGCGTTAATTATGTTTCATGCTCTCCATTCCGTGTTCCTTTAGCACGTTTGGCAGCAGCACAAGCATCAATAGAAAGAGCCGAATAAACTTTTTAAAATTTTTTTCATATTCTTGGGAGGATTGGATTTGTATTCAATCCTCTCTTTTTTTATTCCCAAGCTAATGTAATAAAGAAAAGAGGACAAAGCTTTAAACTTCATCCTCTTCGTTTTTTAATGCTAAGTTAATTTATTCTTCTATCATGATTTGTCTTGTTGGATCTACAACTTTTACTTCTGTTTTTGGAAGAGTAATAGTCAAGACTCCATCTGTTACTTTAGCCGATATTTTATCTTTTTCCACATCGTCAGGTAAGATAAGTGTCTGTTCATATTTTGAGTAAGAGAATTCTCTTCTTAGATAGCGACCTTTTTCTTTCTGCTCATTTTCTTTTTTGCTTTCCATTTTTATGCTAAGATTACCTTCGTTATTAATATGAACGGTGAAGTCATCTTTTTTCATACCTGGTGCAGCGAGTTCAACTTTATAGTCTTTTTCGGTTTCAATTACGTTGATTGCTGGAGCTGTTGCATTGATTTTTGGCATAAAGTCGGTGTCAAAAAAGTCGTTAAATACATTTGGCATCCAATCATTTGTTCTTCTCATTAGTGGTAACATAATTTGATCCTCCTATTTTTAATTTGTTAATTATTATATTTTGTTTTCAAATTTCAAAAGACTAAATACTCAAATAAGATACCAAACAAATAAAATAAGTCAAAAAGTCACTTTATCTGCCTATTTGTCAAAATTAATTCTCTTTTTATTTTTGTAGTCAATAAAAAAGTTATATTTTTGCACCTATATTCCTTAAATGCAATAATAAAAAAGAAAATTTTACGTTAAAGGATTAAGAATTAATTAAGAAACATAAAAAAATAAACAAAAAATGGCAAAAGTACATATCTTTAACGCAGGTCCTTGCGTTTTACCAAAAGCCGCAACAGAGGCTACAAGAAAAGCAATAGAAAACTTTGACAATACAGGTGTTGGAGTATTAGAAATTTCTCACCGTACTCCTGGCTGGGAAAGAATAATGAGCGAAACAGTACAACTATGGAGAGATCTTCTTCATATACCAGAGAATTATAAAATATTATTCCTTGGTGGTGGTGCTTCTACTCAATTCTTTACAGTTCCTGCAAACCTTTTGAATAAAAAGGCTGCATACCTACAAACAGGTGTTTGGGCAAAGAAAGCTGCAAAAGAAGCAAAAATATTTGGAGAAACTGAAATAGTTGCTTCTTCTGAAGATAAGAACTATTCTTACATTCCAAAGGGATATACAATTCCTAAAGATGCAGATTATTTCCACATCACAACAAACAATACTATTTACGGTACAGAAATAAAAGAAGATATGGATTGTCCAATTAATTTGGTTGCTGATATGTCTTCTGATATTATGTCTCGTCCTGTTGATGTTTCAAAATATGCTCTTATCTATGGTGGTGCTCAAAAGAATGTTGGTCCTGCTGGTGTTACTTTCGTAATAGTAAGAGAAGATATTCTTGGAAAAATAACAGATAGGAAGAATCTTCCTGTTCTTCCTACAATGATAGATTACAGAACTCACATAGAAAAAGAATCTATGTTTAATACTCCTCCTGTAATTTCTATCTTTGTTATGCACGAAACATTAAAATGGTTAAAAGAAAACGGTGGTGTTGAGTGGATACAAAAACGTAACCAAGAAAAAGCTGATTTGCTTTACAATGAAATAGACAGAAATAAAATGTTTGTTGGTACAGTAGCTAAAGAAGACCGTTCATTAATGAATGTTTGCTTCGTTATGGCTAAAGGTTACGAAGATAAAGAAAAAGAATTCATGGAATTTGCAAAAGCTAATGGTATGATTGGTATTAAAGGACACCGTTCAGTAGGTGGATTCCGTGCTTCTTTATACAACGCTTGTGAATTAGAAGATGTTCAAGCATTAGTTGCTTGTATGCAAGAGTTTGAAAAGAAAAATGCATAAGAATTTCTGATGTGTTTATAAAAGAAAGATGAGGAGAATTAGTTCTCCTCACTTTTTTTTATATAAGAATAATTTCTTGTCTCTTATTTTGTTTGTTTTTGAAGATATTTACTTGGAGTTGTTCCATAAACTTTGGAAAAACAACGTAAAAAAGTAGCATAAGAATTAAATCCAGATAGAGAAGCGATCTCTTCTAAAGAATGTTGGTTTTGTTTATTTACTTGTTCTTGTAAAAGTTCTTCCACTCGTTTTAAACGAAATCTATTGATATAATCATAAAAAGAAACGTGCTTTTCGTTGTTGATATAATTAGATAAGTATTGCCTATTAGTTCCTAAGATATTAGCCAAAACAGAAAGGGTTAAAGATTTGTTTAAAAAGTATTCATTCTTCTCTATTATAGAATCAATATCTTGACTTAGGGCTTCCTTATAAAAGGCTTTCTTTTCTAAAATGTCGCTCTGAGTTGTTGAATCGTTTTCATTGATAGGTTCAAAAGTAAATATTTTTTGTTTAATCACACCTTTAGTAAAAGAAATTACAACCCAAATACATATTATATTCCATAAAGAATCTATGACATAATTTACATTTCCACCTCCATTAAACCAAGTCTTTTGAGAAAAACTTTCTATTTCCCATAAAACACAAAGTAAAATTAAAACTCTTAAAATTTTAGCAGTCCATTGTAAATCAAAGTACTCTAAATTTGAAACATTGTTTTCTAATATTTTTTCGTGTTTTCTTATCGCAAACTCAAAAATGATATACAGAATTATTCCAAGTGCAATGGTAAAAACAAGGTTAATGCTGTAATAAATGTCGTTTCCTGTTAAAGCAAACAAAACTCCAAAAAGAACAAAAGGAAGAAGTATATTTGCAAGTTGCCATTGTTTATAGCGGTTAGGATAGATTAAATCTAAAATGAAAATAAACCAACAGCCTGCAACACAAAAATCATAAGATATTAATAATGTGTTTAGGTAGTCTATTGTGTTTAAGTGGTCAAAAGCTATGATGATAAAGTTGTTTAGGAAAGAAAGGGAATGCAGAAATGTGGTTGCAACGAATATTTTTTGAAACCTAAACAAAGAAGAGTGTCTAAGAGTCAATAAAGCACATAATAATAGAATTCCAAAGGTTATTCCTGAGGTAAAACACAATAACAATATGTAAAAATCATTAGTCATAGCGTTTGCAAAGTTACAAAATATTATGTTTCCAATATGTTTAAATATTAAGTATTTGTTTTTGTTTGAATATTTTTTTTACGTTTTGAAGATTAAATTTTACTAATTGCAAGGCAAAAAAATAATTTTTCTCTTATCTTTGCAAAGAAATTTAATTACTAACCAAAAAATATTAAAAAGATGAAAAGAACAATTTTAACATTCGTTGCAGTAGCAACATTGGGTCTATTTATGATTTCTTGTGGAGGTAGCGGAGTAGGCGATAGTGGTATTTCTAACAAACATCTTGGAAAATATCCGGGCTTAATGGCTGACAAAGCAAAACATCAAGAACAAATCCGTCAGGATTATAAGTATGCAGAAGATAGAAGTGATGTTGTTAAGATTAGTAAAAAAGACGACAAGTTTAAAGAAGAATGGAAGGCAGCTGTAGAAAAAGAACTTACAGCATTAATCGGTAAAGAAATCCCTACAGAAGCAAAGAATCTACCTTTCAAGATTTCAAAAAATGTTACAATTAAAGCTTTGAGTAGTAGCAAAGAAAATTTGGAGGCAGAATTTGAGGTTGAATTTACTCAAGAAGTAAAAGCTAAAAAATCTTCTGATGCTTTTATGATGGATCCTTTCTATATTCATTTTGTTGATACTAAGGGTGCAGATTGCAAACGTCCAGATGCTCAACAAGTTCTTCCAAGCACTCTTTGGGGTACAGGTTGGGGAGAAGGTAATAAACCTATTACTAAAAAAGTTGGAGATAAGTTAGTTTACAAAGTAACTATCAGTGTATGGCCAAAAGAAGCTGAAAAATGGGCAGACTTTGATAAAATCGTCTTAAGTAAAGAAAAGTAATAAAATACTTTTTTAGGTAAATAAAAACGAAAGAGTAGGAGAAAAACTCCTGCTCTTTTTATTATAAGATTTGATTTTCGCAAAAAAAGATTTGCTCTTTTTATCATAAGATTTGATTTTCGTGAAAAAAGATTTGCTCTTTTTTGTAAAAGTCTTGATCTAAATTTCTCTTCGCTTAAATTCTGATAGAATTATTGCTGTTGCCATTGAAGCATTAAGAGATTCCACTTCTTTTTGTGAAGAAAATGTTGGAATAGTTATTGGATTGTTGATTGTCCTTAGTATTTTTGAAGAAATACCTAAAGATTCATTTCCTATAACTATCATTCCTTGATTAGCAAGCCTTTCTTTGTATATGTTTTTTCCTCCATTTAGAACAGCACCATAGACTTTGAAGTCCTTAGGTAAAGATTGTAGAATGCTGCAAATATCTGTATATATTATATTTGTATGAAATATAGCTCCCATGGAAGCTTGTACAACCTTAGGATTGTAACATTCAACACTTTCTTTTGAACATAGAATATCTTTTATTCCAAACCAAGAAGCCAAACGGATGATTGTGCCAAGATTTCCAGGATTTTTTATATCGTCAAGCACAAGTGTAAGTTTGTTCTTGTAGTCTTCATAGTTTTTTTTGTTTAAAAAGTTTATGGACTTTTGTTTTACAACAGCAAGTACTTTGTCTGGTGTCTTTAGGTTGCTTACTCTTTCTAAATCTGAAGGACTTGCTTGATAAACATTATATTTTCTTACAAAGGAAGCGTTGTTGTTAATCCATTGTTCGTTAGCACAAATACAAACAACCTCAAAGTCGGAGATAATGAGTTCTTTTATCATTTTTTCTCCTTCAACAACAAAGACTTGGTCTTCGTCTCTAAACTTTTTTTGTTTGTAGGAAGATATTTGCTTTAATAATGCTTTGTTCATAATTTAGAAACAAAAGAGGCCTTATAGACTTAATCCAAAGGCCTCATTAAAAAAATGAAAAAATTTTTAAAAAATTTATTATTCTGCTACAACATCAAAAGCAAACTCTGCTTTAATGTCTTTGTAAACATTAACTGTTGCATTGTATGTGCCAACTTCTTTGATTGCTTCGCCTTTGATAAATATTTTCTTTCTGTCTATTTCAATATCATATTGAGCTTTGATAGCGTCAGATAATTGAATACTATTAACAGAACCATATATTTTACCATTTTCTCCAGCTTTTGTAGTAATCTTTAAGCCAGCTATTGCGCTTATCTTTTCAGCAAATGCAAGAGACTCTTCTCTCAATTTTTCTTCTTTTCTTGCTCTTTGGCGGATGTTCTCAGCCAAAACTTTCTTAGCAGAAGGAGTAGCGATGATTGCTAAACCTTGAGGAAGAAGATAATTGTTTGCATATCCGTCTTTAACGGTAACGATTTCGTCTTTGTAACCTACGTGATTAACGTCTTGTTTCAATATAATCTCCATATACTATCCTCCTCTTTTATTATTTAAGCAAATCAGCTACGTATGGCATAAGAGCAAGATGTCTTGCACGTTTAACAGCCTGAGCAACTTTTCTTTGATATTTTCTTGATGTTCCTGTTATTCTTGCAGGAAGTATTTTACCTTGTTCGTTTACAAATTTCAAAAGGAAATCTGCATCTTTGTAATCTATGTATTTTATACCGCTCTTTTTGAAACGACAATATTTCTTTCTTTGTGTTTCAAGTTTGATAGGGGTTAAGAATTTTATTTCTGTATCGTTTGCCATTTTGATTTCCTCCTATTTATTCTTCTACTACTTTAACTTCTTCTTTCTTTGCTTGTTTTTCAGCAGCTTTTTGTTGAGATTTCAAACCACCATTTCTTCTTTTTTCATTGTATGCAACAGCATATTTATCCAATGAAACTGTAAGGAAACGAAGTAATCTTTCATCTCTTTTGTAAGCTGTTTCAAGTTTAGCAATCAAAGAACCTTCTGCTTTAAACTCTATAAGGTAATAATAACCTGAAGTTTTTTTCTGAATAGGGTAGGCAAGTTTTCTCATACCCCAATTGTTTTCATCAACAATTTCAGCACCACCTTCTTTTAACAGTGTCTGATACTTTCCCACCGTTTCCTTTATCTGTTCATCAGATAAAACGGGAGTCATAATGAAAACGGTTTCATACTGTTTTACCATCTTTTTACTTGTTTATTGTTAATTTATAATTTGATTTTTGAGTTTGCAAAATTACAATAAAAAATTTATTTGGCAAATATATTTGATGTTTTTTTACTATAAAGAATAAAAAAGCCGCCTTTCTTACAAAAGAAAAGCGACTTCAATTAAATTACTTATGAAAAATTTAGAAAAGATTATCTTTTGATAAGTTTTTCTGTTCTTGTAGAGTTAGCAGTGATAACTCTTACATAGTAGATACCTGATTTAAGATCTGCTGTATTTAATGTTGTAGCAGTTGTGCCAGCAATTACTTTTTCAGAAGAGATTGTTCTTCCTTGCATATCGCAAAGAACAACTGTTGCTTCTTCGTTAAGGTTGCTGATAGATAAAGTAGCATTTTTTGTTGTTGGGTTAGGGTAAATGCTTAGAGAAGCAACATCGCTTTCTACTTCATTTATTCCAGAACCACCAACTAAAGTAACAGGTATTTCATAATAAGTTGAATCAGTACCCATTGTAGCAAGTATGTTGATATAAATTTCTGTTCCAGCAGTTGCATTACCGTTTGAGATATTAACTGTTACGTTTTGTGCTTGGTTAGCAATTGGATCGTACCAGTTATTTTCATTTGTAATGTAATAATCTAAAATATAATAAGGAGAATATCCATAGTAATCTGCTACTGCTTCTACCTCGTTGAAATCCCAAGTAGCACCGAATGAACTGCAAGCTTCAGTTGGAGTTACTGTGAATGATGCAATAAATGTAGTGTCATCAACTTGAGAAATAGAAGGAGTAGTGTAAGTTAATAGTTCAGGCATTTCGTTTGTTGTCCAAGAAATAGTTTGGCATTGTCCTTGTGCTCCGTTTGCATTTACAGGAATTGCATAGAAAGTGTAACTTTCACCTTGATCTAAATTAGTAAGATCATAATTAACAAGGTCAGAGAAAATAAACATATCATTATTAGAAGCGTAAGTGAAAGCACTTGCACAATCTGTAATACCATTATCTGTTAAATCATCAGTAACACCAAATAAAACGTAAGTCATTTGTGTTTGGTCGTTCATTGTTAAAGAAATGTTAGCTGAAGTATAACCAACTGAGTTAAGAGTAAGCGTTACAACAGCTTCACCTTCTCCACCTTGGAAAATAGGAGTAGTGATTTGTGTATAATCATAAACAACACTTGAATCAGCAGCATCCATAAAAGCAAAGAATACATAATAATCACTCATAGGTTGTAATCCTTCAGTTGTAGCTGTTTCTGTAGTAGAAGTAAACACTTCTGTTACTGTGTTAGAAGGAATTAAATAACTTAATGCTTCATTAAGGCTAAGACCAAAATATTGCATGTAAATTTGTGCATAAGATACAATAGTACCATTGGCATCAACTGTTACACTATAGTTTGTAAAGCACTCGTTAGGATTTGTTACGTCAAAAGAAACATCTACTAATGCATCATCTTGAGCGTTTGCTACGAAAGTAGGCTCAGAAATAGTATATGTTGCATCAATATGAACTTGATAAGATTGTCCAGCAAGAACTCCATTTTGATTTGCTGCAACTACCCATAAAACATAATCACCAGCAGGAATACCACTGAAAGTAGCATCTGTTAATGCATCGTAATAAAGATTTTCGCTTCCAATAGCGTACATTGAATCAGCATTGTTGTAATCTGGATTTTCTGTAAGAACTGCTGCAGTATATAAGCCTACTATGTAGTTTGAAACTTGATCATTAATAAGTGTGCTAAATGTTAAATTGTTGCAATTAACAGAAGTTGTAGCAGAAATTTCAGGAGTACCTGTGCCACCACCTTGAGGGAAAACGAATGTTTCTGAAACGACTACAGTGTCATTGTTGTTTCCAAACAAAAGAACATAAATTTCACCATTATCACCAGGATTTAAACCCCAAGTAGTTAAAGATGCTGTAACAGTTTCTGTACCTGTGTAAGGATTATCAAACAATTGTGGATATTGAGTACCATAATAATCATTATACCACCAGAAGTTCCAAGCAAGAGTACCTCCATATTGAACAACTTCATCTTGTAATTTACCTTCTTCCCATACTTGGTAATGCCAAGAAGTTACATCATTGTTAGGAGTAACTGTAAAAGTAACATTAGTGCCACTAACTGTTACATTAGAGATAGTAGCATTTGCAGTCTTTAAAGGAATACTGCTACCTTGTTGAGCAAATGATATAATAGATAACATCATTGTCAACGCAAGAATTGCAATTCTTTTCATCTCTTTAATAATTTTTTTTTGTTTTTTTTAATTTTATTTGTTTATAATTTTCTTCAAATTAAAGAAAGCGCAAAATTACATCTTTATTTTAAAATAATGATGTTTTATTCTTTTTTTTACCTTTCTCTTTTTGTTGTTCTTGTGATAATAGGTTAAACTCCAAGTTCTGTTGCTATCTTTTCTGCAGTGTTTATTCCGTCAAGAGCAGAAGAAGTTATACCTCCAGCGTAACCAGCTCCTTCTCCACAAGGATAAAGGTTCTTTAATTGTGTATGTTGTAGGTTTGCATTTCTTGGAATCCTAACAGGAGAAGATGTTCTGCTTTCTAATCCAATGAGTAAGGCTTCTTCGGTTACAAAACCTTTCATCTTCTTGTCAAAGTCCATAAATCCTAATGCTAAGTTATCTGCAATAAACTTTGGTAAGCCTTCTTTAAGATTGAAACTTGTTAGTCCCGGCATATAAGAGGAAGAACAAAGAGAAGAAGATGTTTTCCCTTTAATAAAATCTGTTATTCTTTGTGCCGGAGCTATCTGTTTATTGATGTAAAGAGATGTTTCCCATTCTTCTTGTAGTTTCATTAGAGATAAAGCACCAAAAGAAGAGTATTTTTCAGCATCTTTTTCATTTACACTTACAACAATGGCTGCATTTCCTTTTTCTCCACTTCTAAGAGAATTACTCATTCCATTTACAGACATAATTCCTTGTCTATCCATTGCAGGAACAACTATTCCACCTGGACACATACAAAACGAGAATACCCCTCTTTCTTCTGTGTTAAAAGCAAGTGAATAGGTTGCAGGAGGAAGCAGAGATGAAGGATTAGAAGAGTGATATTGTATTTGATTTATAAGCATTTGAGGATGTTCAACTCTTACACCAACAGCAAAAGGCTTGGCTTCTATTTCCCAATTATTATCATAGAAAAGTTGATATATATCTCTTGCAGAGTGTCCTGTTGCAAGTATAGTTTTATGTGCAGGTATTTCTTCTCCTTCTGAGGTTATAACTCCAACAACCTTATTGCCATCAAGCATAAAATCTTCAACCTTAGTTTCAAATAAATACTCACCTCCGCATTTAATGATAGTTTCTCTTATGTTCTTTAATATATGAGCAAGTCTGTCTGTGCCAATATGAGCATGTGTTTGACGAAGTATTTGTTCATCTGCTCCAAAATGCACTAACAGAGAAAGAACTTCATCAACATTACCTTTTTTATTTGAACGAGTGTATAGTTTTCCATCAGAAAAAGCACCCGCACCTCCTTCTCCGAAACAAAAATTGCTTTCTTCGTTTATTTCTCCGTTACGGCAGATAGTGGCGATGTCTTTTTTTCTTTCTTCAACGGGCTTTCCTCTCTCAATTATCACAGGTTTTAATCCTTTTTGTATCAAACGTAAGGCAGCAGCCAAACCACAAGGACCTGCTCCAATGATTAAAACTTCAGAAGAGTTCTTTACATCTAAGAAAGGTAGAGGTTTGTTGTTAGGTAGGTCGTTGTTGTTTGAGCAAATGATGGAAAGATTGTATAGTGGCTTTTTTCTGCAATCCAAACTTTCTTTTGTTATTTTGTAGGAAAGGAATGATTTATCAATACCACTCGCTAAGCAAATCTGTTTCTCCAATATTTCTTTGTTGAAATAATCTTCTGGCGATAACTTAATTTGTATTGTCTTTCTCATCTTACTCAAAGGTTAAGTTAATATAAAATACTTGCGATTTAATTTTATCTAAGCAATCGGTGTAGGCGTTGTTGAAATTGTGGTCTAAGATGTTGGTTAAGCCAAACGAGGATTTAAACTCTATACCTATCTTACACATAGGTAGATAGAAGTCAAAGCCAACGCCAAGAGTGTAGAAGAACTCTTTGTTCTCCAATTTCATAAGATACTCTTCGGGTTTGAGTTTCTTTCTCTTGATAGAACCTATATCATAAACGAATTTACCGCCTCCAATGAGATAAGGACGGAAATTGTGATAACGTTTGCTTTGTATCTTAAACTCTAATGGTGCTTCCAAGTAGATAACTTCTAAGGAATTCCTTCTTGCGATTAACTCATTGTTTTTTATTACATCATAAACGAAAGTTCTTTCGCTAAGAATAAGGGTTGGGATAAACCTAAGATGAAGAAAAGGCAATAACCTTAGGTCTGCAGATAATCCAATAGCCAATCCCGGAGAAGACTCTGAGTAAAAACCCATAATAGTGTCGTACATAGGTAAAGAAGTGGTGCCTACCATGTTTGAATAAAGAGAATTGTATCCAAAAGTAACGCCAAAGTGTATCGTTTTTTCGTCAAATTCTGGCATATTAGGAGGTGAGGATTGGGAAAAACCTTTAAATCCTAACAAAATAAATGATAGTATGAGCAAATATTTCTTCATATTATTTCATAAACTGAAAAACAGTGCTTTTTATTGTGTGTTTATATAAAAAAACGAGGTCTTGTTTTCGCCAAATTAGGTTTATCTTTTGCCAAACTTCGTTTTTGTACTAAAAAAAATAGTTTTTTTTTGACATGAAAATCAAGTTTGGCGTCAAGCAAATCAAAAGTGGCAAAAAATATACTTCTTTTAGCGTCAAAAAAAAGAACGGCAGAAAAGTTTATTCTTCTCAGCCGTTAAAAGGGTGTTTAAAAAGTATTTAAACCTTAGAATGTAACTCCGATGGTAAATGTCCAAGGAGTAGTTTCAATATCTCTTATGCGATTATTCTTAGTTGTGCGGACACTATATTTGTTTGCTTTGTAAAAATCATCGTCATCAAAGTAGTATTCGTTGCTTTCGTCAATCTTAACTCTTACTTTGCTTTTCCAAAACCTCAATCTGTAAGTAAAATCTGCGAAAAAATGTTTATGATAAAAACGAACTCCTGCGGGAACATAAGCAGAATGTTGCTCCAAATGCTCATCATCATAAACATAAAAGCCTCCTATCATTCCGTCATCAAACTTTCTAAGTGTAGCAAGGTAGTAACCAATGCCAATGTGTGCAGTTAGATAAGTGCTTTGTTTAGGTAGGGATATAATATCCACGCCTGCGTTCAGGGCAATGGGAACGTTAGTCATAAAAACGCTTTTGTGCCAACTAATATCCACACCTAAATCAATGAAAAACCTATACTTAGATATATTGTAAGCACCTGCACCCATGTAAATTCCGACATTGTACCAATCTTTATCGTTGTGGCGATCGTAATTCTCGTTATTGGCTTGGAATTGAGAGTAGTATAATCCTATATCCACATTAAATTTAGGAACAGACGGGATTAAACTTGTAGGAAGAATGCCTAAGGAAGCATTTTGTCCCAAAACAGATCCGAATACGCCGATAAGCACAACAAAAATAAATTTTCTCATTATATATAGTTCTTTTTTTAATTTTAACAACAAAAATTATTCCATTATTATATTGTACATCTTAATCTAAATCCCCATTCAGGCATTTGCATAGGGTTTTTAGAAGCAATACGTTTAACTACTTCTACTCCAAAGAAAGCAAAGATATGGTCAATGCCAAATCCAAGTTCCAAGTAAGGCTCGTTTTCTTTGGTGAATAAGGCTTTTATATTAACAAATTCGTTTGGTCGGAATTGTTTAAAGAACTTGATGTTATCCAAAAGCACACCTCCAAGATTGAATTGAGTAAATGTCTGAATATATTCTTTGAAACGCATCTCTCGGTTTGAGTATAGGTTGAAACCAAACATATTTGAAACATCACTAACCATATAATTAGGAGAAAAATAGGTGTAATCATAACTATCACCGAAGATTTTACCCCCTGTAAGTCTGAAATCCAAAGCCATAGGTTTGAAACTAAAACGATGTTGTGCTGAGAGATAAACGTAATTATAGTGATTATTTTCTATATAAGTTTGATAATTGTAGGTATAAGTAAGATTTATAGAAGAAGGAAAGGCATAGAAACGAGAGTTTAAAAGAGTTACAACATCAACTGTTCTTTGTTTATGAGAAAAAGTAAGAGTTATACCTGTGGAATAGTTCTCTAAGTCCTTAAGAAGAAGTTCTTGTATATTGCCATCGTCATATAACAAATAGGAGTCAATTTTTTCATAACTGGTAAAAGGTCTTAAAGAAAGACCTCCTTTGAAATCTTGCAAAAAACTAAGAGTTGTTTCTTGTTTCTTTCCGAAATAAAACCTATCCCAAGTTCCTAAGGAAAAGTAAGCAACATCATAGTTGGAATAAGAAGGAATAAATGTGTTGTAAGAATAGTTTATGGCAAGAGTAGAAGCAGGATAGACGAAAACTCCCTGAGGTTTTCTTGCAAAATTATAAGCAGCACCAACGGAATACTTGAATTCTTTGTCTAAGGTGCCGTATGCACCCATCAGACTGAAGCCTAATCGTTTTGAAAACTTGTTGTTTGTTTCTAAGGAAAGGCGAATACGTGTTCCTTCTATTGGATTATAACTAACCATATTAAGAATGTTAGTAAGGTTAATTGGTCCTATGGGTAATGCCTGAGTAATAAGGAAATTGTTTAAGTTTCTGTTTAACATGGTTTGAGAAATGTCTGCCTGGTCTTTTTGACTCAAAGGTTGATAATCAGGTTTTCTTTGAGCAAAAACAGATAAACTTAAACACATGATGAAAAATAATATTAACGTCTTTCCTTTTTCCATTTTAGAAAATAAATAAGTTCAATCAAAAATGTAATACTATATGATATGCAAGCAGTAATGGCTGCTCCATGTATTCCATATTCTGGTATTAAACAAAAAGAAAGTATTAAGGTGATAGCAAATCCAACAACAGAAGCAGAGGCTGAGATAATAAAATTGCCTTTTGACGCAAAATATTGAGTAAAATTGCTTGAACAAGAAAGAAGCATAATACCAACAGCAAGTAATCGTAACATTGTCCCTACATCTTCAAAGCCATCACCAAAGGCAAATACCCAAAATTTTGCAGGTAGAAGACAAAGAACCAACAAAGCAAGGAAAGTAAAGGTGGCATTGGCACGAGTAAGTTTAAGAGTAAGATTCATTCCTACGTCTTGTTGTTTAGTATTGCTAAGTGTGGAATATTGAACCAAAGCCAAAGAAGTTCCAAACAACATAACAGCTTCACCAATAGAGCAAGCGTTGGAATAGATGCCTACTATACTTTTTGAACAGTAGATTGCTAAAAAATAAAACGAAATTCTATAGGAAAATGTCTGTGCTATACTACCTATTTGTTTGATAAATCCAAGAGAAAATAAAAGTTTAAAATTCTCCAAAAGTTGTTTCCATTTTAAAAAACGAAGGTTACAGTATTCTTTTCTTAGGATTATCAAACCATAAACAAAACCAAAAAAATGAGCAATCAGCATTGAATATACATAATATATAACATCGTTAAAGATATTCAATAAAGACAGTAAGCTTATGATGATAATATTGCTTGAACAGATGATTAACTTTACCCAATTAGCCAAAATTATCTTCTCTTTTCCCATAAGAATATAATAATTTATCTCACTTAGAGCACCAAAGAAAGCAATAAGAACTATAAGCTGAGGTTCCCAGCCCACAAATAAAGCTATGCAAATACTACAAACAATTATCCAAATAAGAGATGGGAAAAATAGGGAAGAAAAATCTTTTCTTGGGGCAAGATAAATAAGAGTGGAGTTGCCAATAAGAGTTAAAATGAGCATAGAAATATATATATTGAAAGAAATTATTGCTTGCTCACCTTTGCCTTCTGTGCCTAACATGTGAGAAACAATAATAAGGATAAGAAAATTTATCCCCGAGAAAAAGAATTTTGTGAATAGTGTGTTAAATATGTTTTTCAGCATTCAAATTTGATTTATATATTTTGCAAAAGTAGTAAAATAACCTCAATTTCTTGCAAAGAAAGATAAAAAAATGTCGTTTAAATATTTCTCTATTGGATAATAATTGTATTTTTGCAAAACCTAAAAATTAATATACTTATGATACAATCACCACAACAATTAAACGATAACTGTAAAGTAGGAATACTATCTACAGCACGAAAAATCACTCTGCCTGAAATTCTTTCTGCTATTCAATTGTACTCTTCTTGGGGTTTGAATGTTGTTGTTGGTAAGACGATAAGCCAAAGTTGTAATCAGTTCGCAGGTACAGATGAACAAAGAGCAAAAGACTTGCAAGAAATGATAGATAATAAGGAAATAAAATCTATATTTTGTGCAAGAGGAGGTTATGGCAGTGCAAGAATACTTGATAAAGTGGATTTCTCTACGATGAAAACCAATTCAAAATGGTTGGTTGGTTATTCAGATGTTACGGCTTTGCTTATGCATCTTTACTATAGGTATAATGTAATGTCAATTCACGGCACAATGCCCATAAATATTGATGATAGAAAGCCTTGTGTAGCATACGAAAGTTTGAGACGTGTGTTGTTTGAAGGAAAAAATGAAATAAAAGTTCCTTACAATAATATGAATATATGCGGAAGTGCAGAAGGAGATTTGATAGGCGGTAATCTTTCTGTGCTTTACTCTTTGTTAGGTTCAGAAAGTTTTGGCGAAACAAAAGATAAGATTCTTGTTATTGAGGATTTAGACGAATATCTTTATCATATTGATAGAATGCTTTTGGCTTTGAAACGAGCCAATAAACTTAAAGTGAAAGCATTGTTGGTTGGTAGTTTTACGGATATGCATGATAATGACATACCTTTTGGAATGGATTACAAAGAGATTGTTCTTAATGTGATGAAAGACTATAATATTCCTGTTGCCTTTGATATTCCTATTGGACATATAGGAAAAGAAAATCATGCTTTTATTCATGGAAAGAAAACAAAAGTAGAAATATCCACAGAAGGTACAAATATTACACAATAAATTATATTAGGGGGTAAAGTAATTTAGATGATGAAAAAAATAATAGGTTTAATTATATGTGTTGTTGTTTTTAGTTCCTGTGCAAGAATAGTAACTCCAACAGGAGGAGAAAAAGACTATACACCTCCCAAAGTTAAAAGAAGTTTTCCTAAAAATAATTCAACAAATTTTAATGGTAAAGAAATTAGAATTGATTTTGATGAATATATAACTTTGGAAAATGTTTCACAAAAGTTGATTGTTTCTCCGCCGCTGAAAAATAAACCGACAATAACTTCAAAACTTAAATCACTTTACATAAAAGATTTGGATTCGTTACAAGAAAATACAACGTATATCTTTGATTTTGGAGATGCTGTTAGAGATTTTAATGAAGGTAATCCTATTGCTCATTTTGTTTTTGCTTTTTCTACAGGAACAGATATTGACACTATGACCTATTATGGGCGATTGTTAAACTCATATACTTTGAAAGCAGAGAAAGTAAAGTATGTTGCTTTGTACTCTTCTTCTGATAAAGAAATTCAAACTACAACTCTTCCTACTTATATAACAAGATGTGATAGTGTGGGAAGATTCCGTTTTTATAATATAAAGCAAGGTGAATACTCTGTACTTGCTTATGATGATAATAATAACAGTCTTACCTATGATTTAGCAACAGAAGGTGTGGGCTTTTCTCAAAGTAGCATCATAGCAAAAAAAGAAAATGACACGATATTTAAAGGAGATACATTATATTTTAGTGAAGCGAAAGATACAGTATTAAAACTTAACGAAGCAAAGTTCGTTGCTGATAGAGAAGTAAGTATTGACTTGTCTATGCCTGTTACAGATAGTTTTCAAATAGAATTTATCAATCCTATTTTGCAAGAAGATGAGTATATAATTAATAAAATACAAACAGATACTTCTGCAACCATTAATATTTACTTATTAACGAAACAAAATGTTGATACTTTAGAATTTTATGTTAAAGAAATAAATAATTTTAAAGAAAAACAGAAGATAGTATTCCAAAGAAAGAAAAGTAAAAAAGAAACAAAGAAAAAGTTTTCCTTCGTTTTGGAAGGAACAAAGTTGCCTTATTACGATACACTCTCTTTAAATGTTCCTTTTCCTTTGAAAAAAGATTTTGTTTTGCAAGCGACTATTGTTAAAGATAGTGATAGCGTAGCAATAAACTTTGTGCAAGATGCAAAAAATGCAAAACGTATGGTCTGTGATTTTGTTTTGCAAGAGAATACTAAATATTTACTTAAAATAGATTCTTCTCTTGTTGTTAATAATAAAGGAGAAACAAATGACAGTCTTTCAGTTGTTTTCTCTACTGATCAAAAAGATGATTATTCTGTCTTTATAATTGCTTTAGTTGATACACTTAATAGCAAAAAACAGGTGATTCTTAATCTTTTTGATGATAAAAATAATAAGGTTGGTAAAGATATTATTTGTAAAGCCAATGAGAACAAAATTGTTTTTGAACATTTGAAGGAAGGTAACTACAAATTGAGAGCAATAACCGACGAAAACAACAATAATAAGTGGGATAACAACGATTTTGTTCTTCATAAACAAGCAGAGAAAGTACAATACTTTCCTCAAACAATTAATATCCGTAAAGGTTGGGAAAGAGAAGAAGAATGGCAAATTTCTTTGTAATTATTTTGTTGAATAAAAATAAAGTAGTAATTTTGCAAACTCAAATTAATAAACAAATTTTTAAATAAAAACACAAAATGGCAGTAAAGATTAGATTACAAAGACATGGTAAAAAAGGACAACCTTTTTATCATATAGTAATTGCGGATGCTCGTGCAGCACGTGACGGAAAGTTTATTGAAAAATTAGGAACTTACAATCCTTTAACTCAACCAGCAACTATTGTTGTTGATGCGGATAGAGTTTGTAAATGGTTGAAAGATGGTGCTCAACCAACAGATACAGTTCGTTCTTTGCTTAGATACAAAGGCGTTTTGTATAAATATCACCTACAAAGAGGTGTTGAAAAAGGTGCTTTCACTCAAGAAGTAGCAGATAAACGTTATACTGACTTTATCGAACAAAAAGAAAAGCAAATAGCAGAAGCTATCGTTAAGATAAAGAACGATAAAAACGCAAAGAAAAAAGAAGCTTTGAAGCATGAAGAAGAAGTAAATGCAAAGAAAGCTCAAGAACTTGCTGAAAAGAGAGCTGCTGCAGTTGCAAAAGAAGCTGAACAAGCACAACAACCAGAAGAAAATACAGAAGCTGCTCCAGAGGAAACTCCTCAAGCAGAATAATAAACAACGATTACTTTGTGGGGCTGTTGTTATTTTTAGTAATAACAGCCCTTTTTATATAAAACAAACATTATGACAAAACAAGATTGTTTTTATTTAGGTAGAATAGCTAAGCCTTTCTCTTATAAAGGTGAGTTGATATTATTCTTTGATGTAGATGAGCCTTCTGATTATTTGGATTTGGATTTTGTCTATATAGAAATCAACAAACGTTTAGTAAAATATGAAATAGAATCGCTTAGACCTCACGCAAACAAAGTAGTTGCTCGCTTTAAGGATGTAACAGTAGAGGAAAGTAATGTTTTAATTGGTAAAGATTTATATCTTCCTTTGGATAGATTGCCAAAATTAGAGGGTAATAAATTTTACTTTCATGAGGTTATAGGCTTTAATGTTATAGATGAAGAAAAAGGAAACATTGGCACAATCCGAGAAATTTATGATAATATGACACAACCTATAATGGCAATAGACTTTGGTGAGAAAGAAATACTAATTCCTTTAATTGATGAGGTGATAAAACAAGTTGATAGATCAAATAAAGCAATACATATTAAAGCACCTCAAGGTTTGATAGATATTTATTTGGATTAGAACTTTACTCTTGTACTTGATAAAGCGGAGATATAAATTATTGTATCTTCGTTTTCTTTTAATGCCTTGCAACATGCTTTTAGAGTAGAACAAGTTGTTATAACATCATCTATTAAAAGTATAGTCTTGCCTTTAAACTGTGAGGCTTGTTTTAAAGCAAAGTTGTTGCTAACATTATCATATCTTTTTTCTCTTGCAAGATTATGCTGTGGCTTATTATATTTTATTCTATAAAGATTTCCACTTTCCATAGGAATATCTAATTCTTTGCTTAATACACTCGCTACTATTTCACATTGATTAAATTCTCTTTTTCGTAAAGCTTTTTTGTGAAGAGGAACAGGAACAATGTAATCTAATTCTTTTACCCACTCTTTTTGTTTTATTTCTTGAGCAAGTAGTTTAGCCAACTTTTTACCAATAGGAATTTGTCTGTTAAACTTAAATGCTTTGATTGCATTTGCACAATATCTGTAACGGAATAAAACAACAATGTCTTTTGCAAACAATATCAAAGGTGCGAAGTAATCATCTTTTATCGTATTTTTAATAAGGTAGTTGTCTTTACAAGAAGAACAAATATATTTCTCTTCTTCCTTTAAAATATTATCACAAATCAAGCACTTCTCAGGAAAAAGTACTGAAAGAATAGTAAGTAAAAAGGTTTTTAGATATTTTATTAACAACATTTGGAGTATTTATTTTTGCAAAATTACATTATTTTCGTTGTTTTAATCCAAAAAAAATGTAATTTTGCAACTCAAATTAATTCATATAAACAAAAAGAAATTAAAATCATGAAAAAACTTGCGTTATTAGTAGTATTTACTGCTCTTATGGGCTTAGTAGCCTTCTCTCAACAAGATATTTCAAAATGTCCTTTCGGTGGAAGAGAAAATTGTAAAGGACAATGTGGTCGTTTTACAGATGAAAACAAAGATTCATATTGTGATTATGCAAAATTAAATGATAAAAATCATTGTGATAAACACGATAAAGATGTTTGCAAGAAAGATAAAGACTGTTGCAAAGACGGAAAATGTTGTTGCAAAGATATGAAAGACTGTTGCAAAGACGGAAAATATTGTTGCAAAGATATGAAAGACTGTTGCAAAGACGGAAAATGTTGTTGCAAAGATAAGAAAGACTGTTGCAAAGATGGAAAATGTTGCTGCAAAGATAAGAAAGACTGTTGCAAAGACGGAAAATGTTGTTGCAAAGATATGAAAGACTGTTGCAAAGATGGAAAATGTTGCTGCAAAGATATGAAAGACTGTTGCAAAGACGGAAAATGTTGTTGCAAAGATATGAAAGACTGTTGCAAAGATGGAAAATGTTGCTGTAAAGATAAGAAAGACTGTTGCAAAGACGGAAAATGTTGTTGCAAAGATATGAAAGACTGTTGCAAAGACGGAAAATGTTGCTGTAAAGATAAAAAACATTGTGACAAAGAAATGAAATCTTATGACAAGGATAAAAAACACTGTGACAAAGAGATGAAATCTTGTGATAAGGATAAAAAACACTGTGATAAAGAAAAGAAGGAACATTCTTGTGATAAGGATAAGAAGTGTGAGGGAGAGAAAAAGCACGATTGCAAACATAAAAACGAAAAATAATAATGAAGAAAACATTCTTTATAGCCATCTTTATGGTGGCTTTTTCTTTTATATCTTCTGCTCAACAGAACACTGAACAATGTCCTTTTGGTGGAAGAGAGAACTGCACTGGTTATTGTGGGCTTTTTACAGATGGTAATAAAGACGGGTACTGTGATTATGCTCTTTTAAATTTAAAAACAGACAAAAACAAACAAACAAACAAAGAAAACGACACAAAACAAAGCACAGAAAAACCTCCTATTCCAGAACCCACAGCAGTAAAAGTGGATAGCTCTCAAAATAACGTTGCACCTACATCAAATAGAGAGTATGGTAATCCTACTTTTGATAGTCTTCAAAGCCTTTCTCCTACTGTTGAAGAAGCAAACTTAGATTCTGATGTTGAAAAATCAAAATCCAACACACCATATCATTTTTGGATACTACTATTACTTACTCTTGGGCTATATGCTTGTACTTTCTTTTTAGTGGAAGCAAAAAAGATGAAAAAAATATCTCATCGCAAGATATGGAATTGTGTTTTACTTATAACATGTTTAGTCTCTTGTCTTTTGGGTCTTTATATTGTTTTAGCAAAAATGTATGACTGGTCAATGAATTATATGACAGTTCTAAAACTTCATGTTGATTTTGGTATAGTAATGACCATTATTGCAATCATACACATCGTTTGGCATTGGAGATACTTTAAGAATATGCTTAAACACAGAGATAACTAAAACAAATACCAACTCTTTATAAGTACGTAGAAGGATATTAAAATCTTTGTATTTTTTGTAAAATAAAAAGATTTTTTAATACAGGAAAAGCATCAAGACTTTTTATAAGAAGTCTTGATGTTTTTTCTTCAACAATAAAAACTATTAATACTTGACTTATCATTGCTAACAAGAACTAAGTCTTTTTAATTCTCTGATAAAGTTTTATTAATTAAACAAGAAATTTATTTTTATGCATGAATGTACTAAAATTTTGAATTTGTGATTGTCTTTCATAGTATTTGAGAAAAAAATTGTAATTTTGCACCTATGGAAAGTAGAAGAATGGAAAAGATAAATAGACTTATCCAAAAAGATTTGTCTGAGATATTAAGAGAAAAAAGCCGTGAAGAATTTTTATCTTGTTTGATAAGTGTTACAAAGGTAAGCGTAACTTCTGATTTATCATTAGCAAGAGTTTATGTAAGTATATTTGTTCCTGCTAATTGTCCTATAGAAATAACACAAGGCAAAGACAATCCTTTAAGCAGAGAGCTTGCTCTTTTGCAAATAGTAAAAGAAAAGAAAGATTTGATACGTATGATTCTTGCTCAAAAAGAAAGACATCAATTAAGAATAATACCAGATATTGTTTTCTTCTTAGATGATACCTTAGAATATGCTGCAAGAATAGATGAACTTTTGAAGAAATAGTTCTTTTGTTTAAAGATGAAGAAAAAAAATCTCTTTTTTATAGTTCGTAGGTTGTGTTTTTCTAAAAGAAATAAAGGGATAGTACATATTATTTCTTTAATTTCTTTGATAGGAGTTGCTATTGGTAGCTTGGCATTGTTGGTAGTGTTAAGCGTTTTCAATGGTTTTACATCTGTAGCACAACAGATGTTGGAAAAAGAGAATCCTCCTCTGTTAGTAGAAGCAACACAAGGAAAGACCTTTAAGCAAAACAAAGTCATTAATCTGCTAAAACAATCTCCTACTCAAAAAAACAATCTAACTATTGTTCCTATTATAGAACAGACAGCAATGGTTTCTGTTGGAGAAAGACAAAAAATAGTTAGACTTATAGGAACAACAGATGAATATTTCAAATATAATCCTCTGAATGCTTTGCTTGTTAATGATAGAGAAAATTTTATAGGTCTTGATGAACAAGTCTGCATAATGGGAATAGGCTTAGCATTAGATTTAGGCTTAAACAAAGGAGCAGAAAAGATGGGAATAAAAGTTCAAATCACTGTTCCAGAATTAGAAAATGAAGATGCTACCGTTGTGGAAGATATGCTAAGAAGTGAAAATGTTATGTTTGCTGGTGCTTTTCAGACTCGTTCGGCTTTAGACAACGAATACATTTTTATAAATATAAATAAGGCACGAGAACTTCTTAATTATAAAGAAGACGAGGTTACTGCTTTATACGATATTCCACAACATAATATTGATAAAGAAAGGTATATAACAGAAAGAAAAGCATCATTAAAAGGATTGCAAAACATTTCAACAAAGAACCTATTAGAACAACAGCCATTGTACTTTCGTATAGTGAAAAGTGAGAAACTTGCAGTCTATGTCATTCTTTCTTTTATCATATTTATTGCAATAATCAACATACTTTCTTCACTTATAATATTATATATTCAGAAAAAACGTATGAATTACATCTTACGAGCAATAGGAACAACAAAGAAAGACTTGCATAAGATATATTTTTACTATGGAATCACGATAAACGTTGTTGGTTGTTTGCTTGGTGTTGTAGTTGGTTTAGTTTTTTGCTTTCTTCAACAAGAATTTGGACTTATACGCTTGAGTGAAGAAAATTTTGTTGTAGATGCTTTTCCTATAAAAATTTTGTTTTGGGATATAATAAGAATACTACTTATTGTGTTAATAATAGGTGGAATTACTATAAAAGTAATAACAAATAGATTAAAAATAAAATAATATGGCAACAGAGAAATTATCCGTTAGATTATATAATACCCTTAGTGGAATGAAGGAAGGCTTTCGTCCGCTAAGAGAAGATAGAGTTGGAATGTATGTTTGTGGTCCTACAGTCTATGGTGAAGCTCATCTTGGACATGCTCGTAGTGCAATAACTTTTGATATTGTTTATAGAGTGTTAAAATATGCAGGCTACAATGTAAGATATGTTAGAAACTTTACAGATGTTGGGCATCTTTTAAATGATGCTGATGAGGGAGATGATAAAGTTGAAAAGAAAGCTTTGGCAGAAAACAAAGAACCACAAGAAGTAGCACAATATTATGAAGCAAAATATCTTTGGGCTGTTGATTCTCTTAATTGTTTAAGACCAAACCTTATGCCTATTGCTTCTGGTCATATTATGGAACAAATAGATATTGTTAAAGTTCTTTTAGATAAAGGCTTGGCTTATGAAAGTGAGGGAAGTGTATATTTTGATGTGGAAAAATATAATAATAATGTAAAGAAGTATGGAGTATTATCTCATCGTACATTAGAAGACACTAAAGACAATTCTCGTGAACTTGCAGGGCAACAAGAAAAACATAATCCTTTTGATTTTGCTCTTTGGAAAAAAGCTCCAAAAGAACATATAATGAAGTGGCAGAGTCCTTGGTCATTAGGTTTTCCTGGTTGGCATTTAGAATGTACCGCAATGGGAAAGAAATATCTTGGAGAAGAATTTGATATTCACGGAGGCGGAATGGACCTTTTGTTTCCTCATCATGATTGTGAGATAGCACAAAGTGTAGGTGCTTTCGGAAAGATGCCTGCAAAATATTGGTTACACAATAATATGATTACCATAGAAGGTAGAAAGATGGGTAAAAGTTATAATAACTTTATAACTATCAGTGAAATGTTTTCAGGAGAACATCATTTGCTTCAAAAAGCCTATTCTCCTATGACTATACGTTTCTTTATGCTTATGGCACATTATCGTAGTACTCTGGATTTTTCAAACGAAGCTCTAATAGCATCAGAAAAAGGTTTCGCTCGTCTAATGGAAGCAAAGAAAAAAATAGCTTCTCTTCCAGAAAGCAAAGAGACTTCTTTCCAATTAAAGAAGATAATGGAAGACGCTATAGATGCTGTGCTTGATGATTTCAATACTCCAATATGTATTGCTTTCCTTTTTGAACTTTGCAAGCATATCAATAGCGTTGCAGATAAAAAAGCCACAATAAGCAAAGAGGATAAAGAATATTTGCAAAAGAATTTTATTGAACTTTGCGAAGATGTCTTAGGATTAAAGGAAGATAAGAGTGGTACAGATACAAAGGTCGTTGAAGGTTTGATGAATCTTATTCTTGAAGTTAGAAAATCTGCACGTGAGCAGAAAGATTATGCTACTTCTGATAAAATACGCGATGCCTTAAAAGAAGTGGGAATAGAAATAAAAGATTCCAAAGAAGGAGTAGAGTGGAGGTTAATCTAAAAACTCAATAAACAATATTTTATAAACGGGGACAAAATCTTAGATTTTGTCCCCGTTGTTTTTATTATGTTTTTTCTTTATACCAAACTTATGTTAATCTATTATAGTTTTTTATGGCTGTATTGATTGCTTTTGATTTTTCCCAAAAAACATCAACTCTTTTATATAAAAAGATCAACTTTTAAGAAATGAAAATCAACTTCTAAAAATTTAAAATCAACTCTTTTTTTACTAAGTTTTGATTTTATTTTATTGAAGTCAAATCATTGATTCAAGACAATAAAATACTTTGTTATAAATTAAGTAGTCCTTTTTCTATCATGTCAAGTATTTGCGCTAAGGACTCAACAGAAAAGTTTTTTGCAAGAATTTTGTTATTGCTGTCAAGTAAATAGATAACAGGAGTTTTTTCTATATCAAAGTATTCTCTCCAATTGTAATTAGCATATAAGCCGTTGGTGGTAACCCAAGAAATATTGTACTTCTGACAAAACTCTCTCATTTGGTTTAAATCTCCTTCTGTATGAACACCAAAGATACCTAAGTCGTATTTTTCTTTGTTATTATTGTAGAACTCAGCCAATTTTGGCATTTCTTTAGTACAGTGTCCGCATTCTATTGACCAAAAGACTAAAAGTCTGTAACGGTTGTTGAGTTCAGAAAGAGAATGCCATTGTGATGTTTCATCTTCTATAGGACAAGCTAAATCAGGAACTGTTTTTCCAACAAGTAAGTTCTCCCAACGTTCCGCTCTTTGAATATTCATTTCTACATCTGAAAGATGCATCCAAGTAACTTTGCCTGTTGTGAAGTATTTTTTTATCATGTGAACATAAACTTTGTCGTGCCCCATAATGTTGTCGGTAAGATAACGTTTGGTTATGTCGTTGATGAAGTATTTGTACATTTCTCCGCCTTCTGTTGTTTTTGCAATAAGACTATCAGCATAATAAATAAGACTATCAGCCTTATCATACTTCAATACTTTCTCCCAAAAGTTCTTGAAAGCGTCAGAAAAAACCTCTTTAGGAGTTTTAATCAAAGCATCACAAGAAAGGTCCATATTATCAAAATAATGTCTTTTGTAATATTGGAAAGCTTGTAACCTTGTAGCCAACGAATCTAAGCTACCGTCTTCTTTGTATATATTATTTGTTGGTGGAACAACAGGTTTAGAGCACATTAATACCTTTGAAAAGAAATAATCAGGATATTGCTTGATGAAATCTTCTTTTAAGGAGTCATTTTGATGTCGAAGTATTGATAGTTTTTCGTTGTATTCATTTCTGTTGTTGGTGAGAGAAGATAGTTTTTTGAACTCATTTTCTAAAACTTTTGACTTTTTTAAGTAATCATAGTAAATCTTTTCCATTTTAGAACCTTTAACGACCATATTTTCGGTCCAGCCATCGTTAGTAGTAGAGAAACTCATCTTTGTTTCATCTTGGATAATAAATTCAATAAACTTGCCCTTGTTGTCAGCAAAGAAATACATTCCATTAGGCATAGGTTTATCTTTGCGTTTGAAATGAAATTTTCCTTTTTTATTAACGCAAGAGTCAAAAGAGTAAGTATTGCCTAAATGAAAGTAACCTATATACATAGTATCGCTTTCTGAGTTTTTTATTTCTAAACTTATGTCGTATTGAGCCTTTACAGAAAAACTCAATAACAAGATGCTTAGTAGTGTTAAAAGTCTTGGTTTCATAATTATTTTATTTTTTATCTATCATCATCACCAAAATAATAGAAATATATAACATCTAAATATTTTTGCAAAGATATATAATCTTTAGGATAGGAGAAAAAAACGTAATTGTTTATATAAGCATCTTCGTAAGTTCCCTCAGCCCAAAGAAAACAAGTAGTCTTATCGAAGTTTTTAATATCTTTATAAGCAATAGAGGCAATGAGCTTGCTTTCATTTGCAGGTATGTCGCTCTTTGTTTCTATAAACTTATAATGTACAGAATCGTTGTTGTCTAATATTTTTATGGTGTAATCCAAAGTAACATCTCTGTCAATATCCGAACAAGCATAAACAAAAATGCTATCTTTATTAGAATACTTATCAATAGAAAAGATTACAGGTTGAAAAGAAAGGGTAGCGGTATAATAAGTTGGTTTTACATCTGAAGAATAGTCAATACAACCCCAACCAATACAAGGATATAATTCATTATATTGCCAAAACAAAGTACCCATACAATACGGTTTTGCTCTACGATGTGATTCTATCGCAAGTTTTAATCCTTCCGCAGCAGTAAGATTAGAATATGTTATGTAATCTTCATCTGTTTCAACAACGTTGCCGAACCATTCTTTTAGTCTGCTATCTATTAATTCAAATCCTCTGTCATGTTTTTGATGGATAGCAAATCCGTTATTGTTTTTTACGTATGGAGAAGAGCAATACTTTTCTGCGGTAGATAAGTTCATCGCACTTTGAAATCCGAATTCAGACATAAATCTTGGGACTTTTCTTGTGTAGGTCTCAAAAGTAGAATCTCCCCACCAAACTCCCCAATAATGACAATCTCCTATTTGTCTGCTTTCTTCGTGTCCCCAACCATATTCCATAGGAGAAGAATGAATATAATCTATAGTAGGTGCATATTTAGAAACTAAGTTAGGTAATAGTTCTTTAAATAGTTTATTGTAATCTTCTACTGCTTTGATAGTATCTTTAACTATTTGCTTCCACCCCCAATTATTCCAACCTTCCCATATTTCATTATTACCACAATAAAGAGCTAAAGAAGGATGTCCGCTTATACGTTGAATGTTTTGTGTTGCTTCTGCCTTTACATTGGCAAGAAAAGAACTATCAGCAGGATATAATTCACACGCAAAAGGAAAATCTTGCCAAACCATTATTCCGTATTCATCACAAAGACTATAAAATTCTTCATCACCATAGTTAGCACCTCCCCAAACTCTAAGCATATTCATATTTGCTTCTTGTGCAAGAATAATATCAGATGTTTTTGTTACAGGACCGGTAATGAAGTTTGCTCCTTTGCAGAATATAGGTTGTCCATTAACTTTGAAATAAAAACTTTCGCCAACAGTTTTTTTATTATTGGCATTAGGATTACGTAAAGTGTCTTTTTCTCTTACTAATTCAATAGTTCTTATACCATATTTTATATCGCTACAATAGTCATCATCTATTAGTATTTTACTTTTATATAAATATTGTTCTCCACTACCATTAGGCCACCAAAGTTTAGGATTATCTATTGAATAATTGAAACTATATTCTCCGCTTTCGTTAGGCCTTAATACAAAATCAAAGTTATGTTCTTCTGATTCTAATGATATGATATGTTTTTTTGTCAAAGGTTTTCTGAATTTTAGGTTGAGAGATAGTTCTGCAACATCTTCTTTAATTCTTATTGTTTGAATGTTTTTATAATCTAAAATAGGTTTATCATCTTCAAAGCTTAGGTATATAGCACTTATGCTTGGTGCAAGAGTTTTAGGATGCCAATCCCAACCATATAAATATTGAGGTGATCGTTGATTTACTCTTACACTATCTTTAGGAGTAAAGACTAAACGAAGGACATTTTTACCTTTCTTTAAAAATGGTTTTATGTCATCATTGTAAGTCATAAAAGCATTATGATACTCTCGTACTTTCTGATTGTTGATGTATAATGTGCAATTGCCATCAATGTTTTCAACATTTAAATAAGCAAAATCTTTTTTCAGTTGTTGTTTGCTTACTTTAAATGAACATGAATATATCCAAGTCATTGTATCTATAGCACACATTTGTTTTTCGTTTTCTCTTACAAATAAAGAATCCAAATAACCGTTAGCATAAAGTATTTCGTATGTATTTGTTTGAAAACTTAAATCAAATCCATCTGCCACGATTCCTTTTCCATTAGTAAGAGTTACATCGTAAAAGAATAATACATGGGGATTTATTTCTGTAACTTCCTTTTTAGAAAAAGGCAAACGAAGATGAGAAAAAATGCTTTCTTGTGCTAAACAAGAAAATGAAATTAAGCATAATAAAATAAGTATGAGAATTTTGTTTTGTTTCATATCTTTTATGTAATTAATTGTTAAAACATAATGCAGCTGCACCTAAAATAGCAGCACCATCGTCTTCTAATCCTGAAAGTTCAATAGAAACACTATTTTTAAATACATCAAAAACATAGGCTTCAAAGTATTTTTTTAGAGGATTTAATAACAAGTCTCCACTCTTAGATAAACCACCAAACAGAAATATTTTCTCAGGTGAAGTAATAGCAGCAGCATTCGCTAAACCTATTGCAAGCATTTTTGCAGTGTAATCATAAACTTCTAAACAAAGTTTATCTCCTTTTAAAGCACAATCATATATCAATGCACCTGTTATTTCTTTTTCATTGTATTTTCTAAGGAGAGATTCTTCTGAAGAGTTGTTTATCTTTTCTAATGCAGTAAGAACAAAACCTGTAGCAGAACAATATCTTTCTACACAACCTTTTCTTCCACAATTACATTGTCTTCCCTTTTCTTCTATTATAGTATGTCCTACTTCTCCTGCAAAGCCTGTACTTCCATAAACAAGGTTGCCATTTACTACAACACCACTTCCAACACCTGTTCCCAAAGTTATCATAATAAAATCTTTTACTCCTTTACCTTTACCATAAATCATTTCTCCCATAGCGGCAGCATTGGCGTCGTTTGTTAGAGTTACATTAAGGTTGTAGCCTTTTTGTGAAAGATTTTCTTCTAAGAGTTGTTTTACTTGTAAAACTCCTTTATACTCTAAATTAGGAGCATTGTCTATTACTCCTTTATAATAGTTTCCATTAGGAGCTCCTATACCAATACCTATTATTTCTGCATTCGTATTAGAAACTTCTTTACATAATTTTATAACATTGTTTGCTATTTCGTTAAGATAATCATCAAAACCATTATATCCTTTTGTGCTTATCTTAGTGATTGTTTTTATTTCTCCGTTTTCAGAAACAAAACCAAAAACAGTATTTGTGCCACCTATATCTATACCTATTGAATATTTCATAACTAACACTTATTTTAACATATCATTCATTGTAAATATTCCTTTTTTATCTTGAATAAATTCTGCTCCAAGCACAGCACCTAAAGCCAAACCACGTCTTGATAATGCTTTATGTTTTATCTCTATAATATCTTCTGTAGATTTATAGTCAATAATATGTGTGCCAAATTCTTCTCCTTCACGGATAGATGTTATTTTTAGTTCTTTTTCATCTGATGTTTCGTTAAGTTTCCAAGATGTTTTACTTGGATATTCTCTCATTAGTTCATTCGCAAGAGTTATAGCAGTGCCAGAAGGAGCATCTAATTTATGAATATGATGTATCTCTGTTATAGAAGGAGAATAGTTAGAAAAGTTTTTCATTAGTTGTGCTAAATATGTATTTAGTTTTCTAAATAGATAAACTCCTATAGCAAAATTGGAAGAGTACATTAATGCACCATCGTTTTCTTTGATGATGTTCTCTATTTCTGGTAAATAATCATACCAACCTGTTGTTCCTACAACAATAGGAATGTTTCTGTTTACACATTCTTTTATATTATTTACAGCACTTTTAGGAGTAGAAAATTCTATTGCAACGTCGATATTTTTTTTCTCTATATTTTCCCAAGAATCGTTAATATCTATAATTCCCGCAATATTATGATTTCTTTCTTTGGCGATGATTTCTATCATCTTCCCCATTTTGCCATAGCCTACGATAAGTATATTCATATAGTTATGTTTTTTTTATTTCAGTTTATTTAGGAGCTTTCTTTATTAAGAACACTGCGATAAAAGAAAAGATGATTAAAGGAATGGTTACTCCAAGTATAGGAAGCAAATTGCCATTTGTAGCTGAAGCAACCATTACTTTCATTAGCAAGATAAGAACAAAAGCAAGAGCGATGCCAAGTGCAAGATTTGCTCCCATTCCACCTCTTTTCTTTTTACAAGATAAAGTTACTCCTATTATCGTTAGAATGATAAAAGCAAAAGGATTAAACAGCCGTTGATATTTTTCAATAAGAAGTTCTGCAACCTTATTGCTTCCTTTCATTGTTTCCCTATCTATAGTTTTGTTTAGTTCGCCGAAATCTAACACATCTACTTTAAATAACTTTGTGTTAAAATCTAAAGGTTTTAATCCGGTGTAAAGTCTCATAGTAGAGCCTCTTTCTAAGTCTTCTTTCTTATTGTCTATTGTACGTATAGTATAGTTTATTAGTAACCAATCATTGTTAATAGAATCATACTTAGCTTCTTCAGCAGTTATTTTTTTTATAATATTTTTGTTTTTAAAGGTCTCTTCACTAAACAAATAACCGATGTTTGTTTCGTTGTCGTACCTTTGAACATATACCTGTTTGTTGGAAGCATTTTGAATATGAATGTTGTTTTGAATATTAGTGTATTTGTTACGATAATAATTCTGTTCAAAATCATAACGTTTAATATTGAGTTGAGGTATTAAGAAATTGGAAAGATATAGCATAATAATGCCAACAAAAACAGCACTAACAATATAAGGTCTGAGCAACCTGCGAAAAGATATTCCAGCAGCAAGAATGGAAATAATCTCACAACGAGTAGTTAAACGAGAAGTAACGAATACAATAGAAATAAAGAAAAATAGATGTCCAAATTGATTAGTATAGAAAGGAGCAAGGTTAAGATAGTAGTCAAAGATTATAGCTTTGAAAGGTGCTTTATGGTCTATAAAGTCATCTATTTTAAAACTAAGGTCTATTATTATAATAACTAAATCAATCAAAAGTATAGAAACTAAGAAAGTTGCCAACACTTTCTTAATTATATACCAATCTATAGTGTTTAAAAAATAAGATTTTCCTTTTTTCATAATCTTCTTGATAGTTTTTCAACCATTGTATTTTTCCAAGATAAAAAATCTCCTTCAATAATATGTTCTCTGGCTATTCTCATTAGTTCTAAATAAAAAGCAAGGTTATGAATAGATGCTATTTCTAAAGCAAGTAGTTCTTGAGAAACAAATAGATGTCTTAGATAAGCCTTAGTATATAGTTTATCTACAGATGCTGTTCCGTTTTCATCAATAGGAGAAAAATCATCAGCCCATTTTTTATTTCTCATATTCATTGTACCTTCCATAGTAAATAGCATGGCATTTCTACCATTACGAGTAGGCATAACACAATCAAACATATCTATTCCTAAGGCAATACATTCAAGTAAATTTTGAGGAGTACCTACTCCCATTAGATACCTTGGCTTATCTTTTGGAAGAATGTCAGTGCAGAAATCTGTTACTTCATACATTCTTTCTGTTGGTTCTCCTACTGAAAGACCTCCAAGAGCATAACCGTCCATATCATACTGAATAACATCATTGCAAGCTTGTTTTCGTAGGTCATCATACACACTTCCTTGAACAATAGGAAATAAACTTTGAGAGTAATCGTAGATTGGTTCTGATTCGTTGAACCTTTTTACACATCTTTCAAGCCAATTTGAAGTAATTTTTAAAGAATTTTTAGCATAAGAGTATTCACATGGATAAGGAGTACATTCATCAAAAGCCATAATAATATCTGCACCAATCATTCTTTGAATATCTATAACATTTTCTGGAGTAAATTTATGTAAAGAGCCATCTATATGAGAACGAAAAGTACAACCTTCTGGAGTTATTTTTCTTATTTTTCCTAAAGAATAAACCTGAAAACCGCCACTATCTGTTAGCATCGGTTTATTCCAAGAATTAAACTTCTGTATTCCTCCTGCTTTATTAATAATCTCTACTCCAGGACGAAGATAAAGATGATATGTGTTTCCAAGTATTATTTGAGCTTTTATTTCATTGTTTAATATATCAATACCAACACCTTTTACGCTTCCAATAGTTCCCACAGGCATAAAAATAGGAGTAAGAATATCACCATGTTCAGTAGTTATTTTACCTGCTCTAGCTTTACAATCTTTTGATATAGAATATAGTTCAAATTTCATAATAAGTTTTCAACAATTTTTGGTAAAGAAAATTTTTTACAAAAGTACTTATAAATAATGAATAATGAATAAATTTGCACAAAAATATTTTTATAGACTATGTTTGATTTCTTTAATTATACATTTACCACTCTTTCGTTGAGTCTTGCAATCTTAGTGGGAATAATAGTATTGTTTCAACTTTTGCATTACATAATTATCTATGGCAGAATTATTTTTAGAAAAAACAAAGGGAATAATTTATTGTCTGACGAAGATAATCCTCAAGGAGTAAGCATTGTTGTTGTGGTGAATAATAATAGCAAAGAATTACAAAATGAATTGCTAAAACTTTTAGAACAAAATCACCCATTGTTTGAGGTTGTTGTTGTTAATGAAAACTCTTCAGATGATACAGAATATGTTTTAACTGTTTTGAAACATACTTACAAAAATATAAAGGTGATAAATTTAGGGCAAAACGCTAATAGATTTTCAGATAGAAAGTTTTCTGTAGCTATAGGTATTCGTTCTGCACAATATGATACAATAGTTCTCAGTGATATTATTGCAGATGTAAAAGATTTTGATTGGTTGAAATCTATTACTGCACCAATGAAAAATCAAGGTAAAAAAATATTAATAGGCTATGTTGCATTGGAAAAACAAAAAGGTTTATTAAATCAATTTGCACAATATTTCCATGCAACTTGGGCAATGAATAGTTTAGGCTATGCTCTATTAGGTTATCCTTTCTCTTCTGATGGTAAAAATATGGCTTACAGTAAGGAGTTCTTTTTTCAAAAGGGTGGATTGATTGCACAATACAGAGAAAATTGTAGGCAAGAAGATTATTTCCTTTCTCATTTTGCTGACAAAAAAAATACTGTTGTAAATTTAAATCCAAAATCTTTTGTTACCTATCCTGCATATAGCAATTATCATGCTTTTAAACGTATGGCATACGCTCAGTACTTGTCTCATAGAGCTTTTCCTTTTTCCACAAAACTAAGATTAGCTCTTTTACCAATTTCTACTCTTTTGCTATATCTTACTATCGCTTTTATGATTGTTATTGGTTTTCCTTGGCAATATCTACTTCTACCCATACTAATAAAATGGATTTCTCAGATTATTTATTATAACAAATGTACAAAAATAATAGATGCTAAAATACTTAGTGTCTTTGCACCACTATATGAGTTTTATTTTATTTTCTTTAATTTTAATTTACGCGTTAAAAAACTATTTACTCGCAAAAAGACACGTAAAATAAGATGGGAAAGAAAGTAAGGCTAATTAGTGAAATATTTATGTTATAAAACGAAAAAGATAAGTAAAATTTATTGATTCTGCTTATCTTTTTTATTTTTATGTGATAAAAAATACAATAATGGCAAACTTATTGCGTTACTAAAGCAAGAAAAACAAATATTCTAAAGAAATAAAAATGGGAACAACAGGCAAACAACAAACAGTAAGAGCCCAAAGAGATTATGAGCTTGTGCTTTTGGCAAGAGATAAAGGAGACCAAAAAGCATACGCTGATCTTTTGGCAACATATAGAGAGCCTGTTTATTATATGTTACTAAAAATGACTCATAATACTTGGGACGCTGATGATCTTACAATAGAAGCATTTGGTAAGGCATTTAAATCTTTAGATGAGTATAATCCCGAATATGCTTTTTCTACATGGTTGTTCCGTATAGCAGCTAACAATTGCATTGATTTTATTCGCAAACAAAAGAATTACACAATTCCTATTGATCAAAGTGGAAGCAATGTAGAAAATGTTATGCCAATGGCTGTAAGAAATCTTGCATCAGAAAATAAATCTCCTGAAGAAGAATATATTTCTGAACAGACAAAAGTTTGGGTTAGAGATATAGTAAAAAAACTGAAACCACATTATCGTATTCTTGTGGAGAAAAGGTATTTTGAAGAAAAATCATACGAAGAGATTGCTACAGATTTAAATATGCCACTTGGAAGTGTAAAAGCTAAGTTATTTAGAGCAAGAAACCTTCTATTAAATATAATTAATTCAAGCAAAGGTTCAGTATAATTTTTTTTGAATAATTGAACAGGGTTTAAATAGTCTTTAAACACTAATTAAAAATCTTTCAAATTATTTTTTAGTAACAAGCATTAATCCATCTCTAAGAGGGATTATGATGTTTTCTACTCTTGTGTCTTTATTAACTTTTTCGTTAAATTCTCTTATTGCTAAAGTCCGTTTATCATTAACTGTTTGATCATCTACCTTTCCATACCATAGAACATTATCAGCAATAAGTAGCCCCCCTTTATTTAGTTTTTCTATACACAAATCATAATATTGAGGATAATGTATTTTTTCTGCATCAATAAAAATTAAATCGTATGAAAGGGATAGGGTAGGAATGATATTCAATCCTTCTCCAAAGTGAATAGTTATCTTGTCTTGTATGTTATTTTTTTTGAAACTTTCTTTTAAAAAGCCTTCATATTCTTGTTTAACCTCAATGGTGTCTATTCTACACTCATCTTCAGATGCCAAGGCGAAACATGTTGTTGCATAACCTGAGAAAGTGCCTATCTCAAGTATGTGTTTGGGTTTTAAAATTCTGCAAACAATAGACAAAAACTCTCCTTGCCAACCTTCTGAAATCATATTAGGTTTAACAAACTTCAGATGTGTTTGTCTTATTATTTCATTTAGTCTATTATACTTTGTTTCAGATTCTATTTTTCGAACAATATTAGTAGTAGAATAACCTTGTAGAAATTCAATAGTTTCAATCTCTCCGTTATTTTTGCTAACTATATCATAACCAACAATATCTTCTTTCTTGTAATCTGCACCTTTCACCAAAACATCGGGTTCTATTGTCTTAATAAGATTATAAGGAGTATCTTCATCAAACAAAACGACGTAATCAACAAAAAACAATGACGCCATAATCCAACTTCTTGAACTTTCATCTTGAATTGGACGAGTGTTGCCTTTTATTCTTCTAACAGAACTGTCGCTGTTCAGTCCTATTATTAGAATATCTCCCAATTGTTTAGCTTTTGAAAGGTAGTCTATATGCCCTTTGTGAATAATATCAAAGCAACCATTTGAAAAAACTATCTTTTTATTCTCTTTTTTCAAATTAGAGATAATGGTCTTTAATTCATCTTGTTGTAAGATTTTCTTTTCTATCTCAGCATTCATGTTTATTTGTTTTGTTTTTGTGAGAGAATAACAAAAATCCCATAGGACCAAGTACTACTACGCCTATTTGAGAAACTAACCAATTAATCCAACCCAAAGCATAGCCAATAGAGAGATTGATATTATAGACATTGAGAGTGGTTGCGAAGATAGAAGGGTATAAACCCAAACCTCCCGGAGTAATCATAACTCCTATATTGCCTAAAACAGTAACGGTCATCGCTTGTTCCATGTTTAGGTGTAGGCATTCGGTCATTGACTTAAATACAACCCAAGTTCCGAATATCCATAAGAACCATATTAGTAAAGAATAGAAGATAAATAAAAGAGGTTTCTCTAAATGTATTATGCTTTTCATTCCTTGAAAAATACCTAAGAAGAATTTTTTTATCTTTAGGTAGATGTTGTTGCCCTCAAGTTTTTTTCTGAGTATAAGAAACAAAAAAAATAGAACAACAATACCGACTAAGCCAATAATAAGTAAGAACTTGTATTTGTTTATGTCAATGTTGAGATTGGTGGTAAGGTAGTCGTAAAACAAGTCGTACTCTAAGAATAAAGCACCGAAGAAAAGAAGAACAAATAGCAGTAAATCAATGGTTCTTTCAGTGATAATTGTTCCAAGAGTTTTGTCAAAAGGTATCTTGTACTTAGAACTAAGCATTGTACATCGGACAACTTCTCCTAAGCGTGGGATTGCTAAGTTGGTTAAGTAGCAACTCATAATGGAAAAGAAAACAACGTGAGCAGATGTTTTATAACCAAATGTTTTTATCATTAATTGCCATCTCAAAGCCCTGATATATATAGAAAGAAGTGAGATAAAAACAGCTAAAACAACCCAAAAATAATCAGTCTGTCTAAGAGAATAGATAATATCTTTTCTCTCATTTACTGAAAGTTTAGATAAAAAGAAATACACGAAGAAGATAGCCAATAAAATAGGTACTATCTTGAAGAGTATTTGTTTTATTTTTATTGTTTTGTTCATCTATAGGTTATAGGTGGTTGTTCTTTGGAAAGATTACTGTTGGTTTGAAACTCTTAGCTTGTTCAAAATCCATGCTTGCAAAAGAAACAATAATAACCAAATCATTTATTTGAGCCAAACGAGCAGCTGCACCATTTAAACCGATTACTCCTGAACCTTTTTTTCCTTTTATAGCATAAGTATCAAATCTTGCTCCTGTGTTTATGTTGTATATATACACTCTTTCATTTTCAATGATATTAGCAGCCTGCATTAATTCTTCGTCAATCGTTATTGAGCCAATGTAGTTTAAGTCTGCTTGAGTAACTTTCACTCTATGTATCTTAGATTTCAGTACTTCAATATTCATTATCTTAAAATTTTTGACCTGCAAAATTAATACATTTTTTTTATATAAAAAATTTGAGCATAAAAACAATAAAATAATTCTGCCAAACTGCATTGTTTTTTGACTTAAAGGCGTTCTTAATAAACAATAAAAATGATTTTTAATCGTTAGAAAGAGAAAAATAAGCACACGATGGAAAAAATATGGAATCTCAAAGAAAGCGGTGATGAACTTACTGTTGAAAGACTTGCAGAAGAACTTACTATGCCCAAACTCAATCCAACTAAACAAGATAGAAGATGTTATAGTATAATAGCTAATCTTTTAGTACAACGTGGAATAAAAACATTCTCTCAAGCTAAAACATTTTTTCGTCCTGATTTAAATCAACTTCATGATCCTTTTCTTCTCAAGGATATGGACAAAGCAGTGGAGAGAATACTGTTTGCTATAAGTGCTAAGGAACGAATACTTATTTATGGAGATTATGATGTAGATGGAACGACAGCAGTTGCTTTGGTTTATAGTTATCTTTCTAAATTTTATAATAATATTGATTACTACATTCCCGATAGATATGAAGAAGGATATGGAATAAGTTTTAAGGGAGTGGATTATGCTTACGATACAGGCGTTTCACTAATTATTTGCTTGGATTGCGGAATAAAAGCTACAGAAGAAATAAAGTATGCGGGAGAAAAAAACATTGATTTCATAGTTTGTGACCATCATCTTGCAGGAAAAGAATTGCCTTCAAGTTATGCTATTTTAGACCCTAAGGTAGAAAACTCTAATTATCCATACGATGAATTGAGTGGTTGTGGAGTGGGTTTTAAACTTATACAAGCACTACAAAGGAGAAGAGGACTAAAAGGTGATGATATTGTTTCTTATTTAGATTTAGTGGCAGTTAGTATTGCAGCAGATGTTGTTCCTCTTACAGGAGAGAATAGAATACTTGCTTACTATGGATTGAAAGTCCTTAATCATAAACCACGTATTGGATTAGAAGCAATACTTTCTTATGCTAATATAAAGCATGTTGAGGGAAATAAAGTATATTTCAATAGAGAATTAACAATATCTGATTTAGGTTTTTTGGTAGGTCCTCGTATAAATGCAGCAGGAAGAATGGATAGTGGAAGAAGTGCAGTTGAACTTCTTATTGCTACAACAGAGGAAGAAGCCTCTAAGGTTGCAGGAAAAATAAATGATAATAACGAAGATAGAAAGAATAAAGACAAAGAAGCGACCTTACAAGCCCAACAAATGCTCGCAATAGAAGGGACAAAAGATAAAAAAAGTATTGTTCTTTACAATGAAAATTGGCATCAAGGTATAATAGGTATTGTTGCTTCTCGTATCGCAGAAGAAGAAAACAAGCCAACAATAATTTTTACTAAGACCAATGGTTTTATTACAGGTTCAGCAAGAAGTGTAAAGAATTTTGATATTTATACTGCTATCGAAAAATGTCATCATCTTTTAACTCACTTTGGAGGACATACTTTTGCAGCAGGCTTGTCTTTGAAGGAAGAAGATTTCAATGAATTTAAGACTTTATTTGAAAAAGAAGTAGAAAACACGATTCAACAGGAAGAACTCTTGCCTGAAATATCGGTTGATATGGAAATAGAGTTAAGCGACATAAATGATAAATTGTTAAGACTGCTTAATGAGTTTCAACCTTTCGGTCCTGATAACACAGAACCCGTTTTTGTATCTAATCAGATATATGATGCAAACAGGGTTAGAAAAGTAGGAAAGAATCATTTGAAATTCTCTGCTATACCTATAACAGAAAGTATTATGCCTTTGTCTTGCATAGGTTTTTCTCTTGGAGATTATTATGATTTATTGCATAATGGAATAAAAATAGATGTTTGCTATACGATAGAAGAAAATAATTATCAAGGTCATAGAGAATTGCAGTTAAATGTAAAAGATATAAGAGAAAGTGAATAAAAAAATAACCCAAGTCCTTTAAGACTTGGGTTTCTTCTTTTTTACTCTTCTTCCTGCTTTGCTTGTTCAGGCTGCTCCAAATCAATAAGATTGTTTGTTAGAAGAATATTATACCAAGAAAATAGTTTCTTCATATCTGAAAGATGAACTCTGTCTTTATCATAATCAGGAAATACTTTCTCCATATAATCTTTTAGTTCTTTTTCAGAAGACTTATGAGATATACATTCTTTGCCGTCTTCCATCTTATAAATATTTTGGAAAATATCTATCAAAGGTTTGTCTTCCTCGTTACCGAACATTGTTATGTCTTTCAAAGATGATATTCTCTCATGAGCGAAAGCAGGCATACGTTTTTTATCTACTAATGACTCAACTAAAGCTCCTGTTTTGGTTTGAGATATAAGTTTATATAATCCCGGTTTTCCTGTTATTGCTAATATTCCTTTAAGGTCCATAATGTTTTTTGTATTTTATTAGTTTAATTAATTTAGTTATTGTCTTGCTTAAAAATAGCCTTGATGTAAAGATTTATTCAATATTTATTATTTGTCCTAATACTTCTATTGTTTCTCCTCTTCTTATCTTGGCACGTTTTCTCAGCTCAACAACCTTATTTCGTTTTACTTCTCCATTAGTTACCAAAATTTGTGCCAAAGCCCCACTTTCAGCAATATTTAGAACTTTTAAAAGTTTGATAAGTTCAATATATTCTTCTCCTTGCTTGATAGCAAACGATTTACCTTTTGACATAAATTATCTTCTTCTTTGATTTTTTTGTCTTTCTTGCATAAGTTTTCTGTTTTGCTTTTCAAGGTTCTCCATTCTTTGTTGCCATTTTGATTTTTTCATTGGCTTCTTAGAATTTTGTTGCAAACGAGCAAGGACTTTGTTTTCATCAATAGTTTTTCTGATGATATACATTTGCAAAACAGAGATAAGTAAAGAAATCAAATAATAGTAATTCAAAGCAGCAGAGAAATTATTAAGGATAAATAACATAAAAATAGGCATACCATACATCATAAACTTCATTCCTGGCATAGCATTGTTCTGAGTTTGTTGGCTCATTGTCATTTTTGTATATACAAGTTGTGCAATAGTCATTAGTAAACAGAATAAAGAGATATGACTTCCATAGAATGGTATGTTAAATGGTAAATCTAAGATGCTATCATAAGTAGAAAGGTCATCAGCCCAAAGAAATGATTGTTGGCGAAGCTCTACTGAAGAAGGGAAAAATCTAAACATAGCCACCAAAATAGGAAACTGCAATAGCATAGGGAAACAACCCATCATAGGATTTATTCCTGCACGTCTATATAGCTGCATTGTGGCTTGTTGTTTTTGAACTGCTTGATCTTGTTTTGGATATTTTTCGTTTATTTTTTGTATTTCAGGTTGAAGAACCTTCATTTTGGCAGTTGAAGAAAAAGATTTGTAAGCCAAAGGGAACAAAACAATCTTAACTAAAAGGGTAAGTATTAAAATGATAAGTCCTATGTGTAGATTGAAGCCTTGTAAGAAGTCAAATACAGGAATAATCACAAATCTATTTACCCATTGCAAAAGGAAAAAGCCCCAACCTAAAGGAATCGTCCTTTCCAAATCAATATTATAGTTTTTAAATATTCTATATTTGTTTGGTCCAAAGAACATATCCATATTATATTCTGTGTAATTCTTGTCATTAGAATAATTGAAGTCTAAAACAGAGTGCATATTTCTTATATTTAAAGAAGATGTATCTGTTTTTGTGATCATTGTAGCAGAATTGAAACGAGAAGCAGAATCCTTTGCAATTAAAACACTTGAGAAAAATTGTTGTTTGTAAGAAATCCACTTAATAGGAATACTACTACTTTCGCTAATAGAATCATCTTTTCCTTGTTCTTTAAGATTTTCTACCTCATCATCTAACATATAGTATATAGAAGAGTTTTGTGTTTCTATCTTTTTATCTTTTTCTTTCAGACAAAGAGGAGAATCCCATTGAAACTCTAAATTGCCATCGTCTTTGATTATATCTTGCATATTATTAAGAGCAATCTTATAACCTAAACGATAATCGTTTCCTCGAATAGTGTATTTGTATTCTAAGTATTGCTTTTTATTTAGGAAATAATCTTCATCAGAAATATTCAGAGTGTCAGGTTTATTTGGATATAAACGTAAAGAAACAACTAAAGAATCTTTGCCACTGACTTTTAACGGAGTGTTAAAGCCGTAAGGTTTGTTATTAACAAATACTTTAAAATCTAAATCTTCTGTATTAATAACATTGCTTCCAACTGTTAAATGAAGTCCATACTTGTTGCCATTATTTGTGAAGAATTTTACATTATCTTTTCCGCCGTAAGTTGTGTAGTTCTTCAAAATAACGTTTGAAACCATAGCACCACGAGAAGATATATTTACTTTGAAAACATCGTTTTCTAAAACAATGTTCTTACTATCTATGTTGGCAGAAGAAGAAAAAATAGAGTATTTTCCTTTTATTAATTCATTAAGTTCTGCTCTTGCGGAATCATTCTCGCTTGCTAAATTACGTAAAGAATCGATAGTAGCTTCTTCTTCGTTTTCAAAAATTTTAGTTTTGTTTGCTTGTTTTTTAGCAAGCATTTGTGCTTTTGCAATAGAGTCTTGGTAACGTTTTTGTGCTTGTCTTTGTTCTTCGCTTGGACGATTCAATAAACCAAACACTACGAATACTAAGCAGATAAGTATTAAACCTATTATTGATTTTTTATCCATAACAATAAATATTTATTCTTTATTTTGAGGGTGCAAAGGTACTATTTTTTTGTCTAATAGCAAAAGAATACAAAATAAAAAAAAGTTGTACTCCTTTTGGAAGTACAACTTTTTTTTAGAATAAATTATTCAATAAATACTACATAGTAGCATTTGTTACTCTACGGATAGCGTTAGCAACACGTGTTTTGTACTCAGGATTAGAAGCACAATCTTTTATTGCTGCTCTTTGAGAATCTGCTTGTTTTTTAAGTTTAACAAAAGCTTTTAAACCATCACCAGTATCTTTGTGTTTCTTTGCTTCTGCAACCTCGTCAGCATATCTTTCGTATGCTTTTACTGCAGCTTCGCAAGGGTCAGCTTTAGGTTTAGCTTCTGTTTTAGTTGTTTTTGTTTCTTTTTTTGCAGTTTCTTTTTTAGCAACAGGAGCTTCTTCCTTAACTTCTTCTTTAGGTTGTTCTACAACTGGAGATTCTGATGTTACAGTTTCTTCTGTTGGAGTTGCCTCTGTTGTAGGAGTTGTTGTTTCTGCTTTCTTTGTGCAAGCTGCCATAAGAGCAACCATTGCAAGTCCTAAAAATAAATGTCTAATTTTCATCTTTTTTTTGTTTTAAATTAATAATTATTAATTATGTACAATAAGTACCATTTTCAGAACGCAAAAGTACAATAAAATTTTTACAGTTTATTAACTTTTTTTTATAAAATTTTTAATAAAAATTAATTGATATTATTTAATCTTTTGATTAATAATATAATAAATAATATTGTAATTGTAAAAAATAATAAAATATTTCTTCTTTTATTGTATGTGTAGAAAATTTTCTTAACTTTGCACCCTAATTATTTAAAAGAAAAATAATAAACATAATAATAAAAAAATACAAATAATGAAGACAACACCATTTACACAAAAGCATATAGACCTTGGAGCTAAAATGGCTGAATTCGCAGGTTATAATATGCCAATTCAATACGTAGGATTAATAGAAGAACACAACAATGTAAGAAATAATGTTGGTGTTTTTGATGTCTCTCACATGGGAGAATTTAGAGCTAAAGGAACAAAAGCTCATGACTTTGTTCAATATTGTACTTCTAATGATATCAATACTTTATTTGATGGTAAGGTTCTTTATACAGTACTTCCAAATGGTAAGGGTGGTATAGTAGATGATATGTTAGTTTATCGTGTTAGTGAAACAGAATATTTTATGGTTCCAAACGCTGCTAACATAGAAAAGGATTGGAATTGGATGGCTGGAATAGCAAAACAAATGGGTTTAGAGTTAGGAAAAGACTTTACAAACGAAAGTGAAAACTATGGACAACTTGCTGTTCAAGGACCAAATGCACTTAAGGTTATGCAAAAACTTACATCTACTCCTGTAGAAGATATGGAGTATTATACATTTAAGTATCTTACTCTTGCCGGAGTTGAAAATGTGTTACTTTCTACTACAGGATATACAGGAGCAGGAGGTTGTGAAATTTATTTTGATAAAAAATACGCAGACAAAATATGGGACGCTGTTTTTGAAGCTGGAAAAGAATTTGGAATAATGCCTGCTGGTTTAGGTTGTAGAGATACATTGCGTTTAGAGATGGGATTCTGTCTTTATGGACATGAAATAGATGATGAAACATCTCCAATAGAAGCTGGACTAAATTGGTTAACAAAATTTGTTGATGGAAATGATTTCATAGATAGAAAATATCTTGAAGAGCAAAAAGCAAATGGCGTTAATAAAAAACTTGTCGGTTTTGAAATGGTAGGCAAAGGCATTCCAAGAAATGGATATGAAGTTTGTGACGCAGAAGGTAATACAATAGGAAAAGTATGTTCTGGTTCTCCTTCTCCTTCTACAGGAAAGAACATAGGAACAGCTCATGTTCAAACTGCTTTCTCTAAAAAAGATACACCTATATATATAAAGGTAAGAAACAAACTTGTAGAAGCAAAAGTAGTTAGAATGCCTTTCTATAAACCTGAATAATATTTTTTTATTCATACAAAGCCTGCACGAAAAGTTATTTTTCTGTGCGGGCTTTTTTGAATACGTTTTTAAAGTGTCAGGATTTCACAAGAAATATAACGCAAATACAAAACACGGTAGATTAAAACAAATTGGGTTAATGTTGTGTTTGTTGCCTAACATTGTTATGGCACAGGAGGATATTATTGTTTTTCATAATGTAGAAAATCTTTTTTATCCAATTGACGACAAACAAACACAAGATGACGATTTTACACTTGAGGGCAGAAAGCATTGGACTTTTAAAAAATATAATAAAAAGCTTAATGACTTGGCTAAAACATATATTGCTATAGACGCTAAGATGCCTTCTGTTATAGGCTTGTGTGAAATAGAGAATGACACTGTGCTAAGAGCATTAACTCTTTCTACTCCTCTTAGAAAAATAGGTTATAAGTATATCCATTATCCTTCTAAAGATATCAGAGGAATAGATGTGGCTTTATTATATAATCCCCAAAGATTTAATATAGAAGAACACTATACTTTACCTTCTGTTTCCGACAAAGAAGAAGATAGAACAAGAGATGTCCTTTATGTTAAGGGTATTTTAGGAAAGTTGCCTATTAATATATATGTAGTTCATGCTCCTTCTCGTAGAGAGAATAATATAAAAAAAGAACTAAGAGAAGAAATTTTTTCTCAAATTTATGCACACATAAACGATATGTGTAGCAAAGGAGAGAAGAATTTTTTGGTTATGGGAGATTTTAATGATAATCCTTGGGACGAAACCATAATTAAAGGCTTTGCTTTGAGAGATAATTCAAAAAGAAACGATGTAAAGTTAATAGATCTTATGCAAAATAATAAAGATGTTACAGGTTCTTATGTTTATAGTAAGACTTATTATAGTTTTGATCAGTTTATTCTCTCAGAAAACTTAAGAGATAGAATACTTTATGGTAATAATTTTAATCAAAGTCATGTTTTTAAACCTTCTTTCCTAATAGAAAAAGATAGAAGAAGTAAAGTGGATAAACCTTTTTCGGCATATAAAGGTATGAAATATCAAGGAGGCATAAGCGATCATTTTCCTATTGTTTTAAAAATATCTACTAAATAAGTTTAGTTTTGGCACAGCTTTTGTAATACTATTTATAACGAGGCAAAGAAATAGAAAATGCAAAAAAAAAATAAAAAAAGTTCTAATATTGGTATTTTTTTATATCTTTGCACCCGATAACAAATGGAGAAAGCGAAAATCCATTAAAATAGAGTAGCGAAACAAATTGTTTAACTAAAAATTATAAAAAAAATGAAAAAGACATTATTTACATTAGGAGCATTTGCTCTTGTAGTATTAGGATTCGCAGCTTGCGGTAACAGTGATTGTACTTGTGTTCCAGCAATGGAAGGCGAAAGATTAGAAAGCAACATTAAAGTTGAAGATTTCGACGGAGATTGTGACGAAGTAACATTCAAAGATTTAGGCGCAAGCTGGAAAGAATGGGCTGCAACTGCTGAAGAAGAAGGATTTGAAGTTTCATTAAGCTGCGAAGAAGACTAATTTACAAGATTAATCATTGAAGTAAAGGTTGTAGGGAGTGCTTTTTAAATAAACACTCCCTATAATTATGTAAAAAAAGTAATAAACAAAAAGAAAGAAAAACGACTTATGAAAAAAATAATATATGTAGCATTTGCGTTAGTATGTGGTGCAACACTTTATTCTTGTTCTGATACAACAGATTGTATTTGTCCTGTAAATACAGAATCAATAAAGAAAGCAACTACTTCTGTTCCTGTTAATGATTGGGATGGTGATTGTTCTGATATAACAAGTAAAGACGTAAAAGGACTTGAAGGTGATTGTAAAGAAGAATAACAATTAATAAGAAAAATAAATAATAAATAATAATTAAACAATGAAAACAAGAAACGTTATTGGTTGGATAGCAAGAGTGTTTGTAGCCGTAGTATTTATGATCTCAGCGGTAACAAAATATATTTCAATAGAAGCATTTGACCAATTTATTTATGAACACCAACTTTTCTCATGGATAACTACCACAATACTTACTCGTCTTTTGATTGCTTGTGAGTTCGGTTTGGGTTTGTTGTTGCTTGTTGGTGTAAAACCGAAATTAATTAAAAGCTTAATAATAGCGTTTCTTGTTTTCTTTACTATATATATAATAATAAAACCTAATTTCTTTACTGTTGATGAAGAAAATTGTCATTGTTTTGGAGAAGTGTTGATAATGTCAGACACTCAAACCTTAGTAAAGAATATCGTTCTTCTTATCTTTTCTTACTTTATGTTTTGGAATAAAGGTGTTGTTGAAAAAGAAGATAAAGAAGAGGTTCCTATTGCGGAAAATCCAAGTAAGTTCAATAAAATATCTGTTTGGATAAGGAACAATACGACTTATTTGACTATAGTTTCTTTTGTTGCTGTGTTGTTATTATCTTTTGGCATTAATATGCCAGATAGTCTTACATATAAACTTTATGGAAAGGCAGCAAAAATCAACGAAGAAAAATTTGAATACCTGATAAGCAATGATGCATTGGAAGATTTACATATAAAAGAAGGGAAGAAAATAGTTTGTATGTATTCTCCTGTTTGTAAATATTGTAAAAAAACAGCAAAACGTTTAGATGTTATGCGACAAAAGTATAATATCAAAGACGAAAACTTTGCTCTTATCTTTTGGGGTGGAGATAAAGCAATAGAACGTTTCTTTGTTAAGAACGAAATAAAAAAACTTCCTTATAAAAATGTGCCTGCTCCTGTTTTCTTAGAGGCAACCAGAGGCAGACAGCCGATAGTTATACTTATGAATAACGGCAAAGTAGAAAAACTACTTAAATACCCTAATATTATTGACAAAGATATAGTAGAATTTCTTAATAAATAAATAATATAATTTTGATATGGTAAAGGTTCTTTGGGCAGATGACGAAATAGACCTTTTAAAGCCTTATGTACTTTTTCTTGAGGCGAAAGGCTATAAAGTTATTCCTGCGACAGATGGTCATGAAGCATTGGATATTCTTGAAAAAGAAAATGTAGATATAATATTTTTAGATGAAAATATGCCTGGTCTTAATGGTTTGGAAACTCTTTCAAAAATTAAGGTTCAGTATTCTTCTATACCTGTTATTATGATAACAAAGAGTGAGGAAGAAAATATAATGGAACAGGCTATTGGCTCAAAAATATCAGATTACCTTATTAAACCTGTTAATCCAAATCAAATACTTCTTACTTTAAAAAAACACTTAGACCAAAAACGTTTGGTAACTCAAACTTCTACGCTAAATTATCAGCAAGAGTTTAGAAACCTAAGTATGCGTATAAATGAAAATCTTTCATGGCAAGAGTGGATAGACTTATATAAAGATATTGTTCGTTGGGAAATAGAATTAAGTACTTCAAATGATTCAAGTATATTTGAAATATTAAAAGAACAAAAATCTTCTGCCGATGATAGATTTTCTAAATTCTATCAAGAAAACTACATTGATTGGATAAAAGACAAAACTGAGGCAACGCCTTTGATGTCTCATAAAGTATTAGAAAAGAAAGTTTTTCCTCTTTTAAAAGCGAAACAAAGACCTGTTTTTCTTATTGTGTTGGATAATTTTCGTTTTGATCAATGGAGAGCTTTGCAACCAATGATAGAGCAGTATCTTCACACCGAAGAAGAAAATATATATTATAGTATTCTTCCAACTACAACTCAATATGCACGAAATGCTTTATTCTCTTCTCTTATGCCTTTAGAGATAAAAAAATATTATCCTCAATATTGGTTAGATGAAGACAAAGAAGGAAATAAAAATCAATATGAGCCAGATCTTCTTCAAGATAATCTTGCTCGTCATAGAATAAAAGCGACTCAAACGTATCATAAAGTTTTGAATGCAACATACGGAATGAGAATGATAGATATTTTGCCAAACTTTTTGCAAAATGATATCAATGTTATTGTTTATAATTTCATTGATATGTTATCTCATGCTCGCACAGAATCAGACCTTGTTAGGGAATTGGCATCAGATGAAAATGCTTATAGAAGCGTAACTCGCACATGGTTTGAACATTCTCCACTTAAAGAAGTTTTGAAATACTTATCTGATAAAGATGTTGATATATTCATAACAACGGATCACGGAAGTGTAAAAGTAAATCGTCCTGTTAAGATAAAATCAAATAAAGAAGCTTCAGTGAATCTTCGTTACAAGATAGGAAGATTATTAGAATTTGATGCAAAAGATGTTTATCATGTGAAAAATCCAGAGGAGATAATGTTGCCTCCTTTATCTATACTTTCTCCTATGGTATTTGTGAGAAGTACAGGCTACTTTGTTTACCCAACTAACTACAATTATTACGTATCTTACTATAATAATACTTTCCAACATGGAGGTATCTCTATGGAAGAGTGCTTAGTGCCTTTTATACATTTAACAAGCAAAAGATAATTCAAAAATATAAATGACAAAAGAAATCCTTGTTAAAAATTTGGAAGAACTTCCTTTGGCCGCTAAAGAATTTATAGATTTTGTCGGGCAAAAAAAAGTATTTTCTTTTAGAGGTAAGATGGGAGCAGGTAAAACAACGTTTATCAAAGCACTTTGTAGAGAATTAGAAGTTGAAGATAATGTTTGTTCACCAACTTTTGCTATTTGTAATGTATATTTCTCTCAAAAAGTTGGAGAAGTATATCATTTTGATTTTTATCGTTTAGAATCAGAAGAACAAGCTTTGGATATAGGAGTGGAAGAAAACTTTTATTCAGGTAATTATTGCTTTATGGAATGGGCCGAAAATATTCCTTCTCTTGTTCCTGATGACTGTGTTATAGTAGAAATTTCAGAGACAGACGAACATCAAAGAAAAATAAGAATAGATTTTTAAGACAAAACAAAAACCGTTCCCCAGAATCTTGCTTTTGGAGAAGAAATATAAGGTTTTGCATTTTTTAATCTTGGTTTTTAGTTATAAAGATTAAGACTTTTTTTATTAACTTTTGATCTTTGTACATGAAAACGAAGATTTATTTCCTTATATTACAGTTGATAATCAAGTAGTTCTGAATAGAAAAACTCTTTAAAAGAAAAAGTATAATTATGGTCTTTGCTTAAAGATTCGGTTTTAAGTAAATAGTATATTTTTGCAAAAACTTTACTCAAAACCACCGATTATCTCATTGCAAAGATACGATATTTATTTTTAATATGCAAATTTTCTCTTGAGTTTTTTTTCTTTGTTGAAGAGTAATGCAATTTTTGTAGTTATGGTGTGGGATAATGATTTAAAACAAAGAAGAGAATGTTGTATTTTATGAATATTTCAGGAATAAAACTCAAAGAATATTAAAAAAAACAAAAAAAATATTGCAGGTATGATAAAAAGTAGTAATTTTGCAAAAATTTTTTGGAAAGCAGAAAATGTTTAGTTGTCTGATGAAGGCGACTTTTAAATAAAAGAGTTATTAACAAATAAAAGACTTTAGAAAGATGCCAAAAATGAAAACCAGATCTGCTGTAAAGAAAAGATTTACAGTTACAGCATCAGGTAAATTAAAAAGAAGACATGCTTATCATAGTCATATTTTGACTAAGAAGTCTAACAAAAGAAAGAGAAATCTTTGTGCGTACAGTACAGTTTCTTCTGCAGATGCAAAGATTATGAATGAATTGTTAGTTAGATAAGTAAAGTTTTCAAGAAAGAGTTAAAAAAATGTTTAACCATTATATCAGTTAATAAGAACCTAAGAAAAGGACGCTGATATAAAAATTAAAAGAAAGGTAAAAAAGAATGCCAAGAAGTGTAAATGCTGTTGCATCAAGACAGCGTAGAAAAAAAATCCTTAACCGTACAAAAGGTTATTGGGGAAGAGGTAAGAACGTTTGGACCGTTGCAAAAAATAAATGGGAAAAAGGTCAAACTTATGCTTACAGAGATAGAAAAGTAAAGAAAAGAGATTTCCGTTCTTTATGGATTAACAGAATCAATGCAGCTTGCCGTTTGCATGATATTTCTTATTCTGCTTTCATTGGTTTGTTGCACAAGAATAATATTGATTTGAATCGTAAAGTTTTAGCTGATCTTGCAATGAACAACCCAGAAGCTTTCGCAGCAGTTGTTAAAGCAGTTAAAAAATAAAGTGTTTAACCATTAAAAAGAAAGAAGTTTAATCATGATGAACGAATTGATGAAATATGTAGAGAGCCAACAAGTGGTTGAAAGAGACTTCCCAACTTTTAAGGCTGGAGACACTATTACCGTTGCATATAAAATTAAAGAAGGTAACAAAGAAAGAATACAAGCTTTCCAAGGTATAGTTATACAAATATCAGGACACAAAATGGAAAGAACTTTCACTGTTAGAAAAATATCTAATGGTATTGGCGTAGAAAGAATATTCCCAATGAATAGTCCTTTTATTGATAGTATAAAGGTAAATAAAGTTGGTTTAGTACGTAGAGCAAGAATCTACTACTTGAGAAAACTTTCTGGTAAGAGTGCAAGAATTAAAGAAAAGACTATAATAAAGAAATAGTCTAACTTAATAAAGGCTCTAAGGGCTTTAAGGACAATTATGCCCTTAAAGCCTTTGTTTTATAAAAATATCGGATATGAGTTTATTAAGTATTACATGGAATGTTTCTCCTACTTTGTTCCATTTAGGAGGTATGGAGATAAGATGGTATGGATTATTATATGCTTGTGCATTCATCGTCAGTTATATTCTACTGAAAAAGATGTTTAAAAAAGAAGGCGTAGATGTTGTTTATTTAGATAAACTTACTTTTTACTGTTTTCTTGCTGTTGTTATTGGTGCAAGGTTAGGCCATTGTCTTTTCTATGATTTTACTTATTATTCTCATCATATAGTAGAAATGCTTCTTCCTATTCACAAAACAGCAGACGGTTGGCGTTTTTCTGGTTATCAGGGATTAGCCTCACATGGAGGAGCAATAGGAATTATTATCGCTTTGATAATATATAGCAAGAAAACAAAAATACCTTTTATGTGGGTTGTAGAACGTTTAGTTGTTGCTATTTGTTTTGCAGGAGTTCTTATTCGTTTAGGAAATCTTATGAATTCAGAGATATATGGTTTGCCAACAAATTTACCATGGGGATTTATATTTGTTAGAGATAATCAGACTGTAGCCTGCCACCCAACTCAATTATACGAAGCGCTTTCTTATCTTATTATAGGACTTGTTCTTTATTATTTACTTAATTCAAAAAAGAAACGAGTAAATCAAGGTATGATATTTGGACTTTTCCTTGCTTTATTATTTGGTGTAAGATTTTTATTGGAATTTCTAAAGAATAACCAAGAATCTTGGGAAGACGCTCTTCCTATAGATATGGGACAAATACTTTCTTTGCCATTTATTTTAGCAGGAATAGTTTTGATAGTGCTTTCTTGGAAGAAGGATTTAGGAAAAACATTAGACATTAATATTTTAAAGAATAAATAATACAATGGATAAAAACTTAATTTTAATTCGTCACGGACAAAGTGAATGGAATAAACTTAATCTTTTCACAGGTTGGAAAGATGTAGATTTATCAGAACAAGGCAAACAAGAAGCAGCGCAAGCAGGTCAAGCATTGTTGGATTACAATATTGAACCAGAAGTTTGCTTTACCTCTTATTTGAAAAGAGCGATAAAAACTCTAAACATTGTGTTAGACACAATGAATATGGATTATCTTCCTGTATATAAATCTTGGCGTTTAAACGAAAAACACTATGGTAAATTGCAAGGCTTAAATAAAAAAGAAACAGCAGAAAAGTATGGTGATGAACAAGTGTTGAAATGGAGAAGAGTTTTTGATTGCCAACCACCTGCATTAGATGATACAGACGAAAGAAATCCAAGAAATGAAAAAAGATACAAAGATGTTGATGCTAAGGATTTGCCAGCAACAGAGTCTTTAAAAGATTGTATTGCAAGATGTATGCCTTATTTCAATGAAGTTATCTTACCTGAGTTTAAAAAACATAATACTATACTTATTGCTGCTCATGGAAATTCATTAAGAGGTATAGTAAAGAACTTAAGAAATATGTCTGAACAGGAGATAATACAATTTAATATTCCTACAGGCATACCTTATTTATTTACTTTTGATGAGAATTTAAAATTAAAAGAACATAAGTTTCTAGCAGATGAAGAAACAGTAAAAAAACTTATGGAACAAGTTGCAAATCAAGGTAAAAAATAATCATTGTTTGTGAAAGACATTGCGACAATACTAAATCAACAATCTTTTGATAAGAAAGATATTTTGGCTCTTCTTAATTTAGATAAAGAAGAGTCAAAACTTTTATTTGCTAAATCTTTGGAAGTAAAATTACAAAATGTTGGCAACAGTGTTCATCTTAGAGGTTTAATAGAATATTCTAATGTCTGTGAAAAAAACTGTCTGTATTGCGGATTAAGAATAAAGAATGATAAGAAATCTCTTTATACTCTTAATGATGAACAAGTTGATATTTGTATAAATAAGGCTATTAGTTTGAGATATGGTTCTGTGGCTTTACAATGTGGAGAAAGGACAGATAAAGATTTTACTCAGAAAATAACACAAATTGTAAAAAGAATAAAACAACTATCGGATAATAAAATAGGCATTACTCTTTCTTGTGGAGAACAAAGTGAAGAAGTTTATAAAGAATGGTTTAAGGCAGGAGCTCATAGATATTTATTAAGAATAGAAACATCTAACGAAGAACTCTATTATAAGATTCACCCACGAGATTCAAAGCATTCTTTTCAACGAAGAATTGCTTGCATAGATAGTCTATATAAAATAGGTTATCAAGTTGGTACAGGTATTATGGTCGGTTTGCCTTTTCAAACAAATGAAGATATAGCAAAAGATATTTTGTTTTTTAAGGAAAAAGATGTTGCAATGGTAGGTTTGGGACCATTTATTCCTCATGAAGATACTCCTTTATGGAAATATAAAGATGAAATTCCAAATGATGAAGAACGCATGTTCTTAACTCTTAAAGTTCTTGCTGTTACTCGTCTTTTGATGCCTAAAATAAATATGGTAGCAGCAACAGCAAACCAAACAATAGATAAAATGGGACGAGAGAAAGCTATAATGGTTGCTGCAAATGTTATAATGCCGAACCTTACACCAACACTTAATCGTAAAGATTATTCTATTTATCCCAATAAAGCATGTGTGCAAGATTCACCTGATGAATGTGCAAATTGTTTAGATATAAGAATGAAAACAATAAATCATACTATTCTTTATGATAAGTGGGGAGATTCTCCTGCTTTCTTAGAAAAAAATAGAAAGTAATTAGATTTTAAAATAAATTTATGAAATAATAAGGAAAAACATTATCTATATTCTACTGATGAAAAACCTATTAGTTCATCACAATCATCAGAAAAATTATGATAATAAACAAATACTTTATAGGTATTATTGGTTTCATAGTGATTGCCTTCCACCTCTTTATAAGAACCTATAATATCGCCATTAGGAACAAAAAGTATTTGATAATTATAATATCCTTGTTTTAAATAAAGATAAGCATAGTATTTACCATTATCGTATTGAAACTTGTTCTGTTCAGTTATTCTCCAATCGGATAAACCTCCTACAACATAATAATTTCCTTCTAATGTATATGGTAGAGGAAGAGTAAAACGAACCCAAGCATAATCGCTATAAGTATTTTTGTCTTGGTTATATCCGTTTCTGATGTAGAAATTTCCATTGATGTCTTTTTCAGTAGAGTAAGGAAACGATTTTTTTATTTTTTCTTCTCTTAAATAAACTAAGTTTTGATTATCATAAAAATCAAAACCAGCAACATAAGTGCTTCTTGTTCTAAGAGAAGTAATGTCAAAATATCTAAACTCATTGCCTCCAAAGAATTGATTGCTTTCGTCAAAAGAAAAATCTATATCTACTCCAGATTGACCTCTTAGTCTTAATTGTCTTTTTGAGTCTTCTCTGCCATTTTGTTGAACAAAGACTTTCATATAATTAGAAGGATTTTGAAAGAAACGATTGTTTTTCCCTGAAACTTTTACATTTACTTCTTGATGGGTTTGAAGTTGAGAAGAAATAGAAGATTGACGGACTTCTGTTTTTACATTAGTAATATCTTCTACGCAATAAAAACGGCGAGTAAGTATTACTTCCTCAGGATTATCTGCCTTAAATACTTTTATTATATAGTTACCTGATTTTAATAACTTCATATTAGGAGAAGGAATAGTTTGTGAATAATGAACATAGCGTTGAATAGTATTGAAAGAGTTTTGATGATGTTCTATTTGTTGTGTTTCAAATCCTTCTAAGTAAAGATTAATATCTAAATTACTTTGTGTCCAATCACTGTTGCAATGAATGATAGTGTATTCGTAACGGTGAGTTTCTTCTGAAAGTTCATCAAATTGCAGAAGAAGTTTTTTATACGAATTAAGATATATAACAGGGTCGGAAAAAGAGTTTCCTTGTTGTTCTAATGTTATGGTTTTTATTAGAGGAGAAAAAGCTCGGTTCTCATATATTATTTGTTGAGCGTAAGAAGTAAAAACAAAAAAGAAAAGTAAAGCAAATAGAATTATATGAGATAATCTATTTACTTTACTCTTTGTAATAAATACAAATGCTTTGTTCATTTGTTATTTAGTCATTTCGTTTTCTATCTCGGCAACAGTTTTAGGTATAGGTTTACCAAGTATTCTGCAACCGTCTTTTGTTATAAGAACATCGTCTTCTATTCTTATGCCTCCGAAATCTTTGAACTTTTCTACTTCATCGTAGTTAATAAAGTCAATACATTTCTTTTCTGCTTTCCATTGGTCTATAAGAGCAGGAATAAAATAACAACCCGGTTCATCTGTTATGACAAAACCTTCTTGTAATTCTCTTCCTAAACGTAAAGAAGCTAATCCAAATTGAGTAGAACGTATGTTCTTTTTATCGTAACCAACATAGTTTTCTCCGTAGTTTTCCATATCATGTACATCTAAGCCCATCATATGTCCTAATCCGTGAGGCATAAACATACCCATTGCTCCTTGTTTAACAGCTTCTTTTATATCTCCTTTCATTAAACCTAAGGCTTTTAGACCTTCTCCTAAACGTTCTACAGCAGCAAGATGAATCTCAGAGTATTTTACATTTGGTTTGCAAAGAGTAGTAACAAGAAGTTGAGCATCTAATACTGCTTCATACACTGCTTTTTGTCTTGCATCAAATTTGCCACCAACGGGAACAGAACGAGTAATGTCTGAACAATATCCCATATTGTTTTCACAGCCAGCGTCAGAAACAATCATTCTTCCTTTCTTTATTTGTAGAGAATGATCATGTCCGTGAAGTATTTCTCCATGAGTGGTAAGAATAATAGGGAAAGAAACAGGACCTCCGCCAGCTAAAGCAATACCTTCCATTGTTCCAGCTATTTCATATTCAAATGTTTCTTCGTTTTTAGCCATGTGCATCATCGTTGTGTGCATTTTGTAGGCAGTCTCTATAGCTTTTTCAATCTCTACTATTTCTTCGTTTGTTTTTATTGAACGTTGTTTAACACAAGCTGCTATTAATTCTTTAGAAACGTATGCTTGAATATATCTATAATCTAAATGAAGTATATCTGCAATAAACTCTACATTCTCTGCTCTGTAAGGAGGAACAAAATGCACTCTTCTACCATCAAAGACAGCCTTATCCATAAGGTTTCTAAGGTCTTTAATTGTTCCAGAGTTTTTTACTCCTATTTCACTTGCTCTTTCTTTTAGAGAAGGAATAGGGCCAGTCCAAATAATGTCTGCTATATCTACTTCTTCACCAAATAGGTATTCTTCTCCGCTTTCTGTGTCTATGACTCCGACTAAACCTTGAATATCATAGCCAAAGAAATAACGAAAAGTACTATCCTGTCGGAAAGTATATTGGTTTGCAGGATAATTAAAAGAAACATCTGAATTGCCAACGATAAGAATAAGTCCATTATTGACGTCTTTAGCAAGTTGTTGGCGTCTTTTTATGTAAGTATCTTTTGAAAACATAATTGTATATTTATTTGATTAAGTTATTATTCATATTTTATTTTGCAATATTATAAAATAATATTTGAATAATGAAATATTTGTAAATAATTTTGTTTGAGTATAAAGAAAGAACGGAGATGTAATACTAATGGTACAATAAATTTTATTGTATGCCGTTTTGTATATTATGAAGAAAGTTGTAGTTGTTGCTCCTACTTATCCTTATAGAGGAGGCATAGTTTTAGAAGAGGCTTATTTATACAAAATAATTACCTCCATGGGTATGGATTATAAAGCTATATCTTATACTCTTTTATATCCAAAGATATTTTTTCCTGGTAAAACACAATATGATACTTCTAAAGTAGTTCCTTTTGAACACAATGATAAAATAGAAAGAGTAATATCTTCAATTAATCCTTTTACATGGTGGAAAGCTTATAAAAAAATAAAACGAGAAAAACCAGACGTAGTTATTTTCCGTTGGTGGATGTTCTTTTTTGCTCCATGTATAATAACAATAGCATATCTTATTCGTAAAAATATGAAACAAACAAAGATTGCTATACTTGCAGATAATTATATATCTCATGAAAATCATTGGTGGGAAAAATATTTTGTTAAGGCAACGTTTAAACAAGCCCATAGTTTTATTGCCGCTTCAGATTTTACAGCAAGACAAATGCGAAATGATTTTCCAAATAAGGATATATGTACAACAACTCTTTCTATTTATGATTGCTATAACTTAAATCGTTATAATAAAACATCTGCGAAAGAGTTTTTAAACATAAACTCAAAAGAAATTATCTTGTTCTTTGGTTTGATACGTCCATATAAAGGCTTAATGAAACTTATTGATGCTTTTCCATTAATAAAACAAGAAAGGGGCGATATAAAACTTTTGATAGTAGGAGAGTGTTATGGTGATATTAATGAATATATAGATAAAATAAAATCTTTGGGTATTGAAAACGATGTTGTACTTGTTAATGAGTTTGTTGCCAATGAAGACATAGAACCTTATTTTGTTGCAAGTGATGTCGTTGTATTGCCATACGAATCAGCTACTCAAAGCGGAATAGTTATGACAGCTTATGCCTTTAGAAAGCCTGTAGTGGTAACTAATGTAGGAGGAATAAAAGAACAAGTTCTACAAGAAAGAACAGGTTTTGTTATAGAAGATAATAGCAGAGAAAATATATTAAAAGGAGTAAATACTATTCTTGACAATATAAACACAATAGATTATTCTAAAAACATAGAAGATTTTATTGATACATTTGGAAATCAAAAACTGAAAGAGTTCTTATTAAAATAAAGATAGAGTTATTGCGTTATACAACAATATAAGCATAGAAACTATGATAAAAAATAATGATACTATAAAACAACTAATGCAAAGTAATATAGTAAAAGCCGTAGGTTGTACTGAACCTGTAGCTGTTGCTCTATGTGTTAGTAAATGCAAAGAAATATTAAGTGAGTCCTGTAATGAGGTTCAACTTTTTTTAAGTAAAAATATTATTAAAAATGCTATGGGAGTTGGTATTCCTGGCACAAATATGATAGGTCTTCCTATAGCGGTTAGTTTGGCTGTTGTTTGCGGAAAAAGTGAGAAACAATTAGAGGTTCTTTGTAGTGCTAAAGAGTATTTATCTGAAGCTAAACAATGGTTGCAAACACATAATATAACCATAGAACCTAAACAAACAGAAGATAAATTATATATAGAATGTATTTGCAAAGGAGATAAATCCTCAGCAAAAGCAATAATAGTGGGTAATCATACTAATTTTATATACATAAGCAAAGACGATAAAACTATTTTTGAAAAAGAATGTGCATCTTCATCAGAAGAACAAAAAGATGAAGCAAGTAATATTCTTTCTGCTAAAGTAGTATATGATTATGCTTTGAATGAAGATTTAAAAGAATTAGAATGGATAGCAGATACATATAAACTAAATTCAGCTTGTAGTGAAGAAGGTCTAAATAATAAATATGGCCTACAAGTTGGCAAAACTTTATTCAATGATTACGATAAAAGTATAAAGAATGAAATAATAGCACGAACTTGTGCTGCTTCTGATGCAAGAATGGACGGAGTACTACTACCAATATATAGTAATTCTGGAAGTGGTAATCAAGGAATAACTTGCACTCTTCCTGTTTATTATTATGCAAAAAAAATAAATGCAAGTGAAGAACAACTTATACGTGCATTAATTCTTTCTCATCTTATGTCTATATACATAAAAGGAAAAATAGGAAGATTGTCTGCTATGTGTGGTCTTATTAATGCTTCAATGGGAGTGGCTTCTGCTTTAGTTTATTTACAAAAGGGTTCATTTGATCAAATATGCTATGCTATCCGTAATATGATAAATACGATAACAGGAATAGTTTGTGATGGAGCAAAACCTTCTTGTGCTTTGAAAATATCAGCTTGTCTTTCTTCTGCTTTTGATTCTGTTAAGTTAGCAATGAATAACATAGTGGTAGATGATACAGATGGTATAGCACAAAAAGATATAGATCTTTCTATAGATGGACTATCGCAAATAGGAAGACAAGCAATGAATGAAACAGACGAAGAAATACTTTATATAATGACTCATAAAAAATAGAGAGAATGAAATTATGAATTTGAAAGTTAAGTTTAATTGGCTTGAATTTATTGGTTTCTTCATTATAATGTTTTTGACGCTATTTGTAATAGATATTATAGAAACTGCAATATGTAAAACTCCTCTAAGACAAATTTATTTAGATTGTATTACATCAATAATAACTGCAACTATGGTAACACTATTTAACTCTAATTTTAAATTTAAAAACAAGAAATGATTTAACGTAAATATAATTATAGAAATGAATAAAGTATATCATATATTAGTTATTTTAATAACTCTATTGTCATTGTATTCTTGTAATGATTTTGAACAAGAACAAGAAATACCAGCCTACATAAAAATAAATGGTTTTCGTGTGGTTGCTAATCCAAGTTTTAGTTATGAACAAAGTGATGATTTTCTTACAAATGAAATAACAGATGTTTGGGTGTATGTAGATCAAAAATATATCGGGGCTTATTCCTTGAACAAAGATGGATCTCCTATTTATATTCCAATACTAAAAGAAGGTAATCATACTATTGACCTACAACCTGGTGTAAAATATAATGGTATGGCAGGAACAAGAGACTATTATCGTTTTTATACTTACTATACTCAAACCTATAATTTAGTTCCGGGAAAGACTATTGATGCTGGAACGGTAGATGTTACATATAACTCAGATGCAGAGATAGAATTTACATGTTTTTTTGAAAATGGTTTAGTTCCTTTTGAGAATGCACCACTTGTTGGAATAACAGATTTAGGAGATGATAATTTTACTTTAATTAATAATGATAGTGTTCCTTATGGTAATGCTTTAGCTTTCTACTCTTCTTCTTTACAAGACGCATATAAAATAATAATGAAAGATAGTGTTGTATGCACAAACAAAAATGGTATTGTTTTAGAGATGGATTATCATTCAAATATTCCTTTTGAAATAGGTATATATGGTAAAACAACTACTACTAATCAATATAAGTATATTAGTTGTATGCGACTTAACGAGAACAATTATGCAGGTTGGAAGAAGATGTATATTCTTTTAGGAAAAGTTTGGTCTCAACTAAACTATCAACCATTTAGAATATATTTTCAACCATTTAATACAAAGGATATATCCAAAGGATATGTGCATATAGATAATATAAAAGTTGTTCATTATCCAGACTAAAAACTATTGAAGACTATAATGAAAAATAAAAAAATACAGGTGACTAAATATGTCGTTGCTGATTTTCTTGCAGCAATGATAGCGTGGATAATATTTTTTATATTTCGTAAAGTTAGTATAGAAAACGATTTGTTTTATGATATTAATAAAGTTTTTAGCGATGGAAACTTTATTAAAGGTATTCTATTTATTCCTATTTTTTGGTTGATACTTTATTTTGTACAAGGATTTTATCAAAAGATATATCAACGTTCTCGTCTAAAGGATTTAGCACAAACTTTAGTTATAAGTATTTTGGGAGTCGTGATAATCTTCTTTGTGTTTTTATTAGATGATCACATATATACTTATAAGAACTATTATTTGTCTTTTGCTATTCTTTTAGCATTGCATTTTGTTTTGACATATATTCCTCGTTTTATCATAACAACGATAACTGTACATAAGGTTCATAATGGTAAATTGACTTATCCTACACTCTTAGTTGTTTCTGATGAAAAGAAAGCTGTAAAAATATGTAATGAAATAAATTCTCAAGAGATTTCTTCAGGAGTTGAGTTTATAGGTTATGTAAGTGTAGATGGAAAAGAAAAGAATAAACTTAACAAAATGAATATTAACTATATCGGTTCCGAAGAAGATATAAGCAAGATAATAGAACAAAAACATATAGAAAAAGTTATTATTGTATTAAAAAAAGAAGACGAAACAAAAATATACGATATAATATTTTCTATTCAACAAGCAGAAGTAGAAATATTTATGCCATCTGATAGAAAAGACCTTTTAACAGGAAATATCAAACTGAAAGCAATCTTTTCCGTTCCTCTTGTACGTATAGCACAAGAGCAGATGGAACAATGGGAGTTTGTTCTTAAAAGGTTATTTGATATTATAGTTGCTTTAATTGCTATGATTATACTTATACCTGTGTATATTATAGTGGCTACCATAGTAAAAACAACTTCAAAAGGACCTATTTTCTATAAACAAGAACGTATAGGTAAAAACGGCAAACCTTTTTATATGTATAAGTTCCGTTCAATGTATGCTGATGCAGAAAAAACAGGACCTATGCTCTCTTCTGGCGATGAAGACCCAAGAATTACTCCTTTTGGACGTTTTATGAGAAAAGTTCGTTTAGATGAAACACCTCAATTTGCTCATGTTTTAAAAGGAGAAATGAGCATGGTTGGACCAAGACCAGAAAGACAGTTTTTTATTGATCAAATAGTAAAACAAGCACCAGAATATAAATTATTACACAAAATTAAGCCAGGAATGACTTCTTGGGGTCAGGTTAAGTTTGGCTATGCAGAAACTGTTGATGAAATGGTTGAACGTCTTAAATATGATTTGATTTATTTAGAAAATATGTCAATGATAACTGACATAAAGATTCTATTATATACTTTTATTATTATCTTGCAAGGAAGAGGAAAATAAAACAAAGTTTTTCTTAGATTCTTCTTCTTTGATTATTTGTGCATCTACATCAAACAAAGACAAGATATTTTCTTTTGTTAATATTTCATTAGCTGAGCCAAACATTACGTTTTGTCCATCTTCTATAGCAAGAATATTTTTTGCATACTGTAAGCAAAGATTTAAATCATGAAGAATAATAAATATTGTTTTACCAAGTCTTTGATTTATATCTTGCAACAAATCCATGATTTCAAACTGATGTTTTATATCTAAGTTGGAAACAGGCTCGTCTAAAAGCATTAAATCCGCATTTTGACACAAAGCTCTTGCAATCAAAACTCTTTGTTGCTCTCCACCAGAAAGTAGATGAAAACTTTTTTCTTTAAGATGTAAAGTATTCGTATCTCTTAAAGCTTGTTCTGTTAAAGAAAAATCTTCCTCTTTATCTTTTTGCCATAGTTTTTGATAAGCCATTCTTCCCATAAGAACAATGTCCCAAACTTTGAAATCTAAATCGTTATAAGAATTTTGAAAAACAATAGACATCTGTTTTGCAATCTCTTCTCTATTAAGTCTTGCAATGTTATTATTGTTTACAAATACATTTCCACTGTTCGGAGTAATTAGTTTAGCAAGTGTTTTTAAAAGAGTTGTTTTTCCGCTTCCATTTTTACCAATAACACAAAGAAAATCTCCTTTTTCTACCTGGAAACTAATGTCTTGTAATATTTTTTTATCTTTTGTTTCTACGCTTATATGTTCAGCTCTTAGTATTTGCATGGTTTAGAAATGAAGTTTTTGTTTTGCATTATACAATAAATAAATAAAGAATGGAGCTCCAACAATAGAAGTAATTGTTCCAATAGGAAGTTCATTAGGAGAAGCAAGAGTACGTGCAAAAATATCTGCTAATAACATAAATATTATTCCTCCAAAAACAGAGTAGGGAAGTATTTTTCTATTATCTCCTCCAACTAATAATCTAACAATATGAGGGACAACCAAGCCGACAAATCCTATAACTCCGCAATAACTTACTACTGCAGAAGTCATCAATGTTGAAATAATAAGAATACTCTTTTTTACTTTTTCTACATTTATACCTATGCTCTGTGCAGACATATCTCCCAATAATAAAGCGTTCATTCTCTTAGCCAATAATCTCAAAATAACGTATCCAAAAATGGTAAAGAATGCTACAATAATAACATCTGAATATTTTATTCCCGATAAAGACCCCATAGTCCAAAAATATATTTTATGCATATCTTCTCTGTCAATAAACATTATAATAGATATTATTGCCGAAAAAAGAAAATTGAAACTTATACCTGCAAGTATTAATGTTGTTGTATGCATTCGGTTGCCTACACGAGAAAGTTTCATAATAAGTGCTACTGTTAATAATGCGAAAACAAAAGCAACCAATGGAACACCTATTATTAAGGTATCTATACCTAAAACAATAGCAAAAGAAGCACCCAAAGAAGCACCTGAACTTACTCCAAGTATATAAGGGTCTGATAAAGGATTTTTAAAAACTGCTTGATAAGATGCGCCACATACAGCCAAAGTTGCACCTGCTACTATACACATCAAAACTCTTGGTAGTCGTATATTATATAATATGTATTTGTCCGCAGAAGTTAAACTACTAATATCAACACTTCCAAACACACACGCAATAAAGCACAAAATAAGTATAATCCCTGTTAAAATTAAGTAGGAAAAAGTTTTTTTCACGTTTAGATTTTGTTTGTTATTTTTTGCAAAAGTACTATTTTTTTTTAAACTACGTTTTCTTAAAGGTAAAAGACTAAATTATACAGCCTTTCTTCGTCTAATTTTGGCCAAACGCCGCTTCTTTCATGCCAAACTTGGTTTTTGTAGTAAAAAAATAGTTTTTTTTGACATTAGAATCAAGTTCGGCGAAAATTGTTTCAAGTATATTTTTTTTGATAAATTTATAAGTCTTATAAAAAATCTGAAAAATTATTTTCTTCTACAAACTATTGATATTTACAATAGAAAAAGTGTTATTAACATTTTTTGTTGAAAACTCTGTAAAATAATCTGTCCTTAGTTGATTTCTTTTATCTACTTTTGTATGCTGAAAAGTAACCGATAATAAAAACCATAAAAATTTTTAAATATAGAAGATGAGTACGATATACATTCAGAAGAGAGACGGAAAACAAGAAGTGTTTTCTTTAGATAAAATTAAAAATGCCATAAAGAAAGCCTTCCTTTCAGTTGGTGGATTTGCTACAGAGTCAGACTTAACCGATATTCTTTCAAGAGTAAATATCAAAGATGGAATGACTGTAGAGGAAATTCAAAATCAAGTAGAAGTTGCTCTTATGGCAGAAAAGTATTTTGCAGTAGCAAAGTCTTATATGTTATATCGTCAACGTCACTTAGAAGATAGAGAAGTTAAAAGCAAATTAGAGTTTTTGATGAACTATTGCGAGGCTGAAAATGCTGCAACAGGCAGTAAGTTTGATGCTAATGCAAATGTGGAATCAAAGAATATCGCAACTCTTATTGGAGAGCTTCCAAAGCAAAACTTTATCCGTCTTAATCGTAGAATGCTTACTGATAGACTGAAAAGTATGTATGGCAAGGACTTTTCTGATCGTTATATTTATCTTCTGGAACATCATTTTATATATAAGAATGACGAAACTTCTTTAGCTAATTATTGTGCTTCTATTACTATGTATCCTTGGCTTCTGAATGGTACTCAAAGTATAGGTGGTAACTCTAAAGCACCAACAAATTTAAAATCTTTCTGTGGAGGATTTATTAATATGGTATTTATGGTTTCTTCTATGTTGTCTGGTGCTTGTGCAACTCCTGAGTTCTTAATGTATATGAATTATTTTATTGGCAAAGAGTATGGAGAAGATTATTATCTTAATGCCGATAAAGTGGTAGATTTATCTAAAAAACAAAGAACTTTAGACAAAGTTATTTGTGATTGTTTTGAACAAATAGTTTATTCTATTAACCAACCAACAGGTGCAAGAAACTTCCAAGCAGTATTTTGGAATGTAGCTTACTATGATAAATACTATTTTGAAAGTTTGTTTGGAGAATTCTTCTTCCCTGATGGTAGCAAACCTCATTGGGAGTCATTATCTTGGTTACAAAAACGTTTTATGAAGTGGTTCAATAAGGAAAGAACAAAAACTGTTCTTACATTCCCTGTTGAGACAATGGCTCTTCTAACAAAAGATGGCGATGTTTTAGATAAAGAATATGGAGATTTTACTGCTGAGATGTATGCTGAGGGACATTCTTTCTTTACTTATATTTCTGATAATGCAGACTCTTTATCTTCTTGCTGTCGTTTAAGAAATGAAATACAAGATAATGGATTCTCTTACACACTTGGAGCAGGAGGTGTTTCTACAGGTAGTAAGTCTGTTTTAACAGTAAATCTAAATCGTTGTATTCAATATGCAGTAAAAGAAAATATACCTTATTTACAATATTTAGATGGTATTATAGACTTGATGCATAAAGTGCAAACAGGATATAATGAAAATCTAAAGATGTTTAATGAAAAGGGTATGCTTCCTCTATTTACTGCAGGATATATTAATATTTCAAGACAATACTTGACAATAGGCGTAAATGGTCTTGTTGAAGCAGCTCAATTCCTTGGTTTAGAAATAAACGACAATCCTAAATATGAACAATTTGTTGCAGATATTCTTGGTATAGTAGAGAAATATAATAAAAAATATCGTAGCAAAGACTTAATGTTTAACTGCGAAATGATACCAGCAGAAAATGTTGGAGTTAAACATGCTAAGTGGGATAAAGAAGATGGTTATCAAACATTCCGTGATTGTTATAATTCATACTTCTATATAGTTGAAGACGATTCATTAAATGTTTTAGACAAGATGCGTTTGCACGGAAAACGTTATATAGAACACCTAACAGGAGGCTCTGCTCTTCACTTAAATATGGAAGAACATCTATCTCAAGCACAGTATCGTCAATTGCTTAGAGTAGCAGCAAAAGAGGGTTGTAATTATTTTACATTCAATATACCTAATACTATTTGTAATGATTGTGGTCATATAGATAAGAGATATTTACAAGAATGTCCTCATTGCCATTCTAAAAATGTAGATTATCTTACAAGAATTATTGGTTATATGAAACGTGTAAGTAATTTCTCTCTTCCAAGACAAAAAGAAGCAGCAAAACGATTCTACATTAATGCTACACAAAGTAAATTTGAAACACCCTTGCCAACGCGTCATTTAGAAACAGAGCCTATAAAAGCTACAGAGTTAGAAGATGTTAAAATTTCATAATTATGATATTGTATTTGCAGAGATACCCGATGAGGTATCTCTTGCTATTAATATCACTAACTGTCCAAATGCTTGTAAAAATTGTCATTCTCTTTGGCTGTGGAAAGATGAAGGAGAAGAATTAAATGAAGAAAGTCTTTCTTTGATTCTTAGTGAATATATTAGTAGTATTACTTGTGTTGCCTTTATGGGAGGTGATAGAGAACCTAAAGCAATAGATGGTCTTGCAAAGTTTGTCAAAGAAAAGTTTAATAAAAAGGTTGCTTGGTATTCTGGTAAGAAAGAAATAAGCAAAGAAATCAATCCCAAGAATTTTGATTATATAAAGATAGGTTCTTATATAGAAGAGCTGGGTGCCTTGAAACAAAGAACAACAAATCAAAAACTTTATAAGCTCCATAATGGAGAAATTGTAGAAGATATTACCTATCGTTTTTGGAAAAAATGATGCTTTTTTGTTTAATATTGCAACAAAAAGGCTTTTTTATTGTCTTATATTCAGAAGAAAGTATTAACTTTGCAGTTTGATTTATTAATAATACGAGATATGAAAAGGATATTTTTTGTTGTGGCTGTAATGCTTGTATGTTTTTCTAATTCTGTTTTTGCACAGTCTGCTGGTTGTGCTCAAGACTCTGTATATAAATATAAAAATGGGCAGAAAGTAGAATTTACAGATGATGAAAAATTACATGGAATACAACTTGATTGTGAGCATCAAAGAGATACATTAACTGTTTCTGTTTTTGCATGGGGCGATACAGAAGCAGGATATGTTTGTGAATCTATAGATTTTGATTATGATTTAAATTATGAGCTTAGTTATGAAATTATTTTGCCAAAAGATGACTGTTGGGGAAAGAAATTCGATTTAAATTTTAATAACCCTACACCTCCAGGAATACCTCCTTTTAAATTCCACTTCTATGATAATGAATATACAAGTGTAGTTCCAAATTCCAATGGTTCTCTTCGTTTCCTTAGAATACCACAAGATTGGACAGATTGTGTTACTCCAGATAATGCAACTGTTGCTGCTGATTATAAATTTTGCGATTATGCAGCGAGTCAGACCTTACCAGATACGAGGAATTCTTGGAATTCAAATGGTAGTCCCGTTCTTAATGCAGTTATGACACCTTTCCATGATATACATTTTAGTTCATCAACTTCATCAAATGGTTGTACTACTTATCCTGGCCATATGTATTTTGAAATACAAGGAGAGTATCCTTGCAGAAAAATATTATTAAGTTATTATCAAGTTCCTTTGTATAGCGGTAGTTCTCATTGTACACCACAAGGAATAGCAACACATATGGCAGTTTTATATGAAACTACAAATGTTATAGAGTTTTATATAAAAGATAGTCCATTGCAATCTTCAACTAATAGCGGTAAGTCTGTGCTTGGAATACAAAATTATGATGGACAATTTGTTTGTCCTCCAGGAAGAAATAATGGTCTTTGGGAAGCTCATAATGAGGCTTGGCGTATTCGTCCTACAGGAGCATTGGAAAATGATGTTACTTGGTTTAAAAGAACATCACAAGGACCACATGCTGGAGAGTTACAACAGATACAAACAGAGGTATCTGGTTTACCAAATGGTGTTAGTGCAGTAATTGCTGAGCCAACAATGGAAGAAGGTCCTACAACCTATATTGCTCGTGCTGAGATATGGCGATTAGATGATAATAGTTTTTATGTTTATGATTCTATAACTTATTATCCTTTCCAAGTGGATACTATGCTTATAGAAGGTCCATTTGCTTCTAAAAAAACAGTTATAAATAAAATTGATACAGTTCTATTTTATGATACAGTATGTAAAGGAGATTCCGTAACATTCAACTTAGGAGGAGCTAAAAGATATGCTATTCTTCAACCAGAAAATCTTGCTAATATCACTATAGCAGTTGATTCTACATGGATTCATATAGATTCTGTTGAAACTACTCCTGGTTCATATACATATACAGATAGTTTGATTTATACAGGAAAAGTAACCTTGATGAATAATCCTACTTTAGAAGATGTTGAATATACGTTTAGTTATATAGACCTTGGACCTAATTGGGATACACTTTGTCGTAGAACTGTTACAGCAAAGATTCATAATAAAGAATTTAAAGTTGATATAGGTGAAGATATAACTATTTGTAGGAATGAATCTGTTACTTATAAAGATAATCTAAAGGAAACACCGGGAACTTATACTTGGTCTAATGGTTATGTTGGTGAGCAAACGACCTATACTCCTCAGACTTCTGAATGGCTAAAATGTACATTAACAGATAGATTTGGTTGTTCAGCATCAGATAGTGCAAGAATAATAGTAAATGATGCTCCAGACCTTGCAATAGAAGGAACATTGTCAATATGTCAGGGAACATCAACAACACTAACTGCTGTTGCATCTGCTCCTAATTGTATATATGAATGGTCTAATGGAGAAAAAACAGAAAGTATTATAGTTTCTCCTGCTTCAACAACAGAATACACTGTAACTGCTAAACTTCCACCTGCAATGTGTGAGGTAACTAAGTCAGTAACTGTGGAAGTAAAGCAAGCTCCAGATATTTACTTATCTGAAGATAAGAAGATATGTAATGGAGAGAGTGCAGATATATATGTATATGATAATGAAAATTATCGTCCTCGTTATGTATGGCATTCTTTAGATGAATCTGTAGAGGGTTCTAATGAAGAACATCTAATAGTTTCTCCTTTCAGTACAACACAATATATTGTTAATGCTTATAATGATATAAACTGTTCTTCTGCTGATACGGTAACAGTATTTGTTGAACAGAAACCACGACCTGTTATCACTCTTAATCCAAGAGTTATTGATGCTCTTACTCCTATAGTTGTCTTTGTAGATAGTACCGAAAACTCAGCCACAACTCTTTGGGAGATTAGTGATGGTTCAACATCTGAGGAACGAGTATTTATGCATGAGTTTGATGTAGGTGATACAAATCTTTCTTATACAGTAACCCTAACTTCTGCAACATCTTATGGTTGTGTTGATTCTACAAGTATGGTTGTAAGAGTGAAACGTGAGCATTATCTTTGGGCTCCTACAGGAGTTTATCTTCATGCAACCGACCCTGCAAATAGAACATTTTCTGTACATGTAGATAACGTAGTAGAATATAATTTGAAGATATATAACCGTTGGGGAACTCTTGTATATGAAACAGATGATATGCAACGTCCTTGGGATTGTACTTATAAAGGAAAACCTGTTCAGCAAGGTGTTTATATTTGGAAAGCAACATTCAGACATAATGATTCTCCAAATCGTTTGCAAAATGATTCAGGTGAATTTATGATCTATGAATAAATATTTGTAAAGAACTCAGATGGAAGATAAATATCAGCAGATAAGATTTTTAACAGAAGAAGAAAAGTATCAAGATGCTCTTGCTTTGGTGGAGGACTTGTTGAAAGATAACTCGCAAGACGATATGCTTTGGTATCTTAAAGGCAATATATATAAAAAGCAAGAACTTTGGCGACAAGCAATAGACTCCTACACAGAAGCGATAGCTATAAACAGAGAAAATCCTGCTACAACAATGAGACGAATCTGCATAGATATTCTCAATTTCTATGACAAGACAATGTATAATCCGTGAGAAATAATATATAATCTAAAAAATAAAAAAGTGTTTAAATTTTCTTTAAACACTTTTTTAGTATAGTTGCAAAAGTTAAACCTTTTTTTTGTTGCCAAATAAGGCCTATGTTTTGCCAAAAGAAACAGCATTTGGCGAAAATTAAACGAAGAATGGTGTAAAGGAAACAAGGAAAATAAAATAAACGACCGAGATAATACGTTTAATAGAAAGAAAAATAACTTATAGAATATGAAAAATTATAAATTTAAACTGATTTGTCTTGCAATAATATTTGTAATAACATTTTTTGCTTGTAAAAAAGAGAATAATAAAGTAGAGACCTCACAAATAGAAGGAGAAATATCACAAGATGAAATAAATGTAGAAACTCCTGAATTTGAAGATTTTAAAGCAAAAGTAAGTTCTGAATTCTGTGATGTAGAACTTGATATAGAATACCCCACAAAAGGAGAACAAATATTTTTAGACTCAGTAAGAAATTGGATAAATGATATTTTAGTTCAAGATGTTTTCAATTGGGAAGGTGGTATGGTGAGAAGGTTTAAGGGTGATTTGTCCGATGGTAAGCAACTTGTAAAACATTATGCTAAAGCACAGATGAAAACAGATTTAGATGAAGATGAAAAAGAAATGTTGAGAGATATGGAGATAAAGTATGAATGTTCTCATAAAGCAGATGTAACTTTTAAAGGCGAAAATCTAACAAGTATTTCTTTTTCTACCTACGTTTATACAGGAGGTGCTCATGGAGGTATTCTTAATTCTGCTGTTATATTTAATAATAAAGATGGCAAGCAAATAGGTCGAGAAATATTTAAAGATACGAAGAAAGTTAAAAGCCATATTATTAGAGGTCTAATGAAATATTTTGAGGTTAAGAACAAAAGGGCTTTAAGTGAGTGTTTATTAATTTCTTTGGATACTTTGTCGTTACCTGTTACTAATCCATATTTCAATGAAAATGGTTTAGTACTAAGTTATAATCAATATGAAATAGCACCATACGCAGCAGGAATGCCTACAGATGTTATAACATGGAAAGAATGTCAAGAATATCTAAAACCAGAAATTTTTGAGTTGATAAAGACCGATGTAGATAAAAAATTAACAAAGAAAAAGAAATAAAATTAATGTTTTAATCCTTATTGATTTTAAGATAAACATAGAGAAGAGTAGAAAACTCTTCTTTTTTTTGTTTAGCGACTATATAAATAATGCTTAAAATAATGTAAGATTTATTTGAAGATTTTTATTTTAGGTTTATTTTTATAAGATGGAAATAATACAATATTGAAGAAAATTTTTGTAAATTTGCAGTAATAATATTCATAAAAAACAATAGAAAAGGTATGGCAAACTTCACTCATTTACACGTACATACACAATATTCCATTTTAGACGGTGCTTGTGAGATTGGAAAATTGATAAAAAAGACAAAGGAGTTAGGAATGAACTCTTTGGCTATTACAGACCACGGTAATATGTATGGAGTATTGGATTTTAGAAACAAGTGTGTAAAAAATGATGTAAAGCCCATACTTGGTTGTGAGATGTATGTTGCTCCTGGTTCTCGTTATGACAAAAAACCTACTCCATCTGGTGCAAGACAAAGAAATAATCACCTTATTCTATTGGCAAAAAATATAGAAGGTTATCAAAACCTAATAAAACTTGATTCACTTGCCTTTGAGGAAGAAGCATTTTACAATAAACCACGTATAGATAAAGAACTTTTGTTTCAATATAGCAAAGGTTTGATTTGTTCTTCTGCTTGTGTAGCAGGAGTTATCCCTCAGTTGTTGCTTAATGGTGAAGATGAAAAAGCTGAGACTATGGCTTTGGAATATAAAGAAGTCTTTGGTGATGATTACTACATAGAACTGCAACGGCATATAAGGAACGAAGAACAAAAAATCGTTACTCCAAAACTTATTACTCTTGCAAAGAAGTTAGATATTAAACTTCTTGCAACAAATGATGTACATTTTATTAATGAAAGCGATTTTCAAGCACATAAAATACTTATATGTGTAAATACAGGTAAAACGCTGAAAGAAGAAACCAAGTTGGCTTATACAGGAGAAGAGTGGTTAAAATCTCCAGAACAAATGGCAGAGTTATTTGAGGACGTACCTGAGAGCATAAGCAATACACAAGAAGTAGTAGATAAGGTTGAAGTTTATGAATTAGAAAGAAAGGCTATTCTTCCTGTGTTTGATATACCTGAAAGTTTCGGAAAGTTAGAAGATTACTTTGAAAAATACCCTGAAGAAGTCGTAAAGAAAGATATAGAGCAAGGTCTTATAAAAAGAGATAAATTAAAAGCAGACGCCACAGAAGAAGAACGTCAAAAACTTGTAGAAGAAACCTTAAAGGATAAAGGTGGTTATCAAAAACAAGTTAGAACTATCTTTGATTTTGAATATTTGAGATATTTAACATACGAGGGTGCTAAAAAACGTTATGGAGAACCATTAACACAAGAAGTTATAGAAAGAATAGATACTGAGTTAGACACTATAGGTTGGATGGGTTTCCCTGGTTACTTTTTAATTGTGCAGGATTTCATTAATTATTCTCGTAATAATCTTGGTGTTATTGTAGGACCAGGTAGAGGTTCAGCAGCAGGAAGCGTTGTTGCTTATTGTTTAGGTATTACTCAGGTAGAACCAATGAAGTATGACTTATTGTTTGAACGTTTTCTTAATCCAGATAGAATTTCTTTACCAGATATTGATGTTGATTTTGATGATGAGGGACGGGAAAAAACCTTACATTATGTTCAACAAAAATATGGAGTAACACATGTTGCACAAATAACAACTTTTGGTTCTATGGCAGCTAAGAGTGCTATCAAAGATGTCGCAAGAGTATTGGATTTACCTTTGGCTGATAGCAATAGATTAGCAAGCTATGTTCCATCAAGACCGGGAATATCGTTAGAATCTGCTTTTAAAGAATCTCCTGAGTTAGCAGATGTATTACAAAGAGGTACAAATTTAGAAAAACAAGTATTACAATATGCTCAACAATTAGAAGGTTCGCTTAGAAGTACAGGCGTTCATGCTTGTGGTATTATTATTGGACCTGATGATATTTCAAACTATGTTCCACTTACTCGTCCAAAAGGTTCAGATATGATGGCTACACAGTTTGAAGGCAAACTTATAGAAAGTGTAGGTATGATTAAGATGGACTTTCTTGGATTAGCTAACCTTTCTATTATAAAAGATGCTTGCGAAAACATAAAAAAATCCCATGGAATAACGGTAGATATAGATAATATCTCTCTTGAAGATAAAGAAACATTAGAACTCTTTGCACGAGGAGATACAACAGCAACGTTCCAATTTGAAAGTGAAGGAATGAAAGCACATCTTCAAAACCTTAGACCCGATAAGTTTGAAGACCTTATTGCAATGAATGCTTTGTATAGACCAGGTCCAATGAGTTATATTCCGTCTTTTGTTGACAGAAAACATGGTAAAGAAAAGATAGAGTATGATTTTCCTCAGATGGAAAAGTATCTTAAAGACACATATGGTATTACAGTTTATCAGGAACAGGTTATGCAACTCTCTCGTTTGCTTGCTAATTTTACTCCTGGGCAAGCCGATACTTTAAGAAAAGCAATGGGAAAGAAAAAACTTGACCTTATGGCTGAGTTGAAAGAAAAGTTTGATGAAGGTTGTAAAGACAATGGTTTAGATAAAACAATAACAGATAGGATTTGGTCAGATTGGGAGAAGTTCGCTTCGTATGCCTTCAATAAATCTCATGCAACTTGTTATGCTTATGTAGCTTTTCAAACAGGATATTTGAAAGCACATTATCCTGCTGAATATATGTCTGCTGTGCTTACTCATAACTTAAAGAATATTAATAATATTACGATTTATATTGCAGATTGTCAAAAACATAATATAGAAGTTTTAGGTCCTAATGTAAATGAGTCAGATGTAAATTTCATGGTTAATGCAAAAGGAGAGATTCTTTTCGGTTTAGCAGCAATAAAAAGCGTAGGAATGAGTGTAGCACAAACTATTATCGCCGAAAGAGAAAAAAAAGGGCCATATAAATCAGCTGTTGATTTCGTAGAACGAAATATATTTTTTGAAGATTCAAGCAAGCAGGCAATAAATCGTAAAGGAATAGAAGCTTTAGTTAAGAGTGGAGCTTTTGATTGTTTTAAAGAAGCTCACAGAGCTCAATATCTTTACACAGATAATAATGGTGTAATGTTTATTGAAAAACTTATAAAATATTGTGCTAAACAAAGAGAACATAGTCTTGCTTCTCAAACTTCATTATTTGGAGGAGATGAAGAACAAGATGAAACCTTATCAATAAGTTATCCTGATTGTGAGCCATTGACCCACTTAGAAAAACTTAGATTTGAAAAAGAGATGATAGGTTTCTATATTTCTGGTCATCCATTAGATGATTGGAATAATGAAATAAAAACTTTTGCAACGGATAACTTTAGTGAATTACCTAATAATGATAGTGATTTGGAAGCGTTTTATAGAAAGAGAGGAAGTACTCCTTTACATTTTGCTGGTATTATTACAGAAGCTTATGAAGGACAAACTAAAACAGGAAACAAATACGGCTCTTTTACAATAGAGGATAAAGAAGGAAGTCATCGTTTTTCATTGTTTGGACAGGATTATGTGAATTATGGTAAGTATTTAAAGGAAAAGCTATATGTATATTTAAGAGGAATGGTGCAGGAATCGGTATATCCTAATAAAAAAACAGGAGAAAAAACTATTATATATAAGTTTAGAATAACAAAGATAGAACTTCTGGAAGATATGTTTAAAAACTATGCTAAAGGAGTAAAACTTGATATGAATGTAGAAGACGTTGATGATAGTTTTATAAAAGATATTATTTCTCTTGCTCGTAAAAATTCCGGTAAAGCAATAGTTTCGTTTAGATTATATGATAGTCAAAATGGTATATCTTCAACACTTCAAGCAAGAAAACATAAAGTAGATATACATGATTTTCTTCAAGCTATTAAACCAATGTTAAATAGTGGTAGAATTAAAGATTATACAGTAGAAACAACAATGTTTTAGTTTTATGGCTTATCTGCCTAAGGAAGAAATAAAAGAACTTGCATTTAAAGAAGGTTTTTGTGATTTTGGAGCAGTGCAGGTAAAAGAAGTGGAAAGTGATTTTCTTAAACAATGGTTAGAAAATAGCTTTCATGCTTCTATGTCTTATATGGAAAATTATCAAGATATAAGACAAAATCCTGCTCTATTGATAGATGATGCTAAGACTATTGTTTCCTTTCTTTATTCTTACAATGATGAAAGAGTAGATAAAAATTCTTTGTTTAAGATTGCTCACTATGCACAAAGGAAAGATTATCATTATGTTTTAAAACAAAAACTAAATAACATAATAACCGAATTGCAAACAAAATATCCTGATTTCACAGCAAGGGCTTTTGTTGATTCAGCTCCTATCTTAGAAAGATATTGGGCTGAAAGATGTGGCTTAGGTTGGATTGGTAAAAGTTCTCTGTTGATAAATAAAGATTATGGTTCTAAAGTTTTTATAGGAGAAATTGTTTGCAACTATGAAACAGACTATAATAAAGAAAAAGTTAATAGTTTGTGCGGTCAATGTACTCTTTGTTTAAAATCTTGTCCAAATAATGCTATTACACAAGATGGAATCTTTAATTCAAAAAGATGTATCTCCTACCAAACAATAGAGAACAAGGAAAATATTCCAGATGGTTTTGAAACAAAGGGTTATATCTATGGTTGTGATATTTGTTTAGAAGTCTGTCCATGGAACAAGAAAGCTAAGAAAGTAGAACAACAAGACACGGAAACAAAACTTTTAATACAAGAAGTTCTAAATAAAGCAGAACAAGGAACATTGGAAAAGATAGATTTTAAACATCTTGCAAAACTTTCTCCAATAAATAGGATTAAATACGAAAAGTTTTTAAGTAATATTAGCGTTACAACTAAAGATTAAGCAAGTACGCCTTTGATTATCTTGATAAGATTACTGTTTGCTTTTTCAACGTTTTGAAGTACTTCTAAATGAGATGGCTCTTCTTCTATATCTTCATTGAAAACATTACTAATAACAGAAAATCCTAATACCTTCATTCCTGCATGTGCAGCAACAATAACTTCTGGTACAGTAGACATACCAACTGCAGATATTCCTAAGGTACGAAACATTATATATTCGGCTTTGGTTTCAAAACTTGGACCTGTGTTGCCGACATAAACACCTTTTTTTATTGGTATGTTTTCTTGTTTTGCAATATTTTCAGCACGAGAGATAAGTTTTTTATCATAAACCTCGCTCATAGAAGGAAAACGAGTTCCAAGTCTTTCGTCATTCTTTCCTATAAGAGGATTAGGCATACGAGAAATATGGTCAGTTATTAGCATTATATCTCCTGTGTTAAAAGACTTATTAACTCCTCCTGCTGCATTGGTGACTATAAGTGTTTTTACACCTAACAATTGCATAACTCTAACAGGAAAAGTAACTTGTTGCATAGAATAGCCTTCATAAAAATGAAAGCGTCCTTGCATACAGATTATTCCTTTTTTGTTAAGTTTGCCAATAACTAAATTACCAGCGTGTCCTTTTACTGTAGAGATAGGAAAATTAGGTATATCTTTATAAGGAATAACAACTTTATCTTCAATATCATCAGCTAAGGCACTTAACCCACTGCCTAAGATTATTGCAATCTCAGGTTTAAGGTTAGTTTTTGAGCAAATGAAGTTTTTAGCCTCAACAATTTGTTCGTAATACATAAACAAAGACTTTGTTTTGTTATCTTGTCTGGAATTTACCAAAGATATTGTTGTCTTCCCAATGACAAAGGAAGAGAATATGCTTTGAATTAGTTAAGAATAAAGTCTTATAGAAAGGCATCTTCATATCATGAGTTTTGAAAGCTTGTTGCCAATTGAACGAACCATCAGAATAAACCTGTACAAAATTAACTTGAGTTCTAAGTTTGTCTGAGTTGTATTGACGAGAAGGTTTAAACTTTCCGTTAGAGTAGTTGGCAATATGGTCATTAAACATTATATATAAACCATATCTATCTCTTGTCATAGCATAGCCGTTGTATGAATCGTTACCATTATATATCTTTTGACGTTTAGCAATGTAAGCATTACCTTCTATCATTCCATTTTTATCAATATTAGTTAAAACAAGATCTCTGTAATAAAAAGCTTCCTCACCTGTAGGCTTTTGACCACGGCGTTTAGGTGGAATAAGATGAGAAGCAAATCTTTGTTCTCCTAACATAATAACATTACCACCAATCATAGGAACAAGTTCTTCAATATAAGTAGTAAAGTTGCTTGGACCAGGCATCTCTTTTTTCTTTTCAACCATTGCGTCTGTTTCATATTCTTTAAACTCTTTCATAGAAGAAGATTTTTGATACAAACGTCTTTTATCAAAACTATATGCAAAAGTGCCTGCAGCAAGATAAGGTTTATCATTAGTTATTCCATAATAACCTGCGATTAAATGATCACCTTCTAAGTTAAAACAACATCTAATATCTGTTGCCCAAGCGTCTTCAAGTTTTATATCATAGGTTTTGTTTTGATATTTGGTAAAATGAACCAGATAAGTTATGTCATCTTTATGATTAACTTTTTTACCTTGTGCCACACCTTGTAAAGCTAATAATGCTTCATCGCCTTCATTATTAACCATTACATCTTTAACACTTATCTTTAAACCTTCTACTGCAGCAATAGGGTAGGTTTTAGACCAAAGCAAACCCATTTGATTGTTATATATCTTTACTTCTGCCTCTCTGCTGTTTTCTCCACCTTTTAAGATGCAGAAAACCATCTTAGTTTTGTTTTCAGAGAAAGAGAAAAGGAAAGGTTTTTGAGCAGAATCAACTACGTAAGAATAGTTCATAAACAATTCTGGCTGGTCAATCAATCTCATATCTTTCAAGTGTAGGTATTGTGTGTAGAATTTCTGTGTTCCTGTTTCGGTAGGAGTTGTTTTGTTGCGAGAAGATCGTTTTGTTTCTTTTGCTTTATCTTTTTGAGTTTTAGAAAGAATAAAACCTACTAAAGAATTATTTCTCCATGTTTGTTCTATCTTATACTTAGGAGATCCAAAGTCTATCTTTGCTAATCTATCAACGTTGCCGTCTATGTCGGTATGCGCAAGATAATATTTGTACTCAAATTCTCCTTCACCTTTGTATTCGTTCATGCAATAGTAAAAATAATAACCAGAAACGTCTTCGGCAATTATTTTTGCATCAACGCAATCATCTTTTATATCATAGAACCTTTTACCAAAAGATATGTCCATCTGTGCTACAGCATTAAGCAAACAAAAGAACGTAGCGAAGTATAAAACAAACTTTTTCATCTTTATAATTATTCTTTCTTTATTTTCAAACTGCAAAAATACAAAAAAAAATAATGTGTTGCCTTTTTTAGACAACACATTTAACATTTTTTATTCTTTACCTAAGAGAGCAAACATTTTCTTCTTGTAGTTTTCTACTCCAGGTTGATTGAATGGATTGACATCTAAGACATAGCCACTAATTCCGCAACATATCTCAAAGAAGTAAATCAATTTGCCTATGGTTTGTTCGTTTATCTCTTCAACTTCAAGGGTTATCTGACTAACATTGCCTTCTAAATGTGCTAAGCGAGTGCCTTCTTCTGCCTTATGGTTAATATCGGTCAAAGAAAAGCCAAGAAGATAATCTAATTTGTCGTCATTTTCTTTAAGTTTAGGAATACTCAAATGCTTGTTGCTCTTATTTACATGTAGAACGCTTTCAAACATAAGTCTTTTACCCTCTTGTATATATTGTCCCATTGAATGCAAGTCTGTGGTGTTGCTAACGCTTGCAGGGAATAAACCTTTTAGGTCTTTACCTTCGCTTTCGCCATACAATTGTTTCCACCATTCAGAAAGGAAGACAAGATTTGGTTGGTAATTAACTAACAGTTCAATGCTCTTTCCTTTATTGTATAATACATTTCTTGCTACAACGTATTTGATTGCTTCATTGTTTGTACTGTCATCAAATAAAGTCTTTTCTCGTTCTGCAACCGCACCAGCAACTATTTGTTTTATATCAAATCCAGCAACTGCTATAGGTATCAAACCAACAGGAGTAAGAACAGAATAACGACCTCCTACATCATCAGGGATAACAAATGTATCATAACCCTCTTTATCTGCAAGAGTTTTCAGTACTCCTTTTTCTTTGTCGGTAATTGCTATAATACGTTTAGCTGCTTGTTCTTTGCCATACTTGTTCTCTAAGTGATTTCTTATAATGCGGAATGTTACTGCTGTTTCTGTTGTTGTACCAGACTTAGAAATAACTGCGAGAGAATAATCTTTTTTATCTAAAACTTCCATTAAGTCAGCTAAATAGTCTTCATTCATTGTGTTTCCAGCATAAACTATTGCAGGATATTTTCTGTCCAACAAAGTATCAAAGTTATGCTTTAAGGCTTCAATAACCATTCTTGCACCAAGATAACTTCCTCCAATACCAGCAACAACAAACACCTCACTATTTTGCCTTACACGTTCAGCAATCTTATTAATTTTTTCAATATCTGCTTCTTGTATTTGTTTAGGTAGATCTATCCAGCCTAAAAAATCGTTCCCTTTACCTGTCTTATCTCTAAGAGTTTTTAAGGCTTGAATACTTTTTTCTTCTACTTGCTTTATCTCTACATAATTAGGCGTATCAGCCTGAGAATAATCTATTTTTACTTTCATATTGTTATTGTATTAGGTTTATATTTATATAACTTATATTCTTTGCTAATATTGTGTAATAAGGAATTAATGATAAAATAATTAGTCTTCGTTTTAATTTATGAAAATCAAATTCTAATTTACAAAGAGTTGATTTTAATTTCTCAAAAGTTGATTTTAAATTTTTAAAAGTTGATCTTTGTATGCAAAAAAGTTGATTTTAATTTATTAGAAGTTGATTTTTTTACATAATATCTTGGATTTTTTAATAGCAATGTATTTTTTAGTAATTTTGCATTATGAAAAATATGCAAGAAACCATAATTTTAGGACATATCATTGATGTTGTAAATAATAAAATTTTTGATGGGAAGGTTGTTGTCAAGGAAAATAAGATAGCAGACGTTCTTTCTGTTGAAAAAAATTTGAGTGATGTGCCTTATATCTTACCTGGCTTTATTGATTCTCATATTCATATAGAGAGTTCAATGCTTTTGCCTCATAATTTTGCTGATGCTGTAGTAAAACATGGTACTATTGCATGTGTTTGTGATGCTCATGAGATAGCAAACGTGCTTGGTAAGGTTGGAGTTGAGTTTATGATAGAAGATGGTAGGCATACTGATTTTTATTTCTTTAATGGAGTACCTTCATGTGTGCCTGCAACAAAATTTGAAACCGCTGGTGCGGAACTAAATAGTAAAGATATAGAAGATTTATTGAAAAATGAAAACATAACTCATCTTTCTGAAATGATGAACTATCCTGGAGTTTTATTTAAAGATGAAGAGGTAATTAGTAAGATAGAACTTGCACACAAATATAATAAACCTATAGATGGACATGCACCTTTATTAAGAGGAAAAGAATTAAAAACTTATTCTTCCTATGATATTAGTACAGACCATGAATGTAATAGTATAGAAGAAGCGGAAGAAAAAATATCTAATAACATAAAAATTCAGATAAGAGAGGGTTCTGCTGCAAGAAACTTTGATAAACTTCTGCCTTTATTGGATAAATATTCTAACGATTTGATGTTTTGTTCTGATGATAAACATCCTAATGATTTACTTTTTGGACATATAAACCAATTAGTGAAAAGAGCGTTAGAAAAAGGCTATCCTATTATTGATGTTCTTAAACTTGCAAGCCTTAACCCTATAAAGCAATATAAACTTCCTTGTGGCTTGTTGCAAAAGGGTGATAATGCAGACTTTATACTTGTAGATGATTTGCGAGAATTCAATATCTTGGCTACTTACATAAAAGGTAAAAAAGTCTATGATAAAGAAGAGAATAGGAGAGAGGTAGCAAAAATCCAAGAAATAGAATACAATAACTTTAAAGCAGAGAAGATAGACAAAAAAGATATAGTTTTAAAGTATAAAGATAAGAAAATAAACGTTATAGAGTGCTTTGACGGTGAGTTATTTACTAAGAAAATAGAGATAGAACCGAAACAAAAAGATGGATATATGGTTTCAGATGTTGATAATGATATTTTAAAGATAGTTGTCTTGAATAGATACCATAAAGCCAAGCCATCTGTTGCCTTTATTAAAGGTATAGGTTTAAAAGAAGGCGCTATGTGTTCTACTATTGCACACGATTCTCACAATATTATTGCTGTTGGAGTAGAAGATGAAGATATAGTTAAGGCGATTAATCTTGTAATAGAACATAAAGGAGGAATAACATTTGTAAATAAAGAAGATAAAGATATATTACCACTGCCTGTTGCTGGGTTAATGTCTAATAAGAATGTAGAACAAGTGGCAGAAGATTATAATAGAATTAATAATAAAGTGAAAGCTTACACAAACAAACTAAAAGCTCCATATATGACCTTATCTTTTATGGCTTTGCTCGTTATTCCAGAAATAAAAATATCTGATAAAGGTTTATTTGATGTAACAAGTTTTTCATTCGTAAAATAACACAAACAACATTATAAAACATAAAGAAAATGAAGAAAAATAAATTGCTTATCATTGTGCTGCTATTTATTGTAGCTCTCGTTAATTCTGCATGTAAGGAAGAAAAATCTAACCTTATAGGAGCAGATAATTATATCGTATCTCAAAAAAATCCATTAAAGAAAGAGAATAAAAGAATAGTGTCTGTATCAACTCAAATTACGGAAATTGTTTGTGATTTAGGTTGTATGGATAGACTTATTGCGAGAACAGATTTCTGTGAATATCCTACTGAAGTTACAAAGATAAAAAGTATAGGAGGCGTTAGTAACCCTAATATAGAGATGATTATTAGTTTAAATCCAGATGTAGTTATAACTTCTTCTATGATGCCAAGAAAACTCTTTACTCTCTTAGAAAATGCTGGTTTACCTGTTATGTCCTTTAAAGAAAGTAATAAGATAGAAGGAATGTATAAAGTTATAGATATATTAGGCAAACTGTTACAAAGAGAAAAACAAGCAGATAGTATAATAAATGATTGTAAACGAAGACTACAAATAACTAAACATACTTGTGATAGTATTCAAAATGCAAAACATATATCTAAACCTAAAGTGTATTATGTTGTTGGCTATGGCGCAAGTGGAGATTTTTCTGCTGGTAAGAATACTTATATAGATGAAATGTTTGCTTTAGCGGGTGCAGACAACATAGCTAAAGAAAGCATTAATTGGACATTTACTAAGGAACAATTATTTAAAAATGAACCTGATTATATATTTATTCGCAAAGCCGATGTAGAAAAGTTCTGTAATTTATCTCCATATAATAAATTGAAAGCAGTAAAAGAACATCGTGTAATAGGAATAGACGGAATGGACGCACAAACTCCACGCAGTATTTCTTTGATAGAGCTTATAGCAAAAACTATCTATGAATAATAATATTTGTTTATAATTTTATGTTTTCAAAATTTTAGACTATTTTTGCAAACGATTATTTTAACAATTTTAAATATATTTTATATGAAAAAAACTTTCTTATCAATTATTCTATTTGTGTGTGGAATAATGTTGACAAATGGGCTATATGCACAAGTATCCAAACAAACAATAAAGCAAAAACAAACAGAACTTTTACGTCAAAGAGAAAATATGACAAGTGAAGATATAGATAAAGAATATGAATCTATGTTTATTTCTCGTGTTCCAATGAGAAGAGACTTGTCTAATGTAGAAAGAGTAAGTCCTTCTAATAATTCTGCGACTTTCAGGAATAAGATGGTAAATTATCTTTCGGAAATACCAGAAGATGCAATCTTTCCTATTGAAAGTGATGAAGTACAAGCAATACTTATGACTTGGTCATACGTAACCAAAACCGTAAGTGGAAACCAAAGTGCGCAACAACTTTTTGATGGATTAGGATTTAGTAATTATGGTTATTCATATAATTTAGTGCCGGTATATAGTGTTCCAGATGTTGCAACAAATAGTAGTTACGCAAAACTATTCGGGAATCTTGCTAACGCAATACAACAACATACTCAAGTTTGGATAAACGTTTGGGCAGAAGATGATACCACTACTATCAAAAACTTTATGGAAGAAAGAGGAACTCCTTTGACAAACTATCGTTTCTTTATCAATCCGGGTAATGCTTTTTGGTTTAGAGATTTTGGCCCTATTGCTTTTTATTACGGAGACAATGATGATATTGGTTTCTTAGACTTTGAATATTATGGAGGCAGACCATTGGATAATGATATTCCTGTTAAAATTGCTGAAGAGTTGGGTTGGCCTGTCTATACCTCTACAATAGAATATGAGGGAGGAAATATCCTTGTAGACGGATTAGGAACCTTGGTTACATCAACAGCTTTGTATGCAAGCAATAATGACTCTGAAGGATTGTACGTAAGAAATGAGAATACTCAACAAGGTTTCTCTGTACAAGAAAAGACTCCTCTAACCGCATCTCAAATAAATGATAGTTTAATATACCTTATGAATCTATCCAATCTAAGAGTTTTACCAGAACTAAACTATGATGGAGGAACAGGACATGTAGATTTGTATTGCGATATGTGGGAAGAAACAGGTTTTGTTGTTTCTCAATATCCAGAAAGCCTTTCTCATTGGTCAGATGCCAATAAAGTTAGTAATAACTTAGATACTTTGCTGAATATGGACAACTATTTTGGAAACAAATACTTCGCTTCTCGTATTCCTTTGCCAGCAAAAAATAATGGAAATTTTTATACTTCTCAATCAGATTATAATCAAAATTATACACGTGCGTTTTCTAATCACACATTTGTTAATGACGGTATTGTTCAACCTGTGTTTTATGACACTACAGCTACATCAACTAATAGAAGAGGAGATGTTGCAGGTAATCTTGCAGCTTTAGAAATAATGAGACATGCATATCCAGGATATTCTTTTGAAGAAATAGACGTGAGAAGTTTTGATGGCTATGGTGGAGCAATACATTGTATCACAAAACAAATACCTGCTGAAAATCCTGTTAGAATATATCATCAACCACTTAGATATATAAACACAACTCTAACACCTATGGAATATGCAACGCTGAATGTACTTGCACAAAACAAAAGTGGTATAGAAGTTGTCAGAATATATTATAGATATAAGGAAGAAACTTCTTTTACTGAGTTGGAATGCCTATCATTGGGAGATAATATGTATACAGCAAATATTCCTCTTAGAGCAGATATGGCAAATGATACTATTACATATTTTATCTTAGCAACTTCAAATAATGGAAAAACAATAACAAAACCTATGACTGCACCTGAAGGTTTTTATGTTTTACCTTACGGTACCTTGATAGAAGGAGTTGTTGAAGAAGATGTATATGGCAATGGTACACATACTTGGGCATCATTAGAAGATAATCTGCAGAATGTTTTAGACAATATAGGAGAAGTTTATCCTAATCCTGCAAAAGATAAGGCAAGCATATCTATTAGTCAAATAAAAGGGGATTTGTATTATAGCGTTATGAACCTTAAAGGTCAGATTATTTTAAGAGATAAGATAAATAAAGGAGAAAAACAATTAGATATTGATGTCTCTTCATTAAAGGCAGGTAATTATTGGATAAATTTCACTGATGGAAACCTTTCTACAGTCAGAAAACTTGTTGTAGTGAAGTAAAGAAGAAAAGATAGTATAAACATAAAAAAAACAGGAAAACTATGGGAAGAGTGGGAATGACAGAAATTATAGTTGTTGCTTTGATTATTCTATTATTGTTCGGAGGAAGAAAAATTCCTGAACTTATGAAAGGTTTAGGTAGAGGTGTAAAGGGTTTTAAAGATGGTATGAATGGAAAATTTGATGAAAGTGAAGAAGATTCTAAAACATCAAATGAAAAATTAGATAAAGAGAAATAATTCTCTATACTAACAAAGCAAAGCTATTCGTGGAAGTAGAGAAAACTTTTTGGGAACATTTAGATGACCTACGAGGAAGTCTTATAGGAATATTTATTTGTCTTATTGTCGCTTTTGTAGTTTCATTTGTTTTCAAAGATATTATGTTTTCTGTGGTCTTTTATCCTACTGAAAAAGATTTTATTACTTATAGACTTTTGGGGATAACACCTGTAAAGGTTCAAATGATAAGTACTGAAATAACAACGCAGATGATGGCTCACCTAAAGACATCTTTAGTGTTTGCCATCATCTTATCTTCTCCATATATTATAAAGAGCTTGTTCTCGTTTATTTCTCCTGCTTTATATGAAAATGAGAAAAAATACTCTTTCCAAATAGTTGTTGTAGCATATCTTTTATTTCTTTTAGGTGCAGCAGTGAATTATTTTATAATATTTCCCATAACTTTTAACTTTTTGGCAAATTATCAGGTGTCTGAAAAAGTTGTTACACTCATTTCTCTACAATCCTATAATCAGACTCTATTGATGATGACATTGGTGTTTGGTATTGTGTTTGAAATACCTGTACTAAGTTGGTTGTTGGCAAGTTTTAGTTTGTTAAAGTATCGTTTTATGAAAAGATATAGAAGACATGCCATAGTAATTATTCTCATTGCAGCGGCAATAATAACTCCTACTACAGACATATTTACTCTTGCTATTGTATCTATTCCTATATGGTTGTTGTATGAAACAAGTATTCTTATAGTAAAGAATGTTGAACAAAAGAAATTAAAAAATTAGTATCTCTTTTTATCTGATTGGAAGAAATAAGTTAATCCTATGCTAAATCCTCTCCAACGATAGTTATTCCATCGTCCAATATTAACAAATCCCATTATATATTTGGCATCTATTTCCCAATGATGATTAAAGTCATAACCTATTCCAAACATATAGCCTACGTCTTCTTTGTGTAGGTTACCGTCTGCAAATGTTTTAACAGTTTTACTTGTTCCATTGGTATAGTTCTCGGTATCGTAGATATTATTATTTGACCAAGAAGTATTGCCGAATAGTCCGTAAGTAATGAATGGTGTTAAAGAAAATATTAATCCTCTTCCTAATCTTTCATCTCCAAATTTTAGTTCTAAAGTAGCTTCAAAATCTAAGAAATATCCATCAACATCAACCGTACCTTGTGGAAAATTAGATTTATATCCTTTTTTCCAAAAATTAAGAGTAGGTTTGAAATATAGGTTATATACCAAATGCTTTTCTCCAGCAAAACCAACTTTTGCACCATATTGTTTTTCAATATACTTAGGTTGATTAACCCAGTCGTATGTTGCATTTACATTAATACCAAACTTCCATGGGTCTTTGCTTTCTTTGACCGTACTAACTTCCATTTGGGCAAAAGAAACGAGACTATATATTAAAGCAATAAGTATAAATAAAATTCTTTTCATCTTACAATAATAACGAGTTATAGTTTCAGTATCTAATAACGCAAGTTCGGTAAAAATATTTTATTTAATTAGTTTTAGGAGTTCTTCTTGGGAAGATATTTTATAACCTTGAGAGAAGTAGATAATATCTTGTTTTTCTATTAAAGTAAGAATAGGATAGTTGTTTAAGAAATCAAACTTAGTTGTTTGAAGTATCTGCTTTTCTATCTCTTTATTCTCGTCTAAGAGTACTACAGTATTAGTTGGTAGAGTAGGGAATACATCGGTGGAAAAATCTTTGTTTAATAGACTTTTATCTAAGACTAAGACTAAAACAACGTCTTTTTTATTAAAATCTTCTTTTGATTTGGATATATCTACGAGTAAATGACGCGAAGGTTCTTTATAAGGATCTATAACAGCAAGTACTATAGCAGGAACTTCATTTTGCAATTCCTGTAAAGAACAATTTATAGCATTACTAAGATATAACATCTGTATAGATGATTTGTTTTTTAGTTCATTAAAAGAAGTTAAATCGTTGTCAGTTGGGAAAGATGTACTTATAATCTGTTTTTGTTTAGGTAGAACGATTTTGCCATAGCTTGCAACATCCTCTTTTGCTTCTGGAATAGTTACTGTTATATTAGTAGTTTGACCTTTCTTTAAAGTAAAATAAGTTTCTTTAACTGTTACCTTGCCTTTAGAGTTTCTATTGCCTGCTATCATACGATATTGACCTTCTGGTAGTGAGAGTTTTTCAGGAAAAGATGCAAACTTAGGGTCATATTCATAGTCTAAAGAGATGAATTCATTGTTGATAAGTCTTTGTATTGTGAACTGAGAATAGTACTCTGGTTTGATAGAGTTTTTATTATCATTATTTACTATCAATATACAGTTGTTATCTTCTTTTATTTCTTTTAGTTTGAAAGCATATTTCCAATTATCATTAGCGTTTATTCTCCACTGACTTCTACCTGTAGCCCACTCATAACGAGCTTGTATCCCAAATGTTCTACAGATAGCAACAAATAGAATCTCTTTTGATTTAGCATCTGATTCTTTAGCAGTAAGAACACCTTTTGGAGAGATAGGAACATTATAATAATTATCTGTAGTATTGATTTTAATATTTTTTTCTATCCAATTAGCTACTTCTTTACCTGTTTTGAAAGGTTTGTTAAAATAATCATGTATATAACTTCTCCATGCTGTAAGCTGTTCTAATGCAATACGGGGGTTGATAACATATTCTGATGTTTCGCTTTTAGGTATATAGTTAAGATGATCAATAATTATATCTGCTTTTAAATCTCTTAAGTCTTTTTCATAAATAAGTTGAAGAATTTTCTTGCTTAATGGATGATCGTATTCTAATACTTTTTGAACTTCTTTATAATTACCCCAAGAATTTCTTAATATCTCATTATCTGTCTTAGGAAATGTAGATATATAAGCGTTTCTTATTGAATCTTCTTTTACCAAACGTTCATTATTCTTTTTAACTAAATATTCTGGTAGAGTTTCAATAGGTAGTTCTTTTGGAGGAATAATAGTAAAGGTTTGATCTTTTAGTTCTTTATCTGTTAGACTGACTTTTATATTAGTATCATTAGCATTAGCATGAACTTGTTTAAATAGTTTATCTGTTTTAACCCATATAACTAAATTTCCATAGCCTGTAGTAAGAGATGCTTTACCTTCTTTGTTGGTGTTTATCTTAGCCAAAGGATAATATTCAGCATAGTTGTATAGTCCAAAACTTACTTGAGCATCTTTTATTGGTTTATTGTTTTTATCTACAACAGTTATAGTAAGTTGTTTAGTAGGGGCATAATTGCCAAGAAGATTAATCTTAGAATATTTTTCAGTTTCAAAGTTTTTTTCTTCCTTACCATTATATTTACCAAAAACAGTAGTATGAACCATCATACATCTTTTAGAAGGAGCATCAAACCAACCTACATTTAACTTTGCTTCAGGCTCACAAGCTCCAAGAAAATACCATTGACCATCTACCCATACTTCAACCCAAGCATGATTATCATCTGTATGTGCCCAACGAGGAGTATAACATTGTCTTGCAGGAATACCTACACTACGCAATGCAGTAACAGCAAAAGTACTTTCTTCTCCACATCTTCCCCAAGATGTTCTTAGAGTAGCCAGCGGTGCAGATGTTCTACCGTCAGATGCTTTATAATTTACCTTCTCATGACACCAATGATTTACTTCTAATGCTGCGTCATACATAGATAATCCTTTTACTCTGTCTTTTAACTCATTAAACATATATAAACGAGCAGTGTCAAGATTTTCATTATTTACTCTATATACTAAAACGAAGTGTTTAAAAATATCTTCTGGTATATCTTTACACCAAGTAAAAGTATGCTTAGCTTCAATAGAAGAACGTACTTGTTTAAGAAAGAAACTTGTATCATAGTCTAATCTATCATTTAAAGGCATATAATTATAAAGAAAACTAAGATATTCTTTTTCTTGTTTAGTTAGTTTTTCTTGTGCTTGCATACCGATAAAAGCAAACATTATCATCAAGCAAATAATAACTCGTTTCATATCTATTTTAATTGATTTTTATCTTTCTTTTTCAATACTCTATTAGTCCAATATGGCAACACCAATAAGCCAACAATAATATATGGATAATAAGTAAATAACCTCCAAAGCAATGCTAATATACCTTGTAATCCTTCTGGTAAGAACTCTGTAAAGAATAATGGAAAAGCAAACTCTGCTACTCCGCTACTACCTGGTGTAGGAGATATACATAGAACTATCCACATAACTAACTGTCTGCAATATATTACAAGATTATCAAACAATGTAGATATATCTGTATTGAAAGCCATTAACACAAAGTTCATCACTAAGAACCTTGATGTCCAAGATAACACAGTAGCACCATATACTTTCAACCAATAAGTAAAGCGTTTCTCTTTAAACTCTTCACTACTTGTTAGTATATCATTGCCTACCTTTTGAAACTTTCGTTCCCATCTGTTTAATAGTCTTGTTCTGCCTAATATATATAGCAAACCTTTAAATTTTTTAGGATAGAAGAATATAGCTACTAAGATAAACAGAGTAAGCAACATCATAAACGAATATCCAATAAAGAATACATTTATTTCAGAGAATTTCCAACCTGCTACAGAAAACCTAAACTCAGTAGCAAATGCAGTATGAGAACCTATCAACAGTATTACTATAGGAGTGATTATAACATAAAACAGTTCGTCCATTAGTGTAGCAATCATAACTATAGCAGTGGAACGACCTACTGCAATGCCTTCTAATGGTATTATGAATAAAGCTACAGCAGAACCACCAATAGACGTAGGAGTGATAGTAGAAGAAAACTCCCATAGCATAATAACCTGAAAGCACTTTTTCCACGATAGTTTATTGTCAGTAAGTAAGCGAAGTCTATACATATACATAAACTCCCTATTGCATTCAAATAAGAATGCTATAACCAAACATAGAAAAGAATAAGAAGTAAATAACGATGCAAGGTTAGAGAATACTGCTTCATTCTTAATATATTCACGTGCAATCATATAACACCCCACACCTAAACCAATAAGTATAGGGATAAGTATTCTATATATATTAAATATCTTTAAAGGGTTATCTGTTTTACTTGTCATTAGTTAGTTAATACGTTTAGTTTTATAACCCAATGAAGACAATATCTCACTTACTTTTTCTCTAAAATCTCCTTGAAGAAGTATGTTCCCATCTTTAACGCTTCCACCTACACTACATTTAGTTTTAAGTGTCTTAGACAATGTTATCAAATCCTCTTCACTACCTATAAAATTACTAATAAGAGTAACTTTTTTGCCAGCTCTTTGTTTCTTGTCTAATGATATTCTAAGAGTTTGTTGATTAGTAGGTAAGGTCTCTATTTCCTCCGCCTGTTCATCTTCAAAAACAAAGTCTGGATCAGTAGAATATACTATTGAATTATTGCTCTTTTTTCGGTGATTCATATATTATACTTTTTATAAGGTCAAGTATTTTCTTTTCACTTAAGAAAGGTTGTTTATGCTTATCATCTGGAACAATAACATTAAGATTGCTTGGATTAACAGAAAACTTAATATTATCGCCTTCATAACTAATACCTTCACCATCAAGATTAAGCATATTATCATTGAAGTCTTTTATCTCCACCTGTTTAGCTCTAAATGTTTCAACATAAGGAGATTTATCCATTTGATGAAAAAACATCATCTGCACTACTATAGGAGCAAGAATAATAGGAGGTTTTTTTACTACTACCACGTCCAACAATCCGTCATTCAGTGATGCTTTAGGAGCGATAATAGCATTGTATCCAAATTGGTTAGAGTTCATAAAAGATATAAATAAAGCTTCTTTCTCCATCTCTTTACCATCTACAATAAGATGATATTTCTTAGGTTTATAGTTGATAAAATCTTTAAGAACTAAACGTAGATAAGTTTGAAATCCTCTTGTTTTATTACCTGTAAATTCTTTAGCAATCAGAGCATCAAAGCCCACACCTGCTACAGAAGCGTATGGCATATCGTTTAGATTGATAGTATCTATATTAAGAGAGTTATAGTTATTTATTACTTCTATGGCTTTTTTTATATCTAAAGGTATATGTAGACAACGTGCTAATCCATTGCCAGAACCAGCAGGTATTATACCAAGTTTAGTATCTGTGTTTATCAAACCTCTTACACAATCGTTAATGCTTCCATCTCCACCTACTACCACTATAGTATTAATACCTTTCTGTGCTGCATCTCTACATATCTCTGTAGCATGATGAGCATATTCTGTATAAACAATAGAGTAGTCAAACTTATCTTTATTTAAGTACTGCTCTAATGTTGGCTCAACTATTTTCTGTTTACCTATTCCACTAACAGGATTGATGATAAACAAGACTTTATCTTTCATACTATTTTACTTTAGTTTGGTTCTTGATTAAACGGTTGTTGTATTGCTGAATGATGCCCTTAGTTAGTTGAGTATGTTTCTTAGTTATTTGGGGATATTGTTTAGCTATGTTTTTTCTCATATCTGGATCTGTCTTAGCGTTGAATAGTTGTGTATCATAGCCTTCACGATATTTGCTTACATAATCGCCAAGCATAACAATATATTCACCATTAGAATAGTAGATATAATAATGCTCTTTATCAGAGAATATGCTTTGACCGTATGCAAACACAGGCTTATTAATATGAAGCATATCACATATAGTAGGATATATATCTATCTGTTGCATAACTTGATTAGTAATCATTCCATGCTTTAACTTAGGAGAATAGAAGATAATAGGAATACGATATAATCCTAATGCTGTTCTAAACTCATCTGTTTCAGTTAATGCAGAGTGGTCAGCAGTTATTATAAACAATGTATTGTCATACCAAGATTGTTTTTTAGCATATTCAAAGAAACGTTTAAGGGCATAATCAGTATAACCTACTGTTTCATGAACAATAAGAGTTCCTTTAGGGAAACGACCTATATGTTGTTTAGGTATAGTATAAGGGTGATGAGAAGATAGGGTGAAAACAGTAGAGAAAAATGGTTGTTGAGTATGGTTTATCTGCTTAGCCATATATTGTAAAAACGGTTCATCAAATATACCCCAGTTGCCATCATAGTCTTTGTCATTATTGTATTCATCTTTGCCATAGTATTTCTCATATCCTACGTGATTAGCAAACACATTAAAGTTCATTGTTCCATTATATCCACCATGATAAAAAGCTGTGTTATACTTTTCTTCTTTTAAGGTGTTAGCAATAGAGCCTAACTTGTTGCCAGAATAAGAAGAGGTGATATAACTTTCTTCTGTTAATAGTGGCATACTGCTTACTATAGCAGGTATTCCGTCTATACTTCTTTTGCCATTGCTATAGCCTTGAAAGACTAAAGAATATTGCGCTAAAGAGTCAAGAAAAGGAGTGTAGGAAACTTTTTTATTATACGTCTTTAGATATTCTGCAGCATAACTTTCTATGATTATAAGTACTACATTGGTCTTGCCTACTTGCAGTGGTTCAGTAAATAAACTATCAGCCCATACTTCATTGTTAGGCTTTTGAATAGGTGAGAATATTTTTTCAACTTCTTGTTCAGTAAAATATTGTTTAGGCTCTAATCCAGACTTTCCGATAGTACGGAATAGAGTATAAGGAGTGTTTAATACTAAGGCTGTGTTTTGTGTTGTAGCATAATCCGATGCTTGAAGAATACCCATAGGTCTATATTGCAGACCACCTCTTTGGAATACAAATAGAACAATTACAGAAACAATAAAAGCTATGCTTTGTTTGGTTAGTGTTCTACGAGTGAAAGTGTGAGCAGTTGTAGTATATTTCTTACATATCTTTCTATCAACAATAACTAATGCAATGTTCAATACAATAAAGATAAGAGCTATATGCCAATAGTCTCTTAGGAACTGAGGTATCAAACTATTAAAATCTCCACCAACACCTAAGTAGTTAAATATGTCAAAGGTAAGTCTTTTGAATGTAAAACGAAAATATCCACAATCAATTAAATTAGCGACCATTATCAGTTCTAAACCTATGAAATACAATACCGCAAGACATATTCTATACCATTTTTCAGTCTTCATAGGTATAGGTAAAAGAGCAAAGAATAAGTAAGGTGCAAGATAAACACTTAAGGTAGATAATCCAAAGCGAAGATTACCAAAACTTATTCTATACAAAGCACCCATATTATCTACAGAGAACAGTGATGAGTTGAGCAAAAAGAAAACTATCTGAGTGATAAATAAACATGCTAAAGCAATAAGGTATCTGTAAAGTATCTGCTTATAAAATTGTTTCATCTCTTTTTATTTTTTTACAGGTTTATACATTGATTGTTGGAACAAAAGATTGTTGTCATTTATCTTCATTAAAGAGTCCAAGCCTATCTTCTTTTCTTTCATAAAACTTTCTACTATCTTATATCCAATATAATTACCTACTCTCGCAGGAGAACCATTTAAGCCTTTACTCTCTGGTCCTATACTTATAAGGCCTAAGTATTTGCTTCTATCTGTATCATAGAGTAGCTTAGATTGAATAATATAAGCCCATATATTTTGTTCATTTTTCTCACACCATTTATATTGTTCTTCATTATAGCCAAGCACATAGTTAAGAGCATATTTTGGCAATAGCTTAGATACGCAATAACTCAATTTTCCATCTTCAATTATGCAGTCTAACAAAGTAGCATTACCAGACATGCTTTTAAAAGGAATATTTAAAAAGGTTTTATTCAATAGATACATTCTTACAAAGTCAGGTGCTATCATTTCTTTGCTTAGACTTTCTTTCATATACTGAGGATACTGAGAATAATAAGGGTGATTGTCTAACTTATTCAAAGCATAAACGTCCAAAGCAATAGCATAATAGATAGTATCATTCATATATACTCTGTTAGCATAACCATAAGAATAATCTGCTGGACCTAAAATAAAAGTATATACATTTTTAGGTAAATAAGTGTTAGGATAAATCTCTTTTAAACGAGCAAAAGCAGAAGTAATATCAGTAGATATTTGGTTGAGGTTAGCAAACTCTTTTTCTACTATATTCTGAGCCTTTTGCATCTGAGAATCCGACACCATTTGGATAAGCATATTAAGATATTCCGTATCTGTTAAAGGTTGCTGAAACATATAAGGGAAGTCTTTTTGCAAGCCTTTTAAGTGGGCTTCCAAAGTGGTCTTAGGGCTGGCAAATAAAGCAATATCAAAACGCTTGAACTTTATTACTTCTTCTATATTGTTGTTATAGAATTTTTTATCCGCCTTGTCGTCTTTCTTACAAGAGAAAAATAAAACACATATTAAACAAATAACTATTACCTTTTTCATTACGATTATAATTTTAATCAACCTGCAAAAGTACTAAAAAAATTAGTAATTAGAAATTAGTAATTAGAAATTAGAAATTGGGGTGGCTTCGAAGAAGACAGCCAAATTGCCGCAGGAAATTGGCGGATTAACGCTTAAAAAGTTTAGTCGCTATGCATAATTTCTAATTACTAATTACTCATTTCTAATTTGAAAGAATTATCTTCTTTACGGTTTGTCCGCTGTTGGTTATTACTTTTATAAAGTATGTTCCTTGTGGAAGAGAGTTAAGATTTATCTGATAATTATAAGCATTT
>JBGUWU010000016.1:0-53682 GCA_045221575.1 Bacteroidales bacterium
AACAAAGACACTATGGTAAGGTGAATTTCACTTTCTTTCAAATACCAACATCTACACAAGAAGAGTAATTTTACTAAAAAAAAGACTCGATTTTCTTACAAACTCTTAATCTTCTTTTACAAAAAGACTTGGTCATTTTTTTACCAAGTATGTTTTTTTTATTATTTTTGCTTGTAATTTAAATTATTATTGTAATTTTGTGTCGTGTCAGTTATGTATTATCGTGAGGTAGTACGTTGCGGGGAACTGGGAAACCTATCCTCGCCTTACCAACTGGCACATTTTTTTATATATCATACCTCATAAGTTGTTTTTCTCCATTAATTACTATGTAAATGTGTTTGATACGTTGTTCTTTACCACGTTCAACGATGTGTTTTTTATACCAATCGGTATCATTAACAAGTTTTTCTTTTGAATATGTTTTTGGATTGTGAAAATATAAACAAACACTATCACTTTCAAAACCAGTTTTTCGTTTTACATTGTCAAGTTGTGTATTTTTACTATACAAACTATAGCCATAATACCCTGACGTAGTAATACTTTTTATATCCATAACTTTACCATTTAACTCTAAATCAAGAGCAGGTAATTTTTTACCTTCAGTATCTTTTAGTGATTCATCTCTAAGTAAAGCACGGTGCCCCATTTTAAATAAATTATCTTGACAAGCAAGTTCAAGTTGAGTAGAAGATAATCCTTTGCCGTCTTTAGTAAGTTCAGTAAAAAAGCGTTCTTCTTTCTCATTATCGTGAGAGATATGTCCTCTGTGTGTTGCTTTTAGTCCTCCTGTAGTCCAATCAAATTTAACATCTTTATAGTTTTTGTCTTTGATAAGTTTTTTGTATTCTTCGGCGTTGTTAAGAATGCGTCTAAGTTCTGTTCTTGATTTTTCTTTTAGCAGGTGTTCCTGTTCTTTAGGTAGTCGTTTGAAGTAAGGATGCGAAGGAGGAAATACTAACTGTTGTTTGCCGAAGTTAATTTGAAACATAGCAGGCAGAAGGTACTCCGACAATACTTGCACCGTGTCCTATACTTAGTTTTACACGTTCAAAGAATATAGTGAAAACGGCAGTAGATGGTAGCGATAGCGAGGTTATAGAGTGCTTCGGCTGTAAGAGTTGGGATATAACGATAAGTGGAATACTTGTGGATTTAGACGAACATAGTTATCCAAGTGAGAGAGTACAAAAACTTAGAGAGTTATTTGAGATAAACGATATATTAGAAGTATTGGAATGTAAGATAATGGACGACTTAAATATACAAAGTTTGTATATTGATAATCTGGAAAATTTTAAATTTATAGATGGATTTAATGATACGATGAGTTATACACTAAAAGCAAAAAGCATCAAACCACTGGAGTTTTTTATTTTCTAATATATACAATAAGGTCGCATATTTCTGTTTGAGATGCTTCTTTTACTCTTATATCACAAATATCATATTTCCCTACGAACTGAACAACACCACAAGGACATTCATCATAAGAAGGAACTGAAGACCTAACCTCTATTTCAAAATCGTATCTTTGAATATAAGGAACAAAACGAACAACCAAATCACAAATTTCATACTTTCCTACTATCTTCACTCTTCCTTTAAGCGGACAGTCATCATTATCAAAAGAAACAACAGAACAACTATCATTTTCAGCAAAAGCGAAGAAAGAGATAGTTAAAGCGAAAAAGAAAGCAATGAAATAACGCATGATTAAAAGATTTTTAAAAGGTTATTAAACATATATTAAACGAAAGATAAACACCAAAAATTGTGCCTAAGCGATGTATTAATATAAAAAAAACAGAATAGATTAACTATTCTGTTTTTAAGGAAATTTGTTATACAATTATTTAATCTGCTATCGTTTTACTTAGATAGCCATTTTTCAATATTTGCAACAACAATATCAATTCTTTTATCAAAACTTTCTCTTGTTGCGTATGCTATATGAGGAACACAAATACAATTCTTTGCATTCAATAGTGGGTGATTTGAATTTAGAGGAGGTTCTGTTTCATATACATCAACACCTGCTCCTGCAAGCTTATCATTATTAAGTGCGTCTGCTAAATCTTCAGAATTAACAACCTTACCTCTTGATGTATTTATGAGTATGGCTGATGGTTTACAAAGTTGTAGAGATTTTTTATTAATCATATTCTCTGTTTGCTTTGTTAAAGGAACATGTAAAGAAATAATATCTGACTTTTTCATTAATGTTTCAAAATCAACATACTCTACCCCTTCTCTTTCCATAACTAATGTTGAACTATGAGAAAATGCAAGAACATTAGCTCCGAAAGCTTTCAGTAAAATTGCTGTACGTTTGCCTATTGCACCCATACCAACTATACCTACAGTTTTGTTTTTCAACTCCAAGCCTAAAAAATTATTTCTTGCTCCTTGGTTTCTTATATCTTTATCAAAAGAACTTATCTTTCTTAAAACATCAAGCATAAGACCTATTGCTAATTCACTAACTGCTTCAGTTGCATAACCTGAAGAATTAACAACAGCAATACCTTTTTCATTGCAATAATCTAAGTCTATATGGTCAATACCTGTAAAAGCAATAGCCAATAGTTTTAAATTTGGACACTTTTCTAAAACATTTTTATTCAAAGGTATATTTGACACTATTGCAATGTCGTTATCTGCAATTCTTTCTACAAGTGTTTGTTCATCTTCCTTTCTATCATAATACATAGAAAACTCACATTTATACTTAGAAAACACTTGTTTTATCTCTTCTTCTTTGCTTTTGTCTATACCTATTGGTTCAACAGCAACAATTCTTAAATTTTCTTTCATAGCGTTTTGATTTTTTATAATATAAGAAAAAGGACTATAAGGACATTTTAAATCCTTAAGTCCTTTTTATCTATAAAATTATAGCGTATCAGACTATTTTACTTCTTGTTTTAGTCTTTCTGTAAGCATTGGTACTATCTTGTGTAAATCTCCAACAATACCAAGGTCTGCAAGTTGCATTATAGGAGCATATTTATCTTTATTAATAGCTACTATAAATTCACTTGATTCCATACCTGCAATATGTTGAATAGCTCCAGAAATACCACAAGCCATATACAAGTTTGGACGTACAGTTTTTCCTGTTTGACCTACTTGACGTTCGCTTGGCATTACACCTGCATCAACCATAGCTCTTGAAGAAGAAACCTCTCCTTTTAATACGTTTGCAAGTTCTTCCAATTTCTTAAATCCTTCAGTATTACCTACTCCTCTACCACCAGAAACAAGAACCTTAGCTTCTGTAATATCGACTTTAGCTTCTTGTTTAACAGTTTCAAGAACTCTTACTTTAAATTTATCTTTTTGGAAATTAACTTTATATTCTATAACTTCACCTTTACGAGAATCATCTTTTGCCATTCGTTGCATAACTCCTGGACGTACAGTACTCATTTGAGGACGGTGATTTGGACAAACGATAGTTGCCATAAGATTTCCTCCGAATGCAGGACGAGTACTCCAAAGTTCTTTATCTTCTTCGTTTATTTCCAATTTAGTGCAGTCTGCTGTAAGACCTGTAACAACTCTCGCTGAAACTCTTGGACCAAGATCTCTTCCTATTGTTGTTGAACCAATAAGCACAATAGAAGGTTTCTTATCATTAATCATTTGTGCTATAGCTTGAGTATAAGGTTCTGTTGTATAAACAGCTAAACTTTCATCTTCAACTAAAAGAACTTTATCTGCTCCATAACTAATTAAATCATTAGCTTGTGCTTTTATATTATTACCAAGAAACATTGCATACACTTCTTGTCCAAGATTGTCTGCTAATTCTCTTGCTTTACCCAAAAGCTCTAAGCCCACGTTTTGTATTTTGCCGTCTCTTTGCTCAACAAAAACAAATATATTTTTATAATCTTCTTTATTCATATCTCTTAACTTTTTATAAGATTACCTAACAAAAAACAACCTACCGTATTAGATTATATGTTTTTCTTTAAGTTTGTTAACTATTAATTCAACAGCCTCTTCTGGTTCTACTTCAAAGACTTCACCTTGTCCTTTAACTGCCTTAGCAAAAGATTTCTTAACATTAGTTGGAGAACCTTTCTTTCCAAGTTTTTCTTCTTCTACTTTTATGTTATCTACTGTCCATGTTTCAATTTCTTTATCAAAACACTCAACAATACCACTAACAGTCATATATCTTGGTTTGTATGAAGAAGCCAAAACACTTACTAAACAAGGCATATCTACTTGAACCATTTGATATCCATCTTCTAATTGTTTCTTTATTGTAAGAGTTTTGTTGCCATCAAACTTACAATCTTCAAGATATGTTACTTGAGGAATGTCTAAATGTTCTGCTAATTCAGGTCCTACCTGTGCAGTATCTCCATCTATTGCTTGACGTCCTGTTATAACAAGGTCATAACCTAATTCTCTTAAAGCACCACTAAGAGCATAAGAAGTAGCCAATGTATCTGCTCCTCCTAATCTTCTATCTGTTAGAAGTATTGCTCTATCTGCTCCCATAGCAAGAGATTCTCTAAGAATAGCTTCTGCTTGAGGTAATCCCATAGTAATAACTGTTACCTTAGCACCAAATTCATCTTTCATTCTAAGAGCAAGTTCCAATCCTCCTTTATCATCTGGATTCATAATTGAAGGAACTCCCTCTCTAATTAACGTACCTGTCTTTGGATCTATCTTTACTTCTGTTGTATCAGGTACTTGTTTTATACAAACTATTATATTCATTATTCTTTATTTTCTTAATTAATTAAACTTTTAAAAGAAATCAAAATCAACAATATTTATTTCCTATTGTCTTTTTTTATTTCCTTAATTTTATTTAAGCAAATTTGCTGCAATAACCATACGTTGAACTTCAGATGTTCCTTCATAAATTTCAGTAATCTTAGCATCACGGAACATTCTCTCAACCGGATATTCTCTTGTATAACCATAACCACCATGGAATTGAATTGCTTTTGTAGTCATTTCCATTGCAGTTTCAGCAGCAAAGAGTTTAGCCATAGAAGCATCTTTACTATGAGGTAAGCCTCTGTCTATTTTATCTGCAGCACTTCTTACTAAAAATCTCGCTGCATTTATCTTAGTTTCTAAATTAGCAAGTTGGAATTGAGTATTTTGGAATTGACCTATAGCTCTTCCAAATTGTTTTCTTTCCTTAACATATTTAACTGTTTCGTCCATTGCTCCTTGTGCAATACCTAAAGCTTGAGATGCAATACCTAAACGACCTCCGTCTAAGGTCATCATCGCTATTTTAAAACCTTTGCCTTCTTTACCTAATAAATTTTCTTTTGGAACTTCACAATTCTCAAATATAAGCTCACATGTAGCACTTCCTCTAATACCAAGTTTCTTTTCTTTCTTTCCTATTGAGAAACCTTTGAAACCTCTTTCAACAATGAAAGCTGAAATACCTTTTGTTCCTAATGATTTGTCTGTCATTGCAAAAACAACATAAACATTTGCATAAGAAGCATTAGTGATAAATATCTTACTTCCATTAAGTATCCATTTATCTCCAGCATCTACAGCAGTAGTCTGTTGCATTGCTGCATCAGTTCCTGCATTTGGTTCTGTAAGACCAAAAGCTCCAATCCATTCTCCTGATGCAAGTTTTGGCAAATATTGATTCTTTTGTTCCTCTGTTCCAAACATAAGTATAGGCTCTGCACATAAAGAAGTATGAGCTGAAACAACAACTCCTGTTGTAGCACAAACTCTACTCAACTCTTCAACTGCCATTGAATACATTTGAGTTGTACCTCCTTGACCACCATATTGCTTTGGAATAGGTATACCCATAATACCAATTTTCGCCATTTTTTCTACTGTTTCCATTGGAAATCTTTCCTGCTCGTCTATTTCTGCAGCCAATGGTTTAACCTCATTTTCTGCAAATTCTCTAATCATTTGCAGAAACAAATTCTCTTGTTTTGTTAAACTGAAATCCATTCTTATATGTTTTACTTAGTTAAAATATTATTTCAAAATCGAAGTAACAAAATTATAAAAAAATTATGAAAGCACAATATTTAGTGCAAAAAAAATAAAAATTATAATTTTAAGACACATAGATTAATAGAAAATCTTGTACCTTTGCACAGATTATTTCACTTAAAAAAACGTTAATATTATGAGTACAGAAATGATATTGTTAATTGTCTCAGCATTGTTATTAGTTGTAGCAATAGTTGTGTTTTTTGTTTCTTTTAATTCAAAGAACAAAAACAACAACGCAGATATTCAATCTATAAAAGAAGAGAACATAAAACTTGAAGCCAATATTTCTATTCTAAATTCACAATTAGAAGAAAAAAACAAAGAGATTGCAAAACTAAACAACGATCTTAGAGATTACAATTTGCAAAACAAAAGTCTATCTAACGATGTTGTTCGTGCAAAAAAGAACGATGAATTTATTCAAGAAAAGTTAAAAGAAAAAAATGAACTGATTTCGGAATTAAATCAAAAGTTTGAAGCAATTTCTTTAGAAAACAAAGAAAAAGAAAAAAAGATAACTTCTTTGCAAGGCGAGAATGAAATTCTTAGCGAAAAATTAAACAACACACTCTCCATAAACCAAAAACAAGAACAAGATTACGATAAGCTCCAAGAAGAATACAAAATTTTACACAAACAAAATACCGAGACAATCGCCTTATTGCAAGGAGAGAAAGAAAAAAATCAAAACTTAGAACAATCCTTCACTGAATATAAATCGTCATTAGAAAAACTAAACAAGCAAAACGAAGAACATATTCAAAATCTTACTAACAAGATATTAGAAGAAAAGACTAAGAAATTCTCCGAAAACAATACAAAAGAAATGGAAAGCATCGTCTTACCTTTGAAAGAACAAATAAATGAGTTTAAAAAGAAAGTAGAAGAAGGCAATGAGAAACAGACAGTATTGCACACAAGTTTAGAAACTCAAATAAAGAACATCATAGCTCAAACAAAAGCAATTTCAGAAGACGCCATTAAACTTACTAACGCTCTTAAAGGAGAAAATAAACGTGCTGGCAATTGGGGAGAACATATTTTGGATACTATTCTTCAAAATAGCGGATTAATAAAAGGTATTCATTATGAATCACAACAAAATATAACAACAGAAGATAACCGCAGACTAATCCCAGACTTTATCGTTCATCTTCCAAATACCGAAGATGGTTTTGAAAACACCATTGTTATTGATTCAAAAGTTTCTTTAGTAGCATACGAAAGGTATTTCCATTCTGAAACAGAGGAAGATAAAGAAATAAATCTTCAAGAGCATATTAAATCGGTGAGAAATCACATAGATGAACTTGCTTCTAAAAATTATGAACTTGTTACTAAGGGAAGTTTAGGATTTGTTATGATGTTTATTCCAATAGAACCTGCTTATTTAGTAGCAGTTCAAGGAGAACCAACGCTTTGGGAATACGCATACAAAAAGAAAATCATTCTGATTTCAGCAACTAATATGATTACTTCCCTACGTTTAATTGCTGATATTTGGAAAATAGACACAAGAAACAAAGAAGCTCAATCTATGGCTGAAACCTGTGGAGGCATTTACGATAAACTATTGGGATTTTTAGAAACTTTTGAAGACGTAGGTTCATCTGTTAGCAAAGCACAAGAACAATACGAAAAAGCAAAAGGACAACTTATAACAGGAAAAGGAAATGTTATAAAACGTTTAGGTGATTTACGACAAAAAGGAATAAATTCTAAGAGTAAAAAATCAATACCATTATCTTTTGAAGGAGAATAAAACAAACAAGGACGAAAAGTTTTCGTCCTTATTCGTTTATTTATATTTTGCAAATTGCTTTAACACATCACACTTACGAGTATAATCTGTTTGAGATTTAGGATTTTGTTGCAGATAAGCAAACAAATTATTCAAACGTTTATATTTTTGAGAATGTCTATTTGCTTTCTGAAATATATATCCACCATTTTTCCAATCATATCTATATTCAGCCCAACTATCTCTTGGAATATAGGCAAGAGCATACAATGATTTTGTTTTCAGACTTTGATTTTTAGAATTTTTAGCAATATTCAAGTATTTTTCTGCTTGTTTATAGAAATCAACTTGCCAATCTCTTGCCCCTTCAGTAGCACTTGAATAGTAATACTCAGTCAAAAACCAACATTGACCAACATAGGAAGCCTGATAATATCTTGTTGCTAACAAATAAGCAAGATTATATCGTTTTTCTGCGTCTTTTTCAGAGTTGAATTGTTGAATAAGCTTTATCATTTCTTTGCAAAAAGAAATCTTAGGATTTGATTTCATTGTTTGTGTTTTCTCCATATCGTCCCAAAGTTCGTCCAAGTATTGATTATAAAACCAAAGTTCTTTTGTATAATCCCTTCTCTGCATATAATATGCAATACTTTGGTTATTTACAAAACTCATTGGTACTTTTTCTAAGTAAGATATTGCCTTATCGAACTCTCCTTGTGAGATATATTTTGTTCCAATCAAATCATTAAGATAATCATTTTCAAATTTAACTTGTTCTCTTATATATTCTTGAAAAGCGTTTGTATTTTTTGTATTTAAGAAACTCTTATAGTTAATTATCGCTTCTGGTGTGGCTTGTTGTAGTTCAGAAAAATATTCCGAATAATTTGTCAATAGATATTGAGCATCTTCATAGTATATACTATCTTTTTGAAATTGCATATAACTATTTATCATAAAAAGAGAAAGAACCATACTTGTATTTTTTTGTTTTCTATAATTAGGAACAAGACTATGCATCATTATCTTCTCTTTCGCGTCTAAAAAGCATTGACCATACAATTTGTCTGTCTTTATTTTGTTATCCAACCATTTAAATTCATTATAAATATATCCCTCATCTAAATTCTTTTCACTTGTATATATCAGCAATTTCACACAACGAGCATTTTCCTTCACTATATCTTCTGAATCATAGTTTAAGGCCAAGTTGATATATTCTTTAGCTTTTGAGTTATTTCCTAAGATATATTCCACCATTGCGCGAGCAGTATTCCAAAAACACAAGTCTTTTACCTTCTTTTCTTTGATAACCGTATTTACAAAAGCAAGAAACTCTTTAACCTCTGACTTTTCCATTCTATCATATTCTATACATTCACAAATCTCATCAAAACTATCTTGTATGTGATTAACATAATCTTGTACAAGATAGTAAAGTGCTTTTGAATTAGGATTGTTATTGTACATCTTTTTCAAGCCAACGATATTACGATGTTCTCTTACAACCCATTTTATACTAAGAAAATCTTTATTTTTATAGAATATTTCTAAGGCTTCATCACTCCTACCCATATTATACAACGCTCCTGCATAATAATTTTCTATCATTGTTTTATAAACCGAATTAGGAAGACGTTTTGCTTTATTATTCCAAAAAGAAATAATATCTTTATAATTTTCTTCCTCAATATTTAAACGAACATACAAGAGAGCATACTGAGATTTCAATCTTTCTCCTTTGTAATTCAAAGATGCTTTAATAGCTTTCTTTACTATTAATTTATAGTTTGCAACATCTTCTTTGGTTGGATAATCCCACGTATCTGAATAAGAATTTGCACCACAAAGATAAACATTTAAATAATTGAGATACTCAACCATTTCATTATCTTTCTTGGACTTTGCATAGTCTATTATCTCTTTTGTATATTCATTGTATTTTCCATTAGTATATTTTGACCAAAAACTATTGATTTGCTCCATTTTATCATCAAGATTATATGAAGTAGGAGCAACAAATATCATATAATGATTGTTAGTCCTATATAAACCACAAGCATTTATTTGACCAATAAGCAAAATACCTAAAACATTAATGAGCAAAAATCTTTTTATATTCTTCATCTTTAAAACGTGTTATGTTATAATCTGATAAATCAAAAACTATTATTTCGTTGTTTATACTTTTTCTTATATTTTGTAGTTTGTTTTTCGCTTTTAGAATGTCGTTTAATGTCGGTTCTCTCCTAACTATTGTATCGCCAGAGAAAAGAAACGAAGTATCAGACGAGTGAAGTATTTCTCTAAACTCGTTTTTGTGGAATAATATGTCCCACTTAAACACTGGATATGCAGCACTTAGAGGCAAACGATAGCGTTTTAAGTATCTAAGATAAGTTTCTACGCTGTCAATATTAAGTATAGGTTTTTCATCATAGAAGTTTTTGAAATCACCTGTGTTATACATCATCAAAACTCCTCTGTCTGCTGAAGGAACTCGCCAAGAAAGTTGATAAAGACGAACAGTTGTTGCCAAACTTATTTGTTTCTCTTTTGCAAGGGTATGGAGTTCTTGCATAAAGGCAAGAAAATTGCTTTCAGTTTTTTTAGTATAGTCGCAATCTATCTGTATTTCTTTTACATTACTTATATCGTTAGTTTCGTTCATTTGCAATATACGTATCAATATTTTGGCTGCCAAAGAAGTATCCCTGTTTAGCATACACTCATTCATTATATATATAGTAGGAATTACTTCTATTGTTTCAGGTATTTTGTCTTTGAACTTTATAGTGGCATTCGGCATAGAAACATTGTCTTTTAACACAACATCAAAGTAACGAATATAAAGACGACTAATGTTATTTTTATTCAAAAACTCTTGTTTCTCTTTATTTATAGAAAATATTGTTGTCCAATAATAAGCAGAATTACCCTCTGTTATACTTTCTCTATTCTTACAAGAAAGAAAAATAAATAACAAAATCAATATGTAAGATAATCTTTTAAGCATATATCACTGCAAAATTAAGAATAATATTTTATACTGTTATTTTTTGATGAAAAAAGTCTTGATTTTTTTTTACAAAAACTTGATCTTTTTTTACAAAAACTTGATCTTTTTTTGCTAAAACTTGATCTTTTTTTACAAAAATCAAGTCTTTTTTACAGTATTGCAAAAAAAATTGTAATTTTGCAAAACTTATTGATAAACAATTCAAATTAATATCACATTATGACTAAAGTAAGAGTAAGATTTGCACCATCTCCAACAGGACCATTGCATATTGGAGGTGTGAGAACGGCTTTATATAACTATCTTTTTGCAAAACAAATGAAAGGGGACTTTCTTCTTAGAATAGAAGACACTGATCAAACACGCTTTGTTGAAGGTGCAGAAGAATATATCATAGAATCATTCAAATGGTTAGGCTTAAAGTTTGACGAAGGCGTAGGTATAGGTGGAGAATATGGTCCTTACAAACAATCTGAACGAAAATCAATGTACAAAGACTATGCTTTGGAGTTAGTCAACAAAGGAAAAGCGTACTATGCTTTTGATTCCGCAGAAGAATTAGCAGACAGACGTGCCAAAGCAGAAGCTGAAAAGAAAACTTTTCAATATGACTGCCATACAAGACAAGGTTTAAAGAACTCTCTTTCTCTCTCTGAACAAGAAACTCAAGAACTAATCAAGTCTGGTGAGCCTTTTGTTATCCGTTTTAAGTTTGAAGAGAACGAACAAATTGAATTTGATGACCTAATACGAGGACATATAAGCGTTAATTCTTCACTTTTAGATGATAAAGTTTTGTATAAAAGCGACGGAATGCCTACTTATCACTTAGCAAACATCGTTGATGACCATCTAATGAAAATTTCTCATGTTATTAGAGGAGAAGAATGGCTACCAAGTTGCCCTTTACATGTTAGTTTGTACAAGGCTTTTGAATGGGAAGCTCCAAAATTTGCTCATCTTCCTTTGATTTTAAAACCTGATGGCAAGGGAAAATTATCTAAACGCGATGGAGATAGATTAGGATTCCCTGTTTTCCCATTAGAATGGCACGATCCTAAGAGCAAAGAAATATCTTCAGGATACAGAGAAAGTGGTTACTTACCTCAAGCTGTGGTTAATATGCTTGCTCTTTTAGGTTGGAACGATGGAACTGAGCAAGAATTATTTACTTTGCAAGAGTTGGTTGATAAATTCTCTATTGAAAGAATATCAAAGCACGGCGCTAAGTTCGATATGGAGAAAGCTAAATGGTTTAACCATCAATATTTGCAAAAAGAATCTAATAACGAGTTAGCAAAAGAATATCTAAAGGAGCTAAACTCTAAAGGCTTTACTCCAAGTTTTGAATATGTGGAAAACGTTGTCGCATTAGTAAAAGAAAGATGCTCTTTCGCCAAAGAGCTATGGGATAATAGCGATTATTTCTTTGTTCGTCCAAATGAATATGCTGAAAAAGCATTAAAGAAACGCTGGAAAGAAGGAACAAGTCAAAGGATGAACGATATAATAGACAACCTTTCCAAAATAGAAGACAACAACGAGTGGGGAGAAAAAGCAGAAGAGTTTCTAATGGATTACATTCCAAAGAACGAATTGAATATGGGACAAATAATGAACAGCATTCGTTTAGCTATCGTTGGAGATACTAAGGGCGTAAATATGGTTGAAATATTTAAACTTTTAGGAAAACAAGAGAGTTTAGAGAGAATAAGAATAGCAAGCGAAAAAATAAATCTTTAAGCATATGTTACTGATTGCAGATAGTGGTTCTACAAAAATAGATTGGTGTTTAATCAATAACGAAAACCAAAGAAAATATTTTCGTTCTATTGGTTTGAATCCTTATAATGTTTCTGAGAACACTATAAACAATGAAATCGTTGCTAATATTCTTCCAAATCTTCCTGCGAATGAAAAGATGCAAATGTATTTCTATGGTTCAGGTTGTTCAACTGTTCAAAAAAAGACTCAAATGTCTAATATCTTTCAACATTATCTTCCTAATGCTGAAATACATATTGAAGACGATTTATTAGGAGCTGCACGTGCTACTTGCCTAAGAGAGAAAGGAGTAGCAGCAATACTTGGAACAGGTTCAAACTCTTGCCTTTATGATGGAGAAAAGATAGTTGAAAACTTACCATCTTTAGGTTATGTGTTATGTGATGAAGGTGCAGGAACAAACATCGGTAAGATTGTTCTAAGAAACTACCTTAGAGGACAAATGCCTGAGCATATTCACAAACAATTTGCTGAAGAAAATCCCGGAGAAGAAGCAGATTTTTTAAACAAACTATACATGGGTGAAAAACCTAACTTTTATCTTGCTTCATTTGCTAAGTTTGCTATCACAAGACGAGATGATTTGTATTGCAGAAGTATTATTGCAGAAGCATTTAACAACTTTTTCATCATGCAAGTCTCTCAATATTCTAACTATAAGCAATATCCTATAAACGTTGTTGGTTCTGTTGGTTACTATGCTCAAGATGTTTTTAAAGAAGTTGCCGAACAACATGTAGTAAAAGTTGGAAAGGTAATTCAAGCACCTTTAGAGGAACTAATAAAATACCATCTATAAACAAAAAGCGAACGAGATATTAAAAAAACTTCGTTCGCTTTCTTTTTTTTTGCAATTATTCAACAAAAATTATTTCTTTTCTTCTGCTTTTGTTGGAGTTGCAGTCATAGAAATCGCTGTTTTTTCTATTTCAATCACTACCTCATGAGCAATTTCTACCATTACTGTGGTTTCTTTTACTTCTTTTACTTTTCCATGTACTCCACCTATGGTCAAAACTTGCTGACCTTTTTGAAGCATTTCTCTAAATTTCTTTTCTTCTTTTTGTTTCTTGGTTTGAGGTCTTATCATAAAGAAGTAGAAAATAACTATTATTAAAAGTAGCATTACTAATCCGCTTCCGGCACCTCCACCTTGACCATTTTGACCGCCCACCATGAGCATAACACTTAGTAAATTCATTTTAAATTATTTTTATTAATTAAACATTTCTAAATACGTGTTGCAAAAGTACTATAAAATTCCTTAATATTCAGTTTTTAAATATACTAATCTTTATTTTTTATTGTAGATTGTTTAATATCAACGGTTTTTCTTTTATTTTTACTTCAATAAAACAAAAACCAAAGATATAAAATTAAGACTCTAATCACAAAAAAGACGAATCATTTTTGCCACTTCAAGCCTAATTTTCGCCAAACTTAATTTTCTTCACGCCACTTTTGATGTTTATGTCAAAAAAAATAGTTTTTTTCACTACGAAAATCAAGTTTGGCGTCAAGAAAACGGAGTTTAGCAAAACTAAAACCAAATATTATTGAAAAATATCTTGCAAATAAAATTACTAAAATCTTTCTTTGTGCATAAGCATAGCCTTTCCTATTATGGCTTGCTTGCCTTCTTCGTCTTCAAGCACACATTCTATTATACCTCTGTGCTTTTCTTCGTTAATTTCAGCAACCTTAAAACAAGCTTTGTAGTCTTTTTCTACAAAAACAGGAGCTCTAAAACTCATTTCTTGCATCATATATATAGTTCCTTCACCTGGCCACATGGTTCCGAAAACTCTTGAAAAAACAGCACCGGCAAAAAATCCATGAACGATACATTGTCCAAAAGGAGTCTTCTTTGCGTATTCTTGATTAACGTGAATAGGGTTATTATCGCCGCTTATTTCAGCAAACTTCTCAACATCTTTTTGATGATACTTTGTTTTAAATTCGTAAGTATCGCCTACTTTTATCTTTTCCATTAGAATTGTATTTTATTTTTTGCAAATTTATGAATAAATCTCAAAAAGGCAAACAAAAATTTGAAATAATATCCTTTAAACCTCAAAATACTCCATATCGTCTGAGAGTTTGTTTAATAAGATTTCTTCTATTGTGTTAGTTTTTTGAGAATTGAATTTTGTTCTTACTCTTATATAATTATCAGTGAAACCATACATATAACCATCTTTCTGACTTTCTTCCCAAAGTACAGATGTTGTTGCATTAAGGTTTTGTTTGTAGAATTCATGTTTCTTTTCTATTGCAAGGTTTTGAAGTATTAGGCTTCGTTTTCTTCGTTCAGCTACAGGAACTCTTTCAGGCAATTTAAGAGCATGAGCATCGGGTCTTTCAGAGTAAGTAAAAACATGAACAAAAGCAAGAGGTAAGGATTTAATAAACTCTATTGCTTTGTTAAACTCTTCTTCTGTTTCTCCATTAAAGCCTGTTAGACAATCACAAGCAATAAAACTATTTGGCATTTTCTCTTTTATATATAGTACTTTGTCTTTAAAGTGCTGAGTATCGTAATTTCTTTTCATCATCTTCAACACCTTGTCGCTGCCTGCTTGCAATGGAATATGGAAATGAGGCATAAAAGCACGAGAATCAGCACAAAAATCTATTATCTCTTTAGTCAAAAGGTCGGGTTCTATGCTTGATATTCTGTAACGTTTTATCGCTTCTATAGTATCTAACTCTTTGATTAAGGAAAGAAAGTCCTCGCTTGTACCTTTACCAAAATCACCAATATTAACGCCTGTTAAAACAACTTCTTTTTTATTTTCTTTTGCAAGAATTAAGGCATTGTCTTTAGCTTGTTGTATTGTGCAACTACGAGAACGACCTCTTGCAAAAGGAATCTCACAATATGTACAAAAATAATCGCAACCATCTTGAACTTTTAAGAATCCTCGTGTTCTATCTGAGAAAGAAATGGAAGAATAAAAAGTATGCAGACGCGAAATATCCTTTACAAAGTTTTGCAACTCCTCTTGCCTACTCCATTGCTTTACTTTGTCAATCAAAAGATGTTTATTATCGTTACCAAGTATAATATTTACTCCTTCTATTTTAGATATTTCTTCTGCATTAACCTGCGCAAAACAACCAATTACTGCTATCAAGGCATTAGGATTAAGATTATGAGCCTGACGAACAGCATTTCTGCACTTCTTTTCTGCTATAGAAGTAACAGTGCAAGTGTTTATAACATATACGTCTGCTTTTTGATGAAAAGATGTTTCTTCGTAACCTTCATTTACAAATCTTCTCAACAAATCTGAACTTTCTGCAAAATTCAACTTACAACCTAATGTATGAAAAGCAATCTTTGGCATTCTATAATTAATTAGAAATTAGCAATTAATAATTAGCAATTATTTTAAAACTAAACATTTGAAGTCATTTCCATAAGTTCTTTGGAACAAGTCGCCTTTGGTTTAATTATTTCTTGCATAACTCGTTCTGCTAACTTGGTTGGAAAAACTCCTTTATAAAGAAAATGTTTTAGAAGTTTAACATATTCATCTTGCCATTCTCTCCCATGTGGTTTTATACTTGTGCCATTTTTTTTAAGAGAAACAAAATGACCTATTTCATGAAGAGTTACTAACAAGAAAAGAAAAGGCGGAAGATTAGCATTAACTGTTATAATATTCTTATGCTTATAACAAGTTCCCAAAAAGACTTTTCTCGGACGAACAATTTTAAAAGTAATATTGTATTGCGTGAGTATGTGTGCAATATCAAAACTACAATCCTTAGGAAAGTAATCTTTTATTGCTATTGATAATTCTTGTTCTGTCATTAAATTATTGGGAAGTATGTTTTGTAAAAGTATGAAAACTATGATAAGTTTCTATGAAGAAGATTTGTGTTATTTTCCCTCATAGACCAAGTTGGACAGTCGCATTTTCCTTTGCGATGTTTTCGCATAGAAGTTCTTGAACTACTACACGAAGACATCACAAATAGAAAAGCAATTAATACAATTAAGAGTTTTGTTTTCATTCAATTACTCTTTTACAAATTTTTGAACGTATGAATTCTTATTAGAATACAAGCGAATAAAATAAACGCCAGAAGTTAATGAAGATACGTTCAAAGTTGTTTGTTTCTCAGATTTACCTATTTTTGTTGAAATAAGACTTCTTCCCATATTATCAAGAACAGAAACAACACAATTTTCCTCTGGTCTGTCTATATTTATAGTGATATAATCTTTTGCAGGAGAAGGATAAACGTTGAATGATAAAGAATTGTTATCAATGTTTTCAAATCCTGCTGATTGATTATAGTAAATTCCAGTCATATTTGTTGTTCCCGTATTGTTAGGGTCAAGCCATTGAGAAAAATATTGGAATTGTTTATTAAATTGTCCATACCAATCTTTTTGGTCAGAAGCACTTGAATTACTACAATCAGAATAGCCTCCTGTAAGAGTTCCTACTAAAAGTCCATCTGTTCCAAATAAACCACTACCAGAAGAACCTCCTTCAACAATACCAAATCCATTTGTTGTTTGAGCCCAAAAAACTCTCCAATGTGTTGAAGTATTCATTTCAGCAGCCGTTGGCTTTTGAGTAAAAGTAGATATTTTCTTTATATCTCCACTTGGGTGGTGTATTCCAACACCTTTTGAAGGTGCGCTTGCTTTTCTTGACCAACCAACAAAGTAAGGATTTAAAGAAGAAGGAATACTTGATTTTAACTTAAGCAGTAAATGATCTGTTCCATTGTCTCCGTATGAATTATCATAAGCTAAGCGAGTACAACCTGTTAGAGAGGTATATCCTGGTTCTGTATATGGAGTTGTACAACCAGAAACCTCATAATTGAAATAAAAAACGAAGGAATTAAAATCACTTGTTGATGAATATGAAATACAATGTGCTGCTGAGATAATGTATGGTGTTTTATCATTGCTTGTATTGTTGATAAGAGTACCTGTACACCAGAAATAAGAATAGCCTCCTTTAATCTGTATGCGACAAACTGCTTTTTTTACATCTTGATAGTTGCTTCCCTCTGAACAATTCACATTTACATTACAAGAACCTGAATCTTTAAATTTTTTAGTTATTGCATCATTTTCTGAATCTAAATCTGAATATTCTGATAAATCTTCAAAATGAATAACATCTCTATAGAAGTAAACAAATTCTGAAAGTTCTATTTTTGCTTTATCTGTTACGTTTTTGGGTTGATAATACTCAATTATCAACTCTTCACCATAGACATACTCTGTTACAAACACTCCTTCTTCGGTATTATTGTCTGAAGTGAAAGCTCCTAATACTTTACTTCTATCGGTGTTATACAAATACAACTCTCCTCCTTTTGGTAAATAGAAATCATTAGAAGAAAATCCTATTGCTTGTGCATAAGGTATTGTTACTTTTAATAAATACAAATCATAATCACTAAAAGATAAATGTTTTGCTTTATTAAAGTAGTTTTCAAACATAGGAACTGCAACAGCACATCTCTGAGGTTTAAAGAAATTAGCATTAAGTTCATCTTCTTCAATAAGAGCATCAACATCTGGAGAAGACAAAGTTGTTGTTGGTATTTCTATTTCGTTTTTCAATGAGAAAGAACGAGGAACTTGCTTTGTACTTATTTGTGCAGAAGCATACATTCCTAAAAACAGTGTGACTAAAATCAGACTTAACTTTTTCATTTTTAATTTTTAGTTTATAATTGATAATAATTTTAATTGTTTATCTATGTTTATAACTTGAGGCAAAACTAATGCCAAATCATCATTAAGTACAACGTAATTACTATTCAAAATCTTATATTCAACAGAAAATTGATTGTTTATTCTTTGCATAATATCTTGTTTTGAAGCATTATCTCTTTGCATGGCTCTTTGGATAACAAGATTTTGAGGAGTGTTTATACATATTAGTTTGTCAAAATACTTTTCCCATTTACTTTCAAATATGATTGCACTTTCCATAATCACGTATGGAGTATTCAAAAGACTGTGTTGTTTTACAAATGATTGATATTTGTTTTGTACTAATGGGTGGATATAATCGCTAAGTTGCTGTAGTTTTTCTTTGTTTGAGAATACTATTTGTGAAAGTTTTTTCTTATCTAAAACATTATCAACGAAAATATCTTCTGAAAACATTATCTTTAGATTCTCTTTTACCTGCTCATCTTGATAAAGTAGTTTGGCTTCATTGTCTGCATTAAAAACAGGTATATTTAAATGTTCAAATACCTTTGCAATCAATGTTTTTCCGCAACCAATACTTCCTGTTAGTCCTACTGATAGTGTCTTCATAGTTTATTTAAACAATATGTATTCAACCTTTTCTGGTATAATACTTACAACTTTTATATAATCTGGAATATTAGAAAGATAGACTTTTAATTTAGAGTCATTAGACAACGCTTCATGAGAACAAATAACGTAAGATTTAAAATCCTTAACATTAGCTTTGTTGTAATCTTTCATTGCTACACGATAACGAACTTTAACTTCTCGTGGTAGAAGCTTGATATTTTGATAGTCTTCATACCTTATCACATCTATAGGTATGTTTATTATGTTCTCCGTGTATTTTTCTGCAACTATTTTTACAGGTATATTCGTTGTTTTACATACCAATGTTGGTTTAATCAAAGACATATCAATTGGAACAGAAATGGTTGTTGTTTTACTTATGTTTTTAAACTCTATCTTTTTGGTATAAAGAGTATCTAATTTATCTAATTCTTCTTTATTACCTTCTACTATTACTTCTTTTATCAACATTTCAGGTTTCTTATAGGCATCGTATGGTTTAAGAAACGAAAAATTAGCACACAAAACTACAGGAACTTTTTTGGAATATATTTTATTCCATACTAAATGAATATTTTCTGGACTTACTTTAGTGTTATTTGAAACTGTTCCAAGCTGTTTCATTATCATAGGTTTTAATCTTGAAACAGGTATCCTACTTTTCCCTTTTGCAAGATTAAGATTAATATCATTAATATCTAATACTATTTTCTTTTTATGAGAAACAAAAAGTTGATTTGCTAAGTATTCAAAACCGTTAGTCTTAACTTCAATAGTTATAACACTGTCTTTTGTAAAGAAATCAACTTTATTGGAGTTGTCAATAAAACTTATTGGAAACGTTTCGCTGTATATATATTCTTTAGAGTAGGTAATTGAAATCCATAAAGCACAACTCAACAACAAACAAAGGATAAAAATATTCATTTGTTTGTTTGATACTAACTTTTTTAATATGTTTTTATTTAAAAAGAAGGACTTCATAGTTTAATGTTCTTTTTTACCATTATATTTTCTTACAACGTATGTTGGCCGTTTCTTTGATTCTATAAATATTCTTCCTACATATTCTCCTATTATTCCTAATGATAATAATTGAACACCTCCTAAGAATAGTATTAAAATAACCATTGTAGGAAAACCAGCAACTTCATTACCTATAACAAGTGTTTTTATTAAAACATAAATAAGATAAACAAAAGCTGAAAGCGATACTATTGCACCTAAAATTGTAGACAGTCTAAGAGGAGCTGTAGTAAATGAAAGCAAACCTTCAATAGCTAAGCCAAACAATTTTTTAAAGCTCCATGAAGATTTACCTTTTGTTCTTTCTTTTGTTTCAAATTCAATTCCTATTTTCTTAAATCCTATCCATGCAAACATACCTTTTGTATATCGTTCGCTCTCTCTTATTTTTTTTAAAGTATTTATACAAATCTTATCTAAAAGTCTAAAATCTCCAGCATTTGGAAGTACATCATATTTTGCTGTTTTTTGTAGAATATAATAAAACAACAAAGAAAACTTTCTTCGTACGTATGATTCGTTTCCTCTGTTTTTTCTTTTACCATAGACGTCTTCATAGCCTTCCTCCCAAAGTTTTATCATCTGAGGAATTGCATCTATTGGGTGTTGTAGATCTGCATCCATTATGATTGTGCAATCTCCTGTAACATAATCAAAGCCTGCTAACATAGCTTTTTCTTTTCCAAAATTACGAGATAACTCTAAGTAAGAAAAACGTTCATCTTTATTGTGCAAACCTTCCATTATGAAGACTGAATTATCTTTACTACCATCATCAATCAACAATACTTCCCAATCATATTCTTCTGTCATTACATTTAAAAGAGAATCGTACAATGAAGGTAAATTTTGAGACTCATTATAACAAGGTATAAGTATAGATATTTTCTTTTTCATTTTATTTCTTCTTTTTTAAATGCAAAGAATCTTTGTCCTATATAATTTAGACCAACGAAAAGACACATACCAACGAACATTGCGACATTCTCTTGTATGTTTTTTGTGCATGAAGACAATAACCATATCATTAAAGGTTTTGCTATTCCATATGCAATCAGCCAACATATAGCTATATTCAAAGCAAATCTTACAACAACTCCAAGATTTCTTTGCTTATATTTAAAAGTATAATATTTATTAAGAAAATAACTAAGTATGCTTCCAAGAAAGTAATTTGCAAAAGTTGAAAACCAATAACCAAAATGAAAAACATTGTAAGCGACAAACATAATAGTTGCGCCAAATATCGTGTTTATTATTCCTACAATTACAAATCGTAGAAATGTTTTATCATAAAATATATTCAGCAATCTTCGAATCATTATCTTACAATGTTTCTGCAAAATTACACAAAATTATTTACTTACTTTGATTTTAAAGTGTTTTTTTATTTAGATAAAGAAATATAAACCAAACATTTGGTTTTATAATACTCTATTGAAGGAACAATGTTTTCTAAATCATGTATTTCATAATAACCTCTGTAGTCCACCATTTCTTCATAAGCATCTTTACCTTTAAGATAAAGTATTCCATTACGTAGTTTATGCAAAGACGCTTGAGAAATCCTACCTTTAGATATAGCAAGGAAGTCTTTCATATTAGTAACAGCTCTTGAAACTATAAAGTCATACTTTTTCTTTAAATCTTCACAAGCTATTTGTTCTGCAACAACGTTATCCAAACCCAAAGCGTCTTTTATCGCATTTACAACCTTTATTTTCTTTGCAGTTCTATCTATCAAATGAAAATTAGTCTGAGGAAACAGGATAGCAAGAGGTATTCCCGGAAAACCACCACCTGTTCCAACATCTAAAACGTTTGCATCTGGTAAAAAAGAACAAAACTTTCCAATCGTTAAAGAGTGTAAAATATGATGATAAAACAAGTTATCTATATCCTTACGTGAGATTACGTTAATTTTTTCGTTCCATTCCTTGTACAAATCTGGCAATTTTAAAAACTGCTCTTGCTGTTTATTACTTACAAAAGGAAATAACGTTTTTATATATTCAATATTTTCATTCTCCATAACTAACAATGTTTATAAAAAGAAAAAGATTGAAAACACATTGTTCTCAATCTTCTCTAAAATCTGTTTTGCGGAGAGTGAGGGATTCGAACCCCCGGAGGTGTGACCCTCAACGGTTTTCAAGACCGCCGCTATCGACCACTCAGCCAACTCTCCGTGTGCAAAAGTAGTATAATTTTATTTACTAACAAATTTTTTACATCTTTTTTTTCAAAAAAATAAATCTATCTTTGCCGAATATATCCTTAATTACTTGTTCAATATATTCTTTTTCAGAGAATAAAGAGAGTGTGTTTGTTCCTAAATTTTCATTGATTTCTAAATACACTCTTCCGTTTTTTGATAATCGTTTTTTACAAAATTCGTTTATTTTTTCATAAAAAAGTAATGGTTTTTCGTCTTCAACGAACAAGGCAACAGAAGGCTCATATTTTAATACATTGTTTTGCATATTGACCTTTTCTTTTTGCATTATGTATGGCGGATTAGAAACAACAATATCAAAATCTTGGTCTATATCAAATCCGTTCAACAAATCACCCTGCAAAAGTTTGATTTCTAAACCCGAATTACTAATATTCTCTTTGGCAATTTCTAAAGCCTTAGTAGAAATATCCATTGCATATACTTTTGCATTTGGTAAATATTTTTTTAAACTTAAAGCAATACAAGCACTTCCACAACAAAGGTCTATTATTCTAAGTTTTTTACTCTCGTTTTCTTTTTCTTGTTCTATAATCTTATAGCATAGTTCCTCAGTTTCTGGTCTTGGTATCAAAACATTTTCATTTACTTTCAGTCTTAGCCCACAAAACTCTTTATATCCCAAAATCTGTTGTATCGGTTTTTCTTTTTTTAGTTGTTCTGTCGCAAGAACTATCTTCAAAAGTTCAGATTCATTGATATAATCTTCTTCAAATGCCAAAATATGTGCTGAATTTAAACCAGCATACTCTTCAAAAAGAATAGCAATCAAAGAGTTTATCTCTGTTTTTGAATATTTGTTTCTTAATTCTTCAAGAATATAATCTTTTATGTCTTTTATTTTGTTTGAGCGTGTTTTCATTCTTTTTCGTATCTTTGCCGTGCAAAATTACGAATAAATTATGAATACTGAAGATAAAAAATATATAAGACGTTGTTTTGAATTGGCTCTTTTAGGACGAGGTTTAAATAGTCCTAATCCTAAGGTTGGTGCTGTTGTTGTTTATAATAACAATATAATAGGAGAAGGTTATCATCAGAAATATGGTTTTTCGCATGCAGAAGTAAATGCTATTAATAATGTAAAAGACAAATCCCTTCTCAAAGACTCCACTATTTACGTTAATCTTGAACCTTGTTGCCATTATGGCAAAACTCCTCCTTGTGCAGAACTGTTAATCAAAAACAATATCAAACGTTGTGTAATAGCAAACAGAGATAGTAATCCAAAAGTTGCAGGAGGTGGAATAAAAATGTTACAAGATGCTGGCATAGAAGTAGAATGTGGAGTATTAGAAGAGGAAGGAAGATTTCTTAATCGTCGATTTTTTTGTAATCAAGAGAAACATCGTCCTTATATTATCTTAAAATTTGCCCAAAGTCTTGATGGTTATATTGATATAGAAAGAAACAACAAAGAAAAACAAACTTATTGGATAACAAACAATGATTTAAAAGTCTGGGTACATAAACAACGTGCTGAAGAAGATGCTATTTTAGTTGGATACAATACTGTTTTAAACGACAATCCAAGTCTTACAACACGATATTTTAATGGTAAGAACCCTAAACGCGTTGTTTTTGACAGAGATTTAACTCTACCTCAATCAAGTAATGTATTTAACAATGAAAGTCCTACTCTTGTTTTTAATTATCTAAAAACAGAAAAGCAAAATAACATAGATTTTATACAAATATCCAATAATGAAGACTCTATTGTTCAGATTCTTCATCATCTATCAAAAAATGGCATTGGTTCTCTTATTGTAGAAGGTGGAAAACAAACTTTACAATATTTTATTGATAAAAATTTGTGGGACGAAGCATACGTTTTAACAGGAAATACTTGTTTTGGTGCTGGTAAAAAAGCCCCTGCTATTGCTACCGATTATTTTAGCAGCACGAAGATGGTAGCAGATAACAGGGTAGATTTCTTTTATAATCCTAATTCTTTGAAAATGTAATTTTGCTTAAAGAACGTAAATGCGATTATTTTATTGTTGTATTTATTTATTTTTATCTAAAATTATATCAAGAATAGTTTGTCCATAGCGTTCTACTTTTTGTTTTCCTATTCCTCGTATTTCAAGCAACTCTTTTATTGTTTGTGGTTTTTTGTTTGCTATCTCTATCAAAGTAACTTGAGATAAAATCATATATGCTGGTTTAGATTCTTCATCTGCAATTTCTTTTCTCCATTTTCTTAGAGTATCAAACAAATCTTTATCTTCCACATCTTCATAAGCTTTGTCTTCTTTAGGTTTTTCAGTTTTCTTTGATTTAGAAGTTTTAGATTTCTTTTTCTTTTTTCCTCCTATAATAGAAGAAAGTTCTATACTTGTTCCTTGTGCTAAGATATTATTTTTGTATTTTAAAAATTCGTCTATTTGGAACTCATTTCTAAATAAAAAATTCAACAATCTGAATTTTATCTCTTTCTCTACTGAGATCTGAACAGTTAGTTCGTTTAATAAAGAATTATCTTCTTTGTTATCAAAGTCTATATCCAATAAAGAAAGTATCAAATCATTAAACTCAGTAAGTTTTTTTAGAAAATAATCTCTTGCATCATAGGAACGTTTAAGAACTATTTCAGCTTTTTCTTCACTGTTTATATCTTTGTTATATACGTTGTCTATATATTTCTTAAACTTCACCGCTACTTCTTCAACATCTTTAAAGTAAGCATTCACCTGTTGGGAAATAGTTTTGGAAAGTTTTGGAAACACTTTACTTATTGTATTAACAAAACCTTGAAGTTTGTTTAATAATCTTGATAATTCAAAGAAATCAAAGATAGAATAAAGTGTCTTAAAGAAGTAATCATCTTTGGACTTTTGCAATACTAAATCATCAGGCAAGTTTTTCTGTGCATTATCATTGAATAGTTTTATATTTCTGTCCAAGATAATAGAAGAATATTTGAAAGGTTCGGAAAGAATCATACCTTCCAAACTTCTACATCTTGACAATGCAACATAAACTTGTCCATGTGAAAATGCTTGATTTGAATTTATTACCGCCTTATCAAAAGTAAGCCCTTGAGATTTATGAATTGTTATCGCCCAAGCAAGTTTTAATGGGAACTGAGTAAAAGTTCCTTTTTCTTTAAGTTTGAGTTCTTTTGACTCTTTCTCCATTGAGTATTCAAAGTTCTGCCATGTGTATTGCTGAACTAAGATTTCTTGCTCATCTTCTGGACATTTTACGGTAACAAAATCATCATCTAAATCTGTTACTACTCCTATCTTTCCATTATAATAACGTTTCTTTGTTCCTGAAGTTTCATAATCATTTTTAAGAAACATAACCTGAGCACCAACTTTCAAATGCAAACGCTCTAAATTAGGATATATATTGTCTGGAAAGATACCTTCCACTTTAGCCTTATAGATTTTATCCTTACCTTTCAAAGCATTGATTTTATTTACATTGATTTTATCTGCTTGAATATTATGTGTGCAAAGAACAATGTAATTTTCTGGAACATTTTCCAAAATATCTTTTTTGTAAGATTGGTTTAACACCTCAACATCTTCCTTTGTGAGTTTATTATCTCTGACTGCATTAAGAATTTGTATAAACTTTTCATCAGATTGGCGATAAATATGTTTCAAAGCTATCGTTATGTAGTTAGAAGCCAGCAATGCCTTAGAAGAAAAGAAGTATAGACTATCGTAATACGGCCTTAGCATAAGTTCTTCATCATCTTTTGCTATAGGAGGAAGTTGATTTAAGTCACCTATAAGAAGCAATTGCACTCCACCAAAAGGTTTGCCTGCACCATTTCGTCTAAAAGTTCTCAAAATTCTATCTATCGCATCTAATACATCACATCTTACCATTGAAACCTCATCTATTATTATAATATCAAGACTATTTATAAGATTACGTTTTTGTTTTGAGAATTTACGAGTTTCAAACTTAGCACCAGGTACAAATACATGAAATGGCAATTGAAAGAAAGAATGTATAGTTACACCTCCTGCATTCAAAGCAGCAACACCTGTAGGAGCCAAAACAACAAATCGTTTATGAAGCCTTTGTGTTAAGGATTTGAGGAAAGTAGTTTTACCTGTTCCTGCCCTACCTGTAAGAAAAATGTTTCTGTCTGTGTATTGCAAAAAATTAAATGCAAGTTCTATTTCTTTGTTCTCTATCATAAAAAGTAACTATTGCTATGGAAATAAAACGTAAATTGTCGCTAAAAATTACTTTTTCTTAAAAGTTATTTATTCTCACAATACAATAAAGCCGAAACAGTATATGAAAACTTGAAGTGGCAAAAAATAGACTAAAAATGGCAGAAAGAAATCGTGCTATTTATTATAGAAATTAACATTCTGTTAGCAGTTTATGTTCAAAATATGTTAATAAAAATAGTTCAAAATTATATATCAACTAAATTAAAGTGTGTATTTTTGCGATGTAATATTCACTATTAAGATAAGGGACAAATATATGGCAGATTTAACTCAAAACAACAGAACCTCAAGATCAAGAAACCAAAGAATGACACTAAGTCAAGCCTTTGCTTTAAACAATAATATGGTTCCTCCACAAGCAGAAGAACTTGAAGAAGAAGTTTTAGGTGCTTTGTTGCTTGACCAAGACGCTTTAACGAACACAATTGACAGATTAAAAGTTGATTTCTTCTATAAAGATGAGCATAAAGAAATATTTTCTGCAATCCTTGCTCTTTTCCATGAAGGAAATCCTATTGACTTGATTTCTGTTACTGAAAAACTGAAAAAGATGGGAAGTTTGGAAGCTGTTGGAGGTTCTTACAAGATGGCTAATCTTACTTCTAAGGTTACATCTGCTGCTCACATTGAATATTATGTAAGTATTTTAGCAGAAAAATTTATTCAACGTGAATTGATACGAGTATCTACTGAAACGCTGAAAGATGCTTATGATGAAACAACAGACATCGTGGATTTGTTAGACAGAACTGAGACTAAGTTCTTAGATATTAACGACAAGAACTTCAACTCTTCTTCTCAGAATATGCAACAACTACTCCACTCTGCCATGAAAGAAATTGAAGAAGTTCAAGCCTCTGATACATCAATCACAGGTTTGCAAAGTGGTTTTGAAGAATTAGATCGCTGTATTAATGGTTTCCAACCAGGAACTTTAATTATCCTTGCCGCACGTCCTGCTATGGGAAAGACTGCCTTTGCTGTTACAATGGCAAGAAATATTGCCGTAATGTTTAATCAACCTATTGCAATATTTTCTTTGGAAATGACAGCTATGGAATTGACTATGCGTTTGATTTCCTCCGAGGTTGAGATAGAAGGTTCTAAGCTTAAACGTGGAGATCAAATGACTACAAAACAAATTCAAGAAATCAAAGAAAGAACTCAAGCTCTTAGTGAAGCACCTATCTTTATTGATGATAATCCTGGTCTAAGTATATTTGATTTACGAGCAAAATGTAGAAGATTAAAGCAAGCTCACGGTATAAAAATGGTGTTTATTGATTACTTACAGTTGATGACAGGTGGAGAAGGTAGGAATAATGGCAACAGAGAGCAAGAAATAAGTTTTATCTCTCGGCAATTGAAGGCATTATCTAAGGAACTTGGTATTCCTATTCTTGCTCTTTCTCAATTATCTCGTGCTGTTGAGACTCGTGGAGGAAGTAAAGAACCCCTTCTATCCGACTTACGTGAGAGTGGAGCGATAGAACAAGATGCTGACATCGTGATGTTTATTTACAGACCCGAGTATTACAAGATCACAGAAGACGATAATGGTTCCACACAAGGCGTTGCTTATGTCAATATAGCAAAGAATCGTGCTGGTTCTATTGGAAAAGCACGTTTAGGCTTTAAACATCAGTTTGTAAAGTTTTATAATATTGGTAAAGAATACTCTTCTATCACTCCATATTCCAACCTTCCTGAAAACGCAAGCTTTGATAGCAGCACAAATACAGTTACTATGGGTTCAAGTATCAACGATGAACTACCAGAGGGCAACGAAATGAACTCATACGACGAAGAACAACCATTCTAAAATTTATTAATTGTACTAAAATAGATGAAAAGATTTTTAATAATAGTAATATTGTTGTTTTCTTTCTCTGTCAAGGCTGCTTTTGTTTTGATTCCTATGGACGAGACACAAAAAAACCATCTTAAAGCCTATGGTATTGCCTACGTTTCTTTGCAGAGAGATAATGATGTTACGTGGTTGTTAAATTATAGAGGAGGTTCTTTCTCTATGGAAGAAGATGCTGAAATTATAAAGCTATGCAAACTACGAGGAGTCAGTTATGAAGTTATCTCTAACTCACAGATGCTTGGAATAATAGATGAGATTTCAGATCCAGAGGTAAATATGGACGCTGTTAAGTTGCAAAAAGCTCCAAAGATAGCGGTTTATTCTCCTAAAAGTAAACGTCCTTGGGACGATGCCGTAACTTTGGTTTTAACTTACGCTGAGATACCTTACGATGTGGTGTATGATGAAGAAGTTTTAAACGGTGTGCTTCCTATGTACGATTGGTTACACTTACATCATGAAGACTTCACCGGACAATATGGAAAGTTTTGGGCTAATTACCGTAATGTTGCTTGGTATAAAGAAGATGTTGCTTTTCAAGAAGACTTAGCCAAACAACTTGGTTACAAAAAAGTTTCCCAACTCAAACTTGCTGTTGTAAAAAAAATTAGAGATTTTGTCTTAGGTGGAGGTTTTATGTTTGCGATGTGTTCTGCTACGGATTCATTTGATATTGCTCTTGCAGCAGATGGCGTAGATATTTGCGAATCTATGTTTGATGGAGACCCTATGCAAAGCAATGCTCAACAAAGTTTGAATTACGATAATTGTTTTGCTTTCACTGGTTTTCATATTGAAACAAATCCCGCTGCTTATAGAATTTCGGATATTGATGTATCAAAAGAAAGAGCTTCAAAGATAAGTGAAAAGAGTGATTTATTTGTTTTGTTTGATTTTTCTGCTAAATGGGATTGGATACCAACAATGCTTACTCAATGTCATACAAAGATAATCAAAGGATTTTATGGACAAACTACCGCTTTCCGTACTAATCTTATAAAAAGCAACGTTCTTATTCTCGGAGAAAATAAATCTATAAGTGAAGCACGTTATCTTCATGGTGAATATGGAAAAGGCACATGGTCTTTTCTTGGAGGACATGACCCAGAAGATTATCGTCATTTTGTTGGAGACCCTAAGACAGATCTTTCTCTTTATCCTAATTCTCCTGGTTATCGTTTAATACTCAACAATATTCTTTTCCCCGCTGCAAAAAAAGAAAAACATAAAACATAAAGACTAAAAAGAAGCATTTAAACAGTCTTTCAACACTAATCATCAAAAAAAACAAAAGAAAAAAAACGAAGAGTAGCAACTATTACTCTTCGTTCTGTTTTATATAAACTAAAATTTTTATCGCTATTTACTTGATTATTATCTCTATCTATTTAATTTTATCTATATTTATTTGATTATTATCTCATCAATAAATAACCATGACTTTTCTCCTGCAGATAAATGCCATGAAGGATTAGTCATTCTGTTGTAAGCTTTCATTTTTATATAACGAGCAGTAATCTTTTTAGAAGTAAAGAAAGTGTGTGTTTGAATATTATCATCTCTTTCATCTATAGGATTTTTCACTGTCTCAAAAAGAGTAAAGTTTTTACCATCAGAAGAAATATAGTATTCAACCTTTGTTGGCATAAAAATCCATGCTCGTTCATCTTGTGCAAAGTTTCCTCCTATTTTCGTTATCTTTTGTTCAGAACCTAAATCAATAACAGCTTCTACATTTTCTCCCCAATAGCCTTGAAACATTCCAAGCTTCCAATTTGTACCTCCTTGTCTAAGATCTATAAGAGCATTATCTCCTCCTCCGGTATATTGTGTTGAATATGGCGTAAGAAGTTTTATCTTGCGTCCTGCAGGTATCTTTAATAATTGAGCAGAAAAACGAATATTATTCTTTGAGTCATATTTTTCAAAAGTTTCATCAAATTGCCAAGTATCATTTATCGTTTCTGTTTTTAAAACTTTTGATTTATAATTTTCCTCTATTGTTTTTGTGGTAACTTGTAGTTTATCTGTAAATGTTCCTGTACCTTTATATTCTAAATATGGTAGGATTTCAATTTTTTCTTCTATTCTTTGATAAGGACGACTTTGTTTTGCTTTTCCAAAGTTTTTGTTCGGCTTATCAGTCATAATGAATGTTAATTCTCCTCCTTGTATTATATCTTTATGAGTAAGGAATGTTTTATCATAATCCTTATTATTTAATTTTAATGCTTGTATATAAGGAGTATTTTTACCTTGCTTTGAAGTAATAACAAAATCTTTACCATTTTGAAGGTGAATAGTAGCTTTATCAAACAAAGGAGAACCTATAACATACTCACCACTAACAGGATTAACAGGGTATATTCCTAAAGAACTCATAACATACCATGCTGCCATTTGACCACAATCATCATTTCCGCAAACTCCATCTGGTTTATCTGAGTAAAGTGTTGTAAGAATTTGACGAACAAATTTCTGTGTTTTGTATGCTTGTCCAACATAATTATAAAGATATGCAGTATGTTGAGATGGCTCATTGCCATGTGCGTATTGTCCAATCAAACCTGTAACATCTGCTTGTTGTCTTCCGGTTGTTTTCTCTTTAGAGTAGAAACATTTATCTAATTTCTTAGCAAACTTATCTTCACCTCCCATCATATCAACCAAAGTGTTTATATCTTGAGGTGCATAAAAAGTATAGTGCCAACCGTTTCCTTCTGTGTAGTTAATATCTACTTGTTTTGGATCAAAATTTGGAAGAAATCTTCCGTTCTCTTTTGGCTGTATAAAGGTATTCTCTGGATTAAATAAGTTTTTATAGTATTGTGCCTTTCTAATATATTCGTTATATACGTTGATTTTGCCCATTTTCTTAGCGACCAAAGCAACACAATACATATTATAAGCATATTCAACAGTTTTAGAAACACTTTCGTGTTCTTTTTCTGCAGAAATATAACCATCATTATTAAAGAATTTTAATCCTCTTTCTTCCTTATTTAGAGTTTCTATCATTGATTGCAAGAACGTTTCATCGGGTTCTACAATACCTTTCATTATCCATTCGGCTAAAGTACTAACACCGTGAGCTCCAATCATACAATGCGTTTCCCAAGAATGCAATTCCCACATTGGCAATTCGTCCATTTGTAAAAACATATCTTTAAACGTGAATGCAAAATCCTTACATATAGACGGATTAATTATGGTTAGTAAAGGATTAAGCGTACGATAAGTATCCCAAAGAGAAAAAGTAGTATAACGTTTATAGTTATTTGCTATATAGATATTATTTGACGGTCTTTCACCTTCAATAGTTTTTCTATTCATTCCTCTATATTTTCCATCAACATCAGAATAAAGAGTTGGACAAATCAAACAATGATATAAAGAAGTATAAAAAGTACGTTGTTGTTCTAAAGTTCCTCCCTCTATCTCTATTGTTCCAAGTGCTTTATTCCAAAGTCTTTGGTTTTCATTTAATGCTTCTGCAAAAGATTTTGTTTTTTCTTGTCCCAAATTTTTTAATGCTCCAATATAATCAGTAGAAGATAACGCTACTTTAACTTCCAATACTTTATTTTCTGCCGAGAAACTTAAATATAATCTTCCTTTCTCTTTATCTACATGTGAGTATTCTATAGGTTTATTAAATCTTGCCGCAAAGAAAACTTTTTGTTCTTCTGCCCAAGATTTAGAATCTCTATAACCTACAACTGTATTATCATCTAAAACTTCTACATTCCATTCTAAAGTCTTATCTCTGTGAAGCATATCTATAATAAAAAAGATATTTTTTGTTTCTTGTGGATAAGTATATCGGTGATAACCTGCACGCTCTGTTGCTGTAAGTTCACAAAATATACCATCATTAAGTTTCACAGAATAATATCCTGCGTATGCTCTTTCATTGCTGTGAGAAAAACTATGATTGCAGATTTTTTCTGTATATTTACTTTCTGGAGAAAAGAGAATATCACACAAATCTTCACAACCTGTACCACTAAGATGAGTATGAGAAAATCCATAAATAACACTATCAGAATAATGATAACCACTACAACCGTCCCAACCGCTTAAACGAGTATCAGCAGAAAGTTGTACCATACCAAAAGGAGCAATAGCTCCAGGATAAGTATGTCCATGTTCATCAGTTCCAACAAAAGGATTTACTTTTGTTGTATATTGTGCTGAAACACTTAAAAATATAAGTGTCAATACACAAAAAAGGAAATGTTTTTTCATATAATTTCTAATTATTATTTACTTGCTGTAATTTGGCCGTCTTTTTTAAAGCCACCCCAATTACTTGTCATAATTTGGCCGTCTTTTTTAAAGCCACCCCAATTACTAATTTCTAATTTCTAATTATTTTACAAAGTAACTTGCTGGTTGCAGTACGTTGTCTAATGTAAAATATTGCATAACAAGTGTGTCTTTAGTCTTGCTTGTTAAAGCATAACAACGATTAATATCTGACATAGCAACAAAGAAACCTTGACGAGGGTCTTCTATCTCTATTTCGTCTTCACCAGGTTTAAGGTAAATAGTCATTGTTTCTTTTTTACCTTTTTTGTCGTTTATTGTTATTACATACAAAGGAGTATGGGTAAATATAGTATCTTTTTGTGCTTTGTTGATATTATTAGCAACACTTTCATAATTCATATTCACAAACGAAGATAACAATGCAACAACTCTCGCTGTGTCAAAATTATTTATTTGTTGGCCTTTATAATCTAAGAAATCAAAACCCTTACCATTGTTTCTTAGAGAAAAAGACTGCGATTTTTGATTTGGAATATCAACGTACAGTTGTTGTATCTCACTTTGTTTATAACGGAAAATATTATGTGATTTCCAAGCATCAACATCTGTATTAAAACGAGAAGAAAGATAGCCTCTAAACTCTGGAATATGAATTATACGAGGAGCCTTATCTCCTTTTTTTAGCATATATGTTCCTAATCTATCTTGTGTTTCATGTCCAACAAAAAAAGTCCTATCCAAATGAACTCGTTTGATTAAATGAATAAACCAAAAATCTATTAGATAATCTTTTGTGTAGATATTAACTTCAACTCCATTTGAAGCTAAAGACTTAATTATATTATTAACTGCTGCTTTTGGAACATCTTCTCTTATTCTCATATTGGCAAAAGTTTCCAAAAGACCATCTATTTTTGATTGATTACATTCATAATCTTTATTAATTACCCATAAAGAATCGTTTTTCTTATCTAAAACAAGAGTTTTGCCTAACTTATCTTTTAATGTTATTTGAACTATTGAATCTATATTCTCTATATGATAATTTTGTTTCAGTGTTGTTGTTTTTGAATTAAGCAACCACACTATTGACACTACAAGTCCAAGTAAAACAATAGTTATTAAGCCAAAAAGATTTTTCTGTTTCCTATTTTTAGGACGTATTTTATTGTATATCTCTTTTATATTCATCTTTATTTATTTTTTATCTTGAATATTTTCTTCGTCTTATAAACATCATTGCAACACCTAAAATACTTATCAATCCTAAAGGAAGAAGCATGTTAAATAATTGCCAACCTATTTTCTCTCTTTCTACCTTTGCCATATCCAATCTTCTAACAACTATCTCTCTATTTCTTAATGGTATTAAGGTTTTATTACCACATAAATAATCAACACAGTTTATTAGAAAATCTTTATTACCAAACATTTGATTAGTGTAAATATCATAACCCAAAGGAACTAACTGTCCTTGTTTCCAATCATTCTTTATCATATCTCCGTCTGCTATTACTATCATTGCAGTAGAATCTGAAGAATTAAGATTTGCTATCATTGTGTTTTCAAGCATTTCTTCTGGCAAACGATTTCTAAACATTGAAGAAAATTTTCCTTCTATTAGCATTGCAACAGTATGCTTTCCTTGATTGAATAAGCGTGGTTCCTGCTTTTGTTTAAGCATCTGCAAAGAAACATTAACAGGTGCATTCAAAAGTCTTGTATTTTGAGAAGTTTCCAATAAAGAAACATATCTAACATTGCCATTATTTTCTACACTATCTATAGTTGAAGCAAACTCAACTTTAACAGGATTTATTCGTTGTGCGATAACGCTGTTTGAATTTGAAGAAAGCTGAGCAAAGAAATTCCAAGGATAGAATGTCATTTGAGGTCTTCCGTTTCCATATGTTCCTGTAACTATAGGAACTTGAACACATTGAAGGTCCATAACTAAGTTGTTATTTAGTTTTACCCCATAGTTAAACAACATTTCGTCTGCACCTGTAGGAACACTTAAAGCCAAAGTAGAAGCCTGCCTTTGCAAAGAGTCCATATTTGCACTTAATGGGTCAATAAGCCAAAGAACTTTACCTCCTCGCATAACATATTGGTCTAAGATATACAAATCTTTTGCATTAAATGGAGTTTGTGGCTTTGCTACTATAATACATTCATATTTCTTTCTAAAAACTATATCATTGTCTTTATATGTTCTTTCTACTAAGGCATCTATTTTGCCTCCTATAGAAACAGAATCAACTAAATATCGTTCATCTAAAGTTTGTATTATATCCAATAGTCGACTTGCATCTAATTCACCTTGTCCATAAAGAAACGCAATAGACGGTTTCATATCTCTTAGAACAGTTTGAATAGTAGTATAAAGCATATACTCTAAGTTTTGAATACTACTTTGAATCAATGCAGCATCAGAAAAACCATTTCCTGTATTCATTATAGACTGAAAAGCAGTACGTCCTTTATATGTTACTTCTATGTAAGGAAAAATATACTGTTGTTCTTGTTTTCCGCCTGTTGTCGTTTGAATAAGCAATGGTTGAAAACCTCTTTTGAATAATTTTTGATAGAAATCGGCTTTCTTTTCGCCATCGTATGCGTTAGGATCTACAAAATCGTATTGTATATTGCTGTTATAGCTTCTAAACTCGTCTAATTTCTCTATTAATGAATTACGCAACTCCTTATATTGAATAGGAATGTCCTTTCCTAAATAACATCTCACCGTTAAAGCATCTTCTATCGCAAGAATATTGTCTTTGTTTTTGCCTAACAATTGCTTAGATGCAGGAGTTAGTGAATAGCGTTTTTCTTTTGTTAAGTCTAATTCTGCTCTCAATGAAAAATAAACAACAACATTTACTACAAGAATAATACCTAAGCATACAAAAAGTTGAATTATATAACTTATTTTTACAGATATTTTACTACTATATGGAAGTGTAACTCTTGTTAAAAATATAAAGAAAGTACTAACACTAACAAAATAAACAACATCTCGTAAAGAAATAACACCTCTACTCATTGACATATAATGATACTCTATTCCGAGATTTCTTATTCCAAGGTCAAACTTAGAAAGAAATGGTATCCAAGAAACAAAAGTAAATCCTATGTAAAAGACAAAACACAATAAAATAGAAGTAATAAACGAAACTATTTGATTATCTGTTATAGAAGAAGCAAAAAGTCCTATAGAAACAAAAACTCCTCCTAAAAATATCAAACCAATATATGAACCGAAAGCACTTCCTATATCCATATTACCAACAGGAGAACCAAGTTGATAGACACATATCATATATATCATTGTAGGTAATACAGAAAGAATAACAATAGTTAAACCTGCAAAGAACTTAGCGGTAATAATAGAGACATCGCTTATAGGTTTTGTAAGAAGAATTTCTATTGTTCCATTCTTTTTTTCTTCTGCAAACATTTTCATTGTTATGGCTGAAATCAAAAACAGAAACAGCCAAGGCGACAATGCAAACAAACCATCTAAGGAAGCTATTGTGCTATCAAAAATATTGAAACTCCAAGACGAAGAACTAATAACCCAAAGAAACAATCCATTGATAATAAGGAAAACTATAATGGTTATATATCCTATAAGTGAGGTTAGAAAACTGTTTATTTCTTTTTTAAATAGTGTCCACATAATAATTAATGATAAATTTTAATTTGCAAAAGTACAATATTTTTTGGAAGTATAAAAAGGCGAGAAACTTTTTATTTAAAACAATAATCTGTTATAGGATTTTATTCAATAAAGTTATTAGAATTTAAGTGATATTTTTAATCTGTTTATACCTGTTTTTGTGTTGATGAAAAAAGAGCAACTTTAAAAAAATTAAAATCAACTCTTTTTACCCTTAAGAGTTGATCTTTTTTTTCTAAAATCAACTCTTTTTTTATCAACACTTTATTTTGTTATTCAGTTTTTTATTTATAATTTTGCGCAATTAAAAAAATAAAGAATTATGTTTGGAAATTTCACTTATCACAACCCTACTCGGTTGCATTTTGGAGAAAACTCTTTAGATTATCTAAAAAAAGAGTTAAAAAATTACGGTAAAAAGGTTCTCCTAACTTATGGCGGTGGTTCAATAAAGAAGAATGGTATTTATGATGATGTAGTGTCTATATTAAATGGCGAGGAAAAAGAAATCATAGAGCTTGCAGGAGTACCTGCTAATCCAACAGTTGAAAAACTTTATGAGGGAGCTAAACTTGCAAAGGAAAATAATGTAGATTTAATTCTTGCAGTTGGCGGTGGAAGTGTAATAGATTACGCAAAAGGAGTAAGTGTTAGTGCCTATTGTGATGAAGATCCTTGGACAAAATACTATCTTCAACAACAAGAACCTGATGCTAATTTAAGAATAGTTCCTGTTGGTTGTGTTTTAACTATGGTCGGCACAGGAAGTGAAATGAATGGAGGTTCAGTAATAACTAACCATGCTCAAAAATTAAAAGTAGGAAAAGTTTTTGGTTCTAACGTAATGCCAAAATTTACTATTCTAAATCCAAAATTCACTTTCACTGTTCCTCAATATCAAATGGTAGCAGGATTCTTTGATATTATGTCACATATTATGGAACAGTACTTCTCTAATACAGATGATAACACAACAGATTATATTGCAGAAGGATTAATGCGTTCTCTTATTCATTCTTCTCTTATTGCTGTTAAAAATCCTCAAGATTACGAAGCAAGAAGTAATATTATGTGGACTGCAACATGGGCTTTAAACACTCTATTAAAAATGGGTAAAAGTGGAGATTGGGAAGTTCATATGATAGGTCAAGCATTAGGAGCTGTAACAAATGCAACTCATGGTATGACTCTTGCAAGTGTTTCTCTACCTTATTACAAACATATAATGAATGACGGATTAGACAAATTTGTTCGCTTTGCTAAGAATGTTTGGAATGTAAAAGAAGAAAACAAAACCAAAAAACAAATTGCAGAAGAAGGTTTAAAGAGTTTGGAAAATTGGATGAAAGAGATAGGTGTTGTGCTTCATGCCAAAGAACTTGGTCTAACAATGGAAAATATAGACGATGTTGTTAAAGGAACTTTCTTACTTGAAAGAGGATATAGAACTTTAACTTCTGAAGAAGTAAAGCAAATACTTATAGAAAGTATGTAAAAACAATAAGAGAAGCTAACAAGATTTAGTTACTAAGATTTTTTTGTTAATAAGAAAAAAGACTTATTCTTTTTACGTTGATAAAAAGTTTGTATTTTTGCAAATTGTAATAGATAAAAAAATAAATAGATATGAAATTCATAATAAATGGTGCAACACTTGCACACTCTTTAAATTCCATTATGGGATTAATCGCAAAAAACAATACAATTCCTATTGTTGAAAACTTTTTGTTTGAGTTAAAAGGAAATAATCTTTCTATTACTGCTACTGATTTGGAGACTTTAGCAAACATAAACATTGAATTGCAACAAGCTGAAGAAATGGGTAAAAATGCAGTATGCGTTCCTGCAAAAGATTTTTCAAATTTGGTTAATCAATTAACAGCAGTTCCTTTAACTGTATTTGTAAATGAGGATTATTCTGTTGATATTTCAACAAATGAAGGAAAATATAACTTCAAAGGTATTGAACCTGATGATTATCCTCAAATGACACAGATAGATGATGCAAATGTTTTTACAATTAAATCATCTACTCTTGTTAAAGCAATAAGTAAAACAATATTTGCAACAAGTAATGATGAATTCCGTCCTCAAATGGCTGGAGTTTTTCTTGAGTTCTCTAAAAAAGGATTAACTTTCGTTGGAACTGATTCTCATAAATTAGTTCGTTTCAGAAACGTTAGCTTTGCAACAGACGATGAACGTGGATTCATTCTTCCTAAGAAAACTCTTAATATTCTTCAACGAATTTTAGGTTCAATAAATGAAGACTTAGATGTAAGAGTTGAAAACAATGGTTCAAATGTTGCTTTCTATTTTGGAAATTATAATATTTCTTGTCGTTTAATAGAAGGTAAATATCCTCAATATGAGCAAGCAATACCAACAGACAATCCAAACAAACTTATCATTAATGCTTCTGCTCTTCTAAATTCAATTAAACGTGTTCAAATTTTTGCTAACCCTGCAACAAATCAAATACGTTTTTCCATATTTGATAAACAACTTATCATAACTGCAGAAGACAGCAACTTCGGAACAAAAGGTAAAGAAGGAATAAATTGTTCTTTTGAAGGCGATCCTATGGATATTGGTTTGAATGCTAAATACATTATTGAAATTCTTAACAACATAGAAACAGAAGATGTTTGTTTTGAACTTTCTCGTCCAGATCGTCCTTGCGTTATAACTCCATACGCAGAAGCAGAAGAAACGGAAAACACTGATGAAAGTTTGCTTATGTTGGTTATGCCTGTTATATTAATGGGAAATTAATTTTTAAATAACTAAATATAAATAATTGTAAGATGAAAAGAATAATTTATGTATTAGCCATTGCTTTGTTAATGTCTTCTACTGCTTTTGCACAAAAGAAAGACAAAAAAGCAAAGAAAGATAAACAAGAAGGCTACGAATTTACAGTTGTAAAAGACAATCCTGCAACAAGTGTAAAAGATCAAAATCGTTCAGGTACGTGTTGGGCTTTTTCTGGATTAGCATTCATAGAAAGTGAGTTACTAAAAGCAGGAAAAGGTGAATATGATTTAAGTGAAGCATGGATTTATCGTCATGCTTATCCTGAAAAAGCAGACATATATGTTCGTTTACATGGTTCTGCTACATTCACAGAAGGTGGTGCATTCCAAGATATACCTTATATTATAAAGAAATATGGTATTGTACCAGAAGAGGTTTATCGTGGATTAAACTATGGAACAGATAAGCCAGACTTTACAGAAGTTACTCCTGCTTTAGATGGCTTTATTAAACCATTAGCAAGTGCTAAATCTCTTTCTACTGCTTGGAAACAAGGTTTAGAAAGTTTGCTTGATTCTTACTTTGGCAAATGTCCAGAAAAATTCACTTATAAAGGTAAAGAATACACTCCTATAACTTTTGCAGAAAGTCTTGGATTAGATTGGGATAATTATATTGAGATAGGTTCTTACACTCATCACCCATTCTATGAAACATTTATGTTAGAAGTTCCTGATAACTGGCTACACGCTCAAATTTACAACGTTCCATTAGACGAAATGATGGAAATAATAGACAATGCTATAATGAATGGTTATACTATTGGTTGGGGAGCAGATGTTAGTGAAAAAGGATTCTCTTGGAAAAATGGTGTAGCTATTGTTCCAGATGAGGAAAAGAGAGATCTTTCTGGCACAGAAAAAGAAAAATGGGAAAAACTTACTGCAAGTGAAAAAGCTGCAGCAACATATTCTTTTGATGGAACAGCTAAAGAAAAGAAAATAACTCAAGAAATGCGTCAAAAAGGTTTTGATTCTTTCCAAACAACAGATGACCACGGAATGCAAATAACTGGTATCTACAAAGATCAAAACGGAAATAAATTCTATAAAGTTAAAAATTCTTGGGACGCTATAGGAAAATATGATGGATATTTCTATGCAAGTGAAGCTTTTGTTAGATATAAAACAATAGATTTCCAAATAAACAAAAATGCTTTAACTCCAGCTATGAAAAACAAACTTGGAATTAAATAATAGTTTTCATATTCATCAATAAAAAAAAGTGGTAGAAAATTCTACCACTTTTTTTTGTTTAGAATACTTTTTATATCCATTTTACAAGATTCAAATCTCCTTTGAAAGGCATCAATTCGTGCTTTGGATAAATACGGAAAGCATAGTTATGAACACCGGAAGAGAAGTCGTTGTATTGCAAAGCATATTCACCTTTATGATTTGCAACCTCAACAAGTTTAAATTCTATTATTTCTTCTGGTTTTGTAATATTATCATTCTCCTTATCTGCTACAAGCATTTCCACTCCAATATTTTCTGGATTTATCTCACCTGTGTAAAGAGTAATCTTTGCTTTAAATGTTTGTTCAAAAGAAAAAGATTCTGTTTCTGTATCTGGTAGTTCAACTTTTAACAATTCTATTGAATTCCATTTTTCTTTAATCATTTTCTTCCATAAAACATATTCTAATGCCTGTTTATTATTATCTTCTGACATTTGTGATACTCTTGCAAACATATTATTATAATATTTTGAGAAGTAATCATCTAATTGTCGCTTCATGGTAAAATGAGGAGAGATTTTTGCAATAGTATTCTTTATATGAGAAATCCATTGCAAAGGCAAATCATCTGTTGTTGTGTAATAAGCAGGTATTATCTCATTTTCTAAAGTAGAATAGATTGTTTCTGCATCTAAAATATTTTGAGAAGCATGATCAGAATAAGTCTGTTCTTCACTTAATGCCCAACCAGCACCTTCTTTGTAGCCTTCTGCCCACCAACCATCAAGAACAGAAAAATTAACAACACCATTCATTATTGCTTTTTCGCCACTTGTTCCAGATGCTTCCAAAGGTCTTGTTGGTGTATTCAACCAAACATCTACACCTCTTACCAAATGCTTTGCTACATACATATCATAGTTTTCCACAAATATAACCTTTCCTATAAATTGTGGCATTCTTGATATGTTTATTATATTTTTTATAAGATCTTGTCCTGCTTTATCTGCCGGGTGTGCTTTTCCTGCAAATACAAAACAAACTCCTTTATTTACTATTTCCTCTAATCGTTTAATATCTGTAAATAATAAGCCTGCTCTTTTGTATGTTGCAAACCTACGGGCAAATCCTATTATAAGTTTATTTTCATTCAGTTCTTTAGTTGTCTTTACATAAAGTCCTGGATCTTCTCCTCTACGTTGGAACTCTATTTGCAATCTTTGCTTTATAAAATCAACAAGTTGTTTTTTTAGTATTTGATGTGTATGCCAAACTTCTTTATTTGGAACATCGTATATTTTCTGCCAATATTCAGCATTACTTTCATCAGAGAACATGTCTTTGCCAAAATATTTCAAATATAGTTCTTCCCATTCTTTTGCCACCCATGTAGGAAGATGAACTCCATTTGTAACATAACCGATATTGATTTCTTCAGCAAAGTATCCATCAAAAAGATATTGGAACATTTCTCTACTAACTCTACCGTGTATCTTACTAACACCATTTACGTTCGCAGAGCAATTTATCGCTAATACACTAACAGAAAACTTTTCACTTCTATCTTCATTTGACTTTCTTCCCAAAAGCATAAACGAATCCCAATCCAAAGTCAAACTCTCCGCATAACGAGAAAAGTAAGCTCGCATCAAATCTTCTGGAAATACATCGTGTCCTGCAGGAACAGGAGTATGAGTTGTAAATAACGTTGAACTTCTTACTAATTCCAATGCTTGAATATATGGTAATTTTTCTTTGTTTATATAATTGTTCAACCTCTCTAAAGAAGAGAATGCCGAGTGTCCTTCGTTACTATGATATAATGTAGGTTTCAAATTCAACTCTTCCAACATACGGATACCACCTATTCCAAGCAGAATCTCTTGTTTTAATCTCATCTCATTATCTCCACCATACAGTTGGCGAGTTATAACTCTATTATCTTCAGAATTTTCTTCTATATCCGTATCTAACAAATACAAAGGAGTAACACCTACTTTACATAACCAGATTTTAGCATATACTCTACCCGATGGTAAATCCACAGAAACCTTTTTCCATTTACCTTCTTCATCTCGTACTGCAACAAGAGGAAGATGAGAAAAACGTTGTGCTTTTAATTCACTTTGTTGTTCTCCGTTCCTATTTATTTGCTGCATAAAGTAACCATATCTATACAACAAACCAATTCCGAGAATATTCCTATTGCTATCTGATGCTTGTTTCAGATAATCACCGGCAAGCATTCCTAATCCACCAGAGAAGATTTTAAGTGTATCATGAATTCCAAACTCCATAGAGAAATAAGCTATCAATGGATTTGTTTTTTCTTCTCTTTCTTTTATGTATTCATTAAAATGTTTTAAGACTTTGTCCATTCGTTGCAAAAAGTCATTATCTTGCAACAAACGATTGAAATCTTCCTTTGTCAAAGAGTCTAACAAACGTATTGGAGAACGCTCTAAGTCATAAAATTTCTTCTTATCTATACTTTCAAACAATTCAAAAGCATCATAATTCCAAGACCACCAAAGATTTTGTGCCAATTTTCTAAGTCCTTGCAAACGTTCTGGCAACTCAACTTTAACAAGTATCTTTTTCCACGATGGTTTTTCTCCCCAAGTTACTTGCATATTCATTGAAGAAGAAAGAGGTTGTTTATGAATATAAAGATTTATTCTTTCTAAACTCTTATCTAAAGCAATAGAATAAGCTTCATCATAATAGTTCTGAAGATTTTTCCATTGAACTTGAGAGAATATATATCTACTATCCTTACATAAAACTTCTAATTCTTCTTTATTTAAATTCAATACTCTAACAATACTCTCAGAAATTTCTTTTACACACTCTTCTTCGTTATTGTCTGTTCTATAAACAACTTTCAAAGCATTGTTTTCATTCTTTATATTATCTTTAACCCAAAGTCCGAAACCGGCTAAAGTTGTTGTAACGCTTGGTATTCCAAATGCCATACTTTCCATTGGAGTATATCCCCAAGGTTCATAATAAGAAGGAAATACACTAAGATCAAATGCTGTTAAGAAATCGAAATATTTCATATTCATTTGTCCGTCTTTTCCGTCTAAGTAAGACGGAAGAAAGATTATATGAATATTTTCTTCACTTGTATTGTTTATTCCGCTCTGTTTTATTTGATTCAGTATAGGATCATTATCTGGATTCTCTATTGCGTGTGTTAGATATTTATCACTTTCTATTGCTTCATAGTGCCCAGCAGGTACAGCTATAACTGCAACAATTTTTTTACTCAACTTAGTTTGTTGATTTATTTTTGCTAAAGAGTCAATAAATACATTAATACCTTTATTTTTATATTCATATCTTCCACTATTCAAAACAAGAAAACTATCTTCTTTGGGTCTATATCCTGCTGTTTTTTCTATAAAATCAAAAATCTTTCCTCGTGCTATTTCTCTTAATCTACCATATTCTTCACCTTCTGGCACAAAACTTCCCTCAAAACCATTTGGAGTTATAACATCTGCACCTTTTTTAAAGAATTGTTCGCATTCCTTATTTGTTATTTCACTAACAGTCGTAAAAACGTCAGAATGCAGTGCCGACATTTTTTCCAAAGAAAACTTAGCTCTTACATTAAAATCATTAGCTACTCTATCTGCGTCAAAATGTTGCATTTCGCTATACAGAGGAAGATTATTACCGGCTAAACATCTTCCTAATACAGTTGCATGAGTTGTGAATGAAGTTGCTATTTGAGGAACATTTTTCTTTAAATATAAAAGTCCAGAACCTGTCATCCATTCGTGAAATTGTGCAACAATTTTATCTGTAGAAGAAAGATAGAAATTATAAAACGACTCTATTATTCTTGCACTTGCATAGCCGAAAAGAAACGGTTCCACATAATCCCAACCACCTGTAAGAGAATCTACTTGATAGTTTTCCCAATATTCTGCAAAGATTTCGTCTTTAGAAGAAAAATATTGTGTGTATGGCACCAATATAACTATAGGAGAATCCTCCATTTTCCATCGTCCAACCTTAAACTCTATACCTGAAAGTTTAGCATACATCTTCCAAGAAAGAAACATTGACTTATCTTCCTTAAATTCCGAATCTTCAGATGTCGCTTGTCCTAAATCCGGTCCTAATAATATGTGATTATCGCCTATTCTCTTGTTTATTGTAGGAATTTTTGTTGTAACCACTGTGTGTATGCCTCCTACCTTATTACATACTTCCCAGCTTGTTTCAAATAAATAATCGTAATGATTCATATATCTCTATCTTTAAGATTTCCAACTTGCAAAGATAGAAAATTTTCTTAAATTACCAAATAGAGACCTCGTTTATCTAATCAAAAATTTAAATACAATTATTACAGATTTAAAAAAAGTTTATAAAAAACCGCTGTTTTCTTCTTTTCTGCCGCATTGATATTAACGGTTTTTGATTAGGGTAAAAAAAGAGTTGATTTTAAATTTTTAAAAGTTGATTTTTGTATGCAAAAGAGTTGATTTTAAAAAATTAAAATCAACTCTTTTTTTTCAATGTTTTAATGTCTTTATTTTAATCACAAAAAAGACCGCACGCAAACTTTATTTTACAATTATTATCTTTATTTACATAGTGTTAGTGCTGTATTAAAAATATCTTTCTTAAATAAAATTTCTAAAAAAGAAAACAATTTATACACAATAATAGTAACATCTAAACGTTTTACATATCTACGGTGTAACAATTAAAAAAAACAATACAATATGACAAACATCAATTTAGAAAAATACGGTATTAAGGGCGTTAAGGAAATACTTTACAACCCTACATACGAAGTATTGTACAACGAAGAAACCAAACCTGAATTAACAGGCTACGACAAAGGTCAAGAAACTGAACTTGGAGCAATCAATGTTATGACTGGTATATATACAGGTCGTTCTCCTAAGGACAAATACATTGTTGTTGATGAAAATTCAGAAAAAAACGTTTGGTGGAATACTGAAGAATATCCTAACGATAACCATAGAGCAAGTATGGAAGTTTGGAATGCTTGCAAGAATATAGCATTAAACGAGTTAAGTAATAAGCGTTTGTTTGTTGTAGATGGCTTCTGCGGAGCAAATAAAGACACACGAATGAAGATTCGTTTCATTATGGAAGTTGCATGGCAAGCCCACTTTGTTACAAATATGTTTATCCGTCCTCAAAACCAAGAAGAGTTTGACCAAGAACCAGATTTTATTGTTTATACTGCTTCAAAGGCAAAAGTAGATAACTATAAAGAGCTTGGATTAAGAAGTGAAACTGCTGTATTGTTTAATGTAACAAGCAAAGAACAAGTTATTCTTAATACTTGGTATGGTGGCGAGATGAAGAAAGGACTATTCTCTATGATGAATTACTATCTACCTTTAAAAGGAATTGCTTCTATGCACTGTTCTGCAAACACTGATTTAAAGGGAGAAAACACTGCAATATTCTTTGGTCTTTCTGGAACAGGAAAAACAACTCTTTCTACAGACCCTAAGCGTCTTTTAATAGGTGATGATGAACATGGTTGGGACGATAACGGAGTTTTCAACTTTGAAGGAGGTTGTTATGCTAAGGTTATCAACTTAGACAAAGATGCAGAGCCGGATATTTACAACGCAATCCGCAGAGATGCACTTATGGAGAACGTTACTGTTGATAAAGACGGAAAGATAGACTTCGCAGATAAGAGTGTTACAGAAAATACACGTGTTTCTTACCCTATTTATCATATAAAAAATATTGTTCGTCCTATCTCTCATGCTCCAGCAGCAAAGCAAGTAATATTCCTTTCAGCTGATGCGTTTGGAGTTCTTCCTCCTGTTAGCATATTAGATGAAGAACAAACAAAATATTATTTCCTTAGTGGATTTACCGCTAAACTTGCAGGAACAGAAATAGGCATAAAAGAACCTGTACCAACATTCTCTGCTTGTTTTGGTCAAGCTTTCTTAGAGCTTCACCCTACAAAATATGCAGAAGAACTTGTAAAAAGAATGAAACTTTCAGGTGCTAAAGCTTATCTTGTTAATACAGGTTGGAACGGAACAGGCAAACGTATATCCATTAAAGATACACGTGGTATAATTGACGCTATACTTGATGGTTCTATTGATAAAGCGCCAACAAAACAAATACCTTACTTTAACTTTACTGTACCAACAGAGTTAAAAGGTGTGGATACAAATATTCTTGACCCAAGAGATACTTATCAAAACCCTAAACAATGGGAAGATAAGGCAAAGGATTTGGCAGAGAGATTTATTAAAAACTTTGTAAAATACGAAAACAATCCTCAAGGAAAAGAATTAGTTAAAGCAGGCCCTGTTTTATAAACTAAAGTAAATTATTATTTTTTTCATATGCTGAGGCACAAAGTTCTTGCTTTGTGCTTCTTTTTTGTAACTTTTTTAGGTTAATAACGTATTATGTGAGTATTTAATAAAAAAAATATTATTTGATATTATGATAGTTTCAATATTTAAGAAGAATTATTTTTTACAACTTGTTCTTTTACTTATAGTTCCTTTACTATTGTGGATGCCAGCCTTTATCAACTCTCCTCAAATATTAGACAAGGGTAGTTCCGATATGCCTTTATATGATGTTGTTTGCAATATATTTCCATCACAAAATGCAATAAATTCTATCTTTGCTTTTATTTTAGTTATACTTCATGGATTCTTGATTAACTATTTATGTACTTTTTATCAACTATCGCAAAAAACATCTTTCTTCCCTGCTTTTATATATATCTTACTTATGAGTAGTGATTACAGATTTATGACTTTAAGCAGTATTCTTTTAGCTAATACTTTTATAATTTTAAGTATTTTTACGTTTTTAAAATGTTACAACAAGAAAGAAGGCTTAGACGAAATCTTTCTTTCCACTATATTGCTTTCTATCGGAACTTTGTTTTATAGTCCAACAATATTGTTAATGATATGGATTTGGATAGGCTTGTTTAACTTCAAAATATACAAATTACGTTCTTTTCTTGTTAGTATATTTGGGTTTATAACCCCATTTGTAGTTCTGTTTGTTTATTATTACTTGAATAATAACACAGAAGCAATCCAAAATTTCGCAAAAAACCATTTTGCTCTATTGCCTAACTTCAATTTCCTAAACCAACCTATTCAAATTGTTTATATAACTTATCTATTTTTATTAACTCTTCCCGCTTTTGCTATCACTCTTTGGTACAGAAACGATCAAAAACTTTCTATTAGAAAAAGAATCTCTACTATTTTACTTCTGTTCGCAATAAGTATATTACCGTTTTTTTATGATTTAACTTCTCCAACGATGACTTTAATTTTTGCTCCGTCTTTATCTTATATTCTTTCAGTATTTTTCTTCTCTATAAAAAGAAATATTTATTCTGATACATACATTATCGTATTAGCAATCCTTACGGTAGTAAAGATTTTCATAAACTAATATAACGATAATCTTAATTTTATTGTTAGAATACTCTACTCAAAAACTCTTCGTTTAGTTTTATTGTAACTCTATCTCCATTTGGTAGAGTTTCAAGATTAGGCAGTTTAAACAACTCTGCAATAAGCTTCATTATCTCAACTTTATTTAACACAGTTCCATAAGTTATAGCCAGATTGTCTGCAAGTTTAAGATAATGATTTTCTTTTCTTTCCTCCAAATCTGATTCTGCATTTTCATCTATAGCAATAATATCTTCAATAATACATATTGCTTTTTCTATTGAAAGAGAAAAAGGCACTGCCATTATCTCAAAGGTTTCTTCGTCTTTTTCTTTTAATTCAAAGCCCAAACCTTGTAAGTCTAAGATTTTACTTTTAATTATTGAAAAATCTTTCTTTGATACATTATATGTATATGGTATTACAAGTTTTTGACTAACTATTTCAGGAGATTGATTTCTTAAAAGTCTATTATAAATAATATTTTTACTTGCACGATGTTGGTCTATCAACATTATGCTATCGTGCATTTTAGTTACAATATATTTATTCAAAAACTGAAAAGGAGCAAAGGTTTCTTGCTGAGTTCTTATTTCATTATCAAATCCATGATTGGCAAAAGCAAGTTGCGATTGCGAAACTTTTTCCGGTATTACTTCATTATTAAATTTTTCGTTATGCAGACCCTGAGAAAAAGGATTATAAGAAGAATTATAAGAAATATTAGGTTGATATATTGGCGTCTTAGGTCGTGTTGCTGGAAAAACAATATCTTTTTTCTCAAAATCTAATTGAGTGCTAAGTGTATTTTGACCTAAAGCTTTACGAACAGTAGCATGCAATATTGAATAAATAAGTTTATCATCTAAAAATTTTATTTCTGTTTTTGTCGGGTGTATATTTACGTCAATATTTTTAGGATCTAATTCCAAAGAAATGAAAAACACAGGAAAAGTTTTCTCAGGTAATAAATTGAAATAAGCACGTTCCACTGCATTAGCCATATAATTGTTTTTCATAAAACGACCATTGACAAAAAAGTATTCTTCATTCTTATTCTTTCTATTAAGTTCTAAGGTGGAAATATAACCATGTATATTTACAACATCAACTTTTTCGTTAATATCTAAGAGTTTGCTTTTAAAACTATTCCCAAAAATATCTATAATCCTTTTTTTGTCATTTGCTTTATCTAATTTATAAACAACTTTATCATTGTTGTAATAAGTAAAAGCAACATCATTATATATTAAAGCTATTTTTACAAAAGCATCGTCTATATGCGTGTTTTCAATATTATCACTTTTCAGAAAGTTTCTTCTTGCAGGAGTATTAAAAAATATGTTTTTTACTTTTATATCTGTTCCTTGTTTGCAAACAGTTTCTTCTTCTCTTTTTATTTCTCCTCCCTCTATACAAATAAAAGTTCCAAGTTCCTGCTCTACTCTTTTGCTTTTTAATTCTACTTGTGCTATAGATGCAATAGAAGACAAGGCTTCTCCCCTAAATCCCATAGTAACTAAGGTTCTAAGATCTTCGCTTGTAGTTATTTTACTTGTTGCATGAGGAAGAAAACATTTTTTACAATCCTCTTTATCCATTCCGCAACCATCATCTATTACTTCTATAAGACTTCGTCCTGCATCTTTTACTACAAGAGTAATATTTGTTGCTCCAGCATCAATAGAATTTTCTATTAATTCTTTTACTACACTTGCAGGACGTGAAACCACTTCTCCTGCCGCTATTTGATTAGCTATTAAAGGAGGAAGAACATTTATTGCCATTTTTCAACAACCATTAGAAGTACATACAACAAAATAACAACTATACAAGCATAAAGAACTATCTTAGATACAGAAATCTTAGCACCTATTTTTTCTTCTTTCTTTTCGTTCATTGCTTGGCGAAAGTTTATCTTACGGTTATAGGTTTCTCCTATTTCTCCATACTTAGCTTTTAACTGCTCTAAGCGTTCTTTTTCTGGATTATAAAATCTTGGTTTATATTCAAACTGTCTTGGTCTTTTATGTTCAAAAAATGCCATAATAATATTTATTTTTTATTTTAATAGAATGATATACAAAGAAAACAACAAAGTTCGCTTCAACTAAACTTCGTCTAATGCAAATATCATTCTTTCTATACTGTCTTTTATTTCTTCTTCTGTTATAATCAAAGGAGGTTTTACACTAAGACACATAGGATTAAACAAATGTGTTCCTGTTATTATTCCATGATTAAAGCAAGAAATCAAAGCCTTTTTCCAATCCACATCTTCTTTTAGTTCTACACAATTAAACAGTCCTACTCCTCTAACTTCTTTTATATGTTTGTGTTTAAGCAGTGTTCTATATAGTTCTCCTTTTCTTGCTACATCTTTCATTAAATCATTTTCCACAATGTAATTAAGCGTTGCCAATGCAGAAGAAAGACAAACCGGATTTCCGCCATAAGTTGTCGCATGACCAATAAGAGGATGATGATTATTTAAAGCATTCATTATTTCTTTTCTACCAATAAATGCACCAATAGGAAGTCCTCCTCCCATAGCCTTAGCAATACACAGAATATCTGGTACTATTCCATATTGTTCAAAAGCAAACAATGTTCCTGTTCTTCCAAAACCTGTTTGAATTTCATCAAAGATTAGTACAGCACCTGTTTCATCACAACGTTGGCGAAGTTTTTTCAGATAATTGTTTCGTGGTAATTCTACACCCTCTCCTACTGCTATACATTCCGCAACAACACAACAAGTCTCTTTTGTTATTTTTTCTAAATCTTCTTCTTTGTTAAAGTCAATAAAATTACAATCTGGCAACAAAGGTTCAAACTTCTCTCTAAATTCTCTTCCACTAAGCATTGAAACACACGCAATGGTAGAACCATGATAAGAATTTTTATAGTTTATTATTTCTTTTCTTCCATTATATATTTTTGCCGCTTTTATTGCTCCTTCTATTGCTTCACTACCAGAATTAACATAAAAGATTTGTTCAAGTTCTGTTGGAAGAAATTCTTTTAATCGTTTAATATAATCCAACTGCGGTTTCTGGACATACTCTCCATAAACCATAACATGCAGATATTCTTTTATTTGTTTTTCTATAGCAGCAACAACTTTAGGATTTTTATGTCCCACATTACCAACACAAATACCAGATAACAAATCCATATACTTTCTTCCATCAGAGGTATAAACCCAAATACCTTCCGCTTTTATGGGATCAAGTATTATCTCGTCTATCTCTTCTATTTGTGCAACATATTTGCGAAACTCTTGCAAGTTTGTTTTCATAATAGAATATTATTTTTAGTATTCTTCCTTTGGATAAAGACTATCCCACCAAGAAGAATCTTCTTTTAACCATTTATCAAACCACGCATATATAGTATTATTCCATTTCAATCGTTTCTCAAAATCTACTATGCCATGATTTTCACCTTTAACTGTAATAAACTCTACTTCTTTACCCAATATTTTTAATGCGTTATACATTTGAATACTTTCGCCAATAGGAACATTTGTGTCTGATGTACCATGAAGTAATAATAAAGGAGTTTTTATTTTATCTGCATTAAACAAAGGAGAATGTTTTGTGTATAGTTCTGGATTATTCCAAGGATAATTATCCGCAGTAGCAGCACCTGAATAAGAATATCCCCAATAGCCTTCTCCCCAATAAGAAGTAATATTACTTATTCCTGCATGAGAAATAGCACAAGCAAAAATATCTGTTTTGGTTTGCAAGTATTGAGTCATAAATCCGCCATAGCTTGCTCCCATACAACCTATATGTTTTTTATCTATAAAAGGATAAGTTTTGCAAACTCTTTTCACTCCTTCTATTATCTCATCTGCAGTATAATCTCCCCAAGCATTAACATGACGAGCAGCAAACTCTTGTCCCCAACCGGTTGTTCCACTTGGATTAATTACATAAACAACATAACCCTGTTGAGTATAAAGCCATGCAGAATAACGCATTTCAAAACTTCTGTCCGTAGGAGAACAACCACCATAATAATAAACTATCATCGGATATTTTCGTGTAGAATCAAAGTCTGCAGGATAATACAATCGGCCATCTATATCAGAGTTGTGCATATGGAAAGAAAATGTTTCCATCTTTCCTATTGCAAGTCTTTCATATTCTTGTTTTTTAGGAAAATACACTTCTTTAACTAAGGTAAGAATATATTTTTTCGTATCTTGTACTGCATGGAAAAGTCTTTTTGGTTTATTGTAATTTTCTCCATAAAATACCATTTGAGTTTCATCTTCTGAAATATCAAAACTATGAACAATATCTACATCAAGAGGAATAATATTAAAGGTTTTATCTTTTAAATTGTAACGATAAACACTTACTGAATCCTTATTCTCACAAGTAAGATATAAGTTATTTTTTCTAACTATAACATCTTTAACATTTGGAGAAAAGTTTTTACCCACAGGATCAATTTTCTTAGTTTTCAAATTCATTAAGTAAATTGAATAATTGAAAGCATTAGGTATTTGATTTTTCTTCACAGTTGAACCGATAGAATTAAAAGCCTCGTTACTTGCAAGAACTACTATATTTTCAAAATCTTTCAAATATTGAGCAGAAGAAACAAAACCATCATTATCAATTATTGTATCTATTGTCCGTTCTCCTATACTATATTGATAAAGACTTGTAAATGAGAATGGTCTTTTTGTTATATCGTCTTTTGTCATTGAAAATAATATACGATAATAATCATCATCTACATCATTCAGATAAGTAGAACGATTGGTTTGAAATAATTTACCATTAAACATTTCACTATAAAGATATAATTCTGTTCTATCTCTCCAACCAGGTATTCTGTCATCAGGCAAATACATTCTATGTAGATCATCAGAAGTATTATCTTTCTTACTTACCTTTGATAATAAATATTCAACAGATTCTGAATATATAAAAGTTATTTCTCCATCTATCTCAGAATCTCCATCAATAATAAGTTTTCTTTGTGAGTTCCTTGGATCAAGACTATATAATTTGGAATTATCCTTGTAATACAGAAGATTTGTTTTTGGAAGCCAAGTATAAGAAAATATTTTGCTATCAGTAAAAACAACCTCATCATCTTTTGTAGAACGGACTTCTATTCTGTAAGTACTTTTCCCTTTTTCATCTGTATTGTAATATTTTATCAAATAATAATCGCCACTATCCGAAATACTAACATTATAAGGGTTCTCTCCACAAAGCATAGTCTTCAATGTCAAGCCTGGAAGGTTGTTTGAATATGTTATATCTTTATCTTTGTCGGTTGTTTCTTCATTATATAACAATGTTTTTATTTTGTAATAGTCTGGATTTTTGCTCTCTGTTATTTTAGAAAAGAAGCACAAAGCTGAAATTCCAACTATGTGATTACCTGGTTCAAGTTCTTCTTCAACAACAAGTTTTGTTTCATCTGTCATTTCATCTTCTTCCGTTGTTTTTTCAGCAACTTGCTTACCATCAATAGAAACTTTAAGTTTAGCATTGCAATATACTTCAAATTTTACTTTTCCCCTTTTTTGTAAACTTACATTGAAAAAACGTTGAGACATATTTATTTCTTCTGCCATACAAGGATGAATGTCAATTGTATCTATTCCATCTTCTAAAACATCGCTTACGTTTTCATAAACCCATTTGTTTATTTTAGGTGTTTTAAAATAATCCTCGACAGAAAATTTTTTACCCTGATTATCAAGAGAATCCAAAACAATAGGTTTAGAATAAGATTCCCAACCATAATAATATTGTGTAACGGGCTTTTGTGCCAATACACTAATAGAGATTAAACAAAAAGCAATAGCAGTAATAAATCTGATTTTCTTAACTCTTTTCATAGTAAAACGTGTTTAAATAAATTTTTTGCAAAGTTAGTAAATTATTACTAAATCCTATAAATAAAAATCTTCGTTTTTACAAAAAAAAGAGTTGGTTTTAATTTTTTAAAACCAACTCTTTATACCCTAAACATCAAGAGTTAAAAAATTAAAACGAAGACTTTTTTA
>JBGUWU010000017.1:0-21607 GCA_045221575.1 Bacteroidales bacterium
TTTGAAAAATTTTTATTAACTTTGCATAAAATAATCGGTGGTTTTAAGTAAAGTTTTTGCAAAGACAATAATATTTACTTTAAACCACGACGAATAGCAAAGACTGCTAAATAGTTCCCTTAAAAACTGTTTTCTATAACTTAGAATCACTGTATTATTTTTTGATTATAAGGCAAAAAGACTTGATTTTAGTACAAAAAGATCAACTCTTCTCAGAAAAAGATCAACTCTTTTTTCACAAAGACTTGGTTTTTATAAACAAAAACGGCGTTTTCGTATTTAAAAAGCCCGTTTAAAGAACAAAGAATGCCTTATCTCCTTTTAGAAAAACTTGATTTCTAAGAGGCGGTTGTTTGTTTGCTATTATTTATTACGACAATCTTTCATCTCATTTGCTTCCCCTTATTTAAATTTTTAGAGAAACACCTTTTTTCTTTGATCTTGTGCTTCACATTGTCTAAAAATGTGAATTTTATTTGGTAGATTATTCTTAAAAGTGTAATTTTGCAAGATTAAATATAAATAATACATTTATGAAAAAAGTAATACTTATTGCGATTCTTTGTGCTTTGTTCTCTAATACAAATGCACAAAACACAGGAGTTCAATTCTCTAACAATGGTTTTGAACAATGGAATATGCTTTCTACACAACCACAAAGTTGGAACACGTTAGGATATATGGGATATAATCTTTGTGGGATAGCAAAAAGCACTGAGCATGTTGAAGGTTCTTATTCTGTGCAGATAAAACCTCAACCTCTATCTCAGATTCTTGCTTCTATGCTTGGTGTTCCCCAATTTACAGTACCAGGATTTCTTACTAATGGAGAAGTAGACTTAATGTCGTTGCTATCTATCGCTGGTTCTATTTCAGATTACGAGAATTTGGAAATGAACGACTATATGTCTATTCTGCAAAGTTTGAAAGATGTTCTTTCAAATGGGCTTCGTATAAGTGATTTACCCGAAAGTATAAATGGATATTATAAGTTCTCTCCTGTAAGTAGTGATGATATATTCGTTATTGCTGCCTATACCTTAGGAGAGGTAGGAGATAGCATGGCGGTAACAGGTGGTGGTGTCTTTTATGCTAACGAGCAAACAGATGGATTTGAAAACTTTTCTATATCAATGAATTATTTGAATTCAAACAGTGTTGATGAGTTGTTTTTGGTTGCTTTTGTTGCAAATATGAATACAGATGCGACAGAGTTCGGCTCTGTGAAATTAGATAACATAACTATTGATTACTCTCCTGTCTCTTCTTGTTCTACAATAACTACTAATGACAATTTGTTTGCTTATCCCGTACCAACGAACAACAACAGTTTTAGCATAAACACTACAACAAACGAGAATATACAGATATTTGACCTTATGGGAAGAAAGGTTAAAGAGATAACAAACTACACTCCTAATACTCCTATCTATATGGAGAACAAAGGAACCTACATAGTTAAGATTGCTGACAAGAATTTGAAAGTTATCGTTGAATAATGTCTAAAATAGCAAGATATATTTTCATTGCTTTGTTGAGTTGTGTTTTACTTTCTTCGTGTAAAGGTGGTTATTCTTTTACAGGTGCAAGTATAAATGCAGATACTAAGACTTTTAAAGTAGATATGTTTCTTAACCGTGCAAGTATTGTACAGCCTATCTTAGCATCGGAACTCACTTACGCATTGATAAACAAGATACGCTCAGGTACTAACTTGCAGGAAGTAGAAGATGATGCTGATGCTTTCTTTTCTGGAACAATAACTAACTATTATGTTTCTCCTGTTGCCATATCTTCCAATGACCAAGCAGCAAAGAACAGATTGACAATAACTATTAGGGTAACTTATCACAATAAACAAGACAGTAAATCTGATTTTGTAACTACTTTTTCGCGTTACAAAGAATATGATGCTTCTCTTGCACTCTCAAATGTTGAAGAAGAATTGATAAGAGAAATTAATGAAGAATTGGTAGATGACATTTTCACTAAAGCATTTGTTAATTGGTAGCAGAGAAAAGCATTTATTGCTTTTTAGGTATAGACGTATTATAACAAACAACAAAGGTTACAAACGTGCAGTAAATATTATTGGGTGGTCTTTGTTTGTTTTGTCTTCCATTTTATATCTTCTTACTCTTTATCCTACCGTTGCTTTTTGGGACTCTGGTGAGTTTATTTTCTCTGCTTATGGTTTGCAAACTTCTCATGAACCTGGCGCTCCTTTATATCAACTTGTAGCAAGGATACTCGCTTTGTTTTCCTTTGGTAATGAGCAGCTTGTTGCTCCTTTAGTTAATTCGCTTTCTGCTTTTGCCTCCGGGCTTAGCGTAATGCTTTTGTTTAGGATATTTTTATATCTGTTCAACAAATATAGTGAGAAATATGTCGGTAATATTTTTGCTGCTTTTATAGCTTCTTCTATCTTTGCTTTGACAGATAGTTTTTGGACTTCTTCCACTGAGGCAGAAGTTTATACTTTTTCTTTTCTTTTCACATCTCTTTGTCTATGGATAATACTACGCTGGGAAGAGAACCCAAGTGAGAAATATATCGTTTTGCTATGTTTTCTTTTGGGTTTGTCCTATTGCATTCACCCTTTAACACTCCTTATTATTCCTGCTATAGTGCTGATTATCTATTTTCACTACAAGAGAATATCTTTCAAGAGTCTGTTTTGGGTATGTATTATATCCGTCATCAGTTTGTTAGTTTTTGCTAATGCTTTCACTGCTGTGCTATGGATAATAAAATATTTGGGAGTATGGTTGTTTTTCTTTATCTTTGTGTTGCTATGTGCTGGACTTCTTTTCTTAGCAAATAAAAAAAACAAACCTCTGCTAAATACTGTCGTTTTTTGTGCTGTTTTCTTTCTTTTAGGGTCAAGTGTTTATCTTGTAACTCTTATTCGTGGCTCACAAAGTCTGCCTATGAACGAATATGGTGTAAAGAATGCACAAGAATTGAAAACATATGTTGGACGCAAAGCTTATATAGAAGCACCTATCTTTTATGGGCCATATTATACTGCTCTACCTCCAAAAGATTTTGAAATAAAAGATGGTCATCTTGTTCCTGTTTTTGACAAAGAACTCTGCACTTTCTTCCCTCGTATGTGGAATTATACTTCGGCATCTAATGAAGATGGTTACATCTCTTGGGTAGGGCAACCTGAAAACACCATAACGATAGATGGATTAGAAAGAGAAAAACCTTCTTTTAAACAAAATCTTACTTTTTTTCTCAACTATCAAACCTATTATATGTATTTCCGTTACCTATTGCAGAATTTTGTTGGCAAAGTTAATGATATACAAGGCTATGGGGATATATCTAATGGAGGTTGGCAGACTGGTTATTTCCATATTGATAAACTTATAGGAGTAGATGAAGGAAGAATACCTTCAATATACAAAAATAAGGGCAAGAATAGGTATTTTGCAATACCTTTGATTTTATGTTTGTTCGGGATTTTCTATCATATAGGCAAAGATGCCAAACGTTTTCTTTTTGTTTTGGCTATATTTGTGATGTATTCTTTGGCTATAATCATCTTTCTAAATAATGCAGCCTACGAACCAAGAGAAAGAGATTATATTTACTTACCTTCTTTTATGGCTGTGAGTATATGGATAGGTATAGGCATTTTAGGTATATCTCAAATCATTGCTAATATTCTTAGAATTAAAAAACCAAGATATATACTTCCTATCTTTATTATTGTTCCTGTGTGGGTAGGCATTCAAAACTTCAATGATCATAATCACCATCACCAATATACTGCCTATAATTTTGCTTACTCGTTGTTGAACTCTTGTGATAAAGATGCTATTCTTTTTGTTGATGGAGACAATGACACATATCCGTTATGGTATCTGCAGAATGTGGAACATATTAGGCAAGATGTGAGGGTTATAAATCGCTCCTTACTTAACAATCCTTACACCATTTCACAACTAAAACAATCTTTCCCCGAAAATCCTGCTCTTAAACTTCTTATAACAGAAAAAGACTACAAAGATGGAACGATGGACGAAGTTCAAATAACTCCTTCTTTTGATACTTTATACCTTAAAGATGCTCTAATTTCTTTATATAAAAATAAAGGCATAAACAAGAAATTAAAAGATTGCATAAAAGAACTGCATACTAACAAGTTCTTTATTCCGAGAGGAAAAGAAAGAATAGAGGTGGTTTTAGATAATGCTGTACTTTCTAAGAGTGATGTAGTTATCTTGGATATTTTGGCAAGCAATCCTCAAAGACCTATATATTTTTCTTCGTGGAGTAATGAAAACTTTCTCGGCTTAGATGATTATCTAAGTTTAGAGGGTTTTGCTTATAAGTTAGAAGACAAAAAGATTGAAAGTCCAGCAGAGATAGTTGTACAAAAGGCTGGATATATTAATAGTGAGAAGATGTATCATAATATTATGCATAATTTTTCTTTCAAGCATTTTAATAAAGATATTTATTTTAACGAAACAGAAAGGAATATGGTATTGTATTATGCTCAAACGATGTCAGCCTTAGCCTATAAGTTATTGCAGGAAGGAGAAGAGGACAAGGCTCTTTGTGTAGTTAATAAGATAGTAGAGGAGTTACCATATAATATTCATGATTACCATTTGGTATTAGGAGATATAGCGGTTATATATTCTGTATTAGGACAGGAAGACAAAGCACAAGAACTAATGAGTTGGAGTTTAAAAGAATTTAAAAAATATATCAACAAATATTCTGTAGGTTCTATGCGTTTGCAGTCGCAACAACGTTTGGAGGCACAAAGACAGATAAGCTATTATATGAATCTCTGTCTTTTGGCAGAAGATTGGGGAGAAGAAAATATGCGTATGCAATTGTCTGAATGTTTTTTCTCGGTTATCCGTCCTTATTTGGAGATAACATATAGACAGAAAAAGATGATGCTTTTAGATAGTGATTATTATGAACAAGAGATAAACCAATTAGATGATCTTATTGCTCAAATTTTTGCTATTGCCCAGCATTATGAAGAAGAACTACCTGCTGAGAGTTAAAAGATTTACTGATTTTGAATAATACACAAGTAAATTTTACGTTAATTTGTTATGAAACGTTTTTATACAATACTTATATTGCTTTTTGCTTTTCTTTTCGCTTCTGCACAAACAGAGATAAAGAATGGTGTTGTTGTGGATCATGGTGCTGAAAAGATAATAAAACAAACTGTAAGCAAACTAAAAAAAGATACTCCTCTGTCTTTTTCTGTAGATTATGATATCTCCAACGGAAGTAAGACAACGGAAAAAGGCAAAGCTTCGTTTCTCTCTTCAAACGATAAGTATAGGGTTATCTCTAATGCTTTTGAAGATTATTGTGATGGTAAAACATTATGGCATTATGATAAAAAAAGCAATGAGGTAGAGATTACAGAAGTGGAAGATGGAAAATCTCTATTTAATTTTGTGAAGATAATAGATACTTATACAAAATCTTTTCGTCCTAAGCTTATAAGAAAAGATTACTTGGGCAAAACACAAGTAAATATCATTGACCTTACTCCTCAAAAACGTTCTTCTATAACTAAGGTGCGTTTGTGGATAGCAACAAGTTCTAATATAATAGTAAAAATGCAAGTAAATATAAACGATGGTAGTAAAAATACTTACTCATTTTCTAATTATAAATCAAAAGTAACAACAAATAACTCGGATTTTACTTTTCCTAAGACAAAGTATCCAAAAGTAAAACAAGTTGATTTAAGATAATAACAACTAAAAAATAATAAGATATGAAGAAACTAATTGTATTAAGTTTAGGATTGCTTGTTTGTTTATGCTCTCAAGCACAAAAAGACAAAAAAATGACAACAGAAGACAAAGTAAATCAATATGCAAAGGTAAAACTAACAACAGACCTTTCTCATCTTTCAGCCAATGAGCAAAAGATGGTTGGCTTGTTTATTGATATTGCTGAGATAATGGACGATATTTATTGGCAACAAGCCTATGGTAATAAACAAGAGATACTAAGACTCAAAGATCAATGGGAAAGAGAGTTTGCCTTAATCAACTATGGTCCTTGGGATAGAATGAAAGATTGGGAACCTTTTATAAATGGAGCAAAGAAAAAACTTCCTGGCGTTAATTTCTACCCAGAAGATATAACCAAAGAAGAGTTTAACGCTTTGAAAGACCAAAACAAGAACTCTCAGTACACAGTTATCCGCAGAAATAAGCAAGGCAAACTTGTTGTAAAAGGTTATTATGATGAATACAAAGGTAAGATAGATAAAGCCATTGCTTTAATGGAAGAAGCTCTTATTTATTGTGATAATCAAGCAATGAGAAACTACCTTGTAAAAAGAATCAAAGCTTTACGCACTAATGATTATTTTGAATCAGATATGGCTTGGATGGATATGAAAGACTCTAATTTGGATTTTGTTGTTGGTCCAATAGAGAACTATGATGATGAATTGTTTGGTTTAAAAACTTCTTTTGAAGCCTTTGTTTTGGTAAAAGATCCTGTTTGGAGTAAATCTTTAGCTAAGTATATAAAGCTTTTACCTGATCTACAAAAAGGATTGCCTTGCGATGAGAAATTCAAAAAAGAAGTACCTGGAACGGAGTCTGACTTAAATGTTTATGATGTTTTGTATTATGGAGGAGATTGCAACGCTGCAGGAAAAACAATAGCTATTAATCTTCCTAATGATGAAAAGGTTCAATTGGCAAAAGGTTCAAGACGTTTGCAATTAAAGAACGCTATGAAAGCAAAGTTTGACGCTATCGTTGTTCCTATTGCAGAACAAGTAATGAATCCAGAACAATTGAAACTTATAAACTTTGAAGCTTTCTTCTCTGACGTAATGTTTCATGAAGTTGCTCATGGTTTAGGAATAAAGAACACTATAACAGGCAAAGGTCCTTGTCGTCAAGCTCTACAAGGAGAATATTCTGCCTACGAAGAAGCAAAAGCTGATGTGCTTGGATTATATATGGTTAATGAACTTATAAAAAGAGGAGAAGTTAAAGGTTTAACAGAAGAACAATGCATTGCTACTTTTGTTGCTGGTTTGTTCCGTTCTATTCGTTTCGGTTCTACAGAAGCTCACGGAAGAGCAAATCTTATGTGTTATAACTATTTCCTAAAAGCCGGTGCTTTCAAAAGAGACAAGAAAGGTATCTATACTATAGACTTTGTCAAAGCTAAGAAAGCTATTGAAGGATGGAGTGCATTGCTTTTGGAAACAGAAGGAATGGGAGATTATGATAAAGCCGCTGAGTATTCAAAGAAAAATGCTGTCATCGGAAAAGACCTTCAAAAAGATTTAGATAAAATAAATTCAAAAGGTATTCCTGTTGATGTAGTATTTGAACAAGGAAGAAAGGTTTTAGGCCTTTAATTGAGAACTAAAAAACAAGTTAATGAATATAGCAGTTTTAGGTAGTGGCTCTTGGGCTACTGCCATTGTAAAGATTCTTTGTGAGAACCACGATAAAGTATTTTGGTGGGTAAGAGAAGAAGAAATAAAGGAGAGTGTTCAACATCATGGACACAATCCTTTGTTTTTGCGCTCTTGTGAGTTAAACAATAGAAAGATAGAAGTCTCTACTGATATTAACACAACAATAAATAATGCAGATATTTTGTTCTGTGTTATCCCTTCTGCTTTTATAGAAAAGAGTTTTGAAAGTGTTGCTATGGAGTCTATGACAAACAAGATTATAGTTACAGCAACAAAGGGAATGATACCAAGTTCCAACAAAATTGTTTCTCTGTTCTTTAAAGAAAGATACAATATTCCTTATTCTTCCCAAGTGGTGATAAGCGGGCCTTCTCATGCAGAAGAGATTGCAACAGAACGTTTAACTTATCTTACTTGTGGTAGCGAGAACAAAGAACTTGCTCTAAAGATTTCATCTGCTATTTCTTGTAAATATGTAAAGACAATCCTTTCTGATGATATAGAAGGGATAGAATATGCAGGGGTCTTAAAAAATGTTTATGCTCTTGCTGCTGGTATTGCTTTTGGATTAGGCTATGGAGATAATTACATCGCTGTTCTTATTAGTAATGCCTCAATAGAAATGAAACGTTTTCTTGACGTTGTAGATAAACGAGAAAGGAATGTAAATCGTTTAGTTTATTTAGGAGATTTACTTGTTACTGCATATTCTCAACATAGCAGAAACCGTACTTTTGGACAAATGATAGGCAAAGGCTATTCTGTAAAATCAGCACAAATAGAAATGCAAATGATAGCAGAAGGTTATTTTTCCGTCAATGGAATACACAACTTAAATCAAAAACTTGGAGTTGATGTTCCTATTGTTGATGCTGTGTATAGAATACTTTATAATGAGGCTTGTCCACATAAAGAATTTTCTCTATTATCTGAAAATTTTATATAAACAAAAAAAGAAAACAGCTTGCTATAAGACATTAGCAAGCTGTTCTTTTATTTTCTCTAATTCATCTTTCATTTTTACAACAATCTTTTGCATCTCAGCATCATTGCTTTTACTTCCAAGAGTATTTATTTCTCGCCCCATCTCCTGAGTAATAAAACCTAACTTCTTTCCCATGCTTTCTTGTCCATTCATTGTTTCTCTGAAGTATTTTATATGCTGAGCCAGACGAGTTCTTTCTTCTGTTATATCTAATTTCTCTAAATAATATATCAGTTCTTGTTCTAAACGAGAAGAATCTACTTCTATTGGTTTCAGTTCTTCTAAACGAGAAAGTAGTTTTGCTTTTATCTGTGGCACTCTATTTTGTTCAAAAGGAGCAACTTGAAGAGATAGTTCTTCTATTATGCTAACCCTTTTCTCAAACTCTTTTTCCAAAGCTTTGCCCTCTTGTTTTCTATAATCATCTAAAGCATCTATAGCTTTATTCACCGCTAAAAGCAAAGTATCTTCTTCTTTTTTATCTAATGTTTCTTGTTCAGATTGAGAAACATCATCTCTTTTTAAAAGATATTCAGTAAGATATTCTTCTGTCGCACCTACTTGTTCTGTCATCTTACGTAACTGACAATAGTAAGATTTAAATAGACTTTCATTTATATCTATCTTTGCATTACCTTTAGAAAAAGAAAGAGTAATAAAGCAATCTATCTTTCCTCTTTCCAAACGAGATTTTAGAATATTGTTTATCTCTATTTCTTTACTCCTATATACAGGAGGTATTCTCACATTAATATCTGCTTGTTTGGAATTAAGAGTCTTTATTTCTACAGTGATATTTTTTGTATCAAAACTTTCTACGGCCTTACCATAGCCTGTCATTGATTTCATAGCAAATTATATTTGTTTATTTTCTTCCTGTATGTCCAAAACCACCTTCACCTCTTTCAGTTGAGGATAGTTCTTTAACTTCTTCTATTATAGCTTTATCGTGTTTAGCAATAATCATTTGTGCTATTCTTTCGCCACTATTTATCTCAAAATCTTCATTAGAAAGATTTATCAATAACACTTTCAATTCTCCTCTATAATCTGCATCAATAGTTCCAGGAGAATTTAACACGGTTATCCCATGTTTAAAAGCCAAACCACTACGAGGACGTATCTGTGCTTCAAACCCTTCTTCTAATTCCATATATAACCCTGTTGGGATCAATGCTCTTTGCATTGGTTTCAAAACTATAGCCTCTTGAACAAAGGCTCTTAAATCCATACCTGCAGAAAGAACAGTTTCATACTTAGGTAATGGATTATTACTCTTATTTACTATTTTTAATATACTCATTTCTAATCTTTATTTTCTATCAAAGAAAGGATTTTTAGCACTTACACTAAGTGGTATTGCTAAACATTGCTTACAATCCTCTACTAAACCTATTTTTGTTGCAGCATTACCTGCTGAAAACATAACTCTGTTATCTATTCTTCTCTCCATTGCCACACTTACTGCACTTCCTACAGCAAGACCCATATCTTCCGCATTAAAGAAACAAGGGACATCTTTACCTGCTTTTGTTTTGTCTGCACAAGTAGAAAAACCACAATAGCCACAATTTAAACCTAAGACTTGAACTTTTGTTGCTATAAGTAATAGATAAGAAGCATTTAAAATATTTTGCGAATCTCTATGCAAAAAATCTTGTCCTGTAAGTTGAAAATCTTTTTCCAACTGCAAAGATATTTGTTTTATGTCTTCTTTATCACAAATTCTTATAACAAGATTATCCGTTCCTCTTGCCTTAGGAGCAGTACGTGCAGCAGTAGCCATAGCTTTCGCTGTTGCAAACAAATAATCTTCTCTTATCTCTTCTTCTTTTAACATTGGAGTTTATTATTTTAAAAGATATTCTATAAGTTTTCTTGTGGCAATACCACGATGAGAGATTTTATTCTTTGCTTCTCCACTCATTTCTGCAAAACTTTCACCGTGTCCTTCTGGAATAAAAACAGGATCATAACCAAATCCTTTGTTACCATATCTTTCAGTTGTTATGTTTCCTTTGCATATTCCTTCAAAATATTTCTCTTCCCCGTTTTCTATTAAACATATAACAGTTTTAAAACAAGCTTTTCTGTTTGTCTTTCCATCTAATTCTTCTAAAAGTTTGTCTATATTGTCATCAAAAGAACATTTTTCTCCAGCATATCTTGCAGAATAAACACCAGGACGTCCATCTAAAGCCTCTACTTCTAAGCCTGTATCATCTGCAAAACAATCTTTATGAAATTTTTCATAGACATAACGTGCCTTTTGCCTTGCATTTTCTTTTAAAGTATCACCTGTTTCGGGTATATCGTTGTTTAATCCCAATTCTTTTAAAGATATTATATTGATTTTACCCTTTACTACCTGCTGTATTTCTTCTATCTTATGCTTGTTGTGAGTTGCTATTATTATATCTCTCATATATCATTTAATTTGTTTGCAAAGATACAAAGTTTTCTTTGAACAAAAATAAAAAGAAAAATAAAATATTCGCCACTTTACTTTTCCTCTAAAAAACATTTATTATTCTAATCTATTTTTATATATGTAATGTATGATAAATCTTAACCAAGAAATCATTATTATGTATGAGGATTCTCTATATTCAAAAAAACATCAAGTCTTAGTAAATTAGAATCAACTTTTAATAAATTAAAATCAAGTTTTATTTTTCTAAAACTAAGTCTTTTTGCCCAAAAGATTTGATGTTTTTGATATAAAAACTAAGTATGGCGAAATAAAAATAAAAAAGAAAGGAACAATTTTTCAATCGTTCCTTCTCTTTCTTTGTGCGGATGGAGAGACTCGAACTCTCACCCCTCTCAGGACTAGATCCTAAGTCTAGCGCGGCTACCAATTACGCCACATCCGCTCAGAATTGCGTTTGCAAAAGTACTATCATTTTTTGTACTTGCAAAATTTTTCCGCAATTTTTTTTGTTTTTTTTATTTCTTTATTCCTAATTGTTTCTCCATAAGAGATGTAACATCGTCAGAATCACTTGCGTACCACAAAGCACCATTTTCTTCTATAATATAGTCAAACTTATTTGCCTTTGCTACTGCTTCTGCTGCCGCACGTACTTTTTCATATATCTTTTGTATAAGTTCTGTCTGTTTTGTATTTATTTCTGCAGAAGAATTTTGTCTAAATGTTTGAAAACGAGTATAAGCATCTTGAAGTTCTTTTTGTTTATTTTGTTTCAAAAGATCTGATAGTTGATCTTGTTTTGCCTCATATTCAGCCTGCATTCTTTCCAATTCTTTCTGCATTGACTCTAATTCAGTAGACAATTGTTCTGCAAATATTTTTAATTCATTTTGAGCAGAATCATAATCAGGTAATTTCTGTATAAGTTTTTCTGAATTGAAATGTCCTATTTTTAATGCTCTTTGAGCAAAAGATGTGTTAAGAGATAGTGCTAACACTACACATAATGCTAATAATTGAATTGTTTTTTTCATATAATTAATCTTTTTTTATTTTTCTAAGAGTTTGCAAAAGTAATACTTTTTTTGCAAATGTTATCTTTTTGTGGAATTATTATTTGTTTTGTATCCTAATTCAGCAAGAACCAAATCGCTAATATCTGTTTTGCTATCAACGAATAATACTGTTGCTCCTGAAGCTTTATCTAACACCATAGAATAGTTCTTTTCTTTTGCAATTTTTTCTATTGCATTATATATTTTATCTTGTATTGGTTTTATAAGTTCAGAACGTTTTTTTGACAAATCGCCTTCAGAACCAAATCTTTGTTTTTGTAGTGTTTTAGCTTCTTTTTCTGCTGCAACAATTTCATTCTCTTTTTTTGTTTTAAGGTCTTCAGGTAAAAGAAGAGCCTCTGCTTGATATGATTTATACATTCTATCAACCTCAGCAAGCTTATTCTCTATATCTTTCTGCCATTGCAAAGAAACTTCCTCTAATTCTTTTTGAGCTTGCTTGTACTCAGGCAAATTATTAAGTATATATTCAGAATCTACACAAGCAAACTTTTGTCCAAAAGTCAATAAACTTGAAAACAAAACTATTGTTAAAACTAATACCTTTTTCATTTTGTTCTTTTTCTTTTAAATTAATGTATTGTTGAATCTTCTTTTCTTCAAATATTATACCAAAACTAATCTATAGAATTTTGTAGAGATATATGAACTTGTCCTCCTGAACGCTTTGTTTCTCCATAAGCAGGGTCAAAACCATAACCCCAATCCAAACCAAGCATACCAAACAAAGGCATATATATTCTTATACCCACACCAGCAGAACGGTACATAGTAAATGGAGCAAAGCCTTTGAAATCAGCCCAAGAGTTACCACCTTCAACAAAAGCAAGAGCAAAAACAGATGCTGTTGGATTAAGAGTAATAGGATAACGAAGTTCCATCGTAAATTTATCAAATACTGTTGCTCCGTTATTTCCGGTAAGAGCAGAATTAGTATAACCTCTAAGAGCAACTAACTCTCTACCATCTAAAGCATAACCAGCAAGTCCATCACCTCCAACATAAAATCTATCAAATGGAGAATATTCTAATTTTTTATTATATCTTCCTAAGAAACCAAAACGGCTACGAGCAGAAAATACTAAATCATCAACAACATTAAAGTACCAAGCTAAACGTAAATTAATTTTATAATACTCTAACCATTTATATTTTTCTTTATTATCCATAGTAGAGTAATCTTTACCATTTACTAAAGAGTAAGGGAAAGTAAATGCTCCATCTGCTGATATTTCAGAACCAGAACGAGGATATATTAATTGGTCTACAGAATTTCTTCCTAAGGTTAAAGTGTAAGCAATATCGTTTGAATTTCCTGTAGGCATAATAAATGAAGTCCAATTCTTTACCGAATATCTTTTATATCTTATTCCTTGAACAATAGAGAAGTAATCATCTGGCCATTGCAATCTTTGTCCTAAAGAAACGTATGCTCCAAAAATACTTAAATAGTAATTACTTTCGTTAGAAGTGTTATAATATGAATCATCTTGATAAGAATAATACATTCCAAAAGAAAGAGCATTAGGTTTTCTTCCTCCAAGCCAAGGCTCAGTAAATCCAAACGAACCAGAATAATAATAAGAACCATTAGTATTAAATCTCAAAGAAATCTTTTGTCCTTCTCCTACAGGGAATGGTCGCCATGCTTTTGGTTTAAATACTTTACTTGCAGCAAAGTTATCTAATGCTAAACCAGCAGTTAAAATAACTCTACCATAACCGCCCCAACCTCCTTGAAATTCTATACGAGAAGGAGAAGACTCTTCTACCTCATATTCTATATCAACTGTTCCGCTTTCTGCATTAGGCTCTATTTTAGGATTTATTTTCTCTGCATTGAAAAATCCTAATTGTTGTATTTCTCTAATAGAACGAATAACATCTTCCCTTGAAAACAATTCCCCAGGAACAGTTTTTAACTCTCTCATAACAACATAATCATTTGTTTGAGTGTTTCCACTAAGACTAACCGTTCCTATTCTTGCTTGATTACCTTCATAGATACGCATTTCTATATCTATGGAATCGTTTTCTACATTAAGTTCTGTTGGTATTACTTTAAAGAACAAATAACCGTCATCTAAATACAAAGAAGAAATATCTTTACCTGTTGGATCATAATTTACGTTTCTTTCCAGTAATTCTTTATTGTAAGGATCGCCTTTTTTTATACGAAGAAGTTTTGTTAAGTAATCCGAAGTATATTTTGTGTTTCCTACCCAAGTTATATTCCTAAAGTAAAATTTATTTCCCTCGTATATATTCATATTTATAACCATTTCATCAACGGTTTTGCTTTTCTTTTTACCAAATATACGTGCAATGCCTCTGCCTATACTTCTAAAGAATCCTTTTTTAACAGGTCTATTCTGAATAAAAGTAGTATCCCAAGTAATACGAGCATCTCTATAACCTTCATTGTTATATTTATCTATAATAAGTTCTAAATCTTTTTCATAATCGGCTTTTTGAAAACGGGAAGATTTCCAAAATCTCCACCATTTTCTTTCTTTAGTGTCTTTCATCTGTTTTTTCACCTTACGGTCAGATAAAAACTTATTGCCTTCTATGTTTATCTTGCCAATCTTTACTTTTTTGCCTTTATTAACTTCAAAAATCAAATGCACTTCATTTCTTTTAGATGCAGTATCTCTTTCTTCTACAATATTTGTTTGAGTTAAATAATAGCCTTTTTCTACAAAAAAGTCTGTAATAATGTTCTTACAGTTGTTTTTCATGTTTTCTGTAACAACATCACCCAATGCAATATGTAAACGTTCTTTAACTTTGTCTGCTTCTGAACGGGAAATATCACCGCTAAACTTAAAATAAGAAAGACGTGGTTTTGTTTTTAGATTGTATTCCAAATAAACTGTTCTACCTTCTACCTTCGTTATATATATATGTATGTCATCAAAGATACCTTGTCTCCAAAGTTTATCAATAGCTGAAGAAAACTTATCAGAAGGTATATATATTTTTTGTCCTTTACTTATTCCTGATAGAAGTATTACTGAGTTTGGGTCTAAATGGTCTGCTCCTGTAATGGTTATATCTCCTATTTCATATTCTTTAGGAGAATAGTAGTCTAAATCTATAACATCTGTCTGAGCAAAAACAACAAAAGTACTTGCTAAAATAAAGAAAAGCAATAATATATTTCGTTTCAACATCGGTAGATTCATTAAATATTTGTTATTTCAAAATAATTTTACTAAAAGATAACGTTATTTTTTTAATTTCATTTTACAAAAGATTAATTTTATTTAGCAATCTGTTCAGAAGTCTTTCCAAATCTTCTTTCTCTTGACTGATAATTTACAATAGCATCAATAAAATCTTGTTTAGAAAAATCAGGCCAAAGCACAGATGTAAAATATAGTTCAGAATAAGCTATCTGCCAAAGTAAGAAATTACTTATTCTCTCTTCACCAGATGTTCTTATAAGTAAATCTACGTCAGGAATATCTTTAGTTGTCAAGTGTTTTGAAACCATATCTTCATTTATATCCTCAATATTCAGTTTCTTTTGTTCTACAAGTGAAGATATTTGTTTTGTCATCTCAATTATTTCCCATCTTGCACTATAATTAAGAGCCAGAATCAAAGTCATTCTTTTATTATTCTTGGTTTTTTCTATCATACCAAGTAAAGCCTCTTTCGCTTCTTTTGATAACTCCGATGTATCTCCTATTGTTTCAAGACGAATATCATTATCCATCAAAGTTTTCTCTTCTTGTGCAATGGTATAAACCAACATTTTCATCAAAGCATCTACTTCTTCTTTTGGTCTAAGCCAATTTTCTTTTGAAAATGTGTAAAGAGTAAGATATTTTACGCCTAATTCTGTCGCTATTTCACAAACATTTCTAACAGAATCCACTCCATGTTGATGTCCATATATTCTATCTTTGTTTTGTTTTTTTGCCCATCTTCCATTACCGTCCATAATAACAGCAACATGAGTAGGTATTCTTTGTTCATCTATTGCACTTTTATCAAACAATGAATTAGTTTTCATATTATTACGCTTTAAATATAAATATCAGCCAAAGCTTTATTCTTGTCTTTAAAATATTCTATATCACTTGAGATAGAACTAATCTCATTATACTTGAGTTCTTTTGTTTTTATTCCAAAACCATCTGGATAAAAGATATTTGCATAAACAACATTTTTCACCTCTTTTACAGCTTTGCAAATATCTATAGTTACATCTTTATAATCTCTGCCAAATATTATCAACACATAATCTATTTTTTTTAGACTATTGATAAGCGGAACAGATTTATTTTCTTTATGCACTGCAGGAAGAATCATATACGCTAAACCATTACAATTATCTACATGCATAATACAGTCAAAAGCAAACTCTTTTTTCTGTTTTTCTTTATAGACGGCAAAGTTTTCTGTCTTTTCAAATTCACAACCAAGAATCTGTTGCAAACGATAGGCTAATTGAAAATCAGATAAAGGCGTATTGATACCTATTATAGAAAAAGGCATCTGTTCAAAATCTATCTTTATTGTTCCTATCTTCTTCTCCATATCAGCTTTACGCAACTCTTCAACTTGCAAAAGTACTAAACTTTATTCACATAAAAAAAATAATTACAATTTATATGACTTATAACTAAAACAAAACATAAAAAGAAAATAAAGATTTAGGTCGCTTACAACAAAAATTGACATTAACATATATTTTATGTTTAGTTATTTCAGTTAATCAGATTTTTGTGTTACTTTTGCAATCAGAAAAACGTATAATGCGATGAAACAATATCTTTTGTTTGTTTTTTCTATACTATTTTGGGCAAATATTTTGGGACAAACTCTTTTGGAGGAAGATTTTTCTGTTTTCCCTCCGAATAATTGGACAAGAGGAAACGCTATACTAAATAATGTATATAACGGTTCTTCTATTTCAACCATAAATTATGGTTGGTATGCTGACACTAATGGTTATGGCATAGCAAGAAATCATGCTAAAACAAACATTTTTGGTTCTTCTATAAAATATTGGCTTATCAGTCCAACAATATCTCTAAATGGCGAAAATAATATTCTTATGTTTCATTTAGCTACAACTGATTATAATGCAAATACTCCTGCCAATTCAATAGGTGTTGATGATAAGTTCGTCGTACTTGTTTTAGAGGAAGATCAAGCAATAACCCCTGCTAACGAATTAATTAGAATTGATAATACTTCTCCTATTAGATTAGAAAATATTGGTTTAGATACTCTTATTACACTATCCTTAAATAACTATGATGGAAATGTTCGCATAGGTTTTTATGTAGAAAGTTTGGTAGCTAACTCTGATTTCGATTTACATATTGGTAATGTTTTTGTGGGGCAATTGCTTGAATGTTCTCCTCCTTCTTTAGAAATAGAAAGCACTAATACTTATTCTGCAAACCTTATTCTTAATAACACTTCTAACTACGATACCTGCATAGTAGAATACACAGAAATAGAGAACACTTCTTGGGACAACGCAACAACAGACACTATTTCCAATCTATATTCTTCTTACGTTATAACTAATCTGCAACCAAACCATTCTTATAAAATAAGAGGCAAATCTCTTTGTTCAAGTCTTCAAAGCAATTATTCTCCAACACAAGTATTCACTACATTATGCAATTACGATACTATAACTGATACTATAGAAATACACGATACAATTTATCGTATTGACACCGTTTTAGTTACTCTGTATGATACTATTCAAGAAATAGATACCGTCTTTCTTGTACAATATGACACTATTTCTTTAATCGAAACAATTTTTGACACAATATATATTTCCGATACAGTAACAGAGTGTGGTATTAGCAGAACAAATATTTACGCAACTATTGGTTTTGATGAAGTTTATCAAGAATATGGTTTCAATGTTAGCGAAGCAGGAGAATATTGTCAAACTCTGCAAACAGAAAATAATTGCGACAGTATTGTTTGTCTGCATTTATCCTCTTACTCTAACATTCAAACCATAGAAGAAAAAGAACACACTTTTTGTTATCCTAATCCTGCACACGACAAAATATACATAGAGGGCGGTGGTGAGATAACCATAATAGATAATTTGGGAAAAATAATCCTCAAAGAAAATTCAAATAAGAGACAACGAATAATAGACATCAAAGACTTTGATTCCGGTGTATATTATTTGAAAGTTGGAAGTTCAACACAAAAAATTATTATACAGAAATAAACGAATATTACATCTTTTTTATACTTTTGCAACATAAATACAACAGATTATGACACAACAAAAATACAATTTACGTGGAGTTTCTGCAAAGAAAGAAGACGTTCATAATGCAATAAAACACATAGATAAAGGTTTATTTCCAAAAGCTTTTTGTAAAGTTGTTCCTGACACTTTGACAGGCGATAAAGACTATTGTATGCTAATGCATGCTGATGGTGCTGGAACAAAAAGTTCTTTGGCTTACATGTATTGGAAACAAACAGGCGATTTATCTGTTTGGAAAGGCATAGCACAAGATGCTGTAGTAATGAACACTGATGATTTGCTATGTGTTGGTGTTACAGACAATATATTATTATCTTCTACCATAGGAAGAAATAAAAACCTTATACCAGGAGAAGTAATAAAAGCAATAATAGAAGGAACAGAAGAATTTTTAGAGACTCTACGTTCATATAATGTTGGCATCTATTCCACTGGAGGAGAAACTGCAGACGTAGGAGATTTAGTTAGGACTATTATTGTAGATAGTACAGTAACAGCAAGGTCTTTACGTAAAGATATTATTACAACAGATAAAATACAAGAAGGAGATGTTATTGTAGCTTTAGCTTCTTTTGGACAAGCAACTTACGAAAAAGAATATAATGGAGGAATGGGTAGCAACGGATTAACTTCTGCAAGACATGATGTATTCTTTAAAGAACTTGCAAACAAATATCCTGAAAGTTATGACAAAGACCTGCCTGAACAAGTAGTTTATTGTGGTAGCAAATCTTTGACAGATGAAATAGTAATAGACGACAAAGGCAACACAATGACCGCTGGCAAACTTGTACTCTCTCCTACAAGAACCTATGCTCCCGTTATCCGTCAAATAATAGAAGAACATCGAAATGATATTCACGGATTTATTCATTGTACCGGCGGAGCAATGACTAAGATTCTTCATTTTGTGGAGGGATTACACATTGTAAAAGATAATCTTTTCGCATTGCCTCCTTTGTTCCAAATGATAGAAAAAGAAAGTCAAACACCAAGACAAGAAATGTATCAAGTCTTCAATATGGGACAAAGAATGGAAGTATATTGTCCTCAAAACATAGCACAAGATATTATTTCTATTAGCAAATCTTTTGGCATTGACGCAAGAATATCTGGATATGTAGAAAAGAGTGAGACAACTTCTCTTACAATAAAAGATGATAAAGGTACATATCAGTACAACGCTTAAAATCTATAAGAAAATGAAGAAAATTTGTTTATATTCTATCTTTGCTTTGCTTACTTTTGCTTTGTTTTCCTGCTCAAAAGGAGAAAAGAAGATAGAAAAGAAATTCTTAAACGGAGATCCTGAAATTGTTGCTTACTATAAACAAAATAAAAAAGTTTATGAAGAGCATTATTATGAGAATGGTAAATTAAGGAGTGAAGGAGATTTTAATGACACTATTCGTTCTGGTCAATGGACTTTTTATTTTGATGACGGAAAAGTTTTTGCCAAAGCTGATTTTTCAAAAAAGAAAGAAGGAGAACGTTGGCAAATATATAAGCATGATGGAGATAAATTAATAGGAACAACAGATAAGATTACAGCAATGTCGTTTTCTCCTGAGGGAACCTTGGTTGATATAACAATAAAAAGTCCTAAGGATGACAAAAAGGAAATATATTACAGATTTTTCAACTCTTTCAACCTTAGAATGCAGATAAATCTTGTAGGAAACATGTATCAAGGGCAAGCTCTCTCTTGGCACGAAAACGGAAAGATAAACTCTGAAGTTTTTTATGTTGATGGCTTAGAAGATAGCACCTATGTTTCATACGCAGACAATGGGCAGACAATGGAGAAAGGGCAATATAAAAAAGGAATCAAAGTCGGCAAGTGGGAACATTTCAACTCTGAGGGAAAACCTTTGGGAGTAGAAATATATGACAAAGATGGCACGCTTTTAAAGGAAACAAACACACAAGGTCTGCGTTTCTCTCATCGCAATAACGGCAAACCAGAATAACAGAAGATGAAGTACTTATTCTCTTTCATATTATTGTGTTGTGCTTATTTAGGAATAAAGGGACAAAACTTTAATAGTGTAGAGTGTGTGGCAACCGACGGAAACAAATACTCTGTTGCGAACATGGAAATAAGCGTTTCAAAAGAAAAAATATCTGTTTATTCTATTAAGGATAAGACATTAATAAATCAAATTTCCACTTCCTCCAATGGAAAAGAAGTAAATCATAAATTTCTTTACAATAAAAAACTACAACAAGGCTTTCTCTTTTTGGAAAAACATACTGAACTTAGCGAAGGTTGTGATGTTTATAAAGTAGAAAAAGGGGATATAAAATATTTATGCGAATTCCCTTTTGCTGCTTATACTTCTGAGAATGGAGAAAGAATGAATTATAATAATATTCTTCCTTATCTTTCTGTCATTCGTTCCGACAAAAGAACCCTCCTTTTCATTAATACTCCTATTGTTGTTTCCTATCCTAATAGTCCAAAAGAAGAGATATTGGAAACAAAATCTTTTTATCATATATTGACTGACAAAGGTTTTGAATTAAGAAATTACTAACCAATGACAAGTTCTAACAGACAAATAACCACTTATTTCTCTCCTATTTTAGTTTCCACTGAAGAAAGAAACGAAGATTATATTAGCGTTGTTGTAGATATTCTTAGGGCAACGACAACTATTTGCACCGCTGTTTATTATGGAGCAACGATCGTTCCTGTAGCTACACTGCAAGAAATCAATCAAGCAAAGCAACAAGGTTATCCCATTGCAGGAGAACGATTGGAAAAAGGTTTTGAAAATGCTGATTTCGGCAATTCTGCAACGGAATTTATGACTGAACGAATCAACGGAATAGAAATAGTTCAATCTACAACAAATGGAACCAAAGCAATAATGAAAGCTTTAGAACAGAAACCTAAAGAAATTCTTATTGGCTCCTTTTCAAATATAAGTGCTTTAAGTTCCTATCTTGTAAAACAAAATTGCAATGTTGAAATTATTTGTTCAGGTTGGAGAAACAATTTTTGTTTAGAAGATAGTATGTTTGCAGGTTCTTTGGCAAGCAGACTTTTTAATGAAGGTTTTACTACTCTTGATGATAGCACATACGCTTCTCATTATCTTTGGAAAGAAGCAGAAAAAGACCTGTGGGCTTATTTAGAGAAAGCAAAACATATCCACAAATTGAGAAAACACCATTTAGATGACGTCTTCCCTTATACTTTCACTTTAGACACTTGTCCCATTGTGCCAAAAGTTTTCTTAGAAGACAACAAATGGAAAATTCGTAAAGCAAAATAAAACACCTTCTCCCTAAAAGCAAGTTTTTTAAGGAGGGGATAAGGCTGTTTTTGGTTAAATCTTCGTTTTCGTATAAAAAGACTTGGTTTTCTTTTTCAAAGACTTGG
>JBGUWU010000018.1:0-104916 GCA_045221575.1 Bacteroidales bacterium
CTTTAATATAAAGCCAGACTATAGTATAAATATAGATAGTATTTGTAAAGTATTAATATAAAGAATACTAACTTAAAAAAAACAATTGCATAATATACTGAGTTCAAAAAAATATTTTTATATGCGAGTAAAATTTTATTACATTTGATAATCAATAAGTTATCCGCATACATAATTTTCCCCTATAAGAAAATCATTATTATGTATGCGGACTTTTTATCTTAAAAAAAACACCAACTCTTAGTAAATTTAAATCAAGTCTTTTTCCCCTAAAATCAAATCTTTTTTACCTAAAATGCTAATTTCTAATTTCTCATTTCTCATTACTAATTTCTAATTGAATATAGTAATTTGGCTGTCTTCTTCGAAGCCACCCCAATTTCTAATTTCTAATTACTAATTTCTAATTAAATAAAGTAGTTTTTTATTATTTTTTTATTTAAAGCTTTATTACCAAAGCATTGTTTTCTTTTATCTTTACTATATCTTTTGGATTGATTGTAAGAGTATATTCGTTGTCTTGTTTCTTTAGTTTGGCTTTTATTTTTGTTCCAAGTATTTGTTTAGAACCTGTCTTCAATGTTTTAGAGAAAGTAAAAGAATAAGAAGATTGTAATTGTGTATCTTGAGAAAGCAATATTATAGCATAAACTTTAACGTCTTTCCCCTCTGTAAAACATATATTATTACTTTTATATGGAGCAATTGGACGAGTATTGTAGATTGCATCTCCATTTACTCTAAGCCAAGAACCTATCTCTTTCATTCTTTTTAAAGCTTCTTCTGGTAGGTTTCCATTTTCATCTGGTCCTACATTTAAAAGGAAGTTACCTCCTTTACAAACAACATCAACAAGAATATGAATAAGTTGATTTGTTGATTTGTAATTATCATTCTTAACGTAAGACCAGCTATCTCCCATTGTCATACATGTTTCCCATGGATAGTCTAAAGGTTCATCAGGTACTGTTTGCTCTGGAGTGCGATAGTTTTCATATTTACCACCCACAGACCTATCAACAATTATCATATCTTCGTTGCCTTGTCTTGCTATCTTTGCTAAATAAGGCATATCTATATCTTGTACTCTCTTATATGCTCCAAGCCACGACTTAACTTCTTCATTAGTTATGCTCCACTCCGGACGTATCCAACCTCCATCAAGCCAAAGAATATCTATCTCACCATAATTATGAGTTATTTCCTCTATTTGTTTATAGGTAAAATCACAGAAACGTTGCCACTTCTCTGGGTGTTTTGCGATATTGTAGTTTACATTTCTATCAGGAGTAGCCCACAAAGGCGACCAATAATCTTGGTTATGCCAATCTGCTTTTGAAAAATACAGACCTGTCCAAAACCCCTTGCTTCTGAAAGCATCAACAACCTGTTTAACTATATCGTTGTTTTTATTTAAAGAATAAGGACAATCTTTTCCTGTAACAGAATAGTCGGTTTGCTTTGTGTCGTACATACAAAAGCCATCATGATGCTTGGTTGTAAAAACAAAGTATTTCATTCCGCAGTCTTTAGCAGCTTCTGCCCATTTGTTCGCATCAAAATTCTTGGGATTAAATTTTTTATTTAAATCCCAATACCATCTTTTATAAGGTTCATACTCTTCTCCTTTTCTATCTATCCATTCTTCGTTGCAGATAGACCAACTTTCTACTAATTGTTCTGTTGCATATATACCCCAATGAGCAAAAAAGCCAAATTTCAAATCTTGCCACTCATTTATACGGTTAAGAATAATAGGAGAAGTTTCTGGTTGTTGTTCTTCATTAGTAATTGTTCTGTTGTTTTGAGCAAAAGAACAACTCAAAACAAAAAATAAAACGACGATTGTTGATAGTTTCTTCATAAGCACTTACTTTTTTATAAGTGCAAAGTTACAAAATTATCTAAACAATGATGTAAAAATGTCTTTATCTTTGTTTTTTAGGCTTACGTTTATTGGACGTACGAATAACTTTAGATTTCTTTTTTTGTTGTGGTGGCTCATAAATATAACGCAACCAATTTGTTTGATATTTAGTATTATATTTTAAATGACCAATGGAAAAGATTGTTTTGTCTTTTAATCTTACAAAACCATCACTCCATGTTCCCATATCTAAATAGATTGCATCTTTTATTCCTACTTCTTTTAAGGCATTAGCAAAATCTTCAAAAGTTAGTCTATCTACACTTTCTATTACTACACCTCTTCCATTATACCAAGCAAGACAACGTCTAAAGGTTGGTTTTTGTTTACGAAAGATAGTGCATTCTACTGTATCTCCATCTTTCAATAATAGCATCTGTTGAAAGTAAGCTCCTTTATTTTTTATTGCTAATTGCTTATAAAAAGAAGAAGTATCTGTAAGATGGTCTATGATTATAGTATCTTTCAAAAGAACACAGAAACCTGTTTCTACGTCTTTGTTATTTGCATATAATTGTCCTTTACAAACATAATCGCCCACGACTCCCTTAAGATTACCTGTTGTAAAAGCACATGCAACAGAAAGAGATATTTGATTATTAAGAGAATCTGGCCTTTCATTAGTAAAAGATACCTTGCTATTGTGCGGAATATAAAAAACTAAAGACCAATCCATAGTATCATGTTTTAAATGGACTGTATCTAAAGTAACATACGCATAATAATTTGTTTGAGCATTAGAATACAAAATACTAATGCTCAAACAAAGAATAAAACAAAATATAACTATAATTCTTCGTTTCATCAAAAAGGAATATCCTTTATAGAACTATTTTATGCTTGTCCTAAAGGATTAATAATAGTGTAATTGTTTGCTGTATTATCTGTTATCTTGCCATTTGTTTTCTCATAACGAGATATATTATCCTGCAAAGCATGTAAAAGTTTTCTTGCATGAATAGGAGAAAGAATAATACGGCTTCTTACTTGTGCCTTTGGAACTCCCGGCATCACTTGAAGAAAATCAACTACAAACTCAGATGGAGAATGTTGTACTATTTGAAAGTTTGAATAAATACCTTGTGCAATTTCTGCGTTAAGTTCTATATCTATTTTTTGTTCTCTTTTTTCTTCCATTGTTGTTTTATTTTTTTTATTTTGTTTGTTATCTATTAAAAAAATGTAGTGCATAAAGGTTCTGTACTTAAATGCACTACATTAACACTTAACAAATATATATTACTTAGATGTAGCCTTTCTTCCGCGTTTTACTGGCTGAAGAGAAGACTGAGTAAATTCTTCTAATTGTGTTTTATTTGCTACAAAAACATTTTGATACTCTCTTAAACCTGTACCAGCAGGTATAAGATGTCCTACAAGAACGTTTTCTTTCATACCCATAAGGTCGTCTGTCTTTGCACTTATTGAAGCTTCTGTAAGAACTTTTGTTGTTTCTTGGAAAGAAGCAGCAGAAAGGAAACTCTTTGTTTGCAAAGAAGCTCTTGTAATACCCTGAAGTATTTGATGTGCTGTTGCAGGTTGAGCATCTCTTGATTCCATTATTCTAAGATCTCTACGTTTCAATGAAGAGTTTTCATCTCTAAGTTCGCGTGCTGTTATTATCTGACCGTTCTTATATTCTGTGCTATCTCCACAATCAGTAATAACTTTTCTTCCATAGATTTTGTCATTCTCTTCTTGGAAATCAACTTTATTGATAGCTTCTCCTTCAAGGAAATTAGTGTCTCCTGGATCATCTATCTCAACCTTACGCATCATTTGACGTACTATAACCTCAAAATGTTTATCGTTTATCTTAACACCTTGAAGACGATAAACGTCTTGTGCTTCATTTACAATATATTTTTGTACCTCCAATGGTCCAAGAACGTTTAGAATGTCTGCAGGTGCTATCTCTCCTTCAGAAAGAGTTGTTCCCGCTTTAACATAGTCGTTCTCTTGAGCAAGTATTTGGCGTGATGTTGGTATAAGATAAGAAACTTTTTCTCCTGTCTTACCTGTAATGATAATCTCACGGTTTCCACGTTTAAGCTTCTTATTAAATGATACAACACCATCTATCTCCGCTATAACTGCTTGGTCTGATGGGTTACGAGCCTCAAACAACTCAGTTACACGAGGAAGACCTCCTGTGATGTCTCCAGCCTTTGCAGAAGAACGAGGAATATTAGCAAGAATATCTCCAGCTTTGATTTCTTCACCATCTTCTATTGCAAGGTGAGCTCCAACAGGCATGTCGTATGTTTTAATCAATTCACCATTTTCATCAACTATATTGATAGAAGGATTCTTTGATTTTTGTTTTGTTTCTATAATGATTCTTTCGTTAAGACCTGTTTCGTTATCAGATTCTTCACGATAAGTAACATCTTTTTCAATAGATTCAAATACAGCTTTACCAGCAACATCTGATAGAATAGGAGCATTGTATGGGTCCCATTCTGCTATAACATCATCTGCACTAACAGAATCACCATTATTAAAGAACAAATAAGCACCATATGGAATGTTTGCTGTCATAAGTATACTCTTTGTTCCTTCGTTAATAATATGCATTTCAGCAGAACGGCCTATAACCCTTGTACATTGTTTTTCTTCACCAGAGTTGTCTGTGTATATGTAAGGAACATCTCGTAACTCATCTATTCTAAGTATACCGTCACATCTATCTTTAACAACTATTTGAGAAACATTACCAGCATTACCAGCAACACCTCCGACGTGGAATGTACGAAGAGTAAGCTGAGTTCCTGGCTCACCAATAGCTTGTGCTGCAATAACTCCAACACTTTCTCCTCTTTGAACAAGTTTTCCTGTTGCAAGGTTACGTCCATAACATTTTGCACATACACCATGCTTAGACTCGCAAGTAAGAACTGAACGGATTTCTACCTCTTCTATTGGAGATTCTTCTATCTTTTGACAAATATCTTCAGTAAGTTCATCACCTTCTCTTGCTATTACCTCTCCTGTTTGAGGGTGAATAATATCATGTAATGTAACACGACCTAAAATTCTGTCATAAAGAGATTGTACCACCTCATCATTTCTTATCAAAGCAGTTGTTGGAATACCTCTTAATGTTCCACAATCTTCTTCGTTAATGATAACATCATGAGCGACATCAACCAAACGTCTTGTTAAATAACCAGCGTCTGCAGTCTTAAGAGCTGTATCGGCCAAACCTTTACGAGCTCCGTGAGTAGAGATAAAGTACTCTAACACTGTAAGACCTTCTTTGAAGTTTGAAATAATAGGGTTTTCTATAATCTCAGCACCACCAGAACCAGCCTTTTGAGGTTTTGCCATCAAACCACGCATACCAGACAACTGACGAATCTGCTCACGACTACCACGAGCACCAGAATCTAACATCATATATACTGCATTGAATCCTTGACGGTCTGCAGACATGTGTTGCATAACGTAGTTAGCAAGCTTACGGTTAGCATCTGTCCAAATATCTATGACTTGGTTGTAACGTTCATTATTTGTTATAAGTCCCATTTGATAGTTACCTACAACCTCATCTACTTTACCCTCTGCATCTGAGATAATATTAACTTTTTCTTCTGGTACAATGACATCGGCAAGGTTGAAAGAAAGACCTCCACGGAATGCCATATAATAACCTTTATCTTTAATATCATCAAGGAACTGAACTGTACGAGCAGAACCACAATCCTTTAATACTTCACCAATAATATCTCTAAGAACATTTTTCTTAATAAGAACATTGATATAGCCATAGTTATCAGGGACAAGTCTATTAAATAGAACACGACCTATTGTAGTGTGAATACCATTCTTCACACTAATAACATCTTGTTCTGTAATATCTAATTTTACTCCTTTTTCTGTATAGTAGTTATCTCCTGCTTTAATACAAGATTTCTCTTTTTCTTCTTTTTTATCAAAATAAACTGCAGTCGCAAGAGAATATCCTAAATTACTTTTATACAATGTTATGCCAGCATGCAAATCAACACGTTTTTCATTGTATGCTATCTGAACATCTTCAAAAGAATAGAATGCTTTACCCTCTCCTCTAACAACAAGATCTTCTGTTGATTTTCTTTCTTTGGTCATATAATAAAGACCTAAAATCATATCTTGAGAAGGAACTGTAATAGGAGCACCATTTGCAGGATTCAAAACATTGTGAGAAGAAAGCATCAACAATTGTGCTTCCAAAACAGCAGCATTACCTAATGGTAAATGCACCGCCATTTGGTCTCCATCAAAGTCGGCATTGAAACCTGTACAAACCAATGGATGCAAACGTATAGCTTTACCTTCTACTAATTTTGGTTGGAAAGCTTGAATACCTAAACGGTGAAGAGTTGGAGCACGGTTCAAAAGTACTGGGTGGCCTTTAACTATATTCTCCAAAATTTCTATAACCACAGGGTCTTTTCTATCAACAATACGTTTTGCAGATTTAACAGTTTTTACTAAACCTCTTTCAAGAATCTTTCTTATAATGAAAGGTTTAAATAACTCTGTTGCCATATCTTTTGGTAATCCGCATTCGTGCATCTTTAAATCTGGTCCTACAACGATAACTGAACGACCTGAATAATCGACACGCTTTCCTAACAAGTTTTGACGGAAACGACCTTGCTTTCCTTTTAAACTATCAGAAAGAGATTTTAAAGCACGATTAGAATCTGAACGAACAGAAACTGCTTTACGTGAATTATCAAATAATGAATCAACCGCTTCTTGTAGCATACGTTTTTCATTACGCATGATAACATCTGGAGCTTTTATTTCTACCAAACGTTTCAAACGATTGTTTCTTATTATAACTCTACGATATAAATCATTTAAATCTGATGTTGCAAAACGACCTCCATCCAATGGAACCAAAGGACGTAGATCTGGTGGAATAACAGGCACAACCTTAACAATCATCCATTCTGGACGATTTTCCATTTTTGCATTTGCTTCGCGGAAAGACTCAACAACATTAAGACGTTTTAATGCCTCGTGTTTTCTTTGTTGAGATGTTTCCTTATGTGCTTTATCTCTAAGCTCATAAGACAATTCATCTAAGTTTATATCTTTAAGCAATTCATATAATGCCTCAGCACCCATTCTTGCTATAAACTTATTTGGATCATCATCTGGAAGAAGAGCATTTTCTGGAGGAAGAGTATCTAATATTGCCGTGTAGTCTTCTTCTGTTAAAAGGTCTAAACGATTTACTCCGTCTGCCTCTTTAATACCTGGTTGAATAACTATATATTTTTCATAGTATATCACAGAATCCAATTTTTTACTCTGTAAACCAAGCAAAGCACCTATTTTATTTGGTAAAGAACGGAAAAACCATATATGAGCAACGGGAACAACTAACTGAATATGTCCCATTCTTTCTCTTCTAACCTTCTTCTCAGTTACCTCTACACCACATCTATCACAAACAATACCTTTATATCTTATTCTCTTATATTTACCACAATGACATTCCCAATCCTTAACAGGTCCAAATATTCTTTCACAGAACAAACCATCTCTTTCTGGTTTATATGTTCTGTAATTAATTGTTTCAGGTTTGGTTACTTCACCTCTTGAACGTTGAAGTATGCTCTCGGGTGAAGCAAGACTAATAGTCATGTTACGAAATACGCTATTAGTGCTACTTTCTCTATTATTTATTGCCATATTTTAATATCTCCTTTTTAAACAATTAATTAAAAGTTACCTCAAGATTTAAACCTCTTAACTCATGTATCAAAACATTGAATGATTCTGGAATACCAGGTGTAGGCATATTATCTCCCTTAACTATGGCTTCATATGCTTTTGCTCTTCCTGTTACATCATCAGACTTAACGGTTAACATTTCTTGTAAAACATGAGACGCTCCGTATGCTTCTAATGCCCAAACCTCCATTTCTCCAAAACGCTGACCTCCAAATTGAGCTTTACCACCCAAAGGTTGTTGAGTAATAAGAGAATAAGGTCCTATACTACGAGCATGCATTTTATCATCTATCATGTGGTGAAGTTTAAGCATATATACATAGCCTACAGTTGCTGGCTGATCAAATCTTTCTCCTGTTTCACCATCATAAAGATAACATTTACCGTTTTCTGGTAAGCCGGCTTTACGCATATAATCATTAACGTCCTCTAATGTTGCACCATTGAAAATAGGAGTTTCAAATCTAAGACCTAATTCGTGTCCGGCCCAACCTAAAACAGTTTCAAATATCTGACCAAGGTTCATACGAGAAGGTACACCCAATGGGTTTAGCACAATATCAACAGGCTTTCCATTTTCAAGGAACGGCATATCTTCTTCTCTTACTATCTTGGCAACGATACCTTTGTTTCCGTGACGACCAGACATCTTATCTCCAACTTTTAACTTACGCTTTTTAGCAAGATAAATCTTAGCCATTTGATTGATACCTGTTGGCAAATCATCTCCTATAGTTTGAGCAAATTTTTCTCTTTCTAATTTTCCACGTAAATCACGAATAAGAATACTATAATTATTCAAAAGTTTTTTGATTAACTCATTAGTTTTAGAATCTGAAGTCCAATCATTATAGCTTACAATAGAATAATCTAATTCAGATAAAAGTTTTTGAGTAAATTTAACTTTTGGAGCTATAAGTTCTTCCTTGTAAGTTGAATATACACCTTTAGAAACTTTGCCAGAAAGAATAATAAATAACTTATTCAGAAGTTTTTTTCTTAATTCTTTAGCATCGTTTTCAAAGTTTTCTGTTAATCTCTTTACTATCTCTTTATTTTTAGCTCTAAGTTCTCTATCTTTCTTGAAGCGAGTAAATAATTGTTTATTTATAACTACACCTGAAACAGAAGGAGGAACTTTCAATGAAGCATCTTTTACATCACCTGCCTTATCTCCAAATATAGCACTAAGAAGTTTCTCTTCTGGTGTAGGATCTGACTCTCCCTTAGGAGTAATCTTTCCAACTAAAATATCTCCTTCTTTTACTGTTGCTCCAATACGAATCATTCCATTTTCATCTAAGTCTTTTGTTGCATCAAGACTTACATTTGGAATATCTTTTGTTAATTCTTCATCTCCACGTTTAGTTTCTCTAACCTCTGTAATAAATTCCTCTATATGAACAGAAGTAAACCAATCTTCCTTAACAACCTTTTCAGAAATAACTATTGCGTCCTCATAGTTATATCCTTTCCATGGCATAAACGCAACATGAAGGTTTCTTCCTAATGAAAGTACGCCATCTTTTGTTGCATAACCTTCACAAAGAATTTGACCTTTATGTACCATATCACCTTTTCTTACTATAGGTCTAAGATTGATAGAACCACCATCATTAGTTTTTTGGAACTTAGTTAGATAATAAGTTTTTCTATCATCATCAAAACTTACCAAACGTTCATCTTCTTCTCTATCATAAATGATAGATATTTCTCTTGCATCTACAAAATCAACAATTCCATCACCTTCTGCTGTAATAAGAACACGTGAGTCTTTTGCTACGTACGGTTCTATACCTGTACCAACCAAAGGAATTTCTGGATTCAACAAAGGAACAGCTTGACGCATCATATTAGATCCCATCAAAGCACGGTTAGCATCATCATGTTCCAAGAATGGAATCAATGAAGCAGCAATAGAAGCAATTTGATTTGGAGCGACGTCCATTAAATCCACCTGTTCTGGAGAAACAATAGGGAAATCAGCTTGCTTTCTCGCTTTAACTCTTTCGTCTAATATTGTTCCATCTTTATCAACTCTTGTAGTTGCTTGAGCAGCAATTTTGTTTTCTTCTTCTTCAGCAGTTAAATAGATAGGTTTTTCATTGAATAAAACCTTTCCATTATTAACTTTGTAATAAGGAGTAGCAATGAAACCTAATTCGTCTATTTTTGCAAAGACACTCAAAGAAGAAATCAAACCGATATTTGGTCCTTCTGGAGTTTCTATTGTACAAAGACGGCCATAATGAGTATAGTGTACGTCTCTGACCTCAAATCCAGCTCTCTCTCTTGAAAGACCTCCAGGACCTAAAGCTGAAATTCTTCTCTTATGAGTTATTTCTGTTAATGGATTAGTTTGATCCATAAACTGAGACAACTGATTTGTACCAAAGAAAGAGTTAATAACAGATGACAATGTTTTAGCATTAATCAAATCTGTAGGAGAAAATACTTCATTATCTCTTACATTCATTCTTTCTTTTATAGTTCTTGCCATACGTGCAAGGCCTACGTTAAATTGTGCATATAGTTGTTCTCCTACGGTTCTAACTCTACGATTGCTCAAGTGGTCAATATCATCTACTTCAGCTTTTGAATTTATAAGTTCTATCAAGTATTTTATAATAGAAATTATATCTTCTTTTGTAAGAACCTTTATACTTGGATCTACTTTTAACTCCAATTTTTTGTTGATTCTGTAACGACCAACATCTCCTAAATCATATCTCTTATCTGAGAAGAATAGCTTATCTATTATTCCTCTTGCAGTTTCTTCATCAGGAGGTTCTGCACTACGCAATTGTCTATAAATATACTCTACAGCTTCCTTGGCATTATTAGCTGTATCTTTTTGCAAAGTGTTAAAAATAATAGAATAATCTGTAGAAGAAGCATCATCTTTGTGAATAAGTATAGTCTTGATACCAGCGTTTAAAATTTTACTTGCATCTTCTTCTTCTAAGATTTTTTCTCTGTCTATTATGACTTCAGTTCTCTCAATAGAGACAACTTCACCTATATCTTCATCAACAAAGTCCTCAACCCATGTACGAACAACTCTTGCTGCTAAACGTTTTCCAACATATTTCTTTATTGTTGATTTTGTAACTTTAACTTCTTCTGCAAGATTAAATATTTCTAATATATCCCTATCTGTTTCGTAACCTATTGCTCTCAAAAGTGTAGTAATAGGTAATTTCTTTTTACGATCTATGTAGGCATACATCACATTATTAATGTCCGTAGTAAATTCCATCCAAGATCCTTTAAAAGGAATAATACGAGCAGAATACAATTGCATTCCGTTAGCGTGTGTATTTGTTCCAAAAAAGACTCCTGGGGAACGATGTAATTGAGATACTACAACTCTTTCTGCACCATTGATAACAAATGTACCTTTCGGAGTCATATAAGGTATCATTCCAAGATAAACATCTTGAATAATAGTTTCAAAATCCTCATGATCTTCGTCTGTACAATAAAGTTTTAGCTTTGCTTTTAGTGGAACGGAAAAAGTTAATCCTCGTTCTATACATTCTTGAATAGAATATCGAGGAGAATCTATAAAATAATCCAAGAACTCTAAGACAAAATTGTTTCTTGCATCACTTATAGGAAAATTCTCTGAAAAAACTTTATATAAGCCTTCGTTTTTTCTATTTTCTGAATCTGTTTCTAATTGAAAAAAGTCTCTAAACGACTTAAGTTGAATATCCAAAAAGTCTGAATACTCAAATTTCTTTACAGTTGCGAAACTTACCAACTGCTGTTTTTTATTTTTTGCCAAGGTCTAAAAAAATTAAAGGTTAAAAAATAAGTTCAATACAAACACAAATAAAGAATAGAGAAACTCCTTGAATCTTTTCAAGGAGATTCTTCTATTCCAATATTAATAATTGTGGTGAAACGTCTTATTTAATCTCAACCTTTGCACCAGCTTCTTCTAATGATTTCTTTAATGATTCAGCCTCATCTTTAGTTACACCTTCTTTCAATGGCTTAGGAGCTGCATCTACTAATTCCTTAGCTTCTTTAAGTCCTAAACTACAAAGGTCTTTTACTAATTTTACAACGTTCAATTTTGAAGCGCCAGCTTCTGTCAATATTACATCAAAAGATGTTTTTTCTTCAGCTGCTGCTGCACCACCTGCTGCTGGACCTGCTGCTACTGCTACTGCTGCGGCTGCTGGTTCAATACCGTATTCTTCTTTCAATATATCAGCAAGTTCTTTAACTTCTTTTACAGTTAAATTTACTAATTGTTCTGCGAATGCTTTTAAATCTGCCATTTTATTTCTATTTTTTAATTGTTTTTTACTAAATTTTGCGTGTGAATCTTATTCACCTCTTTCTTCTAAAGTTTTAAGTACACCAGAAATAGTATTGCCTGATGATTGCAATGCTCTGATAACGTTCTGAGCAGGAGATTGTAATGCAGCAATAATATCTGCGATAAGTTCGCTCTTAGATTTGATTGCTACTAAATTATCTAAGTTTTCATCTCCAATGTAAAATTCCTCTTCCACGAAAGCGGATTTCAATACAGGTTTTTCACTTTTTGCTCTGAATTCTTTTATAAGCTTTGCTGGTGCATTGTTTGTAGAGGAAAGCATAATAGAAGTTTGTCCCTTGAAAGTAGGATACATCTCTGAATAATCTATATCTAAATTATCCATAGCCTTTCTTAATAAGGCATTTTTAACTACTATCAGTTTAACTTCTCTTTTAAAGCATAATCTCCTAAGTTTAGCTGTATCAACAGAATTTAAACCTTCTAAATCTACGACATAAACATAAGGATATTTCTGCAATTCTGCTCCAATACTCTCTATTAGTTTGCCTTTATCTTCTTTTCTCATTTTTTCTGTAATGTATAAAGTTATTTACTAATAGTTTTTGCATCAACTTTAACGCCAGGACTCATTGTAGATGATACGAATACGCTCTTCATATAAGTACCTTTAGCAGCAGAAGGTTTTAGTTTTTCTATCATATGTAGAACCTCTAAAGTATTCTCTAAGATTTTATCTTCAGGGAATGACATTCTTGCTACACTTGTATGAATAATACCATACTTATCTACTTTGAAATCTATTTTGCCGGCTTTTACTTCTTGGACTGCCTTTGCTATATCCATTGTAACAGTGCCGGTTTTAGGGTTAGGCATAAGACCACGAGGTCCTAATATTCTACCTAAAGCACCTATCTTAGGCATTACACTTGGCATAGTAATTATTACATCGACATCCGTCCAACCGCCTTTAATCTTGGTGATGTATTCATCTAAACCAACATAATCAGCTCCGGCAGCCTTAGCCTCTTCTTCTTTATCCTCTGTACAAAGAACAAGAACAGTTTTTGTTTTACCTGTTCCGTGAGGAAGAGTAACAGTACCCCTTACCATTTGATTGGCTTTTCTTGGGTCAACTCCCAAACGAACGTCCAAATCAAAAGAAGCATCAAATTTTGTATAAGTTATTTCCTTAACAACTTTTATTGCCTCTTGAAGAGAATATTCTTTGGTAGCATCGTACTTTTTTAAGGCCTCTTGTTGTTTTTTCGATTTTTTTGCCATTTTCTTTTTGCAATTTTTCTATTTACAAACTAAGTTAAGTAATTAATTCTTAACTGTTACACCCATACTACGAGCAGTACCAGCAACCATTCTCATGGCACTTTCAACTGTAAAACAGTTTAAATCCACCATTTTTGCTTCTGCTATTGCTCTAACCTGTTCTTGTGTCAAAGATGCTACTTTCTTTCTGTTTGGCTCACCTGAAGCACTTTGAATTTTAGCAGCTTCTTTGATTTGTATAACAACAGGAGGGGTTTTTACTACAAAATCAAAACTTTTGTCGGAATAAACAGTTATAATAACAGGAACTATTTTACCAGCTTGTTTCTGAGTTCTTGCATTAAACTGTTTGCAAAATTCCATAATATTCACACCTTTAGCACCCAAAGCTGGACCTACTGGTGGTGAAGGATTTGCTGCTCCTCCTTTGATTTGTAATTTAATTAATCCTGCAACTTCTTTAGCCATTTTCTACTAAGTTTTGCGTTTTAATTGAAATTAATTTTAATTATTAATGGAGTGATGTATTATTTTTCCACTTGTACGAAAGACAACTCAACAGGAGTTTTTCTTCCAAAAATCTTAACAATCACTTTGAGTTTCTTCTTTTCAAGATTCAACTCTTCAATTGTGCCCTCAAAATTCTTGAAAGGTCCATCAACAATCTTGACATTCTCTCCGACAATAAAAGGTTCGCTAAGTTCTTCTCCTGTTGTCATAGCATCATCAACCTTACCTAACATTCTTTCAACTTCTTTAGGTTGCATAGGTATAGGTTTACCATCTTTTTCTGCTATAAAATCTAATACATTAGGTATATTTCTGATGATATGTATAATTTCACCTTCTCTATGTCCTAAAATATTACCTTCCAAAGCAGCTTCTACGAAAATGTAGCCAGGGAAAAGAGTTCTTTCTTTTGAAACCTTTTTGCCATTGCGAACAGAGTAAACTTTCTCCATTGGTATTAAAACATTAGGAACAACTTCTGTCAGTCCTAAACGTCTTATTTCATTATCAATGTATTCTTTAGCCTTTCTTTCTTTCCCGGCTATAGCTTTAACAACATACCATTTTTTTGTTAGTTCACCCATTGCTGTCAAAATAAATAATTATTTCACTCAAACAAAAAGAACCATGCTCATCAATACCTCAAAACCTTATCGGTTCTTGGGAAGCAAGATATTGCTGAAAACACAGAAATTTTTCACTTTTATTAATTTATGCCATTATTTGATATAGATACCCCAACAATCCTTTCCAAAACATTGTTGTATGTACTCCAAATACAATATCCATAACAAAAACTATCAAAGCTATAATTAGAGAAGCCACAAATACTACTAAAGTACTATTTTGTAACTCAGACACTGTTGGCCAAGACACTTTATGTACCAACTCATCATAGCAACTTTTTACATAACTTACTGCTGACATATACTTGTATCTATTTTTATCAAACTCAAATAATGTTTCTTTTTTCAGCAGGGGTGGAGAGAATCGAACTCCCATCGACGGTTTTGGAGACCGCTATTCTACCATTGTACCACACCCCTAGTATAAGGAAGTAGTACCAGTGATACTACTTCCTTTTATTTATACAATTAGTCTAATATCTTTGTTACCTGACCTGCACCAACTGTTCTACCACCTTCACGGATAGCAAAACGAAGGTTAAGGTTAAGAGCTATCTCAGAAATCAAATCAACTGTAATTGTCAAGTTATCACCAGGCATTACCATTTCTCTACCTTCTGGAAGAGATATTTCACCTGTTACGTCAGTTGTTCTGAAATAGAACTGAGGACGATATCTGTTTTGGAATGGAGTGTGACGACCACCTTCTTCTTTCTTAAGGATATAAACCTCAGCTTGGAATTTCTTATGAGGAGTGATACTTCCTGGTTTAGCAATAACCATACCTCTACGGATTTCGTCTTTATCTATACCTCTAAGTAACAAACCTACGTTATCACCAGCTTCACCTTCGTCTAACAATTTACGGAACATTTCAACTCCTGTAACTGTAGATTTAAGTTTTTCAGCTCCCATACCGATGATATCAACAGGTTCACCAACTTTAATTACACCTGTTTCAATTCTACCTGTAGCAACAGTACCACGACCAGTGATTGAGAATACGTCCTCAACAGGCATTAAGAAATCTTTATCTTTATCTCTTTGAGGCAATGGTATCCATTCATCAACAGCGTTCATAAGTTCAACAACTTTATCTTCCCATGCAGGCTCACCATTCAAAGCTCCAAGAGCAGAACCACGAATGATAGGAGTGTTATCTCCGTCAAAGTTGTAGAATGATAATAAATCTCTAATTTCCATTTCAACAAGGTCTAACAACTCAGGGTCATCAACCAAGTCTACTTTGTTCATGAAAACAACGATACGAGGAACGCCTACCTGACGAGCCAAAAGGATATGCTCTCTTGTTTGAGGCATAGGACCGTCTGTTGAAGCAACTACCAAAATAGCACCGTCCATCTGAGCAGCACCTGTAACCATGTTCTTTACATAGTCAGCGTGTCCAGGACAATCCACGTGTGCATAGTGACGTGTTTCTGTCTGATACTCTACGTGAGCAGTATTGATTGTTATACCTCTTTCTTTTTCCTCTGGAGCAGAGTCAATAGAATCAAATGATTTAATTTCAGACAAACCTTTTTTTGCTAAAACTTGAGTAATAGCTGCAGTCAAAGTTGTCTTACCGTGGTCTACGTGACCGATTGTACCTATGTTTACGTGCGGTTTGGTACGCTCAAATTTTTCTTTTGCCATAATCGTCGACTTTTATTTTAATGTTACTAATTTCTTTATTATCTTTTTTTATTCTTTATTTATCTTTCCTTTTCAAGAAGAGCCGTTGATGAGAATTGAACTCGCGACCTCTTCCTTACCAAGGAAGTGCTCTACCACTGAGCTACAACGGCATTGCCTTATTCACATTTACAACAATAAGGACGAGTCGCAAGTAGCACTCCCCCTATTCAATCTCTATCCCCAACGCCTCTCTCCATCTCTCATCTATTTTATTTATCTTTGAGCGGAAAACGGGGCTCGAACCCGCCACCTATAGCTTGGAAGGCTATCGCTCTACCAAATGAGCTACTTCCGCATAGTTATTTGTGGGAAAGGGTGGACTCGAACCACCGAACTCCGAAGAGGACAGATTTACAGTCTGTTGCAATTGCCACTATGCGACTTTCCCAAAAAAAAGTACGAAAAAAAAGAGCCGATAGAGGGACTTGAACCCCCGACAGGCTGATTACAAATCAGCTACTCTACCAACTGAGTTATATCGGCATTTTTAGTAACTATTCGTACTATTTATTAAATTTTCAAATATCTCTTCACATTCTTGAGTACCGTCTCCTTGTATCCCCCTCAAAAATGTTTTGCAAAATTATAATAATTTCCAATACCCACCAAATATTTTTTAATTTTTTTTTCAAATTAATTCAATTTATTTTATAAGTCATTAGTTTTTAAGTACAAAAATTTTAATTAATTTTCAACTTTCTTTGTCATCATATTAAAAAAATAGAATATTGTTTGTACTTTCATCTTAAATAATATTGCTATAAAAAGGAAAACGATGACAAATTTCATACTTATCAGCGAAAAGCAAAGGAATAAATCATGAATTTTTAAGACCTTGTATTAATTATAGGATTTCAACAAATGAACTAATTATTTTCTTATAAGGAAAATTCTTTCGAAAAAGAGAAAGTCATTTCAAACAAAATAGAAACAACTCTTAGTAAATTAAAAGCAACTTTTAGTAAATTAGAATAAACTCTTTTTTTTACAATAATCAAAAACTATTAACACAATTAAAACAAGAAAGAACCTATTGTCAATTAAAAATCTCTTTCATTGCTTATACTGAGTTAGCGTTATATATTGTATATCCTTTTTTTGTTATACTTTTGCAAAATAAACAATTATAAAAGCGAATAAATATGGAATTCTATTGCAAACAATTCTCTTTAAACCACTCTCATTCGTCTATGAAGGTAGGCACTGACAGTATTCTTCTTGCATCACTAATAAATAAGTATTATATTAACAAAGACAATGTAAAGAATATTCTTGATGTGGGAACAGGTTGCGGAATACTTGCTCTATGTATGGCTCAAATATTTAACAAAGCAAGTATCATTGCAATAGATATTGACAACAATTCCATAGAAGAAAGCAGAAGCAATTTTATATGTTCTAAATGGAAAAGTAGATTAGAAGCCGAACAGATTTCTTTTGAATCCTTTTCACAAAAAAGAACAGACAGATTTGACTTAATTATTTCTAATCCTCCATACTTCAGCAACTCGTTACTCTCTCCTAATCTAACAAAATCTAATGCACGACACAACAACTCACTTTCTTTAAAAGATTTTGCCAATTCCTCTATTACTTTATCCAAAGAAAACACACAAATAGCTGTTATTCTCCCTTATAAAGAAATGAAATCATTGGAAGAAATATTCGCAAACTATCATTTCAACATAGAATATCAATGCAATATATTTGCAAAACAGACAGAAGAAATAAAAAGAGTTGTAAATATATTTAGCAGAACACCTAATCAAAAACAAGAAGAAATATTCTATATTCGTGATAATCAAAATAACTACACAGAAGAATACCGTCAAATAACAAAAACTTTTCTTCTATAATTTTTAATCAAATTTAACAATAAGTTTTAAACAGAAAAAAAAATTCAAGACTTTGAAAAAAAGCATAAAACATCTGCATAGATGTTTATGCTCTTTAATTTGGTGTTTTTATTTTTTTATTAAAAAACAAAGGAAAAGGGCAACAAATCATTAACACTTTCAAAATACACAACCTTTTTCTCCTTAGTAAGTATCATTATTTTAATATTTTGCTTTGTCATGTTATTTTGAAATTCCATCATAACCTGCCTACATGCTCCACATGGGAACGCAGTCGCAAATTCATTGTTCTCATCTTTGGCTACAATAAATAAGGATATAGGCTTTTGATTAGCTGTTCCTGCGTTAAAAAGAGCAACTCTTTCTGCACACATACCAGAAGGATAAGCAACATTCTCTTGATTGCAACCAAGAAAAACCTTACCTGATTTTGTTCTAACAGCACAGGCAACCTTAAAACGAGAATAAGGAGAATAGGAATTATCTAAGACTTCTAAAGCTCTTTTCAACAACTCTTTATCTCTAAAAAGCAGTTCATCTAATTCAAGAACTCTATAATTTATATCCAATTTTTTGTATTCCATTTTTTAGTTATTTTTATACCACTGAGTTAAAAGGTGTATGCCTTCATCTATCTCTATTTTATGTTGCCAACCCAAAGAATGTAGTTTAGAAACGTCTGTCAATTTTCTTGGGGTACCGTCTGGCTTGTCACTATTCCAAAGTATAGTACCTTTATAGTCTATTTCTTTTTGTATTTTTTCGGCAAGTTCTTTTATTGTTATCTCTTTACCTGTACCTATGTTGATATGACAATTGCGAATCTCTTTTTGATTAGGAGAATAAGTGTCTTTGAAATCTACATTCAAAAGAATATGAACACTTGCATCAGCCATATCTTCACTCCACAAAAATTCTCTGAACACCTTACCTGTTCCCCATAAACTTAAAGTATCTTTGTTTATTCCGTATTTACTTAATATTGCAATAATCTTTTCTTTATCTGCACTGCCATCAACATTCTCAACAGGACGTTTGTTTAAATCTTTTCTAAGTCCTTCAATATCGTTCTCCATTAGACATTTTGCCAAATAAATTTTTCTAATCATTGCTGGCATAACATGAGAATTTTCTAAATGAAAGTTATCGTTTGGACCATAAAGATTAGTTGGCATAACAGCAATATAATTACAACCATATTGAATAGAAAAACTTTCACACATCTTAAGTCCTGCTATCTTAGCAATGGCGTATGGTTCATTAGTATATTCTAATGGAGAAGTCAATAGAGCGGTTTCTGTCATTGGTTGTGCTGCATTGCGAGGATAAATACAAGTAGAACCGAGAAAAAGAAGTTTCTTTACTCCATGACGAAAACTTTCGCCAATAACATTTTGTTGTATTTGCAGATTTTGATAAATAAAATCCGCACGGAAAGTATTGTTAGCCAAAATACCTCCTACATGTGCTGCAGCAAGAACTACTACTTGAGGATTTTCTTTATCAAAAAACTCTTTTACTTTTGCTCCGTCTAAAAGATCTAACTCTTTATGAGTACGAGCAACAAGATTATTGTAACCTCTGTTTTTTAGATTATTCCAAATAGCAGAACCAACCAAACCTTTATGTCCTGCAACATATATTTTTACGTCTTTGCTAAACATCTCTTACTTCTTTTTTTTCAGGTAAAGCGATTGAAAGCAATATACTTATAAGCAAAATACCGATAATTACTAAAAGAGAATAAAGTATAGGTATTTCAAAACCTATAGGCTCACATTCCACCACCATCTTTACTCCAATAAACAACAATAGAACAGATAATCCTGTCTTTAAAAATCTAAACATACGTATTATTCCACTTATAAGGAAGAATAAGGAACGTAAGCCAAGAATTGCAAAAATATTGGAGAAGAAAACAATATATGGGTCTTTAGTTACTGAAAATATCGCCGGAATACTATCTACTGCGAATAGTATATCAGTAAATTCTATCATTATAAGACATAATAGTAGCGGAGTTATATATATTTTGTTATCAATTCTTTTTATAAAATCGTGTCCTTCTATATTCTTGGTTATAGGAAACATCTTTGAGAAGAACTTTATTATAGGATTGTTTTCAGGGTGCATCTCTTCTTTTTTGTTTCTATTGAGATACATAGTAATAGCCGAATATATTAAGAACACACCGAAGACTAATAATATCCATTCATACTTTGCAACTAAGGCACCTGCAAGAAAAATAAAAAGAAACCTCATCACCATTGCACCAATTATCCCCCACATTAACACACGCTTATAATATTGTGGCGGAACAGCAAAAGAGGAAAAGATAAGTATCATTACGAATATATTGTCTATGCTTAGTGAATATTCTATAAGGTATCCTGTAAAATATTCCAAGGTTAGATTTTTATTATACTCATTCACTGCCTCAGCAAAGGACATATCTTGTGCTGAATGAGCAATAGAGGTTTCGTGATACTTCTGTGCTACTTCTATAAGTGTTTGTTTGTCTTCTATACCATGTATTTGATTTCCCGCAAATCGGATAACAATACCAAAAACGACTGCTAAACCTGCCCATATCAACGTTGTCACTACTGCCCTTTTCAAACTTACTACCTTATCTTTCTTCTCCAACACTCCCAAGTCAAATACCAATAAAGCAAGTATGACTACAACAAAGCCAACAAAAAATAATATTTGTATAAGTTGAGAATCTAACATAAATAACAATTTTAATTTGCAAAGTTACAAAATAAAACTAATCTCTAATAATTTTTAACAAATAAACAACAGCATTAACAACATAAAATACTTCAAAAACCCAATTAAAAACCTTTAAAACTGCGAAGAATTTTTACATTATGTTATTTTTGTAAAAAGATATGGAAAGATAATTTGGTTATATCAAAAATTTTTATTAACTTTGCAGAAAATAATCGGTGGTTTTGGGTAAAGTTTTTGCAGAAACATTACATATTTACCTTAAACCATTATCAAAATAGCAAAGACTATAATATCGTTTTTTTGAAAATTGAGTTAATACTTGAAATCACTTGATTATTTTTTTTGTTTATAAGGCAAAAAAAACGCCGTTTTCAAAAACAGAAACGCCGTTTTGTTATCTAAAAAACCAAGTTTCTGTACATAAAAACCAAGTCTTTTTATAAAAAGATCAAGTTTTCGTAAAAAAAGATCAAGTTTTTTTAGAAGAAAACGAAGATTTATAGAAAAATTGCCTTATCTCCTCTCAAAAAAAACTTGCTTTTGGGAGAATGTTTGTTTATTATCATTTCCCAAAGAAAACACACAAATAATATTTTCTTAGTATAATATGGTTAGTTTTTAAATTTTGTGTAAATTTGCACTACTTAAATTTTTGAAGAAAAACTATGACAATACAATTTTTAGGTGCTACAAAAGAAGTAACAGGAAGCAAACACTTGATAACAACAGATAGTGGCACAAAAATACTTTTGGATTGCGGATTATACCAAGGTAAGGGCTTGGAAACATATAACGATAACATAGATTTAGGATTTAACCCACAAGAAGTTGATTATCTTATATTATCTCATGCTCATATAGATCATTCTGGTCTTATCCCTTATATCATTAAAGAAGGTTTTAGAGGCACTGTTCTTTGTACCCCAGCAACAAGAGATTTATGTGCAATAATGCTTCCCGATTCTGGTAGGATACAGGAATTAGATACCATAACTTTTAATAAGAAGAGAGAAAAACAAGGCAAAAGTACCATAACTCCAATATACAACGAAGAAGACGCTCGTTTGGCTTTGCAATATTTTGTCTCTATTCCATACGATAGAGAAATGAAATTTGGAGATTTTTCTCTTATGTTTACAGACAATGGTCATATTCTTGGAAGTGCTACTTGTAACCTAAAGATTAAACGTAATGATGGTCAAGATCCTGTCCGCATCGCTTTCACGGGAGACATAGGAAGATACGAAGGAAGAATACTAAAAAAACCTCAGCAGTTCCCACAAGCAGACTATATTATTATGGAATCAACTTATGGAGATAGGGAACACAAACCTGTAACTCAAAGTGATGATGACCTTTTAGACGTCGTTAAATATACTTGCATTCAAAAACAAGGAAAACTTATTATACCTTCTTTTGCTGTTGGCCGTTCTCAAGAAATAATCTTTGCCCTTAATACTCTTTGGGAAGAAGGCAGACTTCCTAATATAGACGTTTATGTTGATTCCCCTTTAAGCGTTAATGCAACTAATATCTTTAAACTTCATACTGAAAGTTTCAATGATGAAATGAAGATGTTTATGCGACAAGACCCAGATCCATTTGGATTTGATAAGCTAAGATATATTCAATCTTCAAAAGAAAGTAAAGAATTAAATTACTCAATGGAGCCTTGCATAATCATTTCTGCAAGTGGCATGATGGAGGCAGGACGAGTAAAACATCATATAGCAAACAATATAGAAAAGAAATCAACAACTATACTTGGAGTAGGTTATTGCGCCCCAACAACTTTAGGTTATCGTATCTTGAAAGGAGATAAATTGGTTTCTATTTTTGGAGTATCTCACAAAGTAAAAGCAGATATAAGAAAATTAGAGTCTTATTCAGCTCACGCAGATTGTAAAGAGTTGTTAAAATTCATTGATCACCAAGATAGGAATCAAGTAAAAAAAGTTATAGTCGTGCATGGCGAAGAAAAAACGCAGAAAAACTTTGCAAAAAGTCTTCATGCTAATGGTTTTAAGGACGTTTTAATTCCAGCAAAACACGATAAGATAGAAATATAAGATGAGGTTTTGGTGTGTTATATTGTCTTGCTTCTGTTTTTTCTTGTCTTACGCTCAAGAACAGATAGATTATTTTGACAAATACAACAATCAACATTTAGGGACCTTGGTTTTTGATATTAATTTCATAACAACAGAAGACACAACAAACAAACAAACCCTTTATTCCTTGCAGGCGGATAGTATTTACTTGTTTTTCTATGACCCTTTCTGCGAACATTGTTTGAAAGAGATAAAAAATTTAAAGAAAGACAAGCAGATAAACAGAGCTATCAAAGAAAAGTCGCTCATTTTCCTAAGCATAGCACCAGATATAGACTATTCTGTTTGGCAAAAGACACAAAAGAAAATGCCTAAGCAATGGCTAAATGTATATAGTAGTCAAAATTCAGAAATAATCAAACGTTTGCTTTGGAAAGTACCTGAGTTATTTGTTTTAGACAAAGATAAGAGAATAAAATATATAAATATGTATAGAGAGGACTTGGAAGATGAATAGAATAAAGATAATCAACGGAGCAAATCTTAATCTTTTAGGACAAAGAGAGAAAGATATTTATGGCGATAAGGATTTTTTATCTTACTTAGAGGAGTTAAGAAAAAAATACTCTCAAATTCAAATAGACTATTTTCAATCCAATGTAGAAGGAGAGTTAGTCAACGAATTACAGAATAGTAATGCAGATGCTATTATTTTAAATGCTGGCGGATACACACACACTTCCGTTGTCATAAGAGATGCCATTGCAAGCATAAACACTCCTGTTATAGAAGTACATATTTCTAATATTTTTGCAAGAGAAAGTTTTCGTCAAACCTCTCTTATTGCTCCTGTATGCAAAGGAAGTATCATAGGATTTGGACTTAAATCCTACGAATTAGCCCTTAATTATTTTCTTTTGTAATCAAAAGACTAAAGCAATATTTCAAACTTGTTAGCATATAAAGACAACAAATGTCTTATATTAGGATAGCTTGCTTTAATTATATCGGCTATTTTATCTTGTTTAATCCAACATAAATCTTTTATTCCCTCCTCTGTTTGTGGTAAAAGTTTTTCCTTGCTTGAGGCTTTCATCTTATACCAATAGGTATGTTTTAGTTCGTATCTGCCATGCATATAATAGGAATGAAAACTAATGTCTATGAAGTCCTTTATCTCTAATTCTTTTATTCCTGTCTCCTCTGCCACTTCTCTTTTCGCTGTCAATGGAAAACTTTCTCCTAATTCCCAATGACCTTTTGGTAAATCCCAATAACCATTTCTAAACATAAACAACAGCTCTTTGTTTTCATTCTCCACTATTCCTCCTGCTGCAAAAACGTGATAAAGTTTTTTTGTCGCCATAGCAAAAACTTCTTCTACAGAAAGAGAATCGCAAATAAAAGCAATGTTTTCTTCACTCTTTTCAAAAAAAATTAGAGGTAAATTTTCTTCTGTGCTATTGATTTTATCACAATCTATAATTCTTTGATAATCTTTTAAATCCTCGTCTTTTGGAGTTTTTGTTATCAAAATTTTGTTATGTTTGTTAAAAATTGTGTATTTTTGCATAATATTAACGTTTTATAATTTTAAATTATGAATAAAGAAAACGCAATGGAAGCCGCACGTTGTCTATTAGACATAAAGGCAATAAAACTCTCTCCAGAAAATCCTTTTACCTGGGCTTCAGGTAGAAAATCGCCAATATATTGCGACAATCGTCTCACTCTTTCTTATCCACCTATAAGAACGTATTTAAGGCAGCAATTCGTATCTATAGTGAACGAAATGTTTTCAAATGTTGATGTGATTGCCGGTGTCGCAACAGGAGGTATAGCACAAGGAGTATTAGTTGCACAAGACCTTGGCAAGCCTTTTATCTATGTAAGACCCGAAGCAAAAAGCCACGGAATGAAAAACCAAATAGAAGGCGATGTTAAACCGGGACAAACTGTGTTTGTAATAGAAGATTTGATTTCAACAGGAAAAAGTAGTTTGTTAGCCGTAGATGCTCTTAGAGATGCAGGTTGTGATGTAAAAGGTATGGCTGCTATTTTTACTTATGAATTGGAAGTAGCAAAGAAAAACTTTATGGAAAAGAACGTTGCTTTGCAAACCATTACCAATTACAGCACATTGATAGAAGTTGCCGTAGCGGAGAAATACATTTCAGAACAAAATCTTGAATCTTTGAGCAAATGGAGGGAGAATCCTGAGAAATGGAGCGATGAAAGAATGTAATAATTTGTTCTTATGAAAAAAATAGATACTAAAATAGTAGAATTAAACAAACCGGTTGAAGCTGTTTTCTATGCTTTGAGTGATTTTTCTAATCTTAGAGCATTACCAGAAGCAAACGAAAAAATAAAAGACTTTAAATGCACTTATGATACTTTGTCTTTTTCTGTTGATGCTAATGGAATGGCTAACGTGGAGGTAGAATTAAAGATAACAGATAGAAAACCTTTTGAATACATCACAATAATGAATCAAAAAGATATAATGGGAGGTTTTTCATTTGCTATGAATTTTATCTTTACAAAAGTTACCGACTACTCCTGCACAATACAAGGCAAATGTAATGTTGAAGGCAATGCAATGATTCTAATGATGTTTAAAAAACAGATAGAAAACGGCTTAAATACTCTTATGGACGGTATAAAAAAATCTGTAGATGGAATATAATTAAACAATAATTCTATTTATGAAAAAAATAAGCTTACTTTTTGTGTTGTTATTGTCTTTATCCTTTCTTTATGCACAAAAAGTAAGTTTTTTTGATTATGACCCTTGTTCTGAAGATATAAACAAAGGTCAAAGGAAGCAGTTTCAAAAAGCACTTTCTTTATTCAAAGAACGAAAATATCAAAAAGCATCTCTTATTTTTACTGACATGATAAAAAAAGATGAGGCTTTTGCTTCAGTGTATTTTATGATGGGAATGATAGGTGTTAGCAATGATAATCCTACAATGATCAGAAAATACTTCCCTTTGTGTGAAGAATATTGCAAAGACTTCTCTCACCCTTTGTTGTGGTATTATCTTGGCATAATAAATTACTCTGACGAAAACTATATTAAAGCACAAGAGGACTTTCAGAACTTTATGACGCTATCAGAAGAGCAAGAAGAGTATGATTCTTTACGCTCTTGTGCAATAAACTACTTAAATTGGAGTGATTTTCTATACAAAACAACAGCAAACCCTGTATCTTTTAATCCTAAAAGAATAGAATATTTAGCAGAAAAGAGTAATTACTTTGAACCTTTTATTACTGCAGATAGCTCAGAGATATATTTTATTAGAGAAGAATTCGTAATGGATACCATTAAAGACAGTTTCCTTTCTTCTTCTACTTTAAGAAAAGAAATTAAATCTGGCAAAGCAACATTGGATACAGATTTTTATTATGACAGAGGTTTAGTTCTTCCTACTCCTTTCAACATTGCAAAAAAAGAAAGTAGAGTAAGCATAACGGCTGATAATAATTTGCTGTTCTTTTCTGTACAAAACAAAAAATCTTGGGATATTGTCTATTGTGAAAGATACGGAGATTATTGGTCTGAAGCAAAAACTATTAACATTAACACAGATGAGTTTGATGAGCTCCAACCTTTCATTACTTGGGACGGAAATTCTTTGTTTTTTGTTTCCAATCGTAAAGGAGGAAAAGGTGGTATGGATATTTGGTTAAGCAACAGAGTGGATAAAGACACTTGGAGTGAGCCTCGCAATCTTGGTTCTACTGTCAATACTCCTTTTGATGAAACATTTCCTTTCCTTTCTTTTAATGATGAAATATTATATTTTGTTTCCAATGGACATAAAACAATTGGCGGAACAGATATTTTTTATAAAAAACTTTCAAAAGAAGAACAGCCTAAAAATATAGGTTATCCTATTAACACCGAAGGCTATGAAAACAATATGGGAGTAATGCTTGATGGAGAGACTGCATACACCACACTGCAATTAGAAAAAACCAAGCACACCTCTATTGTTACTTTCACCCTACCAAAAGAAGCTATGAGTGGAAAATGCAGATTGGTTAAAGGAATAGTTAATTTTGAAGTAGAAACTAATATTAATATGGATCTATTTAATGCTACCAAAAACAATTTCCATAATATTAGTATTACTCCAAACAATCCTACATTTTCATTAGTTTTACAAGATGGCGACGATTACTTTTTAACTCTTAACAAAATAGGTTATATGTTTTCTGCTACCAAAATAAAAGATACGGACTCCTTATCTATTTATGTAAAACCTGTAGAAAGTGGTCAAGTTATGCTGTTAGACAATATTAATCTCAACCAATCTAATACTGATTTCACTCAAGAAACATATATATCCATCATTATTCCTTTCCTGAACTTTGTTTCCAACAATGCACACACGAGAATAAACATATATTCGGAAGAAAAAATACTCAAAGTCTTAGAAAAACATCTTTTAAATAAAGGTATCCGTAAGGACAGATTTGAATTAATAAAATCAAAAAGTAGCAATATCTTTTACGAAATTCAATAAAAAAGTAGAAGTGCAATAAAAAGAATAAAAAATGCAATAAAAATAAACAGAAGTACAATAAAAAAGCGACCCAATCAAATTGATTAGGTCGTTTATTTTCTTTTTTTGTTGTGATCTAAGAAGGATTCGAACCTTCGACCTACTGCTTAGAAGGCAGTTGCTCTATCCAGCTGAGCTATTAGACCTTTTTAAGACTCGAAGCCTTTTCTTTTTAAGTCGGGGTAGTAAGATTCGAACTTACGACCTCCACATCCCAAATGTGGCGCGATAACCGGACTACGCTATACCCCGTATATTTTTAAGAACTTTTCCCCTTCATCTCCTTTTCTTTTGCGGAGAAGGGGGGATTCGAACCCCCGGTACCTAAATCGGTACGACAGTTTAGCAAACTGTTGGTTTCAGCCACTCACCCACCTCTCCTTTATAAAGTTTGTCGCTGAATTGGGAATGCAAAATTACTACTTTTTTTATTAACAGCAAATTTTTTCTACATTTTTTATCTTTTTTTTTATCCTGATTTAGATTATACATTGATAATCAATAAATATTATTATTAAAAATATTTAATTAAATTTATTCCTTACTTATATTATTTTTACTATCTTTGCACTTTAAATATAAAAAGCAAATAAACATGAATAAGGTATTGTATTTTTTCACAACAATAGTATTATTGTTTTCTTGCAATCAAGTTATCGCACAAGAAGAAACAGTCTGCAATCATGTAGAAGAATTATCTATAACTAACCTTTCTAACAATAGTGCCACTATTCAATGGTTTGGACTGGAAGATGCTTTAGGTTTTGAAGTAATCAGCGATACTATAGGCAGACTTCCTCAAGATTGTGGTACAAGATATACTACTTCAAATTTTGAACAAAGTTTTTACAACCTTATTCCCTATGAAATGAATGAGTTTCTTGTTCGTAGTCTTTGCTATGGAGCAGAAAGTGATTGGAGATGGCTGTTTGTTAAATGTATTAGTTCAATAAAAGCACTTCCTTTTCAAACTAATCTAATAGACAATGCCATTACCGATAGTTTAGGTTTCATCTATTGTTCGGATACAAATACTTTTGCATATTATTATATGGATATAGATATTGGAGACACAAGTGTTAGCAACTATATCGACCTATCTTATCGTTCAGTTTTGGAAGATACAAGCAAAGTCAGCATTTTTATTCTTAGTCCTTTCTCTTCTATAGGTGTAGATGCTCTTCTTGGCAGCATATATCAAGTAGGAGAATCTTTCGGAGAAGGAGATACAAATTGGCAAAGGCTTCATATAGAATTAGGAAACAATATTTCTGGTTCAATTCAAAGATTAGTTTTCGCATGGAAAAATAATAATGGAGAAAATCCAGCAATGCCTCTTTTGATAGATAGCATTGTTGTTGCTTCTCGTTATTGTGCTGTACCAGATAGCTTAAAAGCTAATGACATCACATCTTCTTCAGCAATGATTTCTTGGAACTTTGCTTATTTGCAAGAAAATTTTAGTTTGGAATACAAACGTTCTGATTCAGAAACTTGGATTTCAGTTCCAAATATAGAGAATAATTATTTACTTTTCGGTTTAGAAGACAACACTTATTACGATGTAAAAGTTAAAGCTCTATGTCCTTATGAAGAAAGTTTATTCTCAGAGATACTTACTTTCAAAACGATAATAGATTTAAACATTCCTGAAAATATAACCTATACTCTTACAGATTCATCTGCATTAATTTCATGGGAAACGATAGAGAATGCCACAAATTATTTAGTCAGCTGGTCATCAGAAAACAACAATGCAACATGGAACGAATTATCAGTGGAAGAAAATCAAATTCTGCTAAACAATTTAAGCGAAAATACAACATATTTCTTCAAAGTTAAATCTCAACATGAAGAAATATCAAGTCCATGGTCAGATATTATTATTTTTAAAACACCTTGTAAAAAAAATACTGTCTTTCCTTTTGTAGCAGATGATATAGCCGTACTTAATTATGGAAATGAACATCTTGTACCTCAGTGTTGGAAAGTAGAAAATCAAAATATTATTAGTCAAAAATTTGATTTAACAACTCTTTCTTTTGGAGAATTGTCCTTTAATTACTCGTCCCCTATCTTCTTTTACTTGGACATATCTATTGATGGTGGCGAAAACTTCTCTAATTTTGCTACTGTTCTGCCATCAAACACTATCTCCACAAAAGTTTACTCTCTTTCTCAGTTCATTTATTACGATGATGTAGTATTTAGATTTAATATTGACACAAGTTACTTTTATAATGTTGGCGAAATACACATAAACGATTTCAGAATTGCTGAAGGCTGTCCTCTACCTCAAAATGTTACAATAAACAATCTTGGAGAAGAATCCTTTACTCTTGTATGGGAAGACACAAGCCTTGTAAATAGTTGGTCATTAACTCTAAAAAATGAAAACAATATTATTCTTTCATCTGTTATCATTAATGATTCTACTTACACATTTGACAATTTATCAGCAGGACAAGATTATAAGGTTATATTACATTCTATATGCGGAGAAAATCCAAGCATTGATAGTTTGGAAATAGACATAACTACTCTTAATTTTGAACAAAATTGCATAACACCTCAAAACTTCTCTGCTGTTTGGTGGCATTCCGACAATGGAGAGTCTATTTATTCTACTTGGGATGCAGAAGAAGGCGTTAATGTTTGGCAAGTTGTCTATAAGGATTATTATGCTGTAGCTTGGGATACTGCTTTAGTAACAATAAACCCTATTTTCACTCTTAGGAACTTAGAAGTTAATCATGTTTTCCTTATAAAAGTACGCGCGATCTGCAACATTGGAGATACTTCTGAATTTACTCAAGAACTAAGCGTTAGAATAGGAGAAAATTCTTTGAATGATGACATCAACAAAGAAAACGTTATTCAAGTATATCCTAATCCTACAAAAGATAAAGTATTTATCACAACTCATAACGAAGAAATAGATAGAATTATATTAGTCAATTCTTTAGGAAAAACACTAAAAGAATACAATGAATCCACTTCTACAATCAATCTTTCCTCATTTAACAAAGGTGTTTATTACGCTATATTCTACACAAAATCAAATAGAAGAATAGTAAAAAAAATAATAATGGAATAGTTTTTGACGTTTTTCATAAAAAAATACTTTCGTATTTTTAGTAACGTATTATTTTTTTTATAAATTTGCAACATTAGAATTATAAACAATAAATACTGTTTGAATATGAAGAAAAAAAGTTTATTATTATCAATTTTGTCGCTTGCTGTTTTGTTTTCTTTCGGATTTACTTTCATCGGCGACAGATGTAATCGTTGTGATGGTTCTGGTACCATCTATGAAGAATGTCAGTTTTGCAATAATGGTTACGTAGATTGTAATCTTTGCTATGGAAAGTGTTACATTCGTTGTAGTTATTGTCAAGGTGGCGGTTCATTTAAATGTAATAGATGTGCAGGACGAGGAGTCTTTGGAGACGAGGATTGTTCTCAATGCAATGGACAAGGCTATATAGAATGTGAAAATTGTAGAGGCACTCAAATAATAACTTGTCCAAGTTGCAATGGCCGTGGTATGGTTGAACATTCTACATGTCGTGGCAAAGGATACACAGAATGGCGTTGTCCTGAGTGCAATGGCACAGGAGAAGTAAATTAATTATTGAAAATTTTTTAAATCTTAATATTATGAAACGAGTATTTTTTCTAATAATCGTAGCTATTATACCTTTAGTTACGTGGTCGCAGACAAATAAAAGTGATTCTGTATTCATAAAAATAACAGACGAGAACGTATTCTCTAAATGTTTTGCAAATGGCGACCTTAATGGTGATAAAATGGTAACTTATGCCGAGGCTGAAAAGGTTACTAAACTTTATTTAGACTATGGCGGAAGAAAAAACATCATTAGCGACTACCAATTTCTAAAATATTTCCCTAATCTTACACATTTGTCCATTGGTAACACACCAAATGAGGATATAGATCTAAGCAATAATCCAAAATTAGAGTTGATTGATTTGCGTAATGGCTTATGGATAACTAAAATCACCCTTGCCACAGGTTGCAATCCTCAAATCTTCTTCCCTATCCACGATAATCCTATAACAATTTTTAGAGTATCTTCACCAAAATAAAGATAGCAATCTCTATTACAAAAACCATTCAAAAAAGTCTTGGTTTTAAAAAATTTAAATCAAATCTTTTGTAGTAAAAGATTTGATTTAAATTTTTTAAATTTTGATTATTTTTCTTTGATTAAAATTCATAACCTATGTTTACAAACAAATAAGGTTCTTTTGTTCTGTTTGAATATCCAACGGACGCACCTAAGGGACCTATAATAGAGTTATACGCATACGATAACCTTGTTCCCCAAAGAGGACTTTCGGAAAACATATCTTTAAGTCTATTATTCTTATATCCTAATGATGATGATAGGCTAATATAACTATTTTTTAGGAAATTTTTTCTCAAAGTCAATTGAATAGCAGCAATATTATTCTCTATTATTTCAATATTATCTATACCCGCAAAAGGAATCTGTTGCTCAACATAGTGAGCAAAATATTCACCCCCTAAACAATTGGCTAAGATTGTTGGCATATCCTTTCCATAAACACTCCTTCCATATAGCATAGCTTCCAATGTGTAGTTGCGTTTTAAGTTATAGTTTTTCAAAAACGAATAAGAAAGAGTATGTAAAGGAGCATGTGAAGAATATTTATAGAAATTATCTGTATAAAGAGCGTATTCTATTGTACGTTTCACTCCTTTGGTAGCAAAATACTTGCTATCTGTGTTATCATATCTAAGTTTACCATGATAAGACCAAAGATGAGAGGTCGGAAGATATATATTATTGGACTTTATTCCATATAATACATCTCTATATCTAAAATAATCCCAACGAACAAAAGCATCAAAAAGAAAATTTTTTGCAGTTATATTTGCAAGTTTAAAATCTACTTGATACTGGCTATAGTTAGGATTAAAATCTCTGGCTGCATGATAATATACATTTAAATCTTGTTTTCTAAAAACATACGAAATACTAAAAGAATAAGGCTTTGTAGTGTTAAACATTGATTCTACAGAGAACATTGTTCTTTTACCTAAACGCAATGTACTTTGTAACATCATTGGAAAAAGAAAATTAATTGGTGTCATACCTGATATTTGCATAGATACCTTTTCTTCATTATCAAATCTTATTCCTAACCATAGTTCTGCTGTTTTCTTACCCTCTGTTTCTATGTTTATACCATAACCATCTTTAAGATATTTTATTTGGTAAGAAACATCGTTGTAAAACAGACGACTTCTAAGTGTAGTCATAGCTTTTTCTATGCTATCAATGGTTGTTGTACTTCCTCTTTTGAAGTTAAATTTATCTTTTAAGAATGTTTTGTCTTTATTATCCACATTTACAAAATTAACTTCACTAATTTTCATTCTAACTTTTTGATTTTGCATCCTATATGGCTTTGGCCTATACACCTCGTCTGAGTCTGTTATTCCTAATCTTTCTTTTAGTTTCACAAGTTCTTGTAAATGGTCATTAGCGGCCTCCTCTCCTCGATTAATAAGGTCATTTATAGCTTCCAAATTAAAACTTGCTGCAGTGTATCCACTAATATCCACTTTGATAAAGACATCACATTGCGAAATATTTTCATCTACTTTTGCTATAGTATTAACATCCATTAATTGAGTCAAAACAGCCAACGTACTATTAAAATATTCTGGTGCTTTATTCATTTCATCTTGAACGGAAACACCTATTATTATATCTGCTCCCATCTGTTTGGCTACATCAACAGGGAAATTATTCTTTAAGCCCCCATCAACTAAAACCATAGAGTCCATTTTTACAGGAGTAAAAACTGCAGGAATACTCATAGATGCCCTCATTGCAGTTGCAAGATTACCAGAATGAAAATCAATTTCCTTAAATCTAACTATATCTGTTGCAACACATGCAAAAGGAATGGGCAAAGAATTGAAATCTATGCTATCGTGGTAATTAAAAGTAAGTTTAGAAAAGAGATTTGCAAGATTTTTACCTTTAATAAAGCCCGGTTTGCCTATGGAAAGCTTACCAATATTGTTAAGGGCAAAGGAAAGCAAATAAGTATTCTTCTTTTCTCTTTGGATTATGTCCATTTCTTTTGCATCAATATTGTCTGACAATAAAAATCCCCAATCTTGTACTCTTACTAAAGAGTCTAACATATCTGCAGTGTAACCTATTGAATACAAACCTCCCATTAACGCACCCATAGATGTACCTACTATCATATCTATCGGAATATTTGCTTGTTCTAACACCTTTAAGGCTCCTATATGTGCAGTTCCTTTTGCTCCACCTCCGGAAAGCACAAGTGCAACCTTCTTTCTTTGAGGAGTATCTTGACTATATGAGTATGATATAAACAATATCAAAATAAGAAATATTGCCTTTTTCATATATTTTAAAATTTTCTAATTTCTAATCAATTGAAATCTTATATTAAATGTTGTTCCTTCATTTTCTTTACTCAAAAAACTTATCGTACCATCATAGCTTTCTACTATGTTTTTTACAATAGTTAATCCTATACCATTGCCATCTTGTTTGGTAGTGAAATGCGGTGAAAAAATCTTAGGAAAATCTTCTTCCTTTATACCACAACCATTGTCTTGTATAGAGATTAAACACATAGAATTTTCTTCTTGAGCTGTGATATTTATTTCTCCGTCCTCTTTTTCTCTAATTGCTTGATAAGCATTCTTTATTAAATTATTGAATATTCTTACAAAAGGTTGAAATTCTCCAACAACAAAAATATGTTCTTTTGAAGTAGATATATTTATTTTGATGCCATTAGAGTTTTCAAATAAGTTTTTGGCCGTTGTCAAACAATGTATTATATCTGTTTTTTCTTTCTTTGCTATAGAAGGCTTGCTATAGTTGTTAAGTTCTGAAGCTATTGTAGAAATAGAGTCTATTTGCGAGATAAGAGATGGTGCAAGTGTAGCAAATTTCTTTTCAAACAGTTCTGGTTTTTCATTATATATTTTTTGCAAATACTGTATGGAGAGTTTCATAGGAGTTAATGGGTTATTAATATCGTGTGCTACTTGATTGGCAAGTTCTCTCCAAGATGAGATTCTTTCTTGTTGTTTTAATAGAATAGAACTTTCTTCTATCTTTTCTATCATTTGGTTATAGTTTTTGATAAGTTCACCCATCTCATCATTCTTCTCCCAAATGATTTTTTCATTTTTACCATCAATATCTACTTTCTTGAGTTTATCTTTTAAAAGTTGAAGAGGTTTAGTTATCAAATCACTCACAAGTATAAAAATTATAATAGAGATATTCACCCAAAACAAAAACATATTAATAAAGTTATTTATAAGATTGTTAATGTTTTCGCTCATCGTCTTTTGTTGATTAATAAAAGGTATGTTTAAGTAGTACAAAGTTCTGTCTGCTTCATCTGTTATCGTAGCATAAGAAGAAGAAAAGTTCAATTCTCCTATTCTTTCCGAGGTATATATGTTAAAAACATTGTCCTTTACATCTTTTGCCTTAGGATTTATTTTGTCTAACAAGAATCCTTGCTCAAAGACTGACTTTTGTGAGGTGTAAGATAAAGAATAATTAGTATCAAACAAGTTTATATCAGTTAGAAATGTATTTGACAGATTCAGTATATAAGTTTGCAAATCCTCTTGACTATTATTTTTTAAGAAGTTTTCTATCTCTAATTTTATGCTTGTTGTTTTTTCCTTTAAAATATCTTGATTAAATGTTTTGTTAAAAGACTTTATACTTCTTATACTAAAGAAACCTGAAATTATAATTCCGATTACAAATGAACCAATCAAAGAAAACAAAATAGAAGAACGAATACCTGGAGAAAAACTTCTTATTCGTGTAGATGAAGATATAAGAAAATCTATACCAGAAATAATAATAAGTAGAAGAAAGAACAAAGATATTGCTCCAAGAATGTTGTAAGGTAGTCTATAAGGATAACATACTAAATAAGTATTATCATTATCTTGCAAATAAAAAGTACGATATTGTTTCTCATTTCGCCATGATGATTGTGTATGTTTTATTATACTCTCAAAATTTCTTTCCCCATAAGAATAAATAAGATGCTTATTGTAATAACGAGCGTAACTAAACAGAGCTTCTTCCCTATTTTCTTTTGGAGAAAGTAAAAGAGAGTAATTCATATTCTTAGAATTCTTCTTTTTCAAACACTCCACAAATATATTAACATCATCACTCTTACATAAATAGATATATGTATTGTTATTATCATTTTCATTGTCTTCTACCCAACACATTACTGAGTCTATTCTTCGTGCATGTGAAATACGATTTTCAACATAAGAAAGTATATTAACATAATAATGCATTGGCTCTACTAACATTGAATCTTTATCTTTGAAAACTATAGTTCCAATATGATAATTTTCTGCTATATCCTTGAAGTAATCATTTACAACATAGTCCTCTGCTTTAAGGTATTGTTTGCTATTTATAAATTTTGTAAATTCCTCATCATTTTCCAAAGAAAGAATATGATTAACAAATTTTTCTTCTGTCTCTAAACTACGGCGATTAGCCAAAGACAATGCTTTCTGTTCTGCTATATTTTTGAAGTTATTATAATTAAAAACTTCCATTATTGTTCCATATACAATAGATATTAATAAAAGAACAAATATCTTCCATGAAAGAGCAAATCTTTTGTTTTCTTCTAACAAAAGGAATTTATCCGTTAAGGTGTAAACTATAAAACCAGAGAAAGTTAATATAATAAAGAATAGTATATTGTTGTAATTAAGTTCTGATGAATATATATAAAAAGAAATATTTGGATTCTTAGAACAGAGATAATATACTAAATAAACATTGACAATATATATAGGCAACAAGATAAAAAAAGCAACAATTTTGGAATTTGGTCTTATTTTTATCAAAGATATAAGCATCATCAAGGTAAAGAAGACAGAAATAATAACTAACAAATCTAAAATAAACAGTTGATAAGGCTTAGGTTGATAATCGTAATGAGAAAAATCTAAATAACAGACTGTTTTATCTTCTATTCTTATCGGATAAGTTGTTTTTTGTAAAGAAATATTTATACTATCATTAAGTGAAAAAGGACTATTAAACTTATTTCGATTATAAGCATTTAATATTTTATAGTTATTTTTTATAAGATATAGATAAAGAGTTGTAGTATCGTGCTTTTGAATAGTCTTTTTCAAATAAATACCATTAGAGATAAAAACAACTTTATTGTTATCTAAGTCTGGATATTGGATAGGTATGTTATTTGTCGTCCAATATATTAAACTATCTCCTTTAAACTGAAATTTTTCTCCCTCTTGCTCAATATTATTATATATCTTATTTACTTTGTTTTCAAATGTGGAAACTTGATAATGAGGTAGTAGGGCAATAAAAATAAACCATAAAAGCGTTATTGCAAATATGAAGATTACAGCATAAAGTATATTCCGTTTTATTCTATTAAGCAACATACCAACCTTATTTAATAAAAAAAGAAAAATTAGAAATTGCGTATAGCGAATAAATACTTCTAAACGTTAATCCGCAATTTCTAATTTTTCTTTTCCAATCACTAATTTCTAATTCAGAAATAATATATTAATGTTTAACAATAAGTTTCTTTGTTGAAAGAGTTTTACCATCTGCTACAATAGAGTAGAAATACATTCCAGAATTTAGGTTTGAAACATTAACATTAACCTTTCCATTCTTTCCTGTTGGAACGCCATATTTAGCAACTATTGTTCCAAGAGGATTCCTTACAACTATATTAGCATTTTTGTATTGTGCAGGTATTGAATAGCGAATATTTGTATAGGAAGATGCAGGTATTGGAGAAGCAGATAAAGACAATCCAACATTCTTTTCTACTTTTGGAACAGAAACTTGTTCTAAGGTTTCACTATATGTTACATCAAATGATTGTAAAACTTCATCATTATCTGCAGCAACAAAATTAACTCTTAAACGAGAAACGTCCATAGTTGGATAAATATAAGACAAATCAAAATGTCTCATTACTTCTCCTGCTTGCAAAGTTTGAACATCTGACAAATCTGTTTCAAGACAAGAACCGCTAAAACACATTTGAACAGTAGCACCTTGAGCAAGATCTTTATTTGTCAGCTGAACTCTATAACTGATATCCTGTCCGGAAATATTTTCAAAATAAATAAACGTTGCGTTAAAATCTTCTTCCGAATCTAATAAGATATGGCAAACATTGTCAAAAACTAATGAATCTCCACTCTCTCTATCTACATATGATAATCTGAAAACTTGAGCATTAACAACGAATACACATAACAACAATGCCCCAAATAAATATATCTTCTTCATCTCTATACCTTTTATTTATTAAACTTCTTTACTATCAAGGTGCAAAAGTAGTACAACTTTTTAGAAAAAACAAATAATTCTAAGAATTTCTTACAAAAATTTCATTTGTTTGTAAAACCTTACCAGAATTTTTATCTGTAACAATGGCAACTACTCTGCAATTATCCAAATTCCAAGATGAATCTATTTTTATTGCATAGTTCTTTTTTATAGTTTCATTAGCGGCTATTTTCTCTGTACTTATAGCAATATCAACAAGAGGATTTGCTCTAAGTACATTCTTAAATACGTAGTCTTCTATTTTTTCTGTACCATCTCTTTGAACTCCTATAATATTATCCTCTACCACAACCAAAGTAAGTAGTAATTCATTATCTACATCTTTTGTAAATGAAAGTTCTGTTCCCACATAGATTTTATTACTTATTTCCTTAACACCTAAACCAATATTTATACTATGTGTACTTGATGATAATTCAGAGTTTATTGTACTCTCCCAATCAGAATATTGAACTGTAGTATTGTTTCGATTTATTATTCCAGCAGGTCTTGCATTTATTCCAAACAATTCTGCTAAACTGTTTCCGTAATCAGTTCTTAAATCAAGATAATTATTTGATTTACCAGGCTGTGCAAGAGTCCCAGCATGAATAGCAATTGCTACTAACTTATCTCCAAAAGATGCTTTCAAATCTTCTAACTTTTCTGCTGCACGAGGACAATTATTACAACCCCAACCTGTATGTTCTTCTAACAAAACTGCTTGAGAAGTTTGGGTTTTCGTAATAGCAATATCCTCATCAATCTCTTCACCTGCAGGCTTTAAAAATTCTTGTTCTGTATAGTCATCACAAGCGAAGAATACAAATGCTACAAGCACAGATAATAGTATTGTTTGTATTTTTTTCATAGTTTTTAATCATTCTTTAAATTAATACGCTCCAAAATTACAACTTTTTATTATTCTATTAACTTTTTTCAATTATAAATTGCAGAGAGCCTTCACTGACAGTAACAAATAGTAACAAAATCTCTAAACATTAATCCATAAATTTATAATTTTTAATCAATAAATTCTAATTCTTTTATGGAAAGAACAGGCGTTCTTGTTTTTTTTATATTTGAAAGGGGGGAAACATCAAATGTTTTTACACAACAACCAAAAGACTCATAATCAATGAATATTTATTAATTAAAAATAATGAAATGAGTAATTGAAAAGTTATGGATTAACGTTTAAAAGTTCATAATCGTTGTGCATAATTTCTCCTTACTCTTTTCTAATTACTAATTGATTGAAAAATATTTTACATTTCTCATCGTTGTATTATAAAAATTCATTACTTTTGTAGTCCAATTTTAAAACATAACTTATATGAACAATACTAAGATAAAAAGATGGTTTTTCGGAGTGTTAGTTTTTGCACTTGCTTTTTTGAATATGGGGTCTTTGCATGCTCAAACTTTTGTTGCAGCAGCAGAGGATGGTGATCCTATTGCTCAATATAAACTTGGCAGAATGTATTCTCAAAATGGAAAAATGCAGAAGGATATAAAGAAAGCAATATATTGGTACAAGAAAGCAGCAGAACAAAACCAAAAAGATGCGATTATGGCTCTTGGAGATTTGTATTACTACGGCACAGACGTAAAACAAAACGTTCATCTCGCCTTTACTTACTACAAAAAAGCGGCAGATTTAAACAATTATGAGGCTTGCTATTCCTTGGGTGAGATGTATTCACAAGGGGTCGGCGTTGCAAAACATTTACCTACAGCTTTCAAATACTATAAAAAAGCGGCAGATGATGGAGGTCTTGCAAAAGCTATGTTTAAAGTTGGAACAATGTATTACGAAGGAATGGGTTGTAAACAAGATATTGCACAATGTCTTAATTATGTAAAGATGGCGTATCGTGAAGGTTATCCCACGGCATTAGAATATTGGAATGAAAAACAATTATGGCAATATGAAGAATAGAATCTTAAATAATATCATTATTTTCTTTGCTTTTACATTAGTTTTAGGCGTTGTTAATGTAAAAGCTCAACAAAACTTAGAGTTAAAAGCACGTTCTGGCAACGTTACTGCTATGTACAACTTGGCAGAACAATATTATAAAGGAGTAGGAATGCTTCAAGACTACAAGCAAGCTTTCGTTTGGTACAAGCAAGCAGGAGATAAAGGTAATTTAGAAGCTTGTTATATGACAGCAACGATGTATGAAGATGGATTAGGCTGTAATCAAAACTACACTAATGCTTTTAATTATTATTTAAAAGCTGCTGAACGAGGACATGAAAAATCTCAACTAAAAGTAGCGACTATGTTTGATGCAGGATTAGGAACTCGTCAAAGTGTTTCTCGTGCTTATCTTTGGTATAGAGTGTGTGCAGAAAGAGAAGAAGGCTTAGCACAAAGACGAATAGGAGATTGTTACTTAATCGGTGAGGTTGTTGAGGAAAATTGGCAAGAATCTGTTTATTGGTATGAAAAAGCAATAAAGAATAATGACACAGTAGCAATGGCATACTTAGCTTATATATTATCTTCTAATGGTTCCATTGCTCCAGACTATGAAAGAGCATATAATCTTACTACTTCTTGCTTGGAAAAAGTTCCGATGGCTCAATATGTTTATGCTGAGTTATTACAAAATGGATATGTAGAAGCAAAAGATGAGAATAAAGCATGGAAATACTATAAACTTGCAGCCAATAATGGTATTCTGCAGGCCAAAGAAGTTGTTGCTTTAAAAAATTATCAAACAGAGGAGGATATAAACGAGATTTTAAACCTTAAAAAACTATATAGAGCGGATAGTTATTTAATTCTTGCACAAGCATATCAAAATGGTAACGGTGTAAAGAAAAATAATAAAAAAGCATTGGAATATTATACAAAAGCAGCTTCAATGGGTAGTGCTGAAGCTCAAGAATATTTAGATAATCAAAAGAACAATAAAAAAAGAAGATAAAATCATGGCTGAATTGGACAAACAAGCAATAATAAATGCTGAGCAATGGTTAAACTCAAACAGCATTAACAACGATATAAAGAAAGAAATCAAACGATTAAGAGAAGAAAATATTGAAGAGTTTAATGATGCTTTCTACAAAAAACTTGCTTTTGGAACAGGAGGACTAAGAGGCATTATGGGAGTAGGCACAAACAGAATGAATAGTGTTGTTGTTGCAATGGCTACTCAAGGTTTTGCCACTTATATCAAAGAACAAAATTCTACAAAGCAAGAAATAAAAGTTGCAGTTGCTTTTGATAGCAGAAATAACAGTAAAGACTTCGCTACAATCGTTGCTAAAGTTTTTGCGGGTAATGGTTTTAAAGTGTTCTTATTTGAAAATATTCACCCTACTCCTCTTTTGAGTTTTGCAGTAAGAGAGTTGCATTGCGATGCAGGAGTAATGCTAACAGCTTCTCATAATCCTAAGGAATACAACGGCTATAAAGCATATTGGAATGATGGTGCTCAGTTAGTATTCCCTCATGACGAGAACGTAATAACAAGGGTTGATGCTATAAATGATATTTCTCAAGTTATTATACAAGAGAATATGGATAACATAACCATACTTTCTGACGATTTTGACAAGATATATTTTGAAAAAATCAAGACTTTATCTCTTGCAAGCAAAGGATTAGACGATTATAAAAACATAAAGATTGCCTATACTCCTTTACACGGAACAGGATTTAGAATCGTACCTGAAGCACTTAAACTTTATGGATTCAACAACATAGTTACAGAAAAACAACAAAGCATTCCTGATGGCGACTTCCCTACAACTATTTCTCCTAACCCTGAAGAGAGAAAAGCATTGGAACTTGGCATCCAACTAATGGAAAAAGAAAATGCTGATATTCTTCTTGCTACTGACCCGGATGCTGATCGTGAAGCATTAACAATAAGAGATAATGAAGGTAAAATAATGATGCTTAATGGTAATCAAACAGCTACACTTTTGACTTATTATATCTTACAAAGATACTCAGAACTTGGGCTTTTGAAAGGCAATGAATTTATTATAAAAACAATAGTTACTTCTGAACTGATCAAAATATTGGCAGAAGATTACAAAGTAAAATGCTACGATGTTTTGACTGGCTTCAAATGGATTGCAGATAAAATACTTAATTTAGAAGGTAAAGAAAAATATATTGGCGGAGGTGAAGAAAGCTATGGTTATTTGTTAGGTGACTTTGTAAGAGATAAAGATGCAGTTTCTACTTGTTGCATCTTAGCAGAGATGTGTGCATGGGCAAAACAAAATGGCAAAACTATTTATGATATTCTTTTAGAAATATATCATAAATATGGTTATTATCAAGAAGGTCTTGTTTCCATAGTTCGCAAAGGCAAAACTGGTGCAGAGGAGATAGAAAAAATGATGTCTGATTTCAGAAACAATCCTCCTAAGACTATTATTGGCAAAAAAGTTATAAAAATCAATGACATAGAACTGCAAATAAGCAAAGACTTAATCAATAACAAAGAAGAAAAACTTTCTCTACCAAAATCAAATGTCCTACAATATTATTTAGAAGACGGTAGCAAGATTTCAGTTCGTCCTTCTGGAACAGAACCAAAAATCAAATTCTATTTTGGAGTAAGGTCTGAATTTAAAACAAATGATAACTTTGCAAATCTATTAGAACAATCTCAAAACAAAATAGAACAAATAAAAAAAGAACTAAATCTTATATAAAGAAAAGGGGAACATCACTATAATCAAACTATATAAATAAAAACTCTTCGTTTGTAATTTTATAAACGAAGAGTTTTTTTTAAAATCAAGTTTATTGTTCTTTTTATTGTCCGTATTTACTGATAAAGTGAATTCTCATCAATCTAACTTCTTCTTCTGTGTATTCATCATAACCTAACTCTTCCATCACTTCTTGGATATCGTCCGTTTCCATATCTTTTAAACATTCAAGAATTTCTTCTTGATGATAAGGATCCACAGCATCATTGATATAATATGAAATATCTAACTTCGTTCCCGAAGAAATAATAGTTTCTATCTCTGTTAGCAGTTCTTCCATAGTTAGCCCTTTACCCCGAGCGATATCTTCTAATGCAAGTTTTTTGTCAATACTTTTGATAATATAAACTTTTAAGCCACTTTTATTAACAAGACTTTTCACAACCATTTCTTGTGGCTTTTCTATATCATTATCTTCTACATATCTTTTAATAGTATCGCAAAATTCTTTACCATATTTTTTTGCTTTAGCCTCTCCTACTCCAACAATATTTTTCATTTCTTCTATTGTAGTAGGATATTGAATGGTCATATCACTTAAAGAACGTTCTTCAAAGATCACATAAGGCGGTAATTTTTCTTTTTGTGCTATAGAGTTTCTTATATCTTTCAAAATAGAGAACAACACGCTGTCAACAGCAGCACTTTCTCCACTTGAAGTCATTATTGCTTCTTCATCTGTGGATTCTTCGTTGTAATCATGGTCTTCTGGGACAAGTATATCATAAGGCTTTTTTAAATAGTTATATCCTTCTTTTTGTATCTTCAAAAGGCCATAACTTTCTATGTCTTTTCTTAAGAAGCCTTCCAAAATACATTGTCTGATAACTGCTTTCCAATGCAGTTCTTTATCATTCGCTCCTATTCCAAACCACTCTAATTTGTCATGCTTACATGTTTTGATCGCAGTAGTTTTTCTCCCCATAATTATATCCAGAAGATGAGAAGTTTTAAACATCTGCTTAACACCATAAACTAATTCAATAACAGAAATAATATCATCTTTTGAATTAACCTTAGTTTTGGGGTGAAGACAATTATCACAATTATTGCAAGAACTCTCAGGATATTCTTCACCAAAGTATTTTAATAGATTTATTCTTCTGCAAACAGCACTTTCTGTATAAGACATTGTTGCTTCAATTAGTCCTGCTGCAACTTCTCTTTCTGGCACTGTTTTATCTACAAGAAATCTTTCTAATTTATTTATGTCTTTTTCAGAATAAAAAGCAATACATTTTCCTTCTCCTCCATCTCTTCCTGCTCGTCCTGTTTCTTGATAATAACCCTCTAAACTTCTTGGCATATCATAATGAATAACGTAACGAACATCTGGTTTATCTATTCCCATACCAAAAGCAATGGTCGCTACAATAACATTTATTTCTTCTAAAATAAACTTATCTTGATTCAAAGCTCTTGTTGCAGCATCTAAGCCTGCATGATATGGTAGGGCTTTAACTCCATTCAAGTTAAGAACCTCAGCAACTTCTTCTACTTTTTTCCTACTTAAACAATATATTATACCACTTTTATTTGCATTATCTTTTATAAATCGTAGGATTTGCTTTATTACATCTTTTTCATCTTTCGGTTTTGGTCTTACTTCATAATAAAGATTTGGACGATTAAAAGATGCAATATAAACAGCAGCATCTGGTATTTCAAGATTCTTTATTATATCTTGTCTAACTTTATCTGTAGCAGTAGCAGTAAGAGCAACCAAAGGAACATTTTGTCCAATATTATTTGCTATTTCTCTTATTCTTCTATACTCCGGTCTAAAATCATGCCCCCACTCACTTATACAATGAGCTTCATCTATCGCATAAAAAGAAATTTGTATTTTGGAAAAAAAATCAACATTATCTTGTTTGGTAAGGGATTCTGGAGCAACATATAATAGTTTTGTTCTCTTACTTTTTATATCATTCTTAACAGTATCCATCTCTCGTTTGGACAAAGAAGAATTTAAAAAGTGAGCAACAGCATTATCGTTGAGCATTTGACGAATGGCATCTACTTGATTTTTCATCAAGGATATAAGAGGAGAGATAACTATTGCAGTACCATCCATAAGTAGAGCAGGCAATTGATAACATAAACTTTTACCTCCTCCTGTAGGCATAATAACCATTACATTTCTGCCATTCAGAATATCTTTAATAACTTTCTCTTGATAACCTTTGAAATTTGTAAAGCCGAAAACTCTCTTTAGTTCAGCGTACAAATCAATCTCTCCATATTTTTTTACGTTGTCATTCATTCCTTATACCAAAAAATATTTATAAATTTGCAACTCCTACTTTTAGATAAACAAAAGTATTAAAAATATTTAATATGGACAAAATATTTGATATAAAAAATTTAATAAAACATACAATTGAGCAAGAAGCATCAGCTATTTCAAATCTTATAAACTATGTTACAGATGATTTCTCCAAAGCTGTTAAACTTATTTATCATTCTAAAGGAAGAGTTGTAATAACAGGTATTGGAAAAAGTGCCAACATCGCTAACAAAATAGTTTCCACCCTTAATTCCACCGGAACTCCCGCTATCTTTATGCACGCTGCAGATGCAATTCACGGAGATTTAGGAATGATACAAAAAGAAGACGTTGTTATCTGCATTTCTAAGAGTGGTAACACACCAGAGATAAAAGTTCTTGTACCACTTATCAAAGCCACATCTTCTCCTTTGATTGCTATCGTAGGAGAAGAAGAAAGTGTTCTCGCAAAAAGTGCTGACTATGTGCTAAACTGTCATGTGAGCGAAGAAGCAGATCCAAATAATCTTGCTCCTACTTGTTCTACAACAGCACAATTAGTTATTGGCGATGCTTTAGCTGTTGCTCTTTTAAAAATGAAAGGATTCTCAAAAGAAGATTTTGCTCGTTATCACCCAGGAGGTTCTTTAGGCAAAAGACTTTATCTTAAGGTTGCTGACATATATCCAAACAATGAAAAACCTCAAGTAAATCTTAACACGCCTCTTAATGAAGTATTAATGGAGATAACTTCTAAACGATTAGGTACTACTGCTGTTATTGACAACGATAAAGTTGAGGGAATAATAACAGACGGCGACCTTAGAAGAATGCTAAACAAACAAGAAAACATTATTCCTCTTAATATCTTAGCTAAAGATATTATGACAAAACAACCAAAATGTATCTCTTCTGATGCTTTTGCCGTAAAGGCTTTAGAAATTATGAGAGAAAATCAAATAACTTCTCTTTTGGTTGTTGATAATGAAAATAAATATCTCGGAGTTATACATCTTCATGACCTTATCAAAGAGGGAATAATATAAATTTAATTAGAAATAAGTAACTAGAATGGTTATAGATTTTTAAACGTTATGCGTTACTGCAAGCGAAAGATCTCCGCAGTTTCTGATTACTCATTTCTAATTTCTAATTAAATAAATATGAATAGTTTTTTTACAGAAGTTAAAATCAATCCTTCTGACAACAAAATATCACACAAGAACAATATCCTCTTGATTGGTTCTTGTTTTACCGACGAAATAGGAGATAAATTCCATATAAATGGTTTCAATATTTTGAAAAACCCATTTGGAATATTGTATAATCCCATGTCTATAGCCGTTTGCTTAAACAGAATTGCAAAACAAGAGTTTTTTACTGAAAAAGACTTAGTCCTTTCCAACGAATATTATTACCTTTTTTCTGCTCACGGAGATTATAGAGCCAAAACAAAAGAAGAATGTTTGAACAAAATCAACGAAAGCATAAAACAAAGCCATGAGTTTTTAAAACAAACAGACTATATCTTTCTAACTCTTGGTACTTCTTGGACTTATTGGTATAAGCCTTTAAATTATCTTATGGGAAATTGTCATAAGATAGACAACAAATTTATAGATAGACACCTTATTACTTATAATGAATCTGCAAAAACTTTATTGGAAGCCATACAAACAATAAAGTCTATTTTTAAAAGAGAGTATAAAATAATCCTTACTCTTTCTCCAATACGACATTGGCGAGAAGGATATAGGGATAATCTTATCAGCAAATCACATCTTGTTCTTGCAATAGAAGAAATGCAAAAAACAGACAATGTCTCTTACTTTCCTTCTTACGAAATAGTGATGGACGAACTTAGAGATTACCGTTTTTATGCAGAAGATTTATTACATGTTAATTCTTCCGCAGTTAATTATATTTGGGAAAAGTTTTCACAAACCTATTTCACCACTCAAACACAAGAACTAAACAAACGATTCTATAAACTTTGGACTATGCAAAACCATAGGCCATTAAATGCAGATACAGCCCTATATTCTCAACACAAAAACAAGATTGCTGAATTAAAACAAGAACTTCTTTCCTTTACAAACCTCTCTCTTTAGCACAAGTTTTTCGATATTAAAATATTTTCTTCGCTTATTAAAGTTGTACTAACTGAATTTCACGATATTAAACACCCAATTTACAATAAAAACTAAGATAATAATTATATACTCTCCCTTACTTAGTTTTTTATGTAAAATTTTGTCTGCTGTAGAGGTCTTCCAGACAACATCTTTCACCACAACAGCCATAAGAACTAAGAATGATATTACAAGGATTATGGTCAGGGGATTATAATATAAAGCATTAAGTATTTCTCCTTTTGAAAGACAAATCAAAGCCCTTGTACTCCCACAACCAACGCAAGGAATATTTGTTATTTTTTTGAATATACAAACAACAGGTATATGGCTATTTAGACATAAATACAATATTACAAATAGCAATATACCTATCATTTTACATAATCTTACAATATTTGATTGCATTTAATTACAACATCATTGTTGCTTCCAAGAATTTTTTGTAATTATGTTTTTTCGTTCTTTCTTGTACAGTAAACCAATCAACAATAGTCCATATTCCACAAGCACCTCCTGTAATTAATTTAACAACACCTAAACCTGTATCACCCAACATAAATCTATCAATACCCAAACTTCCTCCTATAATAGAAATGACTAACAATAATGTAGGGCTTTGGAAATCTATTGATTGAATAGCCATAAATTTATCATCGCTAAGTTCTTCTAACTTTTGTTTTACCATCATTAATTCTCCTGCATTGAATTTTTCTTTATTGGACATTATAAACATATCCACTTTATTCTGCTCCATAATATTGGTTTCTTTCCCGTGGTTTCTGAGAAAAGAGGTTGTTCCATATACAACCTTATTTTTTTGATACAATAAAAGCGTAAAACCACATGCGTTTTAGATTATTCTTTAGCACAACGCTTTTCACTCAATTAGTATTTTTATTATAAACGTTATTATCAACGGATTATTGCCTACGAAGGTTCTTCACCAAAGGTGAAAAATATTCAAACAATATTAAATACCTTTTAAATAATGTTTAAAAAAATAAAAGACACTAAAAACCAACTCCATTATCAAAAACTTGTTAAACAATAATGGTATTTTAATTAGAAATTAGAAATGAAAAATTAGTAATTAACGAAAAGAGGAAAGAAATTTGCCAAACGGCGTTTTGTTTATAACATAACAACAAATTTTCTAAAAGGGTTAGTTAAAGAAAGATATTTATTAAAAAATCAAAACTCAACAAAATAAGTTTTGATTTTTTTACAATAATCAAAAGTTTTTAATTACACTGCAATAGAAGTTTAAAATTAATTATAAATATTTTCTTTACTTATAATGAGTTTGAGTATATTGTATTATATAATGGTATAATATAAAAGTTGAATGATAGATATTAAAAACTATATTTTAGTTTTATCCATATTTCTGAATTATGCTTATAAATAGCAAAAGAACCATTACTACCCCGAAAAGAATCAAAACCAACAATAGTATGTAATTGATCATTTAATGAATAATCAGCACTTAGACGATTATATATGCCTTTGTTTGTAATATCAATATAAGTAAAGTTCTGTAAGGAAATTGCGTTGTTTAGTAGTTCTTTTGAAATGCGTAACGTAGCTAATCCGGAGTTGTGATGTTTATCAAAATTTACACATCTATGGTTGTATTGCGCTGAGAAAAACCAATCGTTACCAGCATACCAGTCTATACCTAAAAGCATATTAATAGATGTTGCTTGTGGTACTCCTTGTTTGATAGTTGTTGGTTGAGCTTCGTCTAAATATGTGGCTATCTCACTTCTTATCACAAATTGTTTTAATGGAACAGAAATATCGGTTCCAAGCATTGTCATACGTCTGTATACTCCAATATTATTACATAATACAGGCATTTTATTCCAAGTACGAAGAGCAGAAATAGAAAAATCAACTTTATTTAAAAAGTATGAAAGTCTGCTACCATACTCCATATTTTTAAGTTTATGCTTGGGTTCAGATTCTATAGGGAGATTACCTACAGACCAAGGATTATCCATGTCTGTAGGTATTTTGAAAAAAGTATTTACAGGGATAGCGACTGCTTCAAAACACCATTTGTATCGAGAATATCTTAGACGTAATCCGTCAACAGGAATACGAATATCGTCATAATCTTGAGCCAGAAATTCTGTGTAATCCATTGGAGAAATTATATCTGTAAGTCTAAGACCATCTGCTACTCCCCATGTAATAATTTGTCGTCCAGCACGCATATCCCAGTGTTCGTTGGAATAATATACATAAGCTTCACGCATTTGTAAGCCTGTTTGGTCTTTAAGAATAGAGTTATAAATTATATTTGCTGATATAAAAGCTCCAGTATTATTTTTTTCAACATTTATCTCGCTACGCAGACGTGTTTTTGAAGACATCCAATCATTAGGCTGTTCTATTCTAAGTGCATGGTAAGTATCTATAAAACTTTTTACATCTACACGAAGCGAATCCTCGTTCTGTGCGATAGCAGAACGAGGAATTACATACACAAGTAGTGCAAATAAAATCATATATTTCATAAGCCTTTTTCTAATTTTGTAACAGTAAAGAGTGTTTTATCAATTTTGATATTGTATTTAGGATTTTTTACAATAATGATAGTACTATGTTCTGTTTGTACGTTTTTCATTTCCATTTTGTGAATAGTCCAAAATCCTTGTATTTTTTTAATATCATTTATGGTTAATATGCGATGCAATTTGTTTAGTTTGTCATAGTATTTTACATGAATGGCTGTTAAGCAGTCCTGTCTAATCCAAGATACTTTACGACTATATATTTCATGTTTATCTATAGGTACAGATTCTACAACCCAGCATTTGTATCCATCTTTTATTTCTTCGCGTAATAGTTGGTGCTTGTCTTCATCTACATTACGTGACCCCATATCGTCATAAGTAAAATCAGTACCCATAAAGTAGTCCGTCTTAGAAGAAGAACCACTGATACGACGAGTCTTTTTCATTGCTGGTAAATATAACCATTTATCGTCTTCCTTCCCAATCTGATCATAATCAAATGTTAAAAATCCTGTTCCCTTAACATCGCTTGGATATGTAAAGAACATTATTTTCTTAGTACCCTTACTATCATCCATTGCCCATGATGTGATTTTTCGCTGACGAGTAGAACCATTTTTTTTCTTTAATGTTAGTTCCATTTCAGCATATCTAGTGTCTCCATCGGGACGATTCTTCACTTTTTTGATAATTTCACGACCAGATATTTGTTGTGCATCGATGCTACATATTGTAATCATAATTGTAGCGATTAATAGAATAACCTTTTTCATTTTTTTAACTATTATTAATTAGACTTTTATTTATTTGTTTTTATCAATTACATAGAGGATATTTAATTAATATTGTCTTTGTTTTGGTTTAATTGAGATTTCCCAAATACTTTACATTTGTTTACAAGTAAAGGAGTTATAAATAAATCTGCGAATAATGCGGATAATATACCTATGATTGCCATTAAACCAAAGTTTATACACATAATGCAATCTGAAGAACAAAAACTTGCAAACACGACTGAGGTGATTATAGATGTAGTTACGATAGCTACTCCTACCACACGAAACGTACGTTGTATAGTTCTTTTGTAGTGTCTTGTACGGTCATATTCTAATTTAGAGTGATTTATAAAATGTATAGTATCATCAACAGCCATACCAAGCATCATAGGAAGAAGCGTAGCTGTCATCATATCTAAAGGAATGCCTGCCCATCCCATATATCCTCCGACAAATATTGCTGGCATCATATTAGGTATTAAACCTATCAGACCTATTCTTATGCTTTGAAATGCTATCATCAAGATAATACCTATAATGAGAATAGATATAACAAACGATAGCATTTGTCCACGTACTAAATACTGCATCATTGTAACAAACTGTGGAATATTACCTACAACAGTTATTTTTGCATTAGGGAAAATTTTTTTTGCATCAGATTGAATTTGTGCCATTTCTTTCTCAACCTGCGCTGAGTTAAAGTCAGATATTTCTACCATTAAGCGTAACCTTCTATAATCGTAATCTACCCAATATTCCGATTCTGTTCCACCTGCATTTTCATAAAGTACCATCATTTGTGCAACTTCTTTTTCAGTTTTAGGGATACAATAGTGCGATGTGTTATTGTTATTTAATGTTTGATTTAGGTCTTTCAGAATATTAAGTATTGAAGTGGTGCGTTTAGTTAATTTATATTGTTCCACTTTATTTTGTAAAATATCTAAACGTTTGAGTTGTTCTGGTTCCTTTGCCTCATTATTATTAGGTAGTTCTACAATTAAGTCGTAAGAATAAAGCGAACCTAACTCAGAATGTCCTACATCAACCACCTCTTTCACATAAGGCACACTGGTACCCATAGTTCGTTCTATATCAAAAGCAGCTTCAATTTTCCAGAGACCAATACATAGAAAAATAGCTACAAGAAGGAATATTAAGCCTATCTTTAGAGGATTGTGTAGTACTATATTGCTGAATTTTACCATTATTTTACTCCATTTTGTATCACTTTCTTCTGTAAATCCTTCTATTGGACGTTTATTTCGTCCCAATGATAGTAGCAAAGGAGTGATTACTAATGATGTTATTAATACAAAAAGCACACTCATGGAACTAACTATTCCAATACAATGCATCGGACGTATAGGAATAAAAAGGAAAGACAGTAACGACACCAATGTTGTAAAACCACAGAAGAATACAGACCAACCTATTTCAGTAATGGTTTCAACTATGGCTTTATGTCGCTCACCATGTATGCGCATACGACCTTTGAAATAAGAAAATAGATGTATATTATAAGCTATAGCAACTGCAAATGACAAGATAGTAGGAATCATTAATACGGTTGAATCTACATACATTTGTGTATAGCCGGCAATACCGTATGTAACGAATAATCCGCCTATAACAGATATTAATGGTGCTAAGATACCTCTCCAAGAACGTGTCATAAGAAGCATAATTAGTACACAAATTACAGTAGCAATACCCATTACACGTCCCATTTCTTTACCAATATATTCTGTTTTACATTGTGTTACGTATGGCATGCCAGCACCACGAGGATTTAAAGAAGCGTATTTAGGTTTTTTAATAATACGCTCTACTTCTTGACCTGTGATAATATCAGGAGCTATAGTGCCTTGCTTTTTCCAAACACTATCTTTAGGAAATGTCCGCAATTTAACCATAATCCATGAAAGATTGCCATCTTGTGAGATAAGTTTGCATGCTACATGTGGTTTGCTATAGGCACGATTGCGTATGCTGTCCATTTCTGGAGTACCATCTTCTGGGATATTATCTGGAACTATTTGTTCTATAGTCATTCCATCTTCTCTTCCCATCATAAATTCTATATCTGTTAATGATGTTACTTTATCTGCATACGATAGACTATCTTGTAGTTCGTTTGATAGAGCTCTCAATGTCGTCAAGTGCTCTTTCGTAAAATGGTTATCGCACTGTGTTAATACTCCTACATAATAGTCATTACCAAAATGAGATTTAAACTCTTCCGTTTTTATTAGCATAGGATCATTATCAATGAAATAGTCGTCAAATGACGTTTCTTTCACCATACGTTTCATACCTATTACGGATAAAACAAGCACTACGATAAATAATGCTAAAATCCACCATCTAACCCTAAGGAGTTTTTCAGCGTATTTGCCGAAAAAATTGTTGATTTTTTCAATTTTCATTTTTTTATTATTTTTTTATTGGTTCATAATATTCTTCCAGCCTATGAATTCAAAATGAATATAATCCTTTACTGCTTTTTCTACCTCTAAAGAAGATAGGTTATGTTTAATGATCTCAGATATAAAACTAAACATCCATACCGTATGTATATGATATGTAAATAACGAATTTACCGTTCCTGTTTGAGGATGTTTTTGCTTAAAATTATTCATAAAATCTATTACTTGATGAGTACATTCATCCGTGTAATTGTCTATGAAATTTTCTAATGTTGAGCCATGTGCTTTGTACATTATTAATTTAAATTCATCTTGATGATTATTTATAAGCCTGATGTATGTTTGAATATGTTCAGACATCATTTCGTTACTATCTTCATTTGCGAATTTTTGAAACTTATCTTGATAAGTCTTATTGTGATGTTCATTGATTATCTTTTTCATTTCAATGATTAGAGGCATTACAATATACTTAAAGAGTTCATCTTTGCTTTTAAAGTAATTATACATATTACTTACTCCTATTCCAGAACCTTTAGCAATATCTCGCATAGATGTCTTTATAAAACCTTCTCTAAGAAAGATTTCTTTTGCCACACTAACTATCTTTTCGTGTATATATTCTTTTTTTGTTTGCATTATTTTTTAATTTTAAAAATGAACAATATTTCAAATTGTTCATAAAAAAAATAGGACTTACGCTCTGTAAGTCCTATTTAAGTTCATAAAATAATTTTTGTAACAATTGTATCGTTTCATATATAATGTACTTTTTCTGAGTGCAAAATTATTATAGTTTTTTTGTGCATACAATACTCAAAAATAGTGATTTTAAAGAATACAAAAATACCTATTTTTTTTAAGTACTTGTTATTTAGATTCTTTCTCGCCAAAAGAGGAAAGAAATTTGCCAAACGACGTTTTGTTGCCGCCAAACTTGATTTTCGTTGTAAAAAAAATTATTCTTTTGCTCAAAAAAATAGTTTTTTTGACACTAAGACTTGATTTGGCGTCAAGCAAATCAAAAGTGGCGAAAAATAGACTTGAATTGGCGGAATAAAGTCGTTTATTTCTTTGTTGTAAAACATTTTATTGTTATTTACGTTAATAGATGTATGGAAAAAATAGAAATGGTTAATCTAAAACAGCAGTATTATAAAATCAAAGACGAGATAAACTTTGAAATTAACAGCGTTTTAGAAAGTTCGCAATTCATAAAAGGACAAAAAGTTACAGAATTTGAATCCCAACTTAGAGAATATATAAAAGTAAAACACGTTATCGCATGTGGAAATGGAACAGATGCGTTGATGATTTCCTTGATGGCGTTGAACCTAAAGCCTAATGATGAGGTTATTTGCCCATCTTTTTCTTTTATTTCTTCGGCTGAGGTTGTGGCATTGTTGGGATTAAGACCTGTTTTCGTTGATGTGAATTACGATAATTTTAACATAACAGCCGAAAACATTATCAAAGCCATTTCAAACAAAACAAGAGCAATAATACCTGTGCATCTTTTTGGTCAAAGTGCAGAAATGGAGAGTATTATGGAAATTGCTGAGAAATATAATCTTGTTGTGATAGAAGACAATGCTCAATCTTTGGGAGCAGAATATACTTTTCATAATCACACATCAAAAAAACTTGGCACAATAGGCAATATCGGTTGCACTTCTTTCTTCCCTACAAAGAACTTGGCTTGCTATGGTGATGGCGGAGCGATATTTACCGATGACGATTCTTTGTCTGAGAGATTGCGTTTGATAGCAAACCACGGAATGAAACAAAAATATAGAAATGAATGTATTGGAGTTAATTCTCGTTTAGATACTTTGCAAGCTGGAGTGCTTAAAGTTAAGTTAAAATATCTTGATAGTTACATTGCAGAAAGAAGAAAGGCTGCCGAGTTTTACAACAATGAGCTGAAAAATATCAAGCAAATCATTCTCCCAAAGCAACAAAGCCAATCCTCACACACCTATAATCAATACACAATCAAGGTTATTGACGGGAAAAGAGATAAGTTAAAACAATATCTACTTGAAAACGAAATACCTACTCAAATATATTATCCTATTGCTCTTCACAAACAAGAAGCATTTTCAAATCTTGCTCGTCAAGCAGATGAAATGACTAACACAGAAAAACTATGCAAAGAAGTATTATCCTTACCTATGCACACAGAACTTTCCATTGAACAGCTACAATACATAGTTTCAAAGATAAAACTCTTCTTTCAATAAATAGGATATTGATTCTTAAGATTTTTTTCTTAGCGATTTTATCTTAGGATAAAATTTTCTTACATACCAACGTTTATAATCTTTCTTCCATCTTGCGAAAGACGACATATTTTGTGCTGAACGAGATAGACGTAAAGACTTTTTACCATCTTCTCCTTTATGATGAAGCGAACGACCTTGAGTATAAGCATCGGCAATGGAGGCATTGAGTTCAAACCCTATCAAAACAATGTAGGCATTCAAATATATCCACAAAAGAAAGATAATCATCGCACCAATAGAGCCATATAAAGCGTTATAACGTGAGAAATGAATGATGTACCAATTGAATCCCTGAGAGAAAAGAATAGACAACACTGTTCCTAAACTTGCTCCAGCAGAGAAAAACTTATATCCTCGTTTATCAGCAGGAGCAACATAGTATATCATAGCAAATACTAAATAAAGAACAAGAACAATGATAACCCATTTCAGTACTCTCAGGATATAGAACAGAAACAAAGTTTTTATAACATCTTTAGCGAAAAGATAAAGTATCAATCGTTTTGCAAAGATAATCAAAAGTATGCTTATAATGATACCTATTGCCATGCCGATTGTCAAACCTACGCTTATCAGCCTACGCTTCCATGCAGAACGTTTTTTTGTTGTGTGATGAGAAGAGTCTAATGATAAAAGCAAAGCATTGACTCCTGAAGAAGCAACAAAGATTGACGAAAAAAATCCTATAGTCATCAATCCTTTATGTTTGCGGTGCATAAGGTCAGTGATAGTATCTGAAATATAATCTCCTGCACTATTAGGAGCAAAGTCCTGTACAAGAGTAAGCAATCTTTCGGTTAAAAAATCCAAATGTAAGAATGGCAACAAAGAAACCAAAAACAATATAAGCGGAAACAAAGAAAGAAAGAAGTGAAAACTGATTGCTGCACTCCTTTGATTTAATGCTCCCTTAGTAAGTCCCTTTATAAAGAATACAATAACATCAAAAATAGGTACTCTTTGAAATCCTGGTAAGACAACAAGACGTGAATAATGCAAAATATTTCTTACCGGTCTCCAAAAAAGAAGTTTTCTAAGGAACTGTTGCCACTTTTGTTTATTCATCTGCTAATAAGCTTATATCTAAAGCTGAAATATGATGTGTTAAAGCTCCAACAGAAATATAATCTACGCCACTTGCTGCGTAAGTTTGAAGAGTTTCTTTATTTATTCCTCCTGAAGCCTCTGTCCCATATCTTCCTGCAATAATCTCTATTGCTTTTGTTAAATCTTCTGGAGTAAAATTATCTAACATTATTCTATCTACACCACCTATCTTCAAAACCTCATCTAATTCTTTAAAATCTCTTACTTCTATCTCTATCTTAAGGTTAAGTTTGTTTGCTTTTAGATAGTTGTTTGTCTGTTCTATCGCTTGTTTTATTCCACCTGCAAAGTCAATATGATTGTCTTTTAACATAATCATATCAAAAAGTCCAAACCTATGATTGAAACCTCCTCCTACTTTAACAGCATATTTTTCTAAGAGTCTAAGTCCTGGTGTTGTTTTTCTTGTATCTAAAAGTTTGGTATGCATTCCTGTTATTAGGGAAACATATTCTTTTGTTGTAGTTGCAATACCTGAAAGCAATTGCATATAATTTAATGCTGTTCTTTCTCCTGTTAGTATTGTTCTTGCATTACCTTGCATTCTTAGAATAATGTCTCCCTTGTGAAGTTCTTCCCCATCTTTTTTGTATTTAGATATTTGTATGCTTTGAGACTTATCTAATAACTCAAACACCATACAAAACACATCTACTCCACAAAGTACTCCATCTTGCTTTGCAACAAGTTTTACTTTTTTTATTTCCTTTTCAGGAACAGAAGCAAGAGTAGAATAATCTCCTTGTTGAACGTCTTCCTCTAATGCTAATAATATATGATTTTTTATTTCTTGTTCCATTGTAAAACTATTTTGAGGTTATTATAAGTTTGGTTTGCCAATCAATATTTTCTCCTTGTAGTCTTATGATATATGTTCCTGTTTCCAAGAAAGAAAGATTTAGCCTATTATCTCCCTCATACAATATTGTTTTTTGAGTGTATACTTTCTCGCCTTTAAGATTTGTAATAGTCATATTAACATTTTCTTGCTTAGAAGAAGTTATATTTATATTACCGTTAGAAGGATTTGGTGCAAGATAAAGATTGTCTTCATTGTTTTTTACTTCATCTATTCCAACACTATATGTTACTTGTATTACTTTTTGACTTGACTCTTCCATATCGCAGACTCCATTTTGTACCATTGCTTTAAAAGTATATTCACCTTCGGAAGTTGGAACGTAACTGATGGTTGGAGAATCTTCAGAATTCTCTATTGTATCCCATTCTGTGAAAAATAGAGATGGTTTTCTTACTTGCCAATAAAGAATAGAACCCGTATATGCTCTAAGTTGTAACGATATAGCTTGATTCATTGGTATGCTGTTTGTATTAGTAAAGATATTACCTCCACGAGTTGGTACATCTATAAGAATAGTAACATAGTTGCTGGTATCTATTGTTAAACCAGAAGTAACAACACGTGCATAGTAATAAGTTCCTGAAAGTGCTGCTGGACGAGGCTGATATGTTGGTCTATCATTAAATACTCCTTCATCACAATCTTCCCATGTTATTAAATCTCTACTCATTATCCATTGGTAAGAGAACTCTCCATTACCACCTGTTGGAGTTTGACCAGAAAGAGGTGCTGGATATTCGTTGCAAACCCTTTGGTCAGAAGAGATAATGTTGTTATTTATAGAATAATACCTTGTTGAAATAGGTATAATCTCACCGTATGCTGTACCAAAAGAGTTTGTTGCAAATGCTCTTACGTAATATTGTGTAAGTATAGGAAGATTAGATATTGTAATATCAAAGTTACTTTCATTAGAATTTGACAGAACAACATTATCTGCTGTTGTTGGATTAGCAGAAAGAGAATAGCAAACACCTTTTGAAGTAATGTCAGAAAGACCATTGTAATGAATAGTTGCAGAAACTTTTATTGCGTTATATTCTGGAAGAGTTGCACTATCCGTTGTTATGATTGGTATCTGAAGTATTGCCTCTATTACTATGTTCTTTATATTCAGTTGTGCATTTGCCTGACCATCAAACTCAAAAGCAATAAAAGACTGCTCACTAACATTGATTGGACTTGCAATAGGATACTCTGCGTGTTGATAAGCATTGTTTGTAGAGTTAATGTTTGCGATTTCTTGCCAAGAAGATGCAATATTTTCTTTTATCAGCACTTTTACATTACCAACACCCTTGTAGTCAAAAGCAACTTTCATATTACTCTTATAAGAAAGGTCTAACAAAGGCGTAATAAGTTTATTGTTTGATGTTGAGCCTTGACTTGTATAAACATAAGAGTTGTCTGCTGTGTTAGCATGCCATATTCCTTCATTGATAAAGCATAAAGTATCTTCATTATTCAAGTTTGGTTGATATGGAAACTCTGTTATACGAGGACAAAGCGTAGTAAATGATTGTTGTTCGCCGTATGAAGTTAAGGCACTATTGCTTGCAAATGCTCTGTAATAATATGTTGTTGAAGGATTAAGTTCTGAGAGTTCAACTTCATAGTTTCCTAATGAGTTTTCTGTAATATAATAAACCATATCTTCAACGGTTGGCATAGGATTTTCGCTTACAACAAAACCTTTTTTAACTATAGGAGTGTAACCTGCAGAAATCAAGTTACCTTTTGCCTTTGCGTTGTTGTCTATTATGTTTTCCACGCCATAAGTAACTACATTTGGAAAAGCATTGACGTTTTTTTCTACCACCTGAACATCATCTAAATACACACCTCCTGCTCCTTTTACTTCTGCTTCAAACATAATGTATAGATTTCTGCTTTTTACTGTTAAATCTACTGTGTCTATTGTCCAAGATGTTGTTCCTGCAGAATAAGTTCTCAATAAACTCCAATCACTATTTAGAGATGTTTTATAATAAACTTTTAAATAATCTATTCTATTTCCTACTCGTTTTTGATCATAAGCAAAAACTAAAGCTGGTTGAGAAAGATTTGTAGTATTAAAAGGTCTAAGAAGTAATTGCATTTTATGTGTAGCCAAAAGATAGTTAGTTGTTAGATAAGCAAAACGACTGCCATCGTATGCTTGAGTTGTTTGTCCGTCTATACTATCAACAAACTGCCATTGATTTGTTGATTGTGAGTAATATTGACTAATACAACTAACATCTTCATCTGTTTCTTCAAAAGAAAGCTTATATGGAAAAGCATTAACAATTTCACATGGAGTTTTTACTTTCATCACTTCACCATAACCAACATAGTTTCCTTTCTTAGCAAATGCTCTTACATAATAATATGTATTAGGATTTAAACCTGATACATTTACGTTTATGTTATTTGTTGCTACAGCAGAAACAACAATATCATCATTTATAGTTGGTGTATCATTATCCATAGAATAACATACTCCTGTTTGAGTTAAAGAAGAGTTGTTTTGTGTTACTTGCGCTATAAGATTAAGAGTATCTGTTTGAAAATCTACTTGAGTATTTTCTATATAAGGATAAACATCTGCGTCCATAAGCACAAAAGTAATGTTATTAGTAGAAGAGTTTTCCACTATATTATATACTGGTTTATTTGTATTCGTTCCATTGTATGCTTTACTATTAGGAGTGGTGTCGTCTGTGAATGAGGTTTTATTGTTTGTTCCAGGAAATGGATTTGTTGCATTAATATTCTGTGTTGCTGTTACTACTCTATAACCTTCATGACCTGGTTCACAATTTACACAATTGGCTTGTAGATTCCAAACAGTTTTATCTACATGATAGATAAGCATTCCATGTCCTGGCAATTCAGAATCAAAGCCTCGTTTTTGACGATTCTCAAAAACAAAATACTCATAGTCTGAATTCATTATTTTAAATGCTTTATTATCTACATCTAATGGAGAAAGAGTATAAGAACCTGTCTCACTTATTGGATCTATTGATGTATAGCCTCTAAGTTCTCTTTCTGTGGCTGACCATAAAGGAGGATAGCCACTATTTCCATTGTAGTTACCTCCTGCCATAACGTCCCAAACTCCTGGATGAAAAGATTCATTAGAATGTTCTCCGTTTTGGTAAGATACATCGTAGAAGTCTGGTTGGCCAAGAACATGAGAGAATTCATGACATATAGTTCCAATCATAAGAGGTTCGCCAGTACCTCCCCATTCTTCGGTATTATATCCTCCAAGTTCTGAAGAGCAACCATAATTAAAGAAACTAACTTCATCAAGCATTATTCTTTCATAAAGTCTTCCTCTATGAGGCCAGATAGTATATGATGCGTTTCCCGAAGATTGGGCATAACCAGCATAAATAACATAGACACATTCTACTTCATTGTCTACATTACCATTAGTAAATGGGGTAAAATCAACATTATCATCATTAGCAGCGTATATTGCTTCTGTTATTAAAGTTCTAACGTTTATATCTTTTGCTGGATATAAATTACCGTCCCAACCATAATATACTGTATCTTTACCATAATATTCCAAGTTATGGGCAGATGTATAAGGGCCAAGAACAGTTGCTGAAACATTTAAATGATTGACTGTAGATGCCATAAAATAATCATGCACACTTCCTGCATTACCATTAGAAGAATAACCGACTTGATTATATAATGCTTCTACTTCTTGTCTTGGAGTTGAAAACTCTCTATCTGTAAATGACATCAAAATAACAAGCATTTTGTAATCTTGTACATTATTACCTATTTTTTGAAACTTTTTTTGCTTAAAATCATATAAAGCCTCATTATATTGTTTAACAAGACTAAGTTGTTCATCTGAAAAGAAGAGATTCTTAGAAATTGTGGATAAAAAAGCTAATTCTTCTTGACTTCTATCACCTTCATTGTGAGCTATCACATTAGAAGGTATCATTCCACTTCTTTTATCTGAGATTGCATAAACATAATCTTGGTTTTCTGCTCTAAGCAAAGTATATCCATCAAGAGTAGATGCCCAATTTAATCTTTCATCACCAAATAATCTTAATGTTAATGTTGTTTTATCTGATTGCTTCACATCTATTGGATTAGGTAAAGCAATAACTGCAAAAGCACTTTGAAAACTCAACAACATTGCAAACAGCAATAAGAAAAACGTTCTCTTCATTTTATTAATAAAATTATTGATTATACATATTAATATATAGGGTTGCAAAATTAATAATAAAATCTCAATTCAACGAAAATAAATCAATAAAATAAGTTTTAGAGTTTTAGTTTTGTTATTTGGAGTTATTGAAAACAAAGTCTTATTTTCAAAAAAAACAAAAGCACCATTTTAAGTAATCTAAAACGGTGTTTTTGTTTTTTATTTGTCTTGTTGTAATTCTTTTAACTGTGATAATGTGGAATTTAGTAGTTTCTTTTATTTTGTACATCATCTGTACCAAATAAATGTTCCTATCATTAATTCAAAACCGTAGATACTAAAAAGATTAAAAGATCTTTATTAAAAAACATCAAAACTTATTTTATTAAAACCAACTTTTTGTAAATTAAAATCAACTCTTGGTAGATTAAAATCAACTCTTTTTTTACAATAATCAAAAACTATTAATGTTTATTTTACATTTGACATAAGTATAGCCAAAGTTTTTTTCTCACACAAAAAATAGTAAAACTTACATCATCAATAGTAAAAGTTTGTTTTATTGTTCTTTCTTTGGTAACAAAATCTTGTATTTTTCTTGAAAGAAAACAAGAAATTACAATATTTTTTTGGTATTTGAAAAAAAACTTTTAAATTTGCATTTTCAATTTATTTAAGTAAAGTATTAACCCACTTAAAAACAATAAAAACAATGGCAATAAAAGGAGCAATTGTAGTTGATAAAGATAAATGCAAGGGTTGTGGCGTTTGTGTTAGCGTTTGCCCTAAGCAGGTTATAGCTTTATCAAAGAACGTAAATGCTAAGGGTTATAACTATGCTGAGATGATTAATGGCGATTGTATAGGCTGTGCATCTTGTGGTATGGTTTGCCCTGATGGAGTAATAACGGTTTACAAAGCTAAGGTCTAATTAAAAACTAAAAAAAAGAAATGGCAAAAGAGTTAAAATTAATGAAAGGTAACGAAGCGATTGCTGAGGCAGCGATTCGTTCCGGTTGTGATGGCTATTTCGGATACCCAATAACCCCACAATCCGAAGTAATGGAACACTTGATGGCAGAAATGCCTTGGGAAAAAACAGGTATGGTAGTTTTGCAGGCCGAAAGTGAAGTTGCATCTATCAATATGGTATATGGCGGTGCTGCAACAGGAAAAAGAGTTATGACATCTTCTTCTTCTCCTGGTATGTCTTTAATGCAAGAAGGAGTAACTTATCTTGCAGGTGCAGAACTTCCTTGTTTATTGGTAAATGTTATGCGTGGTGGTCCTGGTTTAGGAACTATCCAACCTTCACAAGCTGACTATTTCCAAACAACTAAAGGTGGTGGTCATGGAGATTATCAACTTTATACCCTTGCACCAGCAAGTGTCCAAGAAATGTATGACTTTGTTTTCAAAGCATGGGATATAGCATTCAAATACAGAAACCCTGTTATGATTCTTTCTGATGGTGCTATAGGACAAGTTATGGAAAAAGTTTATGTTGGAGATTATCTTCCTCGTTGGACTGATAAAGAAATAGCAGAAAAAGCACCTTGGGCTGCATTTGGAAAACCTGCTACAAGAGATCATAACATCATAACTTCTCTTGAACTTGATTCTGCTAAACAAGAGCAAAATAATCATCGTTTCCAAGCAAAATATCGTGAAATGGAAAAGAACGATACTTTGTATGAAGAAATTATGTGTGATGATGCTGACTATGTTTTTGTTGCTTATGGTTCTTGCGCTCGTATAGCTCACAAAGCTGTTCAACTTGCAAGAGAAAAAGGAATAAAAGCTGGTTTGTTACGTCCTATTACTTTATTCCCATTCCCAAGCAAACCTATTAAAGCATTAGCTCAAAGAGTTAAAGGTATGCTTTCTGTGGAAATGTCTGCAGGTCAAATGGTACAAGATGTTAAACTTGCATCTGAATTCAAATGTCCTGTTGAGTATTTCGGACGTTACGGTGGTATAATTCCTACACCACAAGAAGTTGTTGAAGCATTAGAAAACAAATTAATTAAAGGCTAATTTGGGTGGCTTTGAACAAAAACAGTCAAATTTTAATGAGAAAAAGATTATGTTTAACGAAGAAATAGTAAAACCAGAAAATCTTGTTTACAAAAAAACAAGTGTTCTTACCGATGCCGTTATGCACTACTGCCCTGGTTGTCCTCACGGAACAATCCACAGAATAATAGCAGAGGTAATAGATGAAATGGGCATTCAGGATAAAACAATAGGTATCGCTCCTGTTGGTTGTTCAGTTTTAGCCTATAATTATTTTAATGTGGATTTCGTTGAAGCTGCTCACGGAAGAGCTCCTGCTCTTGCATCTGCAATTCAAAGACTTCACCCAGAACATCATACTTTCACATATCAAGGAGATGGTGATTTGGCTGCTATTGGTACAGCAGAAACAATTCATGCTTGTAATCGTGGAGAAAATATCATTATATTCTTTGTAAATAATGCTATCTACGGTATGACAGGTGGTCAAATGGCTCCTACAACATTGGTTGGTATGAAATCTGCTACTACTCCTTATGGACGTAGAGTTGATTTGAATGGTTGGCCTTTGCAAATTACAGAGTTAGTTGCTCAACTTCCAGGAACAGATTACGTTACACGTCAAAGTGCATCTACTCCTGCTGACGTAAGAAAAGCTAAAGCTGCAGTTAGAAAGGCATTTGAAAACCAAGCTGCAAAGAAAGGTACTCAATTTGTTGAGTTCGTTTCTACTTGTAACTCTGGTTGGAAGATGACTCCTGTTGCTGCTAATGAATGGATGCGCCAAAATATGTTCCCTAAATATGTTTTAGGCGACATTAAAGCTGACGGACAAATTGTAAGAGAATACAATCCTGCAGATAGCAAAGTTATTCGCGAATTAATTCCAGTTAAATAAAGTATTAACCCAATAAAACAAATTACAACAATGACAGAAGAAATAATTATAGCTGGTTTCGGAGGACAAGGAGTTTTATCTATGGGTAAAATACTTGCTTACTCTGGTGCAATGCAAGGCAAAGAAGTTAGTTGGATGCCAAGTTATGGTCCAGAAATGCGTGGAGGTACAGCAAACGTTTCTGTTATTATTTCAGACGAAAGAATATCTTCACCTATCATAAGCCAATTTGACACTGCAATCATACTTAACCAACAAAGTTTGGATAAATTTGAAAGTGCAGTAAAGCCAGGTGGTCTTTTGATTTATGATCCTAACGGTATCACAAAAGCACCTACAAGAAAAGACATCAATGTTTATAAAATCCCTGCAACAGAAAAAAGTGCTGAAATGGGAATGGCAAAGGTATTCAACATGATGGTGCTTGGTGGTTTCTTGAAAATAAAACCTGTTGTTACTGAACAATACATAGAGGAAGGTTTGAAACACTCTCTTCCAGAGCGTCATCACAAACTTATTCCTACTAACCTTGACGCAGTAGCAAAAGGAAAGGAACTTATAGAAGGTGTAAATGTTTTATAATATAAAATATTTATAATAAAAAGTCCGCTATTTAGTTATGGCGGACTTTTTTATTTAATACTAAAATTTATATATCTTTATCATCTTCTACCTGTGCCATTACATCTATTACAACGACCTGTTCCAGAACATTGCCTACATTTTTTTTAATAACACCTTTTTAACAAAGAATTTTCCATTCGTGTTTTTTAGTAACTTTCTTATTTTTTATTTCTCTTCACTAATTTCTAATTACTAATAAATAAGGGAGTATTTAATTTTGATATATCTAAAATAAAACGTAACGCCTCTTTATATAATAATGATAATTCTACGATTATATATGGATAAGGTAATCGTTATATTCTATAAATAACAAGAAAAAATGCATTAAAATATTATCTAAGTGTCTACTTTGGTAAAAAAATATTGTATCTTTGCCAAAAATTTGCAATAAAATAAGTTTAACATTATGGAGAACAATAACCTTAATAATATTAAAGAGCAAATAAGAAACGTTTATGATAATATTCTTAATTTGCAATTACCTGAAAAAGAAGATAATTCCCTTTATATTCAAAAACTTGATACGCTTTTATCTAACGTTCAAGAAATCATAACTCAAAATAAACAAATCATAACTCAAAATGAGAAAACACATTCTTTGCTTGAAAAATTAATAGAAAAGCAAAAAGAAGTTGTTATTGAAAATAGCAAAAAAGAAAGAGCGGAACCTGTTAATATAAAAGAAGAAGAACCTCTTGATATTTTTGTTTTACCAGAAGAAAACTTAGAAAACATAAAACAAGAAGAACCTAAAAAGAAAGAAGAACCTAAACAAGAAAAGGTAAAACCTCAGCAAAAAGTGGAGGCAAAGCCACAGCAAAAAGAAATCAAACAAGCACTTCCTCCCGAGCCTAAACAAGAAAAACAAGAAAAAGAAACTTCTTCTGTATTAGAATTCTTACACAAAAGGGTTATAAAAGACAATCCATCTAAAACAATTGCTGACGTTAAAAGTAAAGAACAGAAAAACGAAAGTGTTACTTCTACTTTAAATAGCTTGTTTGCTGATTCAGAAAACGAACAGACTGAAACAAAACAAGAAAAGCCAGCAACCCTTTTTGACAACAAAGAAGAAAAAGTAGAAGTACTTTCAGATAAACAAGAATCAATAGGAGATAGATTTTTCTCTCAAACAAAAAACGATTTACGAGTTGCAATAGGCATAAACTATAAATTTATGTTTATCAATGACCTCTTTTCTGGCGACATAAAAGAATACGAAAACTTTATCAATCAACTAAACGAAATGACTTCATTCACTGCTTCAATGGATATAATAAATCAAAAACGTTTAGTTTACAAATGGGCTGCGACTTCTCCTGCTTATGCTAATCTTGTTGATATAATTCAAAAAAGATTTGAATAGAATGAAAGGAACTACATCTCTTATTGTGTCTGCTCCTTCTGGCACAGGTAAGACAACAATATTAAACTATATTTTTGAAGCATTTAATGACAAATTCTCTTTCTCTGTGTCTGCAACTACACGCAAACCAAGACAACAAGAGGAACACGGCAAACATTATTATTTTATTTCTCAACAAGAATTTGAAGAAAAAATAAAAAACAACGAGTTCCTTGAATATGAGAACGTGTATGAAGGCTTATACTACGGCACACTAAAGAGTGAAATACAAAGAATCAACGATGAAGGTAAGATTGCTGTATTTGATGTTGATGTAAAGGGCGGAGTCAATATAAAAAACAAGCTTAAAGACAAAGCTCTTGCAATTTTCTTAATGCCTCCTTCAATAGAAGAACTAAAAAAACGTCTTCAAGGGCGCAACACTGAAACTGAAGAAACACTTAACAAGCGTTTGCAGAGAGCAGAAATGGAAATATCTTACGCAAAAAACTTTGACAAAATTATCATCAACGACAATTTAGATGTAGCCGTGAAAGAATGTATAGAACTCGTTAAAGAGGTGTTTGAAGTCTAACAAAGTTTATATAAATTTTGTAAACCACAAAAAAAGATTTACTTTTGCAAAATAATATTTTCGAAAAAATGGAAGAGATTATCAACAAACATATTGAAAAGATTAAACAAATATCTTCTGCTACCAAAGAAGAATTAGAAAATCTTAGAATAGAATATCTTGGCAAAAAAGGTGTGATGAGTGATTTGTTTGCTAAATTCAAAGAAGTAGCACCTGAAAAAAGAAAGGAATTAGGTATAAAACTCAATGAACTTAAGCAAGCTGCACAAGCTAAAATTGATGAACTTAAAGAACTTACTGAAGCTAAAGCTGAAGAAATGCGTCCAAAAGAAGACCTTACCAAACCATTAGAAAGTGTTTCTTTAGGTTCTACTCACCCTTTAACTTTAGTTAGAAAAGAAATTGTAGATATATTTTCTCGCATTGGTTATATTGTACAAGAAGGTCCAGAAGTAGAGGACGATTGGCATGTTTTCTCTGCTCTTAACTTTCCACCAGAACATCCTGCAAGGGATATGCAAGACACTTTCTTTGTTGAAAATGGAAGGAAAGACGGCAATGATATTTTGTTACGTACTCATACTTCTTCTGTTCAAGTTCGCACAATGGAGAAGATGAAACCACCTATTCGTATTATTGCTCCAGGAAGAGTGTTTAGAAACGAAGCAATATCAGCAAGAGCTCACTGTATTTTTCATCAAGTGGAAGGATTATACATTGACAAAGGCGTTTCTTTCGCTGATTTAAAACAGAACTTACTTTACTTTGTAAAAGAAATGTTTGGTGAAAATACGCAAATCCGTTTGCGTCCTTCTTATTTCCCTTTCACAGAACCAAGTGCTGAAATGGATATTTCTTGTACTATCTGCGGAGGAGAAGGTTGTAATATCTGCAAACACACAGGCTGGTTAGAGATTATGGGATGCGGAATGGTGGATCCTAACGTTTTAGAAGCATCTGGCATAGACAGTAAAGTTTATTCAGGATTTGCTTTCGGTATGGGAATAGAAAGAATTGCAATGTTAAAATATGATGTAAAAGACCTAAGACAATATTTTGAAAACGACATTCGTTTTTTAAATCAATTCTCTTCTGAAATATAAGACAAAGAATCAAATCCAACAAATAAAGGACGATGTTAGACATCGTCCTTTATTTGTTTTCTTAGTATTAATAATACGCTTAGAACTTATTGATACCAAAGACCCTATTCAAAAATATCTTCAAATACATCTTTATTGTTATTTTATATAAAGAAACCTGTTTCCAGCCTTCTGCTTTTTTATATTTCTTCATAGCATAAAATGGCACAAAAACTTCTATCTCTGAATTATTTATGTCAAATATGGAAGTACGAGCTCTTGGTGGAGTCTTGCTTAAAGAAACTAATGCTTTAAAACTATCACAACCCCAAAAAATTCTCTTTCCTACTCTTTCCATACGACTTGATAATACTATATGTTGCAAAGAAGTACAATCCTCAAAAGCATAGCTTCCTATATAAGTTAGTCGTTGCAAACCTATTATATCTTGTAATTTACTACAACAAGAGAAACTTAAAGCACCTATTTCTTGTATACTTTTGGGAAATACAACCTTTCTCAAATTGTAACAGAAAGCGAAAGCACCCGTAGAGATATTTGTATATCCACGAGGTATGCTTATCTCTTCTAAAGAATAACAACCAACAAAAGCATATCGCTCTATCTTAGTGGCTTTCTTAGGAAGATTTATTTCTTTCAAGTTCGTACAACCACAAAAACAACCATCACTCACTAAAGTTAGATTGTTTGGCATCACAACTCTTTCTAATTTAGTACAATATTCAAAAGCACTCTCTCCTATATAGGTTACACTTTCTGGAATAACTATTTCTTTTAGATTATCACACTTAGCAAAAGCATAAGAACTTATTCTTTTTATACCATAATCAAGTTGTACCTTTTCTAAATTTTGGCATTTACAAAAACAACTCTCAGGTATAATTTCCAATCCTCCTCCTAAATGTACTTTTCTTAATCCTGTTTCCTCAAAAGCAGAAGAATACATTACTTTAATATCTTCTAATCCGCTTATTTCCACAAGATTTTCACATAAAGCAAAAGCCTCTTTTCCTACAGTTTTTGCTCCTGAGGGAATAGTAAAAGATGTTATATCCTTATTGTTTCTATATGCTTTATAAGGAATGTTCTTGGGATTCATTTAACACTCATCTACATTTTCTTCATTAGGTTCTGTGCCAGGAGCAGCTTTTTCTATGGTGCTTTTCTTTATACCATTTCCTCCTTCATAACAATCTTTATCACAAGAAGAGAACAAAGAAACAATTAACATAAAAACAAGCACTACAAATACTGACTTAATAAAAACAAATCTTTTCATAACTATATATTATTTCTTTCTATAACGATAAGAAGACATAAAAATTTTAACCAACCTTTATTTTCTTTTTTTCACTCTTGATTTTAGTGAAATAACTCCAAATTAGTATAAGCAAAGGAAAGAATTTTAGATTTTTTTATACTCGGTTCATAACAGGATTTTTACAAACGAACTACTTATTTGCTCACGTAAAAAAAAACATCAAAACTAAAAAAATCTTGATGTTTCTATACAATAATCTAAAACTATTAATTCTAATTATTTTTTATATAAGATTAACTCCTATTAAATGAAGAAATTCTCCTCTTGTCTTTTCGTCTCTTTTGAATGCACCAATAAAGTCAGACGTTGTAGTAATTGAGTTTTGTTTTTGAACACCTCGCATACTCATACAAAGATGTCGTGCTTCTATCACAACAGCAACACCTAAAGGATTTAAAGTATCGTGTATGCAGGTAAGAATTTCTCTTGTCATTCTTTCTTGCACTTGCAAACGACGAGCAAAACAATCTACAACTCTTGGAATCTTGCTTAAACCAACAATAGTTCCGTTTGGTATGTAAGCTACGTGTGCTTTACCAAAGAAAGGTACCATATGGTGCTCACAAAGAGAGTAAATCTCAATATCTTTTACTATCACCATTTGTTTATAATCCTCTTTAAACATAGCAGAACGAAGTATTTCGGCTGGATTTGTATCGTATCCGTGTGTAAAAAACTCCATTGCCTTTGCTACTCTCTCAGGTGTTTTTAATAGACCTTCTCTTTGAGGGTCTTCTCCCAAAAGTTTAAGTATCTCTCTGTAGTGAGAAGCAAGTTTTTCGGTGTTTTGGGGATTATATCTTTCTATCTTTTCGTAACCGTGTTGAAGATTGTCGTTCATATTCAATATCCTTTATAAAATAATTTGCAAAGATACAAAAACCCACCTTTATACAATAATAAAGGTGGGAAAAATTAAAAAAATTATGATAACAAGTTATTTGCTAATGCTAAGTCTATTGCTAACCATACCGTTATTTGTAACAATACGAACAAAATAAACTCCATTTGACAAAGAAGCAGTATTTATATTGATATTATTGTCACCTGAGTTTAGGTTGTGTTCTCCTAAATCAATAACTTCTCTACCCATAACATCTACAACAGATATTCTTGCCTTATCAGCCTTTCCTAAATTAACTGCTAAAATAGTGTTGTTTGTTGCAGGATTAGGATAAAGAATAGATTGACAAATATTACCGTTAGCTTCATTTATACCAACAGGAATATCAGAAGCGTAGAAATCAATACTCTCTCCAGCACCGAACTTTCCGTTAGAACGATACATTTCTTGTCCTGCTCCATTAAGAATAACGTAGTTTCCTGAGCCTTTTGAATTATTTATACCATCACCACCAGCATCAACAATACTGAATATGTAGCAACCATCACTAGGAAGATTTAATTCAACTGTATCTTTTCTTATAGCTCCGTCAGCATAAGGACCTCCTTGTTGGATTGTGTTACCATTAACGTCTTTAACGAACCAAGTAACTTCACTTCCTTTTTTATCTGTCTTTATTTGTAAAGTAGGACGACCAGAAGTTTGTCTGATATTAGCTTTTGAATGAGTTTTAGAAGTAGCTTGTCCATTATAATTAGCTCCATCTATTTTTGTAACAATAACAGAATAAGTATTATTTGTAGCTGGTGTAGCAAGAATTTTGCCAAAATCTACTGTTGTTATGGCAAATGTTTCCATACTTTCATTTATTGTTATAGTTTTTGTTTCATTAGTTCTTTGATTTGTACAAACTAATTCCAAAGAAGTTAGAGGTGTTCCGACATTCTTTACTTTTGCTTTTACAGAAACAGAATCTGTACAACCCAAAGGATCTTCAAATATAATATCACTTACTGTTGCATTTGGAATATCAATACCTGTAACTGTAGGAATAACTTTCACTCCATTATAAATATTAGGAGCGTTTAGAGAGGAGCAACCTTCTTTAGTAAGGTCTGCAACAAAAACTGCAAGATTCATATCCTCTAAAGCAACATCAACATCACCTATTTTTTGAGGGAATGTATAAGTATAATCTCTTGAAACAAATGTACCAGCAGGTATTGTTCCGTCTTCATTCGCTGCTATTGTTTCTCCCCATTGTCCTGTAATAAGATCTCTAAGCATATGCATGTGCATATATTGTCCATCTTCTGTTACTTGAGAAGGATTGTAAGGTTCTGGTGAGCCATAATTTGATTGAGGTCCTTTAACATTGTCTTGCAAAAGTGCTATATTAAGACTACTTCCGTTTTGTCCTGTAATTGCACTTGTGTAATAAACCTCTACATGTATTGTCATTACTCTTGTCGCAAAATTTAATTCTGCTGTTGCAGCAACATTAACAGGAGATGTTGAATTTACTATAGCACTTGCGGCAGAATTTACATTAACACCGTTAGCATAATAGTTTAATACTTGGCAGTCTGTTGTATTTCTATTCAATGTAAAAGCTGGATAGCCATTAAGATTTGTTTGATTTGCAAGAGCATCTCCCCATTGAGTAGTATATTTTGCAGCATAATAACCCTGGTGAATATTTATTACAATTGTACCAGGATAATAATCTGAAAACTCATTAAGCAATTGATGACCATAAGGACAATAGCCACAATTTACTCCTGTGTATTCTTCAAAAACAAGATGTTTGTTTTGAGTGTTTGTGCTTACTATTGTTGGATTTTGAGCAAATAACGTCATTGCAAGCACACTGAAAATTAAAGATAAGGATAACTTTTTCATACATTAAATATTTAATAAATGTTTATAATTCAAAGCACAAAAATAACACTTTTTCCATTAATAAATACTTTTTTTTGTAAATTTTTGATTTATTAAGGAAAAAATAGAATAAAAATTGTAATTTTGCCCTTTGGAAATTAATATTAAACATAAAGAATAAAAAGATGAAAAAGTTAGTTTTAAGCATTGGAGTTTTAGCTCTTATCATTATGGCAGGTTTTTCTGCAATGGCTCAACAAGGAAAATGGGCTGGTTTAGTTAAATACAAACTTACATGGACAGGAAATGTTCCTCAAGGTATGCCTGAGAGTTGGGAAGTAAAAGTTTTTGAGAACCTCTCTGGTCAAGTTGATTTATCTACTATGGGATTAGGTAAAAGCATAGTAAATTCTAACAACAATATTGTTATGACTTTGTTTGACTTTTCTATGATACCAGACGAAGGACCTTACGAAGGAATGTCAGGAAAATGGTATGTTAAAAGAAAAATAACAGAAGATAATCTAAAAGAAATGCTTAAAGATACCAAATATGAATACACCGGTAATAAGAAAGAAATAGCAGGATTACAATGTGATGAAGTTCTTGCTATATTCAAAGATGCAGAAGGTGAAGAAATAAGAGAAACTATCTATGTTACTAAGGAAATAGGTCCAAAAATGGATCTTATAACTTATCCTGGCTTAGATGCTTTCCCAATGGAGTATCCTGTAAAATTCTCTGACAATCTTTCTGTTACTTTCACTGCTTCAGAACTATTACAAGGAAAAGTAAAAGATACAGACCTTATGCTTGAGTCTGGTTACGAAGAAATCAGTGAAGAGGATTTAGGAGATATGCTTCGTATTATCTTCGGTGGTGGCGGAGAAGATGAAGACGATATGTAATTATTTTAGGGGCTTTAAAGACTTTTGTTCTTTAAAGTCCCTATGTAAATAAAAAAAACAATGACCAAGAAAACAAAAACTACCAAACAAAAAACAACTAAAAAGAAAACTAAGGAAGCGAAACAACAATCCGAAAGTATATTTTCTTTAATCAAAAGAGGCATTCGCTCTGAACAATTTCCAAGAGTTGTTGCAGTGTGTTTGTTTTTGTTTGTAGTGTTTTGTTTTATATCATTTATTTCTTTCTTTGTTACATGGTTCTCAGACTATTCTCTTGTTGAAAATATCACTCCTTATTCCCTTTTAACAAAAACTAATGACATAAATAATTGGTGCGGAAACATTGGTGCTTTTACCGCATACTCATTTATTAGATATACTTTTGGAATAGGAGTATTCGGATTCCTTATCATTTTTGCTTTAATTGGTCTGAGGCTATTTGAAGTTCAGATTGACAATTTCGCTCGCAAGATAGTAAGCACTTTACTTGTTATGTTGTGGGCTTCTTGTATCTTTGGCTTTATTGTAGAAGGCTGTGGAGTACAAAGAATGGAAGATTTTGCTGGTAATGTCGGTGTTGCTATCAATAGTCTTTGGTGTTCTTACGTTAGTGTTGTCGGTTGTGCTTTAATTCATATAGCTTTTACTATTATTGTACCGATGTTTGTTTTCAATGTCAAATATTCTTCTGTCGTTAATTTCCTTTCTCGCAAACAAAGAGAGGAAGATCAAGAAGATGATATTGAAAGCGAAAGTCCTATGCCAATTATTCCTGCAGAGAAGATGAATTTAGAAAAAGGATATAGAGAAAAAGATGTTTTTGAAGAACAAGAGGAAGAACCTATAGAAGATGACTATCAAGAAGAACAAGAGATAGAAAAACCAATCAAAATAAATCCTAAGCCAATAATCAGTAAAAAGGATATAAACACTAATCCTAACAAACTACCTCAAGAAGAGATAGACCGATTAACTTCTTTCACTGTAAAAAGAGATGGTAAAACCATAACCATAGAAGATAATCAACAAGAGGAAGTCCCAGAAGAAATTCCACAAGAAGACATACCTTTTAGCATAAAAACAACTGTAGAACAGGAAAGCACAACCAACGAGGAAGAACAAGAGGAGATAATTCAAGAACATCACAGTATAGATGAACCTTTTGACCCTCACTTAGAGTTAAGCAGTTTTGTTAACCCAACGACTGACTTCTTAACCGACTATGATAAAAAGAACAAAGTAGTAAGCGAACAAGAACTACTACTAAACAATAGAAGAATAAAAGAAACTTTAAAAAATTATGGTATTGCTATCACAAGCATAGAAGCAACACCTGGTCCAACAGTAACTCTTTATGAAATAGTACCTGCTCCAGGTATTAGAATCTCAAAGATAAAAGGCTTAGCAGATGATATTGCTTTAAGTTTAGCTGCTTTAGGCATAAGAATTATTGCACCTATCCCTGGCAAAGGAACAATCGGTATTGAAGTACCTAATTCTAACCCTCAGATTGTTTCAATGAAGTCTATGATAGAATCTTCTGAGTTCCAAAACAGCAAAGCCGAATTACCAATAGTTATAGGCAAGACAATAGAAAACCAACCTTTTGTTACTGATTTAGCGAAAGCTCCTCACTTGCTTATGGCTGGAGCAACAGGACAAGGAAAGTCTGTTGGCTTAAATGCAATAGTTACCTCTCTTTTATATAAAAAACACCCGTCAGAGTTAAAGTTTGTCTTTGTTGATCCAAAGAAAGTAGAGTTATCCTTATACTCCAACTTAGAAAAGCATTATTTGGCAAAGATTCCTGGAGAAGATGAAGCGGTTATCACTGATGTTAATGTAGTAGAAAAAACTTTGCGTTCTTTATGCGTACTTATGGATCAAAGATATAATCTACTCAAAGATGCACAATGTAAGAAGATAACTGAATACAACGAAAAGTTCCTTTCAAGACGTATTCCTATGAGAGATGGTCATGGCTATATGCCTTATATTGTTGTTGTGATAGATGAGTTTGCAGACCTTATAATGACCGCAGGAAAGAGAATAGAAGAACCTATTTGTCGTCTTGCTCAATTAGCGCGTGCTGTTGGAATACATCTTATCATTGCAACACAAAGACCAAGTGTTGATATAATAACAGGAAAAATAAAAGCTAATTTCCCTGCTCGTGCTGCTTTTAAAACAAGTAGCATGGTTGATTCAAAAACTATTCTTGATACACCAGGAGCAGAACAATTGATAGGACGAGGAGATATGCTTTTCTCTGCAAGTGGAAAACTTACTCGTCTGCAATGTGCTTTGATTGATACACCAGAAATAGAAAGTCTTGTACAAGCTATCTGCGAACAACAAGGATATCCTGCTTGTTTCGAACTTCCTACTCCTCCTGTAGAAGATCTTGGCGAGCATGATACACCAGATATTTCCAATGGAAAATTAGATCCATTATTTGAAGATGCTGCTATTTGTATAGTAGATACTCAGCATGGTAGTACTTCAACTCTTCAACGTAAGTTTGCGATAGGTTATAATCGTGCTGGAAAGATAGTAGATCAATTAGAGGCTGCTGGAATCGTTGGACCTTTCAGAGGAAGCAAACCAAGAGAAGTTTTAGTTCAATCACGCGAACAATTAGACACTATCTTAGAACAAGTACTTAAAAGATAACAATCAAAAAAAGAATATAATAAAATCAAAATCTTAATATAATATGGCAAAAGAGCAGAATAATGATAATGTTGAGAAGTTGGAGAAGTTAAAAGTTCTTCAAGCAGCATTAAGTAAAATAGAAAAAAGTTATGGTAAGGGTTCTGTTATGAAACTTGGAGATAGAACCATTCAACAAGTAGATGTAATAAAAACAGGTAGTCTTTCTTTAGATATTGCTCTTGGTGTTGGAGGCTTGCCAAAGGGAAGAATAGTTGAAATCTATGGACCAGAATCCTCCGGTAAAACAACATTAGCAATTCATTGTATTGCAGAAGCACAAAAAAATGGAGGCATTGCTGCTTTTATTGATGCTGAACATGCTTTTGATAGTGTTTATGCACAAAAACTTGGTGTTGATGTGGATAATCTTTATATCTCACAACCTGACAATGGAGAACAAGCTTTAGAAATTGCTGAAAATCTTATTTCTTCTGGTGCTATAGATATAATAGTTATAGACTCTGTTGCTGCTCTTACGCCAAAAAGTGAAATAGAAGGAGAAATGGGAGAAAGCAAGATGGGATTACAAGCCCGTTTGATGTCTCAAGCTCTAAGAAAAATGACTTCAACAATAAGCAAAACAAAATGTTGTTGCATATTTATCAACCAATTAAGAGATAAAATAGGAGTAATGTATGGCAATCCTGAAACAACAACAGGCGGTAATGCTTTGAAGTTCTACTCTTCTGTTCGTTTAGACATAAGAAAAGTACAAACACTTAAAGAAGGCGATAAAACTTTCGGCAACCGTGTTAGAGTAAAGATAGTTAAGAACAAAGTTGCTCCTCCTTTCAAACAAGTAGAGTTTGACTTATTGTTTGGTGAAGGTATTTCTAAATTAGGAGAGATAATAGACATAGCAGTAGAACACGATATAATAAAGAAAAGCGGTTCTTGGTTCTCTTACGGAGATACAAAAATAGGTCAAGGACGAGATTCTGTTAAGCAACTTCTGCAAGACAATCCTGAACTTGAACAAGAGATAGAAGAAAAGGTTAGAGAAATACTCCTACAGTAGAAACCTAACAACAATAAAGCCGTTCTGCTACAAGTAGAACGGCTTTTCTTTTTATTATCTATGATTAATTATGCTGCTTGTGCAATCTCTTTTTCTTTTTTCTTCTTTGGTGGTGGAGGAACAATCATATCTATAATCTTACCTTCTATATATACAAGTATGATTGAATAAATTGGGAAGCGGAAATCATGATTGATTAAGAAAGAAGTACAAGATATAGTTGTATCAACAATGATTACAAGTGTTCCAAGAGAAATGTTAGTATATTTATGAATAATCATTGAAATAATATCACTTCCACCAGATGTAGCACCTGCCTTGAATATCATACCAATACCAATACCATAGATAACACCAGCAATAACAGTGTTAAGCATATAATCTGGCATAAACCAGAAAGGAGCTTTGTTTAAGTTTGCTCTTTCTACTTTTAAGAATAGATTAGAAGCCCAAGAATATTCTCCATTTTGTAATGAAGCTGTAGGATCTTGATTATATAATTCACCTATCTTGATAACAGGTTCGTATGCTAAATGCACCTCTACAAGCATTATCACAAGGAAACTTACTAATACAGAAAGCATTGTTTTAATACCGAACTTAGGTCCAAGAACAATGAATCCAATAATAAATAAAGGAATATTCATTGCATAATAATAGTAAGAAACTTTCCAAGGGAACAAAACATTTAATACGTTTGACAATCCGCCGACTCCTCCTGGAGCAAGGTTATAAGGATATGCAAAGATAATATCTGCTCCTACATACAAAGCTGTTCCTATTATGATGAACAGATACGATTTAAAAAACTCTTTAGAACCAAATTTCTCTGATCCTTCCTGTGTTAGCCAGGACTTCCATTTGCTATTTGCCATGTCTTCTTTTTTTTGTTATTATATTATTAATTTTACTTTCTATTTCAACTCAATAGGTTAAAAAATGAGTTTGCAAAATTAGTCTTTTTTTATAATCTGACAAAATTAAACGAGAAATTAGTATTGATAAAGTTCATTAGAATTACACCAATCTTTGTTTCATTTTCGCCACTTTCCGTTTTCTTGACGCCACTTTTGATTTCTTTTTTGCCAAATCAAATCTTTGTGGCAAAAAACGACTTGTGGCAAAAAATTTTCTTTATTTGACAGAAAAAGAAGGTGAATAAATAATTTATTTTTATTGTTTTCGTTTAGATATATGATATTATTTTGCTAAGATTCATAATAAACGAATAGATGAAAAAGTTTTTTGTTGTCAATCTTCTCTTTATGCTTAGCCTAAACCTATTGATTAAATCATTTTGGATTTTAGGCATAGATAGAAGTGTGCAAAATGCTTTACCAAGTGGCGAATATGGAATATATTATGCATTGTTGAACTTCAGTTATTTGTTTAATATCATACTTGACTTTGGAATAACCAACTTCAACAATAAGACCATAGCACAAAACACATTCTTGTTAAAAAAATATTTTGCAAGAATACTTCCATTGAAACTTATTTTAGCTGGAGTGTATGTTGTAGCGGTGTTTGTTGTGGCTTTTATTGGAGGATATAAAAGTAGAGCATTCAATATGCTTATATGGTTATGTCTGTTTCAAATCTTTACTTATTTCCTTACTTATTTTCGTAGTAATATATCTGGTCTTTTGTTGTTTAAAACAGATTCTGTTCTATCCATATTAGATAAGAGTTTAACAATTGTTTTTTGTTCTATTCTACTTTGGACTAATTTTCTAAAAGGAGATTTTAAGGTAGAATATTTTGTTTATGTTCAAGTACTAAGTATTTTTATTTCTTGCCTGGTTGCTTTTATTATTTGTTTAACAAAAACAGGTTTTATTAAACTTGCTTGGAATAAAGCTTTTATGCTTGCTATACTTAAATATGGATTTCCTTTTGCTTTGCTAAGTCTTCTTATGTCGTTCTACAATAGAATAGACAGTGTATTCTTAGAAAGATTATTAGATGACAATGGTTTTGCCGCTGGAATATATGCTTCTGGTTTTAGACTTGTAGATAGTGCTAATATGGTTTCTTATCTTTTCTCGGTTATCTTACTTCCTTTCTTTGCTAAGTTGATAAAAGATACGAAACTATTGCCTGCCAATTTTGTCGGAGATAGAAATAAAAACATCAAAGATATTATTAAGATTTCGTTTCATCTTCTTTTAGTTCTAAGCATGGGCTTTGTTTTGGTTTCATTTCTTTATTCTAATGAACTGATGACTCTTCTATATAACAAAAACATAGAAGAAAGTGCTGTGGTTTATCGTATTCTTTGTTTTTGTTTTATTCCTGTTTCCACAACATATATATTCGGAACACTGCTTACAGCTAATGGTTCTATGAAAAAACTAAACATTGTTGCCGCTTGTGGAATGGTAATGAATGTTGTGCTTAATATTATTCTTGTTCCAAAGTATCAACAAAATGGTTCTGCTATTTCTTCGTTGCTTTCTCAAATAATTACTGCAATATTACAAGTTTGGATTGCAATGAAAATATTTCAAATTCGTTTTAATGCAAAGTATGTTACAAGAATTGTTAGCTTTGTTATATGTCTAACTCTTATGGCTTATTTAATCTATAATTTGGAAATGATGTGGTTTTATAGGGCGATAATAACTCTTGTTGGCATTATTATCTTAGCATTTGTCTTCAAAGTTTTCAATATAAAAGACATTACAAACTTTGTTTCCGCAGGTATAAAGGAAAAAGAACAATAATATTATTTGGAATATATCTTTTCAAAAGGAACTCTATTCATTATAGAACGACCAAGAGTTATAGCATCTGCATATTCTATATTATCACCGATAGAAACGCCTCTTGCCAAAACAGATACTTTTACATTCATATCTTTTATTATCTTATTTATATAAAAACATGTTGTATCTCCTTCCATTGTTGTGGGCAAAGCAAGAATAATCTCTTCTATATTTTCTGAACATATTCTTTGGACAAGTTCATTGATGCGAATATCTTTGGGACTTATTCCATCTATAGGAGAAATAACACCACCTAAAACATGATAAATTCCACGATATTGGTTAGTGTTTTCTATAGCCATTACATCTCTCATATTTTCTACCACACACACAACATTATGTTCTCTTTTCTCGTCTTTACAAACTTCACACTCTTCTCCATCTGAAATGGAAAAGCAATGCTTACAAAGTTTTATATCTTCAGCCATAGCAACCAAAGAACTGACAAGTCTTTCTATTACCTGTTTGTCTTGTGCAAGCAAATGAAGGGCAAATCTTAAAGCAGTACGTTCTCCTACTCCTGGTAGTTTAGAAAATTCATTGACAACATTCTCTAAATATACTGAAGGATATTCCATTATTTATCTTTGTTTTATAACTTTTGTTGAATATATCTTTGAGTCAGATGTAATAACAGTAATTATATACATGCCATCTCTATATCTTGACAAATCATAGACATAATTTGCATTGCTTTGTTGGGTAGGATATATCTTTTCTTTTGTTCCTAAAACAGATGTAAGGTAACATTCTTTTATTTTTTCTTCTCCTACATTCACATTAACAATATCCTTTGTTGGATTAGGGTATATGGCTAATGTATTTTCTGTTAGTATATTCTCTAAACCAACAGCCTTATAACCAAAATAAGGTCTAATCATCAAGGCTCCTACTATGAAAGACTGTTCCCAAGCATCGCCTGAAGAAATTTTTGAATAAGTGTGAGAAGAAGCGTCATTATTTCTATCAAAACCAATATTAATATAATCCCCTTTATCTTTTATCTCCAAAGAAACAAAGAAAGAACCTTGTTGCAAAACTAATGGCTCAACAAGAGAATATCTTGTGAATTTATTTAGAGAATCACTTATAGGAAGAAGTCTTTCCGACTTATAAACAAGACTATTTGGCACTTGTGTCTCTCCATCGGTAGCGTCCCAAACACATAAAAAGAAATACTTTTTATCATTAGTGTCTTGATTATTTGTTTGATTAAAATAAATATCTATTGCTGCAAGAGTATCTCTTTGACTTAATGTAAAACCTAAAGCAAGGTTACTTCCCTTTAAGGGATTGATGCCAAAACCTCCTTCACTTGTTCCATCATCATAAGCAAAGTAGTTGGAAAAAACTTGTTTAAATCTTATTGTATCATTATTTGATAAATCGTCTTGTCCTACTCCTTCCCTAACAACGTGAGTTATGGTATATTCTTCTTCTTGTGAGAGAAGAGGAAAAGCATATTGCAACGGAGGTGTTGTATGGTTAGGAGAGGTTTGAAATTCATGTGAGCTTATCAAAGGTAATATGTTTTCAAAACCTCCATCATAACTTGCCACCTCTATATTATTTTTATCTGTTATTGAATATTTATAAGAAGAAGATAGGGCTGAAGAATGTAGGTTTGCTATCTTTGTATTAAGATTTGCTTTCATCATATCTGTTCTATAATGTTTATAAGGAACAGCCGTATAATCTTTCAACAAAGAATTTGCTGGATTAACAAAAGCAATATCTCTAAAACTACTATCATTACATGACCTATTGTAATCAATATAAACGTAATCAATATTCCATTGGTCGCAGTTCATAACATAATCTGCATCAGGATTAGCATCTAAGGAAGAATAGGTAAGAAATCTAAACTTAAAGAAAGCATTAAAGTATTTATCTTCTTTTATTGGTATTAGAACATAACGAAAATATAGACTATCTGTGGCAAATAAAGAATCCACAGACATTCCTTTCATGCTCCAAACACTTGTCCATGAGTTCTCGGTTGCAGAAAAAAACTGCAAAACAAGAGAATCTTTGCTTGAAGGTTGAGAACCTATTCTCTCCCACATATTTCCTGCTCCTCCACCTGGCTGAACAAAGAAAGAAAGATAAACAGAATCAGCAACAGACAACGCTCTTGTTATTGGACTTTGAAGAGAATCTAAACGAATAGTTTGAGAACAAAGACTATCTCCCATAAATCCGAAAGAGTTAGCATCAGGATACAGATAACCGTCTTTATCTACAGCATCTAAAGTAACAACTCCTATACTTGGAGGAAGATATTGGTAACCTTGATTAACAAAACAATTACTACCTTCCCACAGTTCATTGTTTGGTTCGCCTGTATATGAAGAAAAGTCGTCTAAAAAAGGCAAATATTGCCCTTGTCCTTGTAAGTCAAAGACGAAAACAACACCTAATATAAGCAATATCGTATTGAAAAAAAACTTCTTCATCTTATTCTTCATTTACCTCATCGGTGGTAATCTGTTCTTCTATTTGTTGATTTATCCTTTCTTCTTCGGCTTTCTTGTTTTTTTCTTTGTTGAACTCGTCTATCTCTCTTTGATACTTTTTCTTTGAAGAACTCATAAAATTAAGTGAGATACTTGTTCCCAAAGTAGCAGTATTAGATAAAGGAGAATAAGATACAACTCTCATCTTATCTCTATCTTTTTCGCCATCATATTGTTTGAATCCAACATTTAAGCCAGCTTGCCACAACAACAGTTCTGCTTCTTTCTCTGTCTTACCAAGAATATTCGGAATCTTCACCACTGCAGTAGTAGAAGGCACTTCAACAATCAAATCTATTGCCTCTCCACTTTGGATATCTGTTCCCGTTTTTATGCTTTGACCTTTAAATCTTTGTTCTACAACAAAGCCATTGCCTTCTATGTCTGCACTTCTAAACATCAGAGTTCCTACTTTCAATTTTTTATCAACAAGATTTTGAACAGCCGTTTTCAAAGATACATTAACACAAACAGGCATCTTAACTATTTCACCCGAGAAAGCGACAACAGTAACATAAATCTTTCTTCCTCGTTTTACCATACTACCTGGGTTGGGGTCCTGAGTAAGAATGGTTCCTGCTTCTAAGTCCTCTCTATAAATAGAATCTAAAACGACTATATCAAACAAAGACATTTCCTTGTTTGACAAAACATCTTGTAGAGATTGTTCTGTTATCTTTGGAACTTCATACTCTTTGCCATGACGGGTATATATCTTTAGCAACTGCATGACTAAAAACAACAATACAAAGAAAGATAAAACTATTAAAAGCAAATGTTTGAAGAACAACTTACTTTTTAAGAAATCTCTTAATCTCATGGCAAAAATATTATCTTTTTATTAAACGAAATTAATCTCTTCTATTTGCACCAAGATATATCATTATGTAATATAATAATGTTGCCAAAGAAGACAAAGCTGCAATAACGTATGTATAGGCAGCAAGTTTCAAGGCTCTCTGTGCTTTAGGGTGAGTCATAGGAGAAGTTATTCCACTTCTGTCTAACCATGCTAATGCTCGTTTAGAAGCATTTATTTCCACAGGAAGAGTAACAAAAGAAAATAGAGTTGTAAGTGCAAACAGAACTATTCCCGCTAAAAGAAGTTGAGGAAAAGTATGAAGCAAAAGCATTCCTCCTAAGAGTAACCACATAACCCATCTGCTTGCAAAGCTAACTACAGGAACAAGAGAACTTCTCATTTGTAGCCAAGAATACATTGTAGCATGTTGAACAGCGTGTCCGCATTCGTGAGCAGCAACAGCGGCAGCAGCAACAGAACTACTGTTATAAACATCAGGACTAAGATTTAAGGTTTTGTTTGTTGGGTTGTAATTATCAGTAAGATGTCCTTGTATGCAAGTAACTTGTACATCATATATATCATTATCTCTTAGCATCTTCTCTGCAACTTCCTTTCCGGTAAGGTTTCCTGTGGTAGGAATCTTAGAATAGTCCTTAAAAGCTTTTTTTAACGATGAGCTAACTAACCAACTTGCAACAGCAGTACCTATAAATATTAACCAATATAAGCCATTGCCTCCCATCTTTTCAATATAGTTTTCCATGTGTCTTTCTTTTTTTTAGATTGTTATCTTATAAAACGCTAAATATAGTTTTTTATTGCCAACAAGTTAAAATTTACTTTTCCTAAACGAAAAACAAAACGAAGACTCAATGAAAGTATAAGTCTTCGTCTTGATTTCTATGTTTTATTCTTCTTAGAATGAAAGTTTATAATCTTGTAAGAATTTAACAGACTTTTGAATTAAAGTATACATCACTTCATCGTTTTCTACAAAATGAACATTCTTTCTGTATTCTTTAACAAACTCTTCTATAGCAGGAGAAGATTTTAAGCCTGTCTCTTTTTTGCGGAAGTCCAATGCTTGAGCAGCGTTAAACAACTCTATTGCAAGTACTCTTTCTGTGTTATTTACGACACGGAATGTCTTAGTTGCAGCATTTGAACCAAAAGATACGTGGTCTTCTTGTCCTTGAGAAGAGTCTATTGTATCTACTGAGTTTGGCATACAAAGCATTTTGTTTTGATTAACTATACTTGCAGCAGCATATTGAGGAATCATAAATCCGCTATTTACTCCTGGTTTTGCAACAAGGAAAGAAGGCAGGTTGCGTTTTGCTCCTATCAGTTGATAAGTTCTTCTTTCTGAAACAGAACTTAACTCACTAACTGCAATAGCAAGGAAATCTAAATTGATTGCCAATGGTTCTCCGTGGAAGTTTCCTGCTGAAATAACCATATCTTCATCTGGGAAAACAGTAGGATTATCTGTTGCAGCGTTTATCTCTGTTGTAATAATATCAGCAACATGGTTTATAGCATCTTTGCAAGCTCCGTGAATTTGAGGAACACAACGGAAAGAATAAGGGTCTTGTACATGTTCTTTATGGCGTTTGATTATCTCACTACCTTCTAACAAAGAACGGATACGTCTTGCTGTTGCAAGTTGTCCTGCATGAGCTCTTACCAAATGAACATTATCATAGAATGGTTCTATTCTTCCATCAAAAGCTTCCAAACTTACAGTCATAATAAGGTCAGCAAGCTTTGACAAACGTTTTGCTTTAATGATAGAATACATTGCAAAAGCACCCATAAACTGAGTTCCGTTCAACAAAGCTAAACCTTCTTTACTTTGAAGCTCTATAGGTCGCCAATTCATTTGTCTGTTCAACTCTTCTCCGCTTATACGTTTGCCTTTATAATCTACTTCACCTAAGCCAAGAAGAGGTAAGCACATATTAGCCAAAGGTGCTAAATCGCCACTTGCTCCTAATGAACCTTGTTGATAAACCACAGGATAAATATCATTATTAAAGAAATCAACTAAACGTTGTACTGTAACAAGTTGAGTTCCTGAATGACCGTATGAAAGAGATTGAATCTTGTTTAGAAGCATTAGTTTAACAACTTCTTGAGGTACTTCCTCGCCACAACCACAAGCGTGAGACATCACAAGATTCTTTTGCAGTTGAGAAAGTTGTTCTTTGCTGATAGATATATTACATAAAGAACCAAAGCCTGTTGTTACTCCATAGATAGGCTCTTTTTGATTCTCCATTTTCTTATCAAGATACTCTCTGCACTTTACTATACGTTTTTTGCTTTCTTCTGATAATTCAAGTTTATAACCTTTTTCCATTATCTCGCTTACTCTTTCTAAAGTAAGCAACTCAGGTGAAATATGATGAATTTCCATAATATATTTTATTTATTAATTAAATTACTCTTTGTTTTGTTTTTCATTTGTTGGCTTGCAAAATTACAAATATTTATTCAATTTGAATTATCTACTGCATAAAAAAAACAACTTTTTGTAATACAGTGTTTAATTTAAAAACATTTCTTAGATATTTTTATTTTATTGACTTAGTGCTAACAAGTTCTTTATATAAAGTAAGACCTTTTACTGTTAGTAAATATTTTTGACGAGGGTGATGTGGATTATTTGGATAAAGTTGTTGTACATAACCTTCATTAATAGCAGGAGTGAGAGAATATTCTATAAAGTTCATTCTATCTTTCAACCCTATAACATGCAACATTTCTTTAATGGATTTTTGTTCATATCCTAATGCTAAAACAACTCTTTTAATGTTGATATTATTTGTATGAATTAAGTCTTTTTTAGAAGTTGCAGGGGTAGTTGCAGGGGTAGTTACAGGGGTGTCTTTTGTTTGCTCTCCCGCGGATAAATTAGGTTGTTCGCTTCATTCATAAGTTGAGAATAAGGTCTTAGCTGCACTATAGCTCCTTGAGACTTACGCAGCTTAGCTGCTGAAACCATCTTCATAGCAGATGTTATCTGCTTGGTAGATGATACAGAAGAAATTCTGTTACGTATTTCCTTTAAATTTGCCATAATATACCATTATCAAACTGCAAAATTACGAAATTATTTGAATAATAAAGAAAAAATAGAGTTTTTGTAAAGAAATAGCGGGAATAAGATGATAATTTTTTATATGATAGTTTTACATTTCTCTGGCAAAGTTGCAAATAATCTTTCTTGATCTATGATTGCGGACACCTTCTAAATCAAAAAAAACGACTAAAATATAAGAGGCTTAGGCATTAGTTTCCCAAAATAGACTTAAATTTAGTAAATCAGCCAATGTCATATTGCGGACAAATATAGTTATTCTATTTTAATAGATCCGAGATTTCTATATGGAATAGTTAGTGCAAAGTAATTTATTTGAAAAATTAATTATAATGCATGGTATGTACTAAATTTGAATTCTTGCCATGATGGGTTCTTAGAATATTGTTCTTTATTGTTTATACACTTCAAACTTTTTTCATTAATCCAAGAATAAAGTTCAAATATTGGAATATTAAATCTTAAATACGCTAATAAGTTTGAAATGCAAATATATTCTGTGCTTTCTTCAATATGGTCTGTGTCTTTAACTCTCATCATGATAATTGCTTTTAGAGAGTTTCTTATATTAAGACTCTCCCTCTTTTTAGAATCTGATTGAACTATAATTCTATACTCATTTTCATATTTCCAATCTGTAAATTTCTTAAAGAATATCTCATCAATAACATTTGCATCATCTAAACTTTTCCAATTAGAAACATCGTCAGTATATTTAATTTTCTTACGAGTGTACCTACTGTCATTTTTTATACTATCTAATAAAATTTCTTTATCAAAAACCAAACAAACACCAAATCCTTTTTCTGCATAATGTCCCCACATAGAAGACAACTCAAATCCCTTTATATTTTGGTTAATATCCATTGTAAAAGATAATTGTTGATATTTCTCTATATCTTTAATCCTTTGTTGTTCTTTGCTATCATCCTCAAGATTACTGTGACAAAAGATTCTCATTGCTTCATTAATATCATTCATGTTAGAATATTTTCCAAATAAAAGATTCTGTGATAATAATATCTTAAAAGCTGAGTCGTACTTTGTAAAATGGTATAAATTCTCTGATTCAAATATTCCCTTTGCCATAATTGTATAACGAAATTTTAAGATTGTTCTATAGAAATAACTAAATTCCCTTTGTCTTTGTAAATTTTTGCTGAGTATAATACATCGAGCTTATTTTTTATGGATAATTCGAAAGATATATTATCGGGAATCTCTCCTACAGCATGCGCCAGTGGAATACGAATATCTCTACTTTTATTAAAATACAATGGAAAATTCCATGAATTCAAACTATTTTTATCTAAATGGTTAGATATATCATTATACTTTACAATTTTTATATCTTCGCCATAATTAGATAAAATTATTTCTGATGGACTTGGTGAATTTGCCGGAGTCCTTTTGTGTGAGATTCTAATATCAGGTTTATAAAAAGCATTCATTTGCATAAATTCTATTCTTTGAACAGATTGTAATTGCTTCGCTTTATTTTGGGAATCACATATCAGATATATAAAAGAACCTGCTGTAGCTATTCCTCCAACAGAGACACACAAATCTACAATAAAACTACACATAACTTTTATAATATTAGTCAATGTATATTTTCAAACATGTCTGAATCACCAAGATAATTTTGAATCTTTAAAAATATTATTGTCATAATCTTCCTCATAGAGAATTTCCCCTGTTCTATCAATTAGTATTTTTTTGCCGTCCCACCATCCATATCCATAGTCTATTATATAATTTGCACCTACTTTTTTTATACTTTTTACTTCATTATAACAAATACGATTAATACCAAAATTATTTCTACATAGATCATTTTTTACTTTTTTCTCATTGATTATAAAATAAGATCCAGTTGCAGAAACACAGTATTTCAATTCATTGTTAATTGTTAAAGTGTATATGATGTCATCATTATTAGAAACATCAACAGATTCTACTTTTTTCAACAATGTGTTTAAATACTCTCTAATCTCTTGTTTTGGTATTTTATCCTTTATTATTCTTCTTAAAATAAATCCTTTCGTAGTCTCACCCAAGTCAGCATCCTCTTCGCCATCTACAAATAATCTCCATCCAATAATATCATATTTATGCTTAGGCATATTATCTACAAAAGCAAGACATTCTTTCAACTCGTTTACACATTTATATTTAAAATCTTTTGGATAATGTTCGCATAATTTGGTTATCATCTCACTACAAACATTCACCAGGAATTCTCTAACCTTTTTGTTTTTTATAGCTTTAAGGACAAATTTATTCATTTTATCATAAGATAAAAAATATGGAAATGAAATATGTCCATCTAAATATAGATTATTGCAATTTTCTTTTATGGTTGCCTTAATTAATTCAGAAGGTTTTTGTTTTCCCGAGAAATGATCAAATTCATCCTCAACCCCCATTGTTTGTAATATAGGGTTAGATATAATAATGTTTGCATATTTTATAGCAAAGAATTTATTGTTATCAGGAACGTCATAGAAATCTTTTATTGTTTCTCCATCTGATAGATATTTTCTATCAGTGTATGTACTTTTTTGAGCAAAAACTTCTATACTTAAGATAGTAAGTAATAATAAACTTATTTTTTTCATATCAAAATTTATTTAAATTAAGATTTAGACTATTTATAAACACCGCCATATACTAAAATTTAAGTCTGATTCATCTGTGTTAAAGAATGAAATAGAACTAATACTACTTGTAGGTATTTTTGGAAAATACAACCTAAACGAAATCACACCATTTTTTAGAGTGGTTGTATTAGGTGAAAATGCTATATTTTCGGCCTTTATAATTCTAACAAATTTTAGTTTTTCATTCTTATCTTTGTAATAAGTTATTGCAGCGTTCTTATCTATATTTATCGAATTGTTGTACTTATTTCTGTATGTCAATTCAAGTATTGTATATTGCTGAGTTATAGCAATTGTATGTATAGTTATTTTTCCATCATTATACTCATGAATATATTTTCCATTATTTCCATCATTAAAAACTATTTCATTTTTCTTATATACATTAGGCTTTAGGCCAGTGTAATCAAATTTAGAGTTTTGGGCATTCATTATTGTGAGGGTATTTCCTTTAACTTGTACTGTGCCTAATTTTTGTAAGGCGGATTGTCCTAATAGCAGAGGTGCTTCCAGAGAATGAGAAATACTACCTGAAATATTGTATATTTTCATACCTCCAATTTCGATTTCTCTTAAAATGATGTTTGTATTTTCTACAATATCTCCATTTGCAATTTGAGAATAACTTGTTCCTTTTATATCTTCTGCTTTTAAATATCCGTTTTTTAACATAAAGATTGCTTCAGAATAAGATATGACAACATCACTTGCTCCTGTGTCAAATATAAATTTCAAAGGCAATCCATTTACTTTACATGGTACAATATAAACCCCGCCATCTTTTTCCATATTTATCTTTACTTGAGCTAAAGACAAAAGAGGAAAGATTAATATAACAAATAGGGTATAGATTTTATTTTTCATAATAGTAGTTATTTTTTGCAAAATTAGAGAGATAATGAATACACCGTATGAAAAGAGTGTAGAATAAAAATCAACGGTTTTGTTGAAAGATTTTCAACGGTCTATTTGTTTTTCGGGGAATGTTTCTTTGGACAGTTCTTGGAAGAAATCGTATTCCAAAAGAGAGGATATTTTTTGCAGGAGGCGAGTGTCTATAGACTGACGTTCATAGATATAATAGACATTAGAGCGTTCGCAAGGCAAGTTCTTTGCAAGCCATGTTGCTCCTCTTTGTTTCTGAATCATTATTTCTTTTATTCGTCTGCCTATATGCACCGTTCTTGATTTTTAAAAAACTATCAGCAGTTCCTAACCAATACATATGTAATAAAGAAACGTGGAACTGAACTCTTATATCTTACTCCAAAGGTCCTGAGAATACCGCACTAAATAGGATATATCATAGCAATTCCACGCCATAGCGTTGGGAAATACTACTTAATATTTGTTTAGTACTATCAAAAGTTTCTCAGGCTTTTGGAACAAATACCAAGAATTTACGTTTCTTTTCAACAAGGAACTACTCCTTGTATTTCTCTGGCAAAAGTACAAATATTCTTTTAACTGACAATAAAATGAAAACTTGCAATAAAAAGTATTTATCGCAAGTGTTTTTTTTGATGTTACAACAAGATTTCTATATTTCAAACCTTACATAAGAAATATATCTATACATTTGCTAAATATTCTTGATATAATGTAACAGGACCAAGATACCATGTTTTTGTTTCTTCGTTTTCAAGACGCTGATACAATGGCGAGGAATAAATCTGTTTTATTGACGCTACAATATCAATTCCGCTATCATCAGAAAGCATTTCTGAAACACGGCTAATCTTCGACGGAAGCAATAGATAAAGATTATCTTGTGTGATCTCTAAATTCATATTGAAACCTCCTTCTCTTCAACAAAAGTCAACGTTTTCAATGCAGCCTCAGAGTGAAATAGATACTGATCCACAAGTTTATATGTCTTTAATTCGGCTATCAGTTCCTGTTTGTTTAAAATACCTCCTTCGTAGAGTGCAAAAGCTGCATAGACTCGGTCGTTAGCTACAGGACCAGAAACAATATCATAAGTGTGGTGAAAATCTTTTTCTATGCGGTTATGCATTACAAAGTCCAGCCATTCTTCAGTAGGTTCAGAAAAGAATATAGTGTTAAGTGCTTTCGCTTCTTGAAGATTATACTCATAAATATTGATCCACCCTTTTTGACTTCGCTCTTCTTTCATCCTTCTACGTGTCCAAGCATCTGCTTGCTCAAATGATGTCGTGGTATAGAAACCTTTACCATAATCAAGCGTTCTGCTTGGAATCCGTATCTCAGGTGTTCGCACTATTTCCAAACTACCGTGATATAGTTTCATTACTTATTTCCTTTCCTTATTTCAATAAATTTTTCAATATCTTCCATTAACCACTGACGACTTTGTGTGTGCAGTATTTCTGCATGGTCAGACAGATATCGCAAGACACCATATTTATCCAATTCCAACATAGCAACCTCTCCCGAAAGACCTTTTTTTGTCTTAAACTGTTCTATACAGAAAGAAATAAAATATGCCACATCTTGTTTCGTCATAATATAAAATGATTGTTATAATTTCACGGCACAAAGATATAAATAAAAATCTAAAAACAAAAAAATGATGAAAAGTTTTTACTTCTCATCACTTTATTTGTTGTTTTCTATTTCTACCATATAAGGTAAAAATACCAGATAGAGTTAATTTTTATGTAATTTAGTTAGAAATAATAGTCAAAAATGTCTAACCATTAATATATCTGCTTATGATATTAGGTAGCATTCTACAATAGTAGAAAGGGATGTTCAGTAACCTGAATGTCTTATCAGCTATTGGGTTTAGACAAATAAACATCCTCTCCTGCAAATCTTGTTTTTGCGGGAGGGATATAAGGTTTTGTTTAAAAAAGTCTTCGTTTTTAGTTGTGAAAACTTCGTTTTCTGATAGAAAGACTTGGTTTTTAGAAACGAAAACGAGGAGTTTTTGCCTTATATTTAACAGATAATCAGGTAATTATATATTAGTTAAATTTAAAATAAAAAGAATATATATTGGGTCTTGTTGCTTTGATGATAATTTCAGGTAAATATGTGAGTTCAAAGCAAAAACCTTACCCGAAATTACCGATTATCTATTTGCAAAGATAATATAAATTTTTGAATTGTGCAAATCTTTTCTAAAAAATTTGTCAGTTGGAAATATTGTTATACCTTTGTGCAGTAAAATTATTGAAAGCTAATGGTGTATCGTGCTGTAAATCAATATAATATTATCCCCCCCTATACAATATAAGATATTGTATTTCAATAGCGAGTTTTATTTCCTAAGAATTGGAACATTATTTGCGGCAAAACATATAATGCGTAAAGTTAGTTGAATTATTAATTAATAAAAAATTAAAGAGATGAAAAAATTATTTAGACTGTTGCTTTTATTAGTTTTTGCAACTACAGTGGCAGTAAGTTTTACAGCCTGTGATGACGATGACAACGACACAACAACAGAAGTTACACAGGCAGATATACTAAAGTATATCCCGGGAACAACTTGGGCTATAGATGGTCAAAATGATAAGTTTTTCTTTGCAGAAGGGGGTATGGGAGTGCATAGTCATGGTGAAGGAAATTCAGCCGTTGCTTCTCATATTGGTTATGAAGTAAAAGGGAATACTATAGTAATTACTTACAGAGACTATTGGATTTATGAAGAAGGAGCAACTACTACAATAAAAGTTCTTAGCATAAATGCAAAGACAATGAAAGGGACAATGACGATAGGATCAAGTAGCAAAACATATACATTTACTAAAGTAGAATATTAATAGTAATAATAAATTTAGAAAACGATGAAAAAAACACGACAATTTATGTTTTCATTCCTTGCTATTGTGCTTTTAGTATGGAGTGGAGTGGTGAAGGGACAAACAAGTTCTTTACCTTATCAGACAGATTTCTCTTCTCAAGGCGATTGGGTTCTTGACAATGGAGAATGTACAAACATTTGGCACATAGGTAATGCAACGGGATATAATTCTGCTTTGTATATATCTGACCAAGGTACGACTCCTCATTATGATTATAATACCTCATCAAGAGTTCTCGCAAAGAAAGCCTTAGCAATGGGGGCTTCTGCAAGAGTAACTATTGAATTTGATGCAGTTGTGGGGAGTGCTTACTATGAAGATGACGACTATTTGAAAGTCTTCTTGGTAGATGAACAAACAAATAGTTGGTATATGCAGTCTTCTGCCTCAAATACTTGGGGAGAAAGTTCTCCATTTAGGGCAAGCGATTATGAAAATGCAGGCTATTTTAATGGAAGATATGCTGTTAGCAGATATAACGGACATGTAACAATGCAAGTTCCTAATCCTGCACCAAATGCTACTGCTTATTTAGTATTTGTATGGGTAAATCATCAGAGCTATTCTGAAAGCAGTGTTACACAACCTGCGGCCGTTGTTCAAAATCTTTCTGTTAGGGCAACTGCTACAGAGGAAGTCGCTATAGAGCCTCCAACGAATATGACTATACAGATAAATGGTATTGATTCTGCATACGTTTCTTGGCAGGCAGGAAGAGATGAAACAATATGGCAGGTAAAGAATGGCGAAAATGGTTCAATGATTGAGTCATACGTGCCGTATTATCAGTTTACAGGCCTGGAAAACGGTGGTCATTACACTTTCTATATACGTGCAAAACAAGGAGATTTTGTTTCTGAATGGTTAAGTCAGGACTTTATATTTGATATAGACCCTTATTCTCATACTCATGGACCAGATATTATAGGAGAAACCAATGCACGTCTTACAGCGGCTGTGGATTGGAAAGCATTCTATCCTCCTACATCTTATGGGCAGGGATGCAGAAGAGTGCTTGATAATGAATGGATTATTACCGAAGTAGATTCTTCTTATCTTTGGGATGTATGGGGTGATGACCCTGAAAGACATGTTGAAATATGGTCAAATGTTTCAAATCTGCAACCTTTTACATGGTATAATGTTGTTTCATGGGTAGTAACTCAGACAGGCGATACTCTTTGGTCTTCAGTGGATCTACCACATCAGTTCTGTACTGGTGATGCAAACCATTTTGCCCCTGTAACTCTTCCATATACTGCAACATTTGATGATAATGATAATTGGTCTTTAACATACGGCTACAACAATTTTTACAAAGGAACGCCAAGTGGATATAATCAGAGTGCTTTATTTGTATCAGACAACGGCGTAGATGCACAATACAACACCAATATAGAATATTCAAATTCCTTTGCAAAGAAAGTAATAAAGACAGGTGGAGTGCCTTATTTGAAGGTGGAGTTTGATGCAACAGTCGGAGGACGTACATTCTTGGGAGAAGCATTGGATAAGTTGAGCATCAGTTTTGCTTCTGGCGATGCTGACGTAAATCACTATTGGTCTTCAGAAATAAAGGACATATACAATGAGTCAGGTCATTTTGTTGCTTATTTCCATAACGAAAATGAAGAAGATACTCTTTCTCTTATGTTGCAATGGGCTATGGAAAACTTTTTACCTTCTTCTTGTATTGTAGAGGAACATGACCTTGCTGTTGTGATAACAAACTTGACAGTCAGTGAGGCAAGTGCTGAAGAGGTAGGAGGAGATTGTGCTAATGTGAATTATGTAAGTATTTATTCTGTTGATGAAAACAAATTCAATATGAATTGGGATGGTTCTTGGAATTGTCAGGTTAAACTTGGAGAAGATGGCGAGGTTATTTCCTTAGGCGAACAATCTAACTATTATTTTGAGAATCTTGAGCCTGTAACAGACTATGTTGCATACATAAGAAAACCTTGTGATGAAACTCTTACAAGTTATTCTGATTGGATGGCAGTACCTTTCTCTACAAAATTTCTTCCTAATGTATATATGGCAGCAGTAGGCGGAATAACTGAGACTTCTGCTAACTTTACCGCATATATAGGAAGTGTTTATGCAGAAAGAAATCCTATAACAGATAGGGGTATTCAGTATAGGAAAGCAAATGAAACAACTTGGGCAAGTTTGGAGGCAGCAACTGTAGAAGAGTTATACGCATGGATAGGAAGTGTTGATGTGACTGAAGTCTTCTATGCTAATGCAACATCTTTGACTCCGAATACAACATATATAGCACGTGCTTTTGTTGAAACACAAAATGGACAAGTTGCCTATAGTGAAGAAAGAGAGTTTTACACTTCTAACGTAACAGGACTTGCTGAGGTAAAAGAAAATGAGCTTGAGTTTAAACTTTATCCTAATCCTGCAAATGAACAAGTTAATGTAGTATTCTCTAATTTGGATGAAAGAGCAGTGTTGTCTGTTTTTGATTTGCAAGGAAGACTTGTTGCAAAACAAGATATTGCAAAAGGACAGAAAGCAACAAGGATAGATGTTTCCAATTTGAATGTTGGTATGTATTATATCAAACTGCAAGGGGTGAAAACAAATAAAGTAGAAAAACTTATAAAGAAATAGAAATTTGTTCTTTTTAGACAGAAAATCCCGACTTAGTTCTATGAACTGTAGTCGGGATTTTTATATAAGAAAGAATAGTCTTTGTTCTTCTTATTCTTTTATGTACTTGTGTGCGACATCGTCAAGAACATCATGCAGAGTCTTTAAGATGTCTTCGTTGATATTTCCTTTTTTGATTTCCTGCAAAGTGTTCTGATGATTTAAGTTAAGCAGTTCCAAAAAGTCTTTCTCAACCTCAGATACTTTATTTACAGGAACATCTTTCAGCCAGTCATTAGTTCCGCAGGCGATAATAGAAACCTGTTCTTCCACTCTAAGAGGTGAATATTGAGGCTGTTTAAGTATCTCAACGTTTCGTTTTCCTTTCTCCAAGACCATCTTAGTAGCAGCGTCTAAATCAGAACCAAACTTAGAGAAAGCTTCCAACTCAGTGTATTGTGCTTGGTCAAGCTTAAGCGTTCCCGCTATTTTCTTCATAGACTTTATCTGAGCTTTACCACCTACTCTTGACACAGACACACCTACGTTAATGGCTGGCTTTATACCTGCGTTGAATAAGTTAGACTCCAAGAATATCTGTCCATCAGTGATAGAGATAACGTTTGTTGGAATATACGCTGAAATATCTCCTGCTTGTGTTTCTATGATAGGAAGAGCCGTTAATGAACCTCCACCTTTTACCTTATCTTTTAATATTGCAGGTAGGTCATTCATTTTTCTTGCAACATCATCATTGTTGATTATCTTACATGCTCTTTCCAATAATCTTGAGTGAAGATAGAACACATCGCCAGGATAAGCCTCTCTGCCTGGTGGTCTTCTAAGCAACAAGGAAACTTCTCTATAAGCTACAGCTTGTTTAGATAGGTCATCATAAATAATAAGAGCCGAACGACCAGTATCTCTAAAATATTCACCTATTGCCGCTCCTGCAAAAGGTGCATAGAACTGCATTGCCGCTGCATCGGCTGCTGTTGCTGCAAGAACAATAGTGTATTTCATTGCTCCATGTTCTTCAAGTGTTTTAACTGTTTGAGCAACAGTAGATGCTTTTTGACCACAAGCAACATAGATACAATAAACAGGATTGCCAGCCTCAAAGAACTCTTTCTGATTTAGGATAGTGTCTATTGCTATGGCTGTTTTACCTGTCTGTCTATCGCCTATTATAAGTTCTCTTTGTCCTCGTCCAATAGGAATCATAGAGTCAATGGCTTTAATGCCTGTCTGCAAAGGTTCATCAACAGGCTGACGAAAGATAACTCCAGGAGCTTTTCTTTCTATAGGCATATCAAAAACTTCTCCCTCTATTGCTCCTTTTCCGTCTATTGGTTGTCCTATAGTGTTGATAACTCTGCCTACAAGTCCTTCACCAACAGCAATGGAAGCAATTCTTTTGGTTCGTTTTACGGTGTCGCCTTCGTTGATGTCTCCTGCCTCACCTAAAAGAACAATACCAACATTGTCTTCTTCTAAGTTTTGAATAATACCCTCTGTTCCATTTGCAAACTCTACCAACTCTCCTGCTTGTGCATTCATAAGGCCATAAGCCCTCGCTATGCCGTCTCCAACACTCAAGACGATGCCAACTTCTTCCAACTCTGTTTCTATGTTGGCATTGGATAGTTGTTGTCTAAGTATGGCTGTAACTTCTGATGGTTTTATATCTGCCATTGTTTTATGTTTTATTTTTTATTACGTGTTTTGTAAAAGTTTATTCCTTAAATCAGAAAGTTTTTTTCTGAAAGATGCATCATACTGTTTGTCATCTATCGTTAAGGAAAAGCCTCCTAAAATCCTATCATCTACTTCTGTTTCCAAATCAATATTGGCTTGAAGAGAGTTTTGTAGTTTTTCTTTTATCTCTTCTTGCAGTGATGAAGTTATTTGTTCTGCTACAACCAGGCGAGCCTTTTTTATGTTATGCTCTTTGTTGTATATCTCCAAGAACTCTTCACAGATACCAAGCAAAAAGATGTCTCTCCTTTTTTCTACAACAAGCAGAAGAAACTTAATCGTCAGCTCTTCACAAGTTTCTTTGAAAAGAGAAAGGATAATCTGTTTCTTTAGATTTGGTTTTATGACAGGATTCCTTAAAATAACTTGAAACTCATGGTCTTTTACGCACAAGTCTTTTATAGAGAGAATATCTCTAAGCACCTTGTCTAAGATATTGCTTTCTTTGGCAAGGATATAAAGACTGTTAGCATACCTGCTCTGTAACTTTATTTCTCTCATTGTGCAGAAAAAGATTTATTTGAAGTTAATGTTTTGCATTTCTTGAGAAATAATCTGTTCGCTACGTTGCTTGTCTGAAAGCTCTTGTTTAAGAATCTTTTCAGCAATCTCTATAGAGAACAAAGACACTTGTTCTTTCAAGTCCTCAACAGCTTGACGTTTTTCAGCTTGTATGTTTTCTCTCGCCTCTCTAATGATTTTGTCAGACTCCAAAGTGGCTTGTTGTTTAGCATCTTCTATTATCTGCTCCTTCACTTGCTTAGCTTCTTTGAGTAGTTGGTCTCTTTCTTTCTTAGCCTCCAAAAGAAGTTGTTCATTATCAAGTTTAAGCTGTTTCATCTCTTCTTGTGCATGCTTTGCTGCCAAAAGAGAGTCTTTAATCTCTTCTTCTCTTTTTTTGATGCCTTTGATAAGAACAGGCCAACCCCATTTGCCTAATATTCCAAGAACTATTATAAAGATAATAGTCATCCAAAATATTAGTCCTATGCCTGGAGTTAATAGTTCCATAGTTATTTTCTAAGGTTTAAAAAAGCTGATTAAGCACTCTTTTAATAAAGAATACTTAATCAAACTTAATAACTTTTATTTTACTATCAAAATGAAACAAGTAACAACTGCGAACAAAGCAACAGCTTCTACCAAAGCCGCAATGATAATCATATTTGTACGGATATCACCTGTTGCTTCTGGTTGGCGAGCTATAGCTTCCATTGCATTTTTACCAATGTTTCCAATACCAATACCTGCTGCTATTGCTGCAAGTCCTGCTCCTATAGCTGCAAGTCCTTGTCCTATTGGCAAGTAATTTGCAACTGCGTCTAATAATACCATTAATGATGTCATTATTTTATTATTTTTTTGATGTTAATTATCTTAGAATATTTTCTTCATAACCTTTGCTCTGTATTCGTCAAAGTATCTTCCCTCAAACTTAGAGAAAGACATCTTTTTATTATATCCCTCAGCAAAGTAAATTAATATAGGTTCTAATTCATTAGGTGTTCTGTATCCCATTTCAACAGTGATAGGTGAAAAGTCAGCCTTGCGTATAACCATTGAAGGATAGCCACCGCCTTTTTGTCCTTCCCAAAGAACTTTCATTAGTTCATGAGTACCGTTCTTGCCTTTAGCATTCTTTGTTGAATGATAAACAGTTCCGTCTATTGTAATATCTTCTTGACCTTCTGCATCAAACTTCACAGGGTAGTAGTAATAATTTAAGATGCGTGCAATAGTATCGTTAGAGAATGTTTTTTCATCTAACACCTTACACCAACCACACCAAGAAGTATAACAATCAATAAACAAAGGTTTAGCTTGTTTAGATGCTTGTTGTATAGCGCTATCTATGTTATTCCATTTTACACTTGTTTGTGCTTTTCCGTTAAAGGCAAGCAACATAAACACAGCCAATACAATTAAAGTTATTCTTTTCATCTTTTAATACTTTTTTATTCCCTTTATAATTTTTTGCAAATATATACAATTTAAACGTTATAGCAAGATTTTTTTATAAAAAATAAACGTTTGCAAAAAAAATACCAATCTTATAATTACATACACACAGATTTTCAAAGTTTTTTTCTATTTTTGCAAAAAATTTTTGAACGACAATAAATGAAAAACATAAGAAACTTCTGTATTATTGCACATATAGACCACGGAAAAAGTACTTTAGCAGACCGTATGCTTGAATTTACTAAAAGTATTCCACAAAGAGAGATGGAAAACCAAGTTCTTGACAACATGGATTTGGAAAGAGAGAGAGGTATTACCATAAAATCTCATGCTATTCAAATGGAATACACTTATAATGGAGAGAAATATTATCTTAACCTTATAGATACTCCAGGGCATGTGGATTTTTCATACGAAGTTTCTCGTTCATTAGCTGCTTGTGAAGGTGCTTTGTTAGTCGTTGATAGCACACAAGGTATTCAAGCACAAACAATATCCAATCTTTATCAAGCTTTGGATAATGATCTTGAGATTATACCTGTGCTTAACAAAATAGACCTTCAAAATTCCATGGTAGAAGAAGTTTCTGACCAGGTTATTGACTTGTTAGGCTGTAAGAAAGAAGACATTATCCTTGCTTCTGCTAAAACAGGTGCTGGAGTAGAACAGATACTTCAACGAATAATAGAAGTTATACCTCAACCCAAAGGAGATGCTTCTCAACCATTACAAGCACTTATCTTTGACTCTGTTTTTAATGCTTACAGAGGAGTAATATCTTATTTTAGAATCTTCAATGGTTCGTTGTCTCAAGGTGATAAGGTTATGTTTATGAACACAGGCAACGAATATAATGCTGATGAGATAGGTATATTAAAGTATGACCTCGCTCCAACTAAGACTCTTTCAATAGGAGATGTGGGTTATATTATTTCTTCTATAAAAACAAGCACAGAAGTAAAAGTAGGAGATACAATAACTAAGGTAGATAATCCTTGCAATGAAGCAATAAAAGGTTTTCAAGAAGTTAAACCTATGGTCTTTGCAGGAGTATATCCTCAAGATACAGCAGACTATGAAGAACTGAGAGCTTCAATAGAAAAACTACAACTTAATGATGCTTCACTTACTTTTGTACCAGAGAGTTCTTTGGCCTTAGGCTTTGGTTTTAGATGTGGTTTTCTTGGACTTCTTCACATGGAGATAATACAAGAACGATTGGAAAGAGAGTTTAATATTGATGTAATAACAACAGTTCCTAACGTAAATTATAAAGTCTATACAACTAAAGGAGAATGTCTTGATGTATATAACCCAAGCGGATTGCCAGACCCTTCTTCTATTGAACATATAGAAGAGCCATATATTTTAGCTTCAATAATAACTAAAACAGAATATATTGGAGGTATAATGAAACTCTGCATAGATAAGCGAGGAATACTGAAAAACCAAACATATATATCTACTGACAGAGCAGAGATAGTATTTGAACTGCCTTTAGGAGAAGTTGTGTTTGATTTCTATGATAAGCTTAAATCTATAAGCAAAGGTTATGCTTCTTTTGATTATCACCCATTTGATTACAAACCTTCTAAACTTGTAAAACTTGAGATACTTCTTAACGGCGATGCTGTTGATGCTCTTTCTACACTTATCTATGCTGACAATGCCTATCCTTTTGCAAGACGTATGTGTGAAAAGCTTAAAGAACTAATACCAAGACAACAGTTTGATATAGCTATTCAAGGAGCAATAGGTTCAAAAATCATTGCCAGAGAAACAGTAAAAGCAGTAAGAAAAGATGTTACTGCAAAATGTTATGGAGGAGATATAACACGAAAACGAAAACTACTTGAAAAACAAAAAGAAGGAAAGAAACGTATGAGACAAGTAGGTAACGTAGAAGTACCTCAAAGTGCTTTCCTTGCTGTGCTTAAGTTAGACTAATGAAACAGGAGAGGTCATTGAAGAACTTTCTCCAAGACTTTTCCACACAAGATATATCATCAAACTCTATTTCTTTACATATCATACATAAAGAGCATAAAGCCATAACTACTCTATGGTCAGAATAAGACGAGAACTTTGGCTTTGATTCTCTATTAATACTGCCGGAATGAACAAGTAGCCTATCTTTTTCAACAAAACATCTTTTGCCTAATTTATTCAATTCATTGGCTATGCTTTCTATACGGTTAGATTCTTTTACTCGTTGAGTCTCTATGCCTATTATCTCTCCTTCTACGCCCTTAGCATACAGACTTACAACTAAAGGAAGAAAAACATCTGGACTGTCTTTAACATCAAAAACTAATCTATCTTTTACTAAGGTAGAATCATAACGAAGAATACATTTATCTTGTTCAAAAATCGTTACTATCCCTAAGTTAGAAAAAAACTCTTTCTGATTGTAATCTCCTTGTAGTGTGCTTGGCTTTAAGTTAGGAATAATGACTTCTTTTAACTCTCCCACACAAGCAAAAGCATACACAAAACCTAATGCTGAATAGTCTTGTTCAACCTTAAAAGCACGGAAATCATACTTTGACTCCTTACTAACAATGGTATTGTTTTCCACTGTTATCTTAGCACCAAAGAGATTTGCTAAAGATATTGTTTGATTAATATACGATAAAGAAACTTGATTATTGGGTAATTTAAGACTTAACCCTCCTTTTATATATGGCGAAATCAATAGCAAAGCACTAACAATTTGAGAAGTAAGATGATTTTCTAAATTTATTGTTTCATTACTTCTTAAATGCGAACCTGTAATCTTAAGAGGAAAGATGTTTTCTTGGTCTTTATATCTTATCTTAGCACCTAAAGATTGCAGTATATCTATCAATGGAAGCATAGGACGGCTTTGCATTCTTTGTTCTGCATCAACGATAAACTCACCTTCACAGATAGATAACAAAGCAATCAAAAACCTTGTTACCGTTCCTGCATTCTTACAGAAGAAAGTATTATTTTCTTTTGTTTCTATATCTTTTACAAATGAATCTAACAACAATGTATCATCGCTATCTGATAAGTTTAATATCTCTTGTTTTTTTTGAGATAAATATCTGATAATAAGCAAACGGTTGCTTATACTCTTAGAAGAGGGAAGGGAAATATAAGGTGTGCTTTTTCTATTGGTTTGACAAATAACCTTAGCAGACTTATTCATCTTTATGGTCTTTTAGTCCATACTCTATTATCTTGCGGTAGAGAGTTCTGTCGCTTATGCCTAATTCCTCTGCTGCTTTGCTTCTTTTGCCGTTATGTTTTTTTAAAGCATCTATTATTGCTTGTTTCTTTAAATCTCCTATGTTTAAATTAGGCTCGTTATTCAGTTCTATATCAATAATATCATCTTCATTATGTGCTTGACTATGATGAGGATTGTCTATAAGGAATGTATTGGAAGAATTGGTTATAAGTGTTCTTACTATTTCTTTTAGTTGGTTTAGTTCTAACTTAATACTTTCTATATCTCGCTTAGATTGTAGCACCATCTGCAAAGCATCATCGCCAATAATGTTTTCATTGTCTACATTAAACAATACAGGCAAAGAACTTTCCAAAGGAATATATTTTTGTAAGGTGTTGGCATCTATAGTACGTGATGTTTCTATTATGGATATTTGTTCTGCTACGTTCTTCAATTGACGGACATTGCCTTTCCAATGATAACGTTTTAAATATTCCCTTGCATCTTCTGTCAATGAGATATGAGGCATATGATATTTCTCTGCCTGATCAACAGAAAAACGCATAAACAACATATATATATCATCTTGTCTTTCTCGCAAAGGAGGTATGTTGATAGATATCTGATTTAAACGATAATATAGATCTTCTCTGAATTTGCCATCTTCTATAGCTTTAAGCAAATTAACATTAGTAGCCGCTACTATCCTAACATCGCAATGCAAAGGCTTAGACGAACCTACAGGCAAGAACTCACCACTTTCCAACACACGCAACAGTTTAACCTGCATACTCATCGGCAACTCACCAACCTCATCTAAGAATATCGTTCCTTTGTCCGCCTCTGCGAAGTAACCTTTTCTATCTCTGTCAGCATTAGTGAAAGCACCTTTAACATGTCCAAATAATTCACTCTCTATCGTTCCCTCTGGTATGGCACCACAATTGACGGCTATGTATTTGTTATGCTTCCTTGAACTACATTGATGAATAATTTTAGAGAACACTTCCTTACCAACACCACTCTCTCCTGTAACTAAAACACTCATATCAGTAACAGCAACCTTAGAGGCTATCTCTATAGCACGATTTAAGTCTTTGTTGTTACCAAGTATTCCAAATCTTCTTTTTATCGCCTGTATATCTTCACCCATAGCAATGTTTAGTTCATTATTACATTAAATATCTAAAAGGAAGAAGAATAAACTCTATCAGTTTCTCTACTCCTGTACGTTGAAGCCAGTTATCATAATCAAAACCTCCGCATAGTTCTATTGTTTTTTCATAGTGTTTTTTAAGCTGGTTGAGTATGGAAGGTTTTTTGCCTAAGAGAGCTATCTCATATTGATAACGAAAACTTCTATAATCGAAGTTAGCTGAAGAAAGACAAAATATCTGGCCATCTATCTGAACACTTTTAGCATGTAAGTTGCCCGGCTCATAGAAGTAGAACTTAACACCTGCTTGATGTAGTTTGCCAAGATAATGTCTTCGTATAATATCCACCACTCTTACATCAGAAGAACGAGGAATCAATACCTTTACATCTACTCCTCGTTTTGAAGCTTCCATCATCTCTTTTCTAAGAATATGCCCCGGTAGAAAATAAGGTGTTTCTATTATCACTTCTTTCTGTGCTGAACGTATCAAAGACTCATACTTGCTTTTTATTCTCTGTCTGTAAGAATCAGGAAAATCTTGTATGAATGTCCAATCACCTATTTTATATGTCTTATAAGAAGCAACCACAGGCAAATCATACTTATTATAATTGCGATAACTATCCCTAAAAGAGCGTCTAAAAACTTTTAACAATGTATGGTCTGTTGTTCTCAGGTTTAACTCCTTCCACGAAATAGAATAAGCTGTTATATTTGCCGACCCCATATAACCTATTTCCGAATCCACAAGAAGCAGTTTTCTATGGTTTCTGCAATGGTTCTTAGCCAGCACTCCTCTTGTTATTCTGACTTTGCGAAACATTCTTATCTCCACTCCTACATCAATAAGAGGCTGAAAGAAACTTAAATCTGTGCCTGTTCCCCAAGCGTCTAATAATAATTTTACAGCAACACCCTCTTTGGCTTTCTTTATCAACACCATTCTAAACCTTTCGCCCATAGCATCTTTACCAAAACGGAATGTTTCAATATAGATACTACGTTTTGCATTCTCCATGTCTTCCATCATGGATTCAAACAACTTCAGGTTATCGTCAAATATAGTGTATCTCTCTGCCATATCTTTTATTAACGAAAAAACTTATAAATTATTTCGTTTGATAAAAAAGAACGAAAAGACTTTTTGCCTTTTCGTTCCCTGTTATAATAATCATTAGATAGTTTTATTGTTTAACAAGTTTTTGATAATGGAGTTGGTTTTTGGTACACTTGTATATTTACTATATCTCCAGATATATATGCATACCTTGTATTTATATTTAAATATTGCCTTGTATTTTTATAATAGTAAAAATGAGTACTCTGTGAATATCCAACCACTATAAAAATAATCGTGATTATAAATAATATTATTCTCTTCATAACCCTCTATTGTATCTTTCTATATGTAACATCATGTATCATTAAATCATCTGTAACTAAACTAAAGTTTTTGAAAGTAACTTCATAAATGTTACCTTCATTCCTGACTAATTGATAAATACAGTCTTTATTTATACCTGTGCTTTCTACATGAAACACTATCCGTTGCCTTCCTCTATCATCTTCATATAATTCAAATGTTGCTCCATCATAATGTCCATCAACTTGTTTTACTAAACCATTTTTATAAAATGTTAATGTATCACCTATTAGTTCGTAATATTGATCATACAAACTTTCCCAAGAACCTATAAAGACTTTTCGTCGTTGTTCCAATGTCATTTCTTCTATTGGAATACTATCTAAATCTTCATCATCTTCTTCTTCGGTTGTTGATGTTGTTGTTTTTACATCTTCTTCGTCATCATTACAACTAACGATTACTAAACTAAAACTTACTATTGCAAAGAAGAAAAATAATATCTTCGCTAAAGAATTTATCTTTTTCATAGTTTTATCTGTTTTTTTTATTTGGTTATTATTTATTAAAACGTTTATCTATTGGGGTTTATTTTATTTTTTTAATTACTATCTATAATAACCTTCTTTTTATTTAAAAGTATCTACATATAATACGCAAAAAACCCAAAAGTTCGCAGAAAAAATAAAACTTTTTTTTGTATTTTTTTAAGGATATAATGACAGAATTATTTCTTGTATTACTAAAAAATACTTTTTGTTGCAAGATTTATTAAAAATTTAAAAAAATTCACTCGCATACATAATAATGATTCTCTTATAGGGAAAAATTATGTATGCGAGCAAAACACTGATTCTCTTACAGATAAAAAATATACCCGCATAAAAAAAATTATCGTTGTTCTTACTGAAG
>JBGUWU010000019.1:0-110317 GCA_045221575.1 Bacteroidales bacterium
AAGTAAATATTATTGTCTTTGCAAAAACTTTACTTAAAACCACCGATTATTTTATGCAAAGTTAATAAAAATTTTTCAAATAAACAACTTTTTTTTCAAATTAGTAATGAGAAATTAGAAATTAGAAATTGGGGTGGCTTCAAAGAAGACAGCCAAATTACTGCAAGAAATTACGGATTAACGCTTACAATCTTTTTAGTTGCTATGCATAATTACTAATTTCTCATTACTAATTTCTAATTAGATGAAGATTTCTAATTAGATGAAATAATTTGCAGTATATTATTTTTTTGTAAATTTGTAGCGATAAACGAATGGATGTATTAAATTAAAGTTTTATGAGAAGAAACATTATTACCTTAGTTTGTTTAGCATTATTCTTGCAAACAAATCTCTTTGCACAAATGCAAGGAATAATTTCGTATAGTAGTGAGCGACACTCAAGGGCGATTCAACCTTTTCCTAAAACTATTGTAGTTGAAAACTATACTAATGATACTATTATTACGTTATGCAGAGATGGTGGAATGTCTTATTTTTGCAAAACAGCTTTAAATAGTAGTCTTGTTGAGTATGGAATAATGCCACAAAATATAGATATCTTTGATTTTAAAATTTACAACTCAGAAATTATTATGTGTGGGAAAAACGCCAACAATAATTCAAATACAGGTTTTATTGGAGTTATTAACATTAATGACCTTTTTGCTGGAGTAGGTGTATTGCAATGTTATGAAGTAGGACATACTGATATCGTTTATGATATGGAATATTATACTGATGTAAATGGACATCTTAAAGTAGCTACACTTGCTCAGACAAGGCCAAGTGGATACGCATTTGTAGATTATAATCTATCTACATCGTCTCACTATGTATATCCTACACAATATACTCTCTATCGCTTAACTCAAACAAAGAATTATATTGCTACTGTTTTTTCAGAACCAAATGCTACTGAGTTCGGAATAATGAGACATGATAAAAATAATGTTTTTAATTATCAATCTGAAATATGGAGATTTGCTGGAGGATATGTATATTCTTCTTTTGGATTAAAACCAGAGGAAAGAGGAACTTATTTTTTAATTGAAAATATTGATAATACAGATGAAGTTTGTGTTGCTGCTACAGTAAAAGATCATCCTTTTTCTTTAGGAGGTGTTCCTATTGTTGTATATCATATAGATGTTAATACTTTGAATCTAAATAGTACACAAGTTATACAATCTTACGGGAAAACACATATTAAAGATATGGAATATATTCCATATGATGAAACATTGCACATTATAAACAATACAGATGTATGTTATGTAGATAATGGAGATACAACTATAAGATATTCTATAGATGTTATTCATAAAGCTTTTGTATATCCTACTACTCTATCTTATCTTGCTGAAATAATTGTTCCTAATAATAGTCAAGAAAATGCTTATTGTATGAATAGCATTGTTAAATATACAGATAATCATTATATTATTGGAGGAAAATCAAGTACTTATTCCTCGTTATATTGGTTTGATAAAAATTATACTAATTTAAATGATTATTGTTATGAAATCTATGATATAAATGCTTATCTTTCAACTGCTACACCTATAGGTAATATAACCTATATAGGCTATATACATTCTAACAATATAACTCATATACCTTGCTTTGGAACAAATAATACATTTTGGTTTCTACAGTGTCTTGATTAATTTATTTTAAATATATAAAACTATGAAAAGAACAATTTTATTAATTGCTGTTATATGCAATGCAGTAATGGCATGCGGACAAAATGGAGGTAATTATAATTTAGATTCTATAAATCTAAGAAATTATGATACTCAGTATCTTTTACCTGAAATAATGAATAATTGTAATGAAATCAGTTTAGATGTACTACCCAAAACTCCAACAGATTATAATAATGTCGTATTTAACAATGGTTATATCGGATTGCGCAATTCGATGAGTTTTGGGGATTTTATTGATATATATGAGTCATGTAATTTATTGCCAGATTTTGCCCAGCCATATCGTACAGATACAAGTATAACTATTATTGGTTTATCTGGTTATTTACTAAACAATAATAAGGGCTTTGGAAGTAATGCATATTCTGACGTTTATGATACGAACTATAAATTTTATTTAGAGTTATGGGATTCTTCTCTTACAAATATTATAAGAAGTGTTGATGTTACATATGAAGAATGGACAACAGGTCGAACACCTACTTACACCGAAGTTTTTTTTGATAATCCTGTAAATATTAATGGAAAATTTTATATTGTTTATCATACTCCCGACTCTGTTCTTCATAATAATTATAAAAACTTCGATCTTATTGTTACCGTGTTTGCCACAATATTTTGTAATAATACGGTAGGTGATATGTATCCATTACGGAGATATATCAATCATCAAGATTGGGAAGCTATTTGGGCAAATCAATATGATTTCAGCCAAGATGGTCTTATAACCATGCTTTATCTATTTCCTATTCTAAGTGAATATAATCCAGATGCTGAAGAATGGCATGGAGTAGGATTAAATGAAACAAGAGATATTTCTAACTTTACTCATGTTTTTCCTAATCCAGCGAAAGAAGAGGTAAATATTAATTGCGGATATAAGATAAAGAGTCTGCAAGTATATGATGAACAAGGCAAAGTTCTATTAGAAAAAGAAGTTAATGCCTATAACTATCAAATAAATCTCAACCCTCTTCCACAAGGAACATACTTTATAAAAGTAATAACCAATAGCGGACAAACCGTAAAAAAAATAATTCTTTCAAATTAGAAATGAGTAATTAGAAATTAGAAATTGGGGGGGCTTCAAAGAAGACAGCCAAATTGCTTCAAGTAATTGCGGATTAACGATTACATTTTTACTCGCTATGCGATACTGCCAGCAGGGGCTTCCCTGCAATTTCTAATTTCTAATTACTAATTTCTAATTAAAAAAAAGGTAGTTGCAAAACGCAACTACCTTTTTTAGTTTTTTCTTTTAAAGATTTTTTTAACTTTTTTAACTCCTTCTACTCCTAATATTGTAATGCCAGAATATTGAAAAGTTTTTGCAAGACCAAATAAAACAACCCAAAGAACACTCTTAGCCTGCACACTTATAGGAAAAGTCATCTGAACAAAAGATAATATATAAAAAGGAATACATAAAAGCAAGACTATAACTCCTGTACGAAAAGATAGTTTCTGTAAGTATGTTTTTAGTCTGTTTATTAGTTTCTTCATCTTTAGTAGATATGATTTAGTTCTTAGGCTTCTTTTTCAAAGTAGAACTTATAGTATCGCAAGCCTTTCTCTTGATCTTCGCCTATCTCTACCCTGTCTCTCTTGCCGTGAATATAAATGGTGAAGTTCTTATCTAATTTGATAACACTTCTAAGATAACGCGATGCTTTCTTTAATGCTTCTTCATTAAGAATAAAACTATCGTCAAGACTCATATCATATTCCTTTTCGTAAGCACCTTTATATATTCTAAACTTATTTTTAAGGTCTTCGTTCTCCATAACCTTGTCAGAGAAATTATCGGTATCAAAGTTCTTGTTCTCTTTAAAGTATGCTGAAGTTTTGTTAAGTATCTCAGCTTGGTCTGCCTTAGTCATCTCATATTCTTGTGGAAGATAATCAACAACAAAGTTTTTACAAAGAGAAAGCATATTCTCAGTTTGAAAGAAAGAGTCTTGTCTTTGACGTAAAGAAAGAAAATCATCAATCCAATAAACAGCCTCATTACCTTTGGAAACATTATCTACAACAGCAACAACAAACCCCTCTTCCCTATCTTTATTAAAGACTATACAACCTTTGTCTAATTTATTAATATTTATTCCATTGTCCTGTTCTATGTCAAAGTTATCTCCTTGAGGGAAGACTTTTATGTATGTCTCTTTATTCTCGCTTTTAAAGATACCTACAGCATCAACAATTTCTCCGTCTAAGTAGCATTGTGTCATATAAGTAACATATAACTCACCACTCTTTATATTTGGATGAACAGAAACATCGTAAAGATGTTGAGCTATGTTGCAACTCTCTTCATAAAGGTTAGTCTTAGGATCATCAAAGATATTACATATACAGTTATACATACCATTGAAACCAACATCAGCATCATTGCTGAAGACATAGTACTGACTACCTTTGAATGGTGTAGTAAAATATTTCAAAAGCAAAGAAGATATATCACTATTCAAGATAAAAGGAGTAGAAGAAAGATTAAGCAACTCTCCATTTGCTTTGTTGCCAACTTTATGCAGTACTAAGCGTTCCAATACTGCATCTTCGCACGTCATCATAGTTATATATGTTTTTTGTTTATCAGAATTTTAATGTCATACCCAAAGAAGGCATAATCGGAAGTTGATCTATACGTTCAGATGTTATTCTATCATAGTAGAACATATTGTTACGATTATACACATTAGTAACAGAAACATTTAGTTCTAAGATAGAATGGTTAAACACATTGAAACGTTTTTTTGCAGATATATCCAAACGATGGTAAGCAGGCAGACGTTGAGAGTTAAGAGAACCATATATTGTTTGAAGTTCTCCATTAGCAGTAGTGTAGTCAAAATCAAGAGAAGAGATAGGAAGATATTCAACAAAACCTTGAGTTCCTGTAAAAGGAAAACCTGAACCATAGTTCCAACGAGCTGATAGTTCAAAGCTTCTATCTAAACCAAATTGATAAGAGACAAGAACATTGATATTATGTCTTCTATCGTAGTGAGGACTATAGGTCATAAACTCATTCTCTCTTTCTACTTTTCCATAAGAGTATATTGCCCAAAGATAAAATCTGCCATCAGAATACAAAAGACTAATATCTCCTCCGTATGCTGTACCTTCTTCTATTGCGAATGTTTTAGTAAGATATTCAGGTAAGTCAGAATTAAGAGCTGTGTTATCATAAAGTTTATCTCTATTTACTGAAATAAGATTAGTCATTGTTTTGTAATAAACTTCTGCATTAAGAGTAAGATGTCTTACTATATCCCACTCTATTCCAAAGATAAAATGATTGGACTTTTCTACATAATGGTTTATCTCTTCGCCTCTAAACGTTGAGACAACACCTCCGTATAAGTCTGGGCCTGTAGTAAGGAAGCCAGTGAAAAGATTTACAATATCTCTATCACTCTTAGTATCTATAAAACTTTGAGAATACATTCCACCTGCTGCTTTGAAACGGAAATTATCAGTAAGATTGTATTTCAATGATAGTTTAGGCTCTACAAGCATTTCATCTAAGGAAACATAATAAGATAATCTTACGCTTGGTTCGTATAATAACTTACCCCAAAAGCCTTTGAAAGAAACGAAAGCACCCATATCGGTAGAGTTATCCACTTGTTCTTCTGTCATAGAAGAGAATAAAGAAGTAGTTTTATTGGCTATCATTTCCAGACCATATTTTAATTGGTTCTTATCATAGAAAGAAGTTGAAGTAAGCATACCTGAGAAAGAACCTATCTTACTATTTTGTTTGCCTTCAAAAGTAGAAGCCTCCATATTCATCTCATAAGCAGAGTATGCAAAAGTTCCCTCAACTAAAGAAGAACTACCAGGAGGAAGAAGTATAAAGTTTGCTCCAAAGCCAAGATTTTTCCAATTAAAATCTGCTACATTTCTATAACCTTTTACATCATCAGTAAAGTTGAATCCAAAAATATTTAATTTACTACCCTCTTTACTAACAAGTGTCATCTTTCCATAAATATCAAAAAAATCGTATGGCAACTCATTATCAACATAACTATATAAAGATTTTGAAGTAGATGAAAGATAAGACTTCTTCGCATTCAAAAGATAAGAAAGAGCATAAGAACGTTCTTCTGCATCTTTGATAATAGGACCTTCTACTGTAGCAGATGCTCCAAAGGTAGAAAAAGAAATCTTACCTGAAGTTTGTTTTTTGTTACCATCTTTAGTAGATATATCTATAACAGAGGAAAGTCTGCCTCCATACTGTGCATTAAATCCTCCTGTATAAACATCTGCTTTACGAATTATATCTGTTTCAAATACTGAAAAGATACCAATAGAATGAAATGGATTATAAACAACCATTCCATCTAAAAGAACTTTATTTTGAATAGCAGAACCACCACGAATATATAACTGTCCGCCTTGGTCTCCTGAAGAAACAACACCAGGCAACACTTGAATATATTGTGCTATATCAGCTTGTCCTCCTATTGACGGTATTTTATAAATATCTGATGCTGTTATTTTTTTCACAGACACTTGACTTTCTATTCGTGCAGCTTCTTTATTACCATGCACTTCTACTGCTTCAAGTTGTTGTGCCATTGGTTTAAGCTCTATCTTAAGGTTTATGGAAGAAGATGCTACATTAACATTAAAAATAGTATCCTTAAAGCCCAAACACTGTACTTTTAAAGTATAGTTACCTTGCTTCACCTTATTGATAACAAAATATCCATTATCATCTGTACTTGCTCCAAGAGTTGTATTTTCTAATAAAACATTAGCAAACAAAATAGGCTCACCATTAGATTTATCATACACAAAACCTTTTATTGTTCCACTTTGTGAATAAGCAGCAAATGAAACAAAACACAAAACAACAGTTAATATATATTTCTTCATAGTAGTTATTTTATTCTTTTTAGCAATATTTTACCTTTTAATGTAATATTTTAAAAATAAATTCTTTCAACAGTTCTCCATCTTCAGAAAGAGGAGAAATATCCATACCTTTTGTTTTTAAATCATATTCGTCAAACAATGCAATAATCTCAAAAAGTTTTGACATAGGGTAATTATTTATGGCAGTCATATAATCTCTCACCATATATGGAGTAGTGTGAAGAGCCTGTGCTACAGCTTGAGAAGTACAAGGCTGTGTTTGAGAGGCAACAAGAGTTTTAGTAAAGAACGAAAACAAAATAGAGATAACCATTTGTATTGGATTTTCTTTTGGATTCTTAGAAAAGTAATCTATTATTTGATTACATTTTAGAATATCTTTGCGAGCTAAATACTTCTGTAATTCAAAAACATTATAATCCTTACTCATACCTATATAATTATAGACATCATCAAGAGTTATATGCTTTGTTTCCTTAATATTTAGTTGCATCTTAGATATTTCATTAGCTATCTTCTGCAAGTCTGTCCCTAATTTATCAACCAAAACATTTATTATCCGCTCGTCATAAGTATAACCACTATCTTTTATGTATGATGCAATCCATGCTCCAACCTTATCTTCATACAATTTTTTACTCTCAAAAACAACACCACCATTCTTTGTAAGAAGATTTTTCATCTTAACACTTGGAAATGTTTTGTTCTTGTAGCATATCACAAAGCAAGTTGTACTTTGTGGCTGAGAGAAATAAACGTCCATTTTTCCCCATTCCCTTTTATCTATCATCTGAGCTTCTTTGAGAATTACAAGACGCTTATCTGACATCAAAGGATATTGTCTTAAAAAAGGAATTAGCAGATTTGCATTAGCTTCTTTACCATATATGATATTGAAGTTAAAATCTTTTGCATCATTATCTATAACCTTATCTTCAAACTCTTTTGCCAGCACATCTATATAATAAGATTCCTCTCCTAAAAGCAAATAAATAGGAGCAAGGTTACCCTTGGTTATATTATCTTTGACTTGCTTAAAAGTTACAGATGATGTTGCCATTATTTTTCTTCATAATAAGAAAATCCTGTGTAAGTTTTTTCCCAAAGAAACACAGGATTTTCCAAAAATATTTAAGTTAATTAAATCTATCTTTTCATTTCTCTTGAACCCATTCTATCCATAGCACAACGGAAACCTATCCATTCTGTCTTTTGATCTTGAGCCAAGAATCGTTTTTCACCTGGTGATAAATATAGTGCTTTATCTTTCCAACTTCCACCTTTTACTACTCTAACCTTATCGTTAATCATGGAAGTTTTACCATATTCATACATACCATTTGTTTCAGATTCTTTATTTAATACTTCTTCCTCTTCTTCTTCAGTTGTTGTAACTTCTTCCTCTTCTTCACCTTCTTCTCCTACAGAAGATTTCCAATCATTACCTGCTACTATTTGAGAAGCTAAATCTCCGTCTAAGTAGTTAATATTATCAGATTGACGATAGTTTCTTCTATTAATATTGTCTTCAACTGTTACTTCTCTGTAAGTTATTCTTCCCAATGAGTCTTTCTCTGCTATCATTCCATCAGAATCAAGAACTTTTGTAATATAAACATTACCTCTATATGGATTAATGTCACCTGCATCTTCTGGAGTATTTGGTCTATAAACGTCCATAACCCATTCTGCTACGTTTCCGGCCATATTATATAGGCCATAATCATTAGGGAAGTAGTAATCTACAGGAGCAGTATATTCCCAATGGTCATTTAATGCACTTGCAACACCCATAGCATCACCTCTTGAACGTTTGAAGTTAGCAAGCATTTCACCATAATATTTCTTTTGATCTGTACGTACTACATGACCATTCCAAGGATATATTCTTCTTTCTAATATACGACCTTCTTTTGTTGTGTTTCCAATAAGGCCTAATGCAGCATATTCCCATTCTGCTTCGGTTGGAAGTCTAAACTTAGGATATAATATTCCGTCAGACATATTTACTTTTCTTACTCCCTCAGAATTAGGATTAAGATCAGCAAGCTCTTTCTTTACATATCCTTCGTATTGTCCTGCAAGATAAGCATCTGTTGTAAAAACATTATCACCTTGTTGGTCTGGGTCCATTTCTAAAATACCTGCATCAATCAATGCTTTTTCATTCAGACGGTCTGTTCTCCAATCACAGTAGTTGTTTGCTTGAATCCAACTAACACCAACAACAGGATAATCAGCCCAAGAAGGATAACGGAAATAATATTCTACCATTGGTTCATTGTAAGTTAATTTACTTCTCCATACTAATGTATCTGGTAGATTTGATTGATAATACTCTGGGTAATCAGTATAAACTCTTTGAATCCAATATAAGAACTCTCTATATGCAAGATTAGTTATCTCACATTCATCCATATAAAAAGAAGATACAGTTACTTTATGAGGAGTATTATCCCACTCATATTTTACGTTATCTGTAGTTCTTCCCATAATAAAAGCACCACCTTCAATAAACACTGTTCCTGGAGGGGTTTGTTGTTCCATATTCTTAGCAGACTCAAAGCCACCCCATTTTGAATCATCATAGTTCCAACCTGTAGTAGCTGATTTCTTCTTACCTGAACAAGCAAATAACAACGTAGCAACCGCTACTATCATCACTAATTTACCAACAATTGATACTGTTTTCATATTATTTTTTACTTTTTTACTTTTCCTTATACGTTTAAAATTAACTTTTGTTTCAAAATTTATCAAAAATTAGAATGAAGGACATTTTATGTCTCTAACTTTTTTCCTCTTCTCTGGACAAGGCAACTTAGCACTTAATGATATTTCATGTGCTCCACCTGACACGTTAGAAAGAGAAGAAACTGTAATATCATAAGAGTATCCTAACTTATAATCTCCCCATTGTAGTCCAAATAAAAGAACTATAGCATCTGCATTATCAAAACTCATTGATTGTCTAAACCATGCACCGAAAACAAAAGGAGACCAATCTAAATACATACCATAATTCAGTTCATTGAATTCTCCTTGATGTTGATATATAATATTAGGGGAAATTATTGGCTGACCAAAGAAAGCATTAGTTCTTCTTGTATCTCTTCTAAGATTGAATCTCATACCAGCATTAGCAGTTACTTTTATTGGTAGTCTATTATATGAAATAAAACCATCTTTAGGACGAGTAAGATTAACAGCAGCAACACCAGCATACCATGTTTCACCATATACTAAAGCACCTGCTCCAAAATCCACGTATGTTTTTGAAGTATTATCTGGTCTTGTAGCCATAGTAGAAGGGTAAATAACTCCATATCTTGTATCTATCATATCTCCAAAAACTAATTTATCCCAATCTAAACTATTATTTGTTACATTAGCTTGAGCAGCGAGATTTAAGGCTACTTCCTGAGTAAGTTGTAAATGAAGAGCATATGCCAAAGCAACGGTATTTATTCTATAGAAATCACTTTGTTTATCACTCATAACATATATTCCAATACCACCAGATATAAAATCAAAGTATTGATCATAACTTGCAGAAAAAGTTTTGAAGGCTCCTAAACTTGGCCATTGATCTCTATAAGACAATGAAATTCTTGGACATACTGCCGAACCAGCAAAAGCAGGGTTTGTGTAAATAGGATTAGCATAAAACTGAGAAAAATGAGGGTCTTGAGCTTTCAATCCTGTGAATGCAAACACACAAACCATTAATAAACAAAATAGACTCTTTTTCATATAATAGCATGTTATAAATTCAACATAATGTGTATAAGTTTTCGAACGGCAATATTACAAAAAAATACGTACATATTAGTATTTTTTAATTAAATTTTACCATTTATTTTTATAAATTATTATTTTTTAATCAATTAGCAATAAACAATTAAAAACCAAAGAGAGTTCTTACTGACAATAACACATAACAATTACCATTTTTCAAACATTAATATATGCAAATACTAACTACTCACTTCTAATTTCTAATTAATCGTACTAATTTTATTGTACTTATACTTAAAAACAGAGAAAAAAGTTACAGTTTTAAGTATTATTATTTAATTTTAACGCCAATTCAGTACAAGTAAAAAAAAATAGAAAAAAAGCTTTTATGTGTGGCTTTTTGATGTTAATAAAAAAACATCAACTTCTAATAAATTAAAAGCAACTCTTTTTTTTCAGAAATTAAGTCTTTATTACTTTTTATTTAAAAATCAGAAAAGAGAATTTTGTAATTGGCGAACTTTGATTAAAAAAAATTATAATCACTATACGCCACTATCAGTGGAGGTTTTATGCTTCTTCGTTATTATTATTTTGATAATAGGCAAACACTATAGGCCGATACACCTTCTTTTCTTCCTTCAAAGCCAAGATGTTCTGTTGTTGTTGCTTTAATACTTACATCTTCAACATCAATCTCAAGTATTTTAGCAAGTGCCTCTTTCATCTTGGGAATATAACTGCTTATCTTGGGACTTTGTAAGCAAATAGTAGTGTCTATATTTTCTATTTTAAAGCCTTTCGATGTTATTTTATTTAAGGTATCTGTTAGCAACAACTTACTATCTATACCTTTGTATTTATCATCGCTATCTGGATATTGAAAACCTATATCCCTAAGATTGGCAGCTCCAAGAAGTGAGTCAATTATAGCATGTATCAAAACATCAGCGTCACTATGACCAACAACGCCAAGTGGAGCATTTTCTATTTCCACTCCACCAAGCATAAGTTTTCTTCCTTCTTGAAGTTTATGAACATCATAACCAAAGCCAATTCTCATCTTCATAATTAAACTTTTTACATATCAAAGGAAAGTGAAACTCTGAGAGTATTCTTCAAAGGGTTATTGGTTTGAGACGTAGGCACAAGATAAGAAATATCTATGCCTAATGAATTATATTTCAGTGCCAAACCTAAAGTAAGATATTGTCTATCACCTTTCTTTTTGTTTTCATAGAAATAACCTGCACGTGCGGCTATCATATTGTTATACCAATATTCTACACCGGCAGAAAGATTTATTTCTTGCAATTCTTCTTTTAGTCCATTAGGAGCATCATAGAAAGATTGTATTGCACCTTTCAATACTCCTACATTATCTTCCTTACCTTCATAGATATTTCCTGCTGTATCTCTAACAGGAGGTGTAGGAACCAACAGTTTATTCAAGTCTAACATAAATGAAAGTTTATTAAACTGGTCCATAGAATAAGAATATCGTCCTCCTATTCTAAGATTTGCAGGCAAGAAACTTGACTCTAAGTTATCTGAATAAGATATTTTGTTTCCTAAATTAGATATTTGCAAACCTAAAGCATACTGTGCTGGTTTATCTGCTGCTATATCTTTTTGATAATATAAACCTATATCTGCTGCAACTGCAGTAGCCGCATGAGTACTATTTCCTGACACAGCCTGACCTTGAGTTAAATCTGAACGAATATATCTTCCTGTTACAGAAGCAGCGAGATTTTCTGTAAGTTTAAGAGAGTAAGACACATCTATAGCGAACTCATTAGGATTATAATCTCCCATAGAAACACCTTCATCGTTTGTAAAGTTTATTGAACCTAAAGAGAAATAGGTTAATGATGCTCCTATTGCACTTATATCATTAATTTTATAGTAACCAGATAAATAAGTTAAATCTATATCTCCTGCTATATCTCTTAACCAAGGTGAATAAGTAAGAGAGGCAGCAAATTTCTTTTCTGCAAAAGGTAGTTTAGCAGCATTCCAATGATTTGAATTAGCATCAGGAGTGGAAGCAACACCTAAATCTCCCAAAGCTCCTGCTCTTGCATCTGGCGCTATTAATAATAGAGGCACGCCAGTAGAAATAAGTCTTGCATCGTCTTCTACTTGTCTCCTTAATATTATTCCTTGTACATTATCATTATCTATTCCAGTTTGTGCATAGACAAAACCTGAGAATAAAAAAACGATTGATATAAGTATAAAAGTTATTCTTTTCATCTTAATTTATTTTTTATTGTATGTAAAAACGCTTGTATTTTATTTTTATTGTAAAGATAGTTTATTTTATAACCAACATTTTATTGGTCTTTCTTATCTTATCTCCATTATTAGTAACTATTTCCACAACATAATAGTATATTCCATTGCCTATCATACCTCCTCCATCAACTCTTCCGTCCCAAGGTATAGGAGTAAGATTATAAGTGTTTATATATTCATCAGCATTTATGGTTTTAAGAATTCTGCCTTGTGCATTAAATATTTTAATTGTAGCAGACTTAACCTCATTAGCTTGATTAAACTTTAGAATTATGTTAGTGCTTGTGCTAAAAGGATTTGGATAATTATAAGTTTCATACTCTTCTTTGTTTGAATTTACTACTCTAAAATGTATTGTTGCATCTGAAGAATAGTTATAAATATTCCAAACCTTAAGAGAAAGAGTATGTTCTCCCTCTTCCAAAGAAGAAAATGGATAGGTGATATATCCTTTTGTTAAATCTTGATCATCATAAACATAATAGTCGTTAAGAATAAATGTATTTGCAGCATTATCTAAACGAGCTACAATATCATGTCCTAATCCTGCACCTGCTATATTGATAGGTATGCTATCTGTTATTACTGCAAAAAGTGTAGGGTTCTCATCTGTTATACCATAATCTACAAAATTACTATCGTTTATATATAAATTAACTAAAGGTCTTGTTTCTCTCATATCAACATTTGTATCTATACCTCCAAGAACAAAATCATTGGTATAACCTGCTGCGTCAATATTTTCATCTTGGGCATAAAAACTTAGTTTAGCACGTCCATAGTTATAAGCTATATCTTTTGGAATAGTGAACGAGTATTCAAACTCACCATTAACAATTTGTGCAAAACCTTTATGAAGTAGATTCGTCTGAAGTTCAAAAGTAAGTGTCTTACCTATTCCCGCATTGTCTAATGTTTGATAAGTTGTTTTTTTATCAAACAGATATATCTTTACCTTTCCATTAAAGGATTGTATTTTATTGCCATTAAAATCCACTACTTCTGCTTTGATATACATTTTTGAAAGAGCATTGGACGTATCTATGCTTGTAAATCCTTGAAGTGTTTCATCGTAGAAAGAGTTATTTATTCGTGTGGTCTTGATATTGTATTTTGGTAAAGAGATTTTAAGGGCAGGGTCTCCTAAAAGGGTTATACTTCTTTCTGCTGTTTGTAGGTTAGTAACATTTTTTGCATTCATCATAACTTCTCCGAATGTATAAGGGGTACCATCGGGTTTTCTCATTAAAGCATATTTGTGTAGTGCTTGATTGATAGCATTATTAGAAGCTATCTTTCGTGCTGCTGCTATAAGAGCTATGGCTGCTCCATTTTCTGAAAGAACAGCATATTCGCCCGCTGCTTGTTTTTCTGCAAGATCAAAACGTGCAAACTCACAAGTAGAAGTTATCATTAAAGGCAATCTATTGTAATTAGTCCATGAAGTTATGTCAGACATAGTTATTAATCTTTCTCCACTCAAATGATCAGGAGAACCATGTCCAAGATAGTTAAACAATAAGCAACCTTTGTTTATTCTATCATTAATAGCCTTGCTTGCATCTGGATAGGTAGCACCTGCTGAAGAAGTATATTCTTTGTAGGCATCTTGATAAACTTTTTGAATATTTATGTAGGGTTGTGTTTGGTCTATTTGTTTGTAGATATGCTCAGCGTTATCTATAAAATACATCTCACTCATATCGTCAGCATCATCTGAAGAAAGCATGACAAAATTTCTCCAATCGCCATCTTCATTCTCCAATAGATCTTGCTTTAACATATATCTTTTAGATTTATCTACTAATATCTCTGCATCTTTTGTATCATTTACTGGAAATCTTCCTACTCCTATCATAAGAGTATCATAAACCCTATTCTCTGCGTAGTCTGATAAGCATGCAAGAACATCATCGGAAGTAAAAACATAGCCTACGTTTCTGTATTCACTTGCAGATTGATAGGTAGGAATATAATTATTGTTGTAGCCAAGTATATTCTTATTATCAAAAGTTCCATCACCAAAAAGAAGTACATTTTTTGGATTCTTACCTTCAGATATATATTTATTGTACATCATTCTTAGAAACTCTCTTATTGCTAAGAAATCTTTCTGACCTGAAGAAAACTCATTATAAATATGTTCTATATCTACAACCTCAACACTTATACCGTCATTTTCCCTATGATAAGTTGCCAACTCGTTAGCCTGAGTAGTAAATTTGCTATTAGTTACTATGATAAAGTCTGTCGGTTGCATAGCATGAAGATTTTGATTTTCCACCTCTGCAACAAATATTGGAGTAGCAAAATTGTTACCATTTATAACAACAATAGTTCTTATAGTATCGTTAGGAACAACACAAAAAACATTGTTATTCTCTTGTGTTTTTGTCAAAATATAGGCGTTGTTAATATCTGTAACGTCCCATATCATTGTATTACTATTTGTAACATTGCTTATTTGATATCTTATTGAATTTGTCAGAGAATCATTATTGACAGAAAAAAAACGCAGATAACTATTATTGAAAACAAGATTCTGTTTATAATTTACAAGTATATAATTCAAATATGCTTTATCTGAAAAATCCACTGAATTGTACTGAATATTTATTGTACTATTGGGAATGGAGACATTTTGTTTGTATTTCTTATTAACCTTTAGAGCTACAGATTCAGAAGGTATAGAAGTGGAAGGATACATGCTTTCTAATTGAGTATTGTTAAACTTTATTGTAAAGCTAACATTTGAAGCGCTTGATGTTGCTAAATCTATTTCTATTTGTGCTGGATAATTGGAAGATATATTAGGAAGGTTCATTGGTATGGATAAAGTATTGCTTGAAGGAGTCATTCTTTCTCCAACCCATGTTTTACCTGCATTTAAAAGATTAACAAGTTCTCTTTTATGGAAAGCATAGTAAGGAGTTGTGGAAATTGTAGTATCATATGTGTTTGGAAGATTTTTTTCCTCTATTCTTTTCTTTTCACCTATGTTTTGATCAAACGTAACAAAATAAGAAGCATAATCAGAATAAGGATTTACTTCAAAAGAAAAAGAAGAATCACTTTCATACAATGTTTTAGTGGTTCCTTGAGCATAAAACAAAGCGTATCTTCCCGTTTTGTTGACATATATTGCGTTTTCTTGTAAATCTGAATGTTTATAGTCGGAGTTTTTTTCACTTATAGCCAAACCACCATTACCATATATGGAAAGATTATCCCAATTTATCTCTTCATCAGAAAATCCCATAGATATGAAATCATTATAAGATAACTTATACACTCCATCAGTAGCAATTCTTATCTTATACCAGTGTCCTGAAGAAAGAACAGAGTTCGCAGGATAAGTTACTTGTGCAATTGTATTTTGTACTATAGTAATGCTAAAAACAATACATATCATATATAGCAGATATACTCGTTTCATTTCTCAAAAGTTTTTGTATTCTATCAAACGACAAAAGACAAATATTATTGTATCAACATCTAAACAATCAATATATAATAAAGTCTTTAAATTATCGTTTAACATCATTATGGAAGATAAAAGATATATTGAGGCATTCAACAATATGATGTCTTTAATGAGAAAGGTAAGAATAGAGTGTCCATGGGATAATGCACAAACCAACGAAACATTACGCACTCTTACCATTGAAGAGATTTATGAGCTATCTGATGCAATACTAAATAACGATAACAAAAACATCTGCAAAGAATTAGGTGATGTTCTTATGCATGTTGTATTCTATTCTTTGATCGGAGAAGAAAAGAAGGAGTTTTCGTTGGTTGATGTTATGAATGCTTTAAACGAGAAACTTATTCGTCGTCACCCTCATGTTTTTTGCAAAGACGGTAGCATAACTTACGAAGATGTAGAAAAGAATTGGGAAAAAATAAAGCTTAAAGAAGGCAACCGTTCCACTCTTTCAGGAGTACCAGATTCTTTACCTTCTTTGGTGAAAGCATATCGTATGCAAGACAAAGCAAAAGGTGTTGGTTTTGATTGGACAAAAGCTTCTGATGTTTGGGCAAAAGTACAAGAAGAAGTAAAAGAACTACAAGAAGAAGTAAAAAAGCCTAACAACAAAGAAAAAATAGAAGAAGAATTTGGTGATGTATTGTTTTCTCTTATCAACTATGCTCGCTTTATTGACGTTAATCCAGACACAGCTTTAGAAAAAACAAACCGAAAATTCAAAAAACGTTTTCAATACATAGAAGAAAAAGCTAAGGAAAAGAATATATCTTTATCTAATATGACATTAGAAGAGATGGATAAATTTTGGAACGAAGCAAAGAAAAAATAAGAATCTTTTATTGTCTTTTTCTAAAAAAATTAATACCTTTGCAGTTTCCTTATTATTAGAAACTCAAAAATTTATTTTATGGAATCGTTTATTTTAGACCTTGCTATAATACTTATCTTAGGTAGTGTATTTTCTCTTTTATGCAAGTTGCTTAAACAGCCTGTTGTATTAGGTTATATTATTGCAGGATTTATTGCAGGTCCTCATTTTTCTTTTTTTCAGACAGTAGAACCAGAACATATTGAAACTTGGGCAGAGATAGGTGTTATCTTCCTTTTGTTTGGTATGGGTTTGGAATTCTCTTTTAAAAAACTTTTTACCATTGGAAAAGTAGGAGGCATAGCTGTAGCCGTTGAAATATGCGGACTTTCTCTTCTTGGGTTTACAGTAGGAAAACTTATTGGCTGGCCTACTTCTGATAGTCTTTTGCTTGGAGGTATGCTTATCATGTCTTCTACCGCTATTGTTTTTAAAGCTTTTTCTGATCTTGGCTTACAAAAAAAGAAATTTGCAGGAATTGTTTTTGGCATCTTAGTGTTTGAAGATTTGTTTGCAATAATACTTATGGTTATTGTTTCTACTCTTGGAGTTAGTAAACAATTTGAAGGCACTCAACTTATAGGTGTTGTTGCTAAATTGGTTTTCTTTCTTGTTGTTTGGGTTGTTTGTGGTATTTATCTTATACCTACTTTATTGAAAAAGCTTCGTCCTTATCTTAATGAAGAGACTTTACTTTTAGTTTCTATGGGATTATGTTTAGGTATGGTCGTGTTTGCTACAAGTGTAGGGTTTTCTTCTGCTTTAGGGGCTTTCATAATGGGTTCTTTACTTGCTGAGACTTTAGAACAAGAAAAGATAGAAAAGGTTATCACACCTATCAAAGATTTCTTTGGAGCTATCTTTTTTGTTTCTGTTGGTATGATGGTGGATCCTAAGATACTTGTTGATAATTTTCCTATCGTCTTAATTATTACCTTTGCTTCCATTCTTGGCAAGATGATATTTACAACTTCAGGAGTAAGATTAGCTGGACAAGATTTAAAGACTGCTATGCAAAGTGGATTCTCTCTTGCTCAAATGGGAGAGTTCTCTTTTATTGTCGCAAGCCTGGGTATGTCTCTTGGTATCATTTCCCCTACTGTTTATCCTATTGTCATTGCAGTTTCTGTTATCACAACCTTCACAACACCTTACTGTATACGTTTGTCTGAACCCGTTTTTGGAGTAATCGAAGCTACTGTCCCTAAGCGTTGGCACAGATTTTTATATCCTAAAGGCGAAGATGTAAAAGATATTAAAACTTCTTCTGTTTGGAGACAATTCATAAAAACATATGTTGCCAGACTATCTTTATATGTTATTATCTGTTTAGCAATATCTTTATTTTCTTTTACCTTAGGAGTCAAATTTGCTAACTCTGGTGAACAGCAATTGATAAAAAAGATTATTCTTTCAGCAGTAACTCTTACTATTCTTGCTATATTCCTTCGTCCAATGATACACAATCAAGGCAAGCAAGCTAATCTTTTCCTTTCTCTTTGGACAAGCGACACAAACAACCGTTTCTTCCTTTCATTTATGATAGTAATAAGGTATATCATTGCTTTTTTCTTTGTCTGTGCAGTTATAAACAGATATTGGGCTTTACCTATATACGTTATTATTGTAGTAGCAGCTATTTTCTTTGGAGTTATCTTCCATTCAAAAAAACTAATGCGTTTCTATTGGTCTATGGAAAGCAGGTTTGTAAAAAACTTCAACGTTCGCCAAATCGTACAACAGATGGAAGAAGACGGAACTCCTATGAGCGAGGTCAGCAACCTGCATTGGATAGACCAAAACGTTAATGTTGCTCCTTTCAGTCTCGATAATGACAGCGAATTAGAAGGAGTCACATTGAAAAATCTTAACTTTAGAAAAAAATACAACGTTCTTATTATATCCGTTCAACGTAATAATAAACAGATAGACTTCCCTGATGGCGATTTTGTTCTTCGTGGCGGTGATAGATTACTTCTTCTCGGTTCACTTTTCAATCTTAGACATTTGGATCTGGATTACGACACCTTAGTTATGGACTACAATGAAGCTAAAGTGCTTAACGATTTCAACAAACAACAAAACGAAGATCCTAACTCCAAAATCAATTGCCTAATATTCCGTATTGCAAAGGACTCCGAATGGATTGGTAAATCATTAATAGATTCTTCTTTAATGAAAGATAAATGTATGGTTATAGCCATAGAAAGAAACGACGCCCCTATCGTTAATCCGTCTTCACATGTCATTTTTGAAGAAAAAGATTACGTTTGGGTTATGGGAGATAAAAAAATTCTTTACAAACTTTTAGAGAAGAATTACTTTACAGAGATTTAAAAACGTTGGTAAGGCCCTTCTGTTATCCATAAGTTTTTGAAAAAAGATTTTGATTTCAGAAAAAATAACTATTTTTGCAAACTGTTAAAAATCTATACTAATATGGCAGAATTGGAATCCAAATATATTGCGAAGAATGTAGAAAAGAAATGGTACGACAAGTGGTTATCAAGTAACGCATTCCACTCTGAACCCGATAAAAGAGAAGCTTATACTATAGTAATCCCACCTCCTAATGTTACAGGAGTACTTCACATGGGACACATGCTGAATGAAACAATACAAGACGTGCTTTGTAGAAAAGAAAGAATGAACGGCAAAAACGTTTGTTGGGTTCCTGGTACAGACCACGCCAGCATAGCAACAGAAGCTAAAGTTGTTAATCTTCTAAAAGAAAAAGGCATAAACAAAACTGACCTTACAAGAGAAGAATTTCTTAAACATGCTTGGCAATGGAAAGAAGAAAAAGGCGGAATAATTCTTCAGCAATTGAAGACTTTGGGTTGTTGTTGTGATTGGGATAGAACCAAATTCACAATGGACAAAGATATGAGCGAGGCTGTCATAAAGGTATTCTGCGATCTTTATAATAAAGGCTTAATCTACAGAGGTGTCCGTATGGTTAATTGGGATCCTAAAGCACTAACCGCTGTTAGTGATGAGGAAGTAATATATAAGGATCAGCATTCCAAACTTTATTATCTTCGTTACTATCTTTCTGACAACAAAGATAAATATGTTGTTGTAGCAACCACTCGCCCAGAAACAATAATGGGAGATACTGCCGTTTGTGTCAATCCTAATGATGAAAGATTCTCTTATTTAAAAGGAAAGAAATTGATTGTTCCGGTAGTAAATAGAGAGGTACCTGTTATATTTGACGAATATGTTGATATGACCTTCGGAACGGGAGCTTTAAAAGTTACTCCTGCACACGATATCAACGACTACAACCTTGGAATAAAACACAAACTAAACTCTATCAACATTTTCAACGACAACGGAACTTTAAATGAAAACGGATTAAGATATAAAGATTTAGACAGATTTGATTGCAGAAAACAGATTGTTGAAGATTTGCAAAAAGAAGGTTTAATGGAAAAGATAGAAGACTATGATAATAAAATAGGTCTTTCTGAACGTACTTCAGTTCCTATTGAACCTAAACTAAGTATGCAATGGTTCTGCAAGATGAAAGATATGGCTAAACCTGCTTTAGAAGTTGTAGAGAGCGGAAAGATAAAATTCCACCCAGAAAAGTTCATCAACACATACAGACACTGGATGGAAGACACAAAAGACTGGTGTATTAGTCGTCAACTTTGGTGGGGACATAGAATACCTGCTTATTATCTTCCAAACAACGATTTTGTCGTTGCTCCAAACTTAGAAGAAGCATTCAAAAAAGCACAAGTTATATTACCGAACATAAAAATAGAAGACTTAAAGCAAGATGAAGACGTTTTAGACACTTGGTTCTCTTCTTGGTTGTGGCCTATCAGTTGTTTTAATGGCATCAACGAACCAAACAACGAAGAAATAAACTACTACTACCCTACTTCTGATTTAATAACAGGTCCAGATATTATCTTCTTCTGGGTTGCACGAATGATAATGGCAGGATTGGAATTCAGAAAAGATATTCCTTTCCATAATGTTTATTTTACTGGTATAGTAAGGGATAAACTTGGAAGAAAGATGTCTAAAACTCTTGGCAACTCTCCTGATCCTTTGTTATTGATTGACCAATATGGAGCTGACGGAGTAAGAATGGGTATGCTTATGTCTTCTCCTGCAGGCAACGATCTTCCTTTTGATGAAGCATATTGCGAACAAGGAAGAAATTTTGCTAACAAAATATGGAATGCTTTGAGATTAATAAAAGGTTGGAACGTAGAAGAAATACCTCAACCTAAGCATTCAGAACTTGCCATCAACTGGTTCTATCAAAGAATGAACGCTATCCTTGAACAAATAGAAGATGATTTTTCTAAATATCGTTTAAGTGAGTGTTTAAAGAATATCTACACTTTCATTTGGGACGATTTCTGTTCTTGGTTCTTGGAAATAGTAAAACCAGAATATCAAAAGCCTATAGATAAACAGACTTTTGAACAAACAATATCTATCTTTGAGTCTTTGATGAAGATTCTTCAACCTTTCATGCCTTTTGTTACAGAAGAGATATATCATAACCTAAGAGAAAGAAAGGAAGATGAATTCCTTATGGATACTTCTTATCCTAAATGTACTGAAAAGGAACACATAATGGATAAAGAGTTTGCTTTCATTAAAGAAATAATAACCACTATACGTGGATTAAGAAACTCAAAAGGTATTTCTCCAAAAGAAGTTCTGCAATGCTTTATCAAAGAGAACGAAGACAAAGAAATTATCTCCAAATACGAAAGCATAATAATTAAACTTGCAAACATCACTCCAATAAACTTTGTTTCAGATAAGCAAGACGGAACTATTAGCCTTATGGTTAGAACAACAGAAATCTTTATTCCTATCACAGAAAACATTAACAAGGAAGAAGAAACAAAGAAGATAAACGAACAAATAAAATATTATGAAGGCTTTATTGTTTCTATCAACAAAAAACTTTCTAACGAGAAATTTGTAAACAATGCTCCTGAAAAGGTTGTTGCTTTAGAGAGAAAGAAATTAGCCGATTGTGAAACAAAACTTGCGGCTCTTAAACAAGAACTTGCATCTTTACAATAAAAACACAGCTCTACTATACTTGTAATGAACGTAAAAGAAACTAATATAAAGGGATTACTCATCATAGAGCCGAAAATATTTAAAGATGAGAGAGGTTATTTCTTTGAATCTTATTCTGCAAAGGATTTTAATAAGATTTCAGGAGATATTAATTTTGTTCAAGATAACGAAAGTAAGTCTTCTTACGGAGTACTTAGAGGATTACATTTTCAAAAGGGAAAATATGCGCAGAGTAAGTTGGTACGTGTTGTAAAAGGTAAGGTTTTAGATGTAGCAGTGGATATTAGAAGAGACTCAAAGACCTTTGGGCAACATCATTCTATAATATTAAGCGAAGAAAACCACCTTCAGTTCTTTATTCCTAAGGGCTTTGCTCATGGTTTTGCGGTGTTGAGTGATGAAGCCATCTTTCAATATAAATGCGATGCCTTCTATTCCAGGGAAAACGAAGGAGCAATTATTTGGAACGATAAAACATTAAACATCGATTGGCTTTTACCTGAAAAAGATATTATTCTTTCAGAAAAAGACAAGCATCACCCAACCTTTGAAGAATATAAAGCAAATATTATCTAACTTATTCTTTTTATGGACTTGAATAATTTAAATATTGCTGTTATTGGCTTAGGATATGTTGGCTTACCTTTGGCTTGTATGTTTGCAAGTAAATATAATGTCATTGGTTTTGACACAAAAGAAGAGAGAATTAAAAATATCAACCAAGCCGTAGATGATAATGAAGAAGTTCTTTCTTCTACTCTTAAAACAGCTATCAGCAAAGGCTTTCATGCAAGTTCTAATATTGAGGATATAAAACATTGTAACTTCTATATCATTACCGTTCCTACGCCTGTTGATGAGAACAATAAAGTAGATTTACGCTGTTTGCTTTCTGCCACAAGCACGGTCGCTAAGGTAATTAACAAAGGCGATGTTATTGTTTATGAATCTACTGTTTATCCAGGCATGACTGAAGAGGAGTGTGTGCCTTTGATTGAAAATATTTCTCATTTAGAATATAACAAAGACTTTTTCGTTGGTTACTCACCTGAAAGAATAAATCCCGGAGATAGTATTCATAGCGTTGAAACAATAAAAAAGGTTACCTCAGGCTCTACTCCTAAGATGGCAGATTTTATTGACGATGTTTATAACTCAGTCCTTAAAAATGGAACATTCAAAGCCTCTTGCATAAAAGTAGCTGAAGCAGCCAAAATCATAGAGAACACTCAACGAGATGTAAACATTGCTTTTATGAATGAACTTGCCAAAATCTTTAACGCTATGGGTATTGACACCAAAGAAGTTATTGATGCCGCATCTTCAAAGTGGAATTTTATTAAACTATATCCCGGTTTGGTTGGAGGACACTGCATCAGTGTTGATCCTTACTACTTGATTCAAAAAGCAGAGGTCTATGGTCTTATGCCTCGTCTGTTGATGAACGCACGAGATTTGAATGATGCAATGGGAACATACGTCGCCAACCAAGTGATTAAACTAATGAACAGAAAAGGTATAGTTGTTAAAGATTCTAAAATACTTATACTTGGTTTTACTTTCAAAGAAAATTGTTCAGACATCAGAAACACGAAAGTTAAAGACATTTACTCTGTTTTTAAAGAATATACTAATAATATAATTGTCTTTGACCCACACGCCAACAAAGAAAAAGTTCTAAAAGAATACGATATCAACATAACAAATACTATTCCAACAGAAAAAGACTTTGATTGTGTAGTGTTGGCTGTCGCTCACAAAGAATTTTCTAAACTAAATCCACGCTCTTTCCTTAGAAATACGGACAAAGGTATTGTTTATGATGTAAAAGGCTTCTTTGACAAACAACACATAGACTATCGGTTATAAAAAAAAGTCTTTATTATTAGATTTTTTATTGTTTAAATATTTTTAAAATAGCTTTTAATCATCAACTAATAAAAGTAGCTATAGAAATATAACCTCTTTTTCTTCCTATACTTTCGATTTCTAATTACTAATTGAAGTAGTTTTATCGTTTAATAAGTTTTTGATAATGAAGTTTATTTTCACTGTCTTTGATTTTTTACTTATTCTTTATTTAAAACGTTTTACACTAACAAAGAATTTATTTTAATCTTATAGTAGGTAGGCAATAACCAAAAATTTATTGTACTTTTGCCAAATAAATTTTGATACATTATATAGATATGAAAAAAGGATTTTTTTTATCGTTATTGTTTATTGTATTTATTGCATTACAGGGTTACTCTCAGACTCTTTCCTCTTCACAAAAGAAAGATCTACTCAAACAATATGACAAACAGATTAAGGAACTTGCTGAAATATCCTCAGATAAAGTGGATTTATTGCCTGTTTATCAATATAGAGTTAATAAAGCTAATGACTTTCTTAACGAAAAAGCCATCTACAACACCGACAACGAAGTATATTCTAAATATTTAGAACTAAAGACTTTATTAAACCACAACAAAGAATTGTTAGACTTCCTTACTCCTCGTTCTTCTGAGTTATATTATGTTAAAGCTTTAAACCTAATATCTCAAAACAAAAAGACTGAGGGCTATTCTCTCTTACAAAAGTCTATAAGCCTTAATCCTAAGAACGTTATGGCTCATTATGAGTTAGCAAAACTCTCTTTAGATTCTGCACAGATAGTTAAAACAACTCAAATTCTTAACGACATTCTTTCAAAAATGAATCCTACTACTGAAGAGAAAAAACTATGTGCTAATCTGTTGGTATATACTTATGATAAAAACCTTTTGCAGTCAATTGCCTTGATAAAGGAGAAAAAATATGCTTATGCTTATGACATTCTTACTCAATTAGATGATTTTTGTAAGAAAGATAACATGAATATCTGTCAATCTGCATTGGTAAAGAAGAATATTGAAGTTTGCCAACAAGGAATATATAACGACCATCTTACTATTACTAAACGAGCAATAAAGATGGGCGAAATGAAAATAGCGAGTGATTTTGCAGAAAACACCTATGATTACTTACAACGCAACAGAGAGAGCATAAATGACACATCTTCGTTTGATGAAATTGTGAATAAGGTTGTAGATTATTATATTGCTACTGCCAAAAATTTACAAGGAGCAAAAAATGCTGAACTTAGGGGAGATATGCTTGCAAAAGCCAAAACATTGTCTGAGATGGTGGGCGGCAAATTTGAAGAGAATACTCTTAGACAGATTGCTCAAATACAAGGGACTCTCATTCCAAGCGATGCTAAACTTGATTCAATAGAAAACAATGCTAAACCCGAGGGCTATTCTTTGGATTATGCAGATTATATAAAAGACACTGTTTCTAACCCTGAGGAAGAGGTAACTAAGATAGAAAAAGATTATATCTCATCTTCTGAAAACAAAAACCCTAAAGAAAGTTTTGCTGTTCAAAGTACTAAGGTTAAGACTATAGACAAAGCAATAGATGACAAGTTTTTTGAAACACGTACATTTATGCAAGTAAATAACTATGAGAAAGCTCTTGAGGTGTTAGAAAAAGCTAATCGTTTGGCTAAAATAGAAGGAGATAAAAAAGCAGTAGAGCAAATGTACATTCGTGCAATAAGAGAAATTACGGCTAAACGAATGTCTAATGCTGAGTATGCTATCTTTGAAGGTAATATCCCTAAGGCTGATTCTTTAGTTGCTTTGACTAATGATTTGATAACAGAGTATAAGATGGAGCAAGACACAGCTATTCAACGTATAATGAACTCTTATCTTCGTGCAATAGACAATAAGGTATGTGCAAAGAAACAAGATGAGATAGATGTTCTGGTTTATGATATTTTAGAGTGTATAAGAAAGAATGATTTCTATACTGCTGAAGTCTATATTGATAAGGCAATGGAGATAAAAGGCAATAGTGAATGTAGATTAGACAAACAAAGAGTTAGAAGTCTAAAACGACAAATAGAAGAGCCTTTGCAATATGTAGCAATGAAGGAGAATTGCGAACAAATACTATTAGACAAAGACACTATTAAGTATTTCCTTGAATATTCTAAGTTAGAGTATTACTACAACACTCACAAGCTAAACGAAATGAGCGTTATTCATATAGGTTTGCGTGATATACTAAAAGATATGAATGATGATGACCTTGCAATCAAGATAGCCGAAAGCCTAATAAAGTATCAACAATATGAAGGAGCCATAGAAGCAATAGGTTCTTTAAAACTTATGGGCTATAAAGCAAAACACACTAAAAAGATTCAAAAACGTATTGGACAATTAATGTCTATGCAAGAAGCGAAACGCCAAGATAAGATTGCACAAAACTATCGTATGGAAGATAAATATAATAATGATAAGTGGTTTAAATATTTTTTGAAATCATATAAGAAGAATTTTATCAAGTATCAAAGAATGAAATTTTAAGTTTTTTGTAATATATTTTTGCTTTTCAAATAGTTTTTATAACTTTGCAAAATTCAGAATCTAATTATAAATAAAAATCAAACAATATGAAGACAATAAAAGATACAAATTTCAAAGGCAAAAGAGTACTTGTTAGAGTAGATTTCAACGTCCCTTTTGATAAACAAGGAAACATAAGCGATGACACAAGAATAATGGAGGCTATGCCTACTATTAACAAACTTATTTCTGACGGAGCAAGAGTTATTCTTATGGCTCACCTTGGCAGACCAAAGAAAGGTGGTTTTGAACCAGAATTCACTCTTAAACCTGTAGCAGAGTACTTATCTAAGATTATAAAACAAGAAGTGGTATTTACTCAAAATCTTTTGGGTGATGAGGTAACAAAACTTGTCAATGCTTTACAAGATGGTCAAGTTATGCTATTAGAGAACATCCGTTTCTATCCTGAAGAGACTAAAGGTAACGAAGATTTTGCAAGACAACTTTCTTTGCTTGGCGATGCTTATGTTAATGATGCTTTTGGAGCTGCACACCGTGAGCATGCTTCTACTGCAACTTTAGCTAAGTTCTTCCCTAATGACAAATACTTTGGTCTTTTGATGGAGAACGAAGTAAGAAATCTTAACAAATTAATGAACAACTACGAAAAGCCTTTCACTGCTGTTATTGGAGGAAGTAAGATTAGTTCAAAGATAGGTATCTTAGAGTCTTTGATAGACATCGCTGACAATTTAGTTATCGGCGGTGGTATGCGTTACACTTTCTACAAAGCATTAGGACACAATGTTGGCAACTCTCTTTGCGAAGATGATAAAATAGATACAGCTAAAGCATTGATGCAAAAAGCTAAAGAAAAAGGCGTAAAACTTTATTTACCAGAAGATAGTATTGTAGCTGATGACTTTTCTGAAAATGCTAACACTAAATATGTTCCTACTATGGATATTCCTGATGGTTGGGAAGGCATGGATATAGGAGAGAAATCAATAAAAACTTATTGCGATGTTGTTCTTTCTTCTAAGACTATACTATGGAATGGCCCTATGGGAGTATTTGAAATGAAAAAATTTGCAGATGGAACTTTCGCTATTGCTAAGGCAGTAGCGGACGCTACTCAAAAGGGTGCTTTCTCTGCAATAGGAGGAGGTGATTCTGTTAGTGCAATAAAAGAAAGTGGTTATGCAGATAATGTTTCTTATATTTCTACAGGTGGTGGTGCAATGTTAGAGTTCTTAGAAGGAAAAGTTCTTCCTGGAATAAAAGCTATAGAAGAATAAGAAATAAACCATATCTACACAAAAAGAGATGAAACAATGTTTCATCTCTTTGCTTTTTTATGGGTATAAGGAATAGATAACTATCTTCTAATCCATTTAAATATTTCTTTCCAAGTAAGATTTTTACCATACATAAGTATTCCTGTTCTGTATATCTTTGCAGCAAGCATAACAGAACCTGCAATAAATATAAGCATTAAAGCTATAGATAAGATAAGTTGCAAAATAGGAACACCAAAAGGTATTCTTACTAACATGATAACAGGTGAAGTGAATGGAATCATGCTTAACCATAATGCAACATCACCTGTCGGATTACTCATAACCATAGGCACGCATATAATTGCAAATATCAATGGTACAGTAACAGGAAGTGTAAATTGAGAATTGTCTGTGTCATTGTCCAAAAGAGAACCTACTGCTCCAAATAAGGAAGCATATAATAAATATCCTAAGATGAAATATATAACAAAAACTCCTATAACCAAAGGAAAGTTAATCGTTTGCATATTTTGAGCAGCTTCCTTTATAAAAGAAGTGTCTGCATTTGACAAATCCATTGAATCAACACTAACTACTCTTTGGTTGATCTGTATTTCTTTTTGCTCTTGAGGAGAAAACAAATCTGGTTGCGCTACACTTACGCCTCCTATCAACAACAAAGTAAAGACTATCCACAATACTATTTGTGTTAATCCTAAAAGGGCAACGGCAATAATCTTTCCGAACAGAAGATAAACACTCTTTACACTTGAAGCCAAGACTTCTACTATTCTGCTTGTCTTTTCTTCTCCTACACTTTTCATCACCTGACCTCCAAACAAGAAGATAAAGAAATAAATTATAAATGCGAATATTGCTCCAAGCACAGTCTTAACCTCTGACATTGAGTTTTCTCCTGTGCGAATATCTTTAGCATAAAAATCTATCTTAGGATTGTTTATCAAACTAATATCTTTATCTGACATATCATAATTAACTCTCAGCATAGAGTTTTTAAAGATTTGTTTTGTCTGTTCTTTTATATCGCTGTTCGCTTCAATGCTTGGCTCGTTATCTGCATAGAAAAGGAAAGTCTTTATAGGAGGATTATCGTTGGTATTAACTATCTCTAACACTCCATCGCACAAACCACTTTGCAACAGAGTCTGTGCTTGTTTTATATCGTCAGAATATTCAAACAAAAGATTATCATTGCTTTTGAACTTGCCTTTAAAAAACGAAATAGTATCATTTTCTATTACTGTTTTTTCTATCTCATCTACAACAATGATATGATAACGTTCCTTTGTTGAGTTTTGTAACAATACAGGCAAAACAATTAACAAAGTCATCAAAATAGGTCCCAACAAAGTCATAACAAAGAAGGACTTCTTTTTAATTTTTGACAAGTATTCTCTTTTTATTATTATCCAAAGTTTATTCATCGTCTTTTATTGTTTTAAGCTTTTTGACTAACTGTGTTAATAAATATCTCATTCATTGAAGGCAATACTTCTCTATAGGATAGAATATCCATCTTTTGCAATAAAGCAGAAAGGACATTGGCATTTTCTCCTTTAGGTATTTTTAGTAAAGAAGTACAAGGCATATTATCACTAACTTGTTTTGAAACCAATGTTACTCCTTGTGGCAATAGATCTTCTATTTCTGCAGAAGAGGTAATGATTTCATATTCTCCTTTTTTGAAACTTTGTTTTATATCATTTACTCTGCCTTGTAGAATATTCTTTGATGAGTTTATCAGCACGATACTATCACAAATCTCCTCCACAGACTCCATATTATGCGTAGAAAAAATGATTGTTGATCCCTGTTTTTTAAGATTGAGTATCTCACTCTTCAATAGATTAGCATTTAAAGGATCAAAGCCTGAGAAAGGTTCATCAAAGATAAGCAACTTAGGACTATGTATTACTGTTGTTATGAACTGAACTTTTTGTTGCATACCTTTGCTTAATTCTTCTACCTTCTTGTTCCACCAATCAGTAATACCAAACTTTTCAAACCAATAATCCATTCTCTGTTTTGCGACAACACCTTTCAAGCCTTTAAGTTCTGCTAAGTAAAGCACAACCTCATTTACTTTCATCTTCTTGTAAAGACCTCGTTCTTCTGGAAGATAACCAACAAGAGAGATATGTTTTTCTCTTAGTTTTTCTCCTTCAAAATATATCTCACCACTATCTGGCAATGTTATCTGATTAATCATACGAATAAGCGTTGTCTTTCCCGCTCCATTGGGTCCTAAAAGTCCAAAGACCTCTCCCTCTTTAACATCAAAACTAACATCATCAATAGCTTTCTTATTTGCGTATGATTTGGTTACATTTTTTATCTCTAATATGTTCTCCATTGTTATTTTGCTAAGTATTTAACACAAACTATAACGCAAATATCCTCTATTTATTTCTTTTGATAATGCACAAGGTTAAAAAATATTTGTATATTTGCAAGCAGAAAAGATATAAAAGAAATGAATAACACAAGCATAGAATACGATAATGTAATAAAGAACGCCAGAAGCCTGTTCATTAATAAAATGAAAGATTATGGCACTTCTTGGAGAATAATGCGTTTGCCTTCTTTAACAGATCAGATATTTATTAAAGCCAACCGTATTAGAAGCATACAAGAAAGCGGAGTAAATCTTGTCGGTGATGATATTAAAGAAGAATTTATCGCTATGCTTAACTATGGTATCATAGCTTTAATACAATGTGAATTAGGAACAGACTCCACAGAAGAGATAGAAAACGGTTTAGCAGAAAAACTATACGACAAATATGCTCAACAAACCAAAGAACTTATGATGAAGAAAAATCATGACTATGGTGAGGCTTGGAGAGATATGCGTATAAGTTCTATGACTGATGTTATACTAATGAAGATAAAACGATTAAAACAAATAGAAGACAACCAAGGTAAGACCGTTGTTTCCGAGGGAGTAGAAGGTAGTTATAGCGATATAATCAACTACTCCATATTCTGCTTAATTCAATTAGAAGAAGGAAAAGAATAGAAACACACACTCTAAGAAAGAAACTAAGTTTAATAGTTCCGTATTATTGCTATTAAACTTAGTTTTTTTATTGCTTTATTTCTTTTTGTTGTTTTTATTGTTCTGCGTTTTCTTTTTAACTCCTAACAATTCTTTATTTGATTTGAATTGAAAGTCTTCTCCAAGCGTTATCTTTCCTTCAGACAATATATTTATATGATTTCTTAGTATCGCTTCATCGCAAGTATTTATATTATATTGCAAATAAAGTTTTTTCATATGTTGAGCAAGCTCATGTATAAGACGCTGTTTTTCTTCTCCATCGTCCATAGTTGCAACTTTCTTTACTAAAGCTTCTAAGAATGTTCCATAAGTACGGAAGTTGATATTGTTTTGAGAATATTTTAAAGGTGTAGGCTTTTCATCTTTTTCTTCTTTTACTGGTTTAGGAAAAGGAAAATCTACGTCCAACCTATAATCAGAAATAATATACAGATGGTCCCATAGTTTTTGTTTGTAGTGAGGAGTGTCTTTACCAACAGGATTGACCTGTCCCATAGCAACAATAATTGTTTGAGCATATTTATTGCGTTCTTCTCTATCTTCAATAGTTAGGCAATAATCAACCATCTTTTGTATATGACGCCCATATTCTGGGATAATCATTTTCTTTCTCTGTGTGTTATATTCCATTTATAGTCGTTTTTAAGAGTACAAAATTATAAAAAATAAAGATTCTAATACAAAATAAATCTAACTTTAAGATAAGCATAAACTACTGGCAGTACCAAAAGAAGTATATCAAACCTATCAAGTATTCCTCCATGTCCAGGCAGAATATTACCAGAATCTTTAACTCCTATCTGACGTTTAAACATACTTTCCGTTAAATCGCCAAACGTTCCTACTATACTTGTAAGAACAGCTATGATAATATAATCATAAACCTGCATACTATCAGAAAACAAAGATATTATCACTGCTGCAATAATAACAGAAACGGCTCCTCCTATACTACCTTCCCATGTTTTTTTAGGAGATATTCTTTCAAATAATTTATGCCTGCCAAATTTCATTCCAGTAAGATAAGCAAAAGTATCATTACACCAAGCAAAGATAAAAACAGACATTAGTATCATTGGAGAAAAATCACCTTTGATATTAATGATTAAAGAAGTCAGAGCCAAAGGAACAACAACATATATTCCACCAAGAAAAGTATAAGCAATATTAGTAAAATGTTCTTTTGCTTTACTATATAGTTCTACTACAAATATAAGTAATGAAACCGCTGTTAAACATGCCAAACAAATAGCAAATAAATTCTCTTCACAATAAGAACATATTACAACAATAAAATATAGTATTATTCCTAATATATTCCCCAACAGAACATTAGGCCGTATTTCTGCTTTCTTAGCATTATGATAAAATTCATTTTGCCCTAACATTGCAATAACAAAAAAATATATCACACAAACAATAGGGTGAATAAATATTGCAGCAATAACACTAAGAACATAAATAAGTCCTGTTATTCCTCTAACTACTATATTTGGCATAATGATAAAAAGTTTTCGTTAATTAGTTTGCAAAGATATAACATTTATCTCAAAGCAAAGCAATAAATAAAAGTTTTCTTGCGTTAAGAATTATATGAAAAAAGAAAAGATAGGCTTATATTTTGGCAGTTTTAATCCGATTCATTACGGACATCTGATACTTGCTAACCATATTGTAGATAACACTGACTTAAAAAAAATATGTTTTGTTGTTTCTCCTCAAAATCCACTAAAACAACTCTCATCTCTATTAGACAACAAAACAAGACTGCATTTAGTTAATTTGGCTATAGAAGATAACGACAAGTTTTTTGCAAGCGATGTAGAGTTTTCGCTACCCTACCCTTCTTATACGATAAACACTCTTAACTATCTAAGTCAAACATATCCCGAAAAAGAGTTTGCTTTGATTATTGGGCAAGACAATTTAGTAAATTTTCATAAGTGGAAAGATAATCAAAAGATTTTAGAACAATATCATATCTTTGTTTATCCCAGAGAGAATTGCGAACTCTCTCCTTTGCAAAATAATAATCACATTCACCTAATAGATTCTCCTTTAATAAATATCTCAGCAACATATATTAGAGAGCAAATTAAAAATAATAAAGATATACGTTACCTTCTACCAGAAAAAGTACGCAAAGAAATAGAACAACAAGGATTATATAGATAAAAATCAAAAAAATACCGATAACCATTTAAGATTATCGGTATTTTACTATGAAAAGATAATTTTTATTTTGTAACTCTTTCGAGCCATTTAACCATTCCTAACATTACGCCCATTGAAATAACGCATACTATTAAGAATACTAACCAGCAGTATTGAATTGGCCAAGCGTTGTACATAACAGGTCCTATCCATATAAGAAGGTTACCTACTGCAGTTGCTCCAAGCCATAATCCTTGACATAATCCCAAAAGATGTTTAGGTGCTACTTTGGAAACGAAACTCAAACCCAAAGGAGAGATAAACAATTCTGCAACAGTTAAGAAGAAATAAGTTATAATCAATACCCACCAATCAGCTTTCATACCTGCAGCTGTTGATTCGTTCATTGCTCTAAATTCTTCTCCTGATGGATAACCTTTGCTTGCAGAGAATAACATAAGGAATAGGTAAGCACAACCTGCTATTGCCATACCGTAAGCAATCTTTCTTGGAGTAGAGATGTCTTTTCCTTTTCTTGCTAAAGCTGCAAATATCCACATAATTATAGGAGTAAGAGCGATAACGAAGAATGGATTAACTGCTTGCCAAATCTCTGGTGCTATCTTGTCAGTTTTTACAAAATCACGTGCGAAAACTGAAAGAGACTGTCCATTTTGATGGAAAGAGAACCAGAAGAATATAGCTATACCTAAAACAGCGAACAAAGCATACATTCTTTGTTTGATTTCTTTTGCCATTTGTTGTTTCTCTTCTGCTGTATAATTAACTGTTTCAGCTGCTTCTTTTTTAGCAGGAGTTGGGAATGTTTTCTTATTAACAAGGAAGATAATCAAAGAAATAAGCATTGCAGCTACAGAAGCAAAGAATGAGAAATGCACTCCTTGATTGAACACCTCCAAATATCTACTTGGGTCAAAATCTCCGCTGATTGTTGCAGCAGCAGAAAGTTCATTGTATTTTGCAACTTGATCACCAATATTACCATCTATTACTTTGTGGCAAAGTTCTGGAAGGTTAGCATTATAGATAAAACCATTAACCTTTAACCACCATTGTCTTAACAAAGGAGCAACAAAAGGAGCTATCAAACCTCCAATATTTATAAACACATAAAAGATTTGGAAACCAGAATCACGTTTTGTTTTTGCTATTCTTAAAGCTTCTTCACCTTTCTTTGCTTCTTCTATTTCATAATTGTCATACATTTGGCCAACAATAGCTTGTAGATTACCTTTGAATAAACCATTACCAAAAGCAATTAATGCTAATGCTAAGCAAGTAAAAGGTAATAACCAATTCATATTGCTTGAAGTTGAAGTAATAGGAATAGCTAAAAGAACATAACCTAAAGCCATTACTATTAAACCTTTTTGAATTGTACCTTTGTAGTTTTGGGTACGGTCTGCAATGATACCTCCTACCAAAGAAAGCACATAGATTGCAGCATAGAAAATGGAATAAATTAAACCAGATGTGCTATCACTTAGTCCAAACTTAGAACAAAGGAACAACAACAATACGGCATTCATAATATAGTAGCCAAAACGCTCACCCATATTACTTAAAGCCGCAGAAACTAAACCTTTTGGATGACTTTTAAACATAGTTTTTATGATTTTTAGTTATACTTAATTATTTCTATTTATGTATTTTACAAAACACTTAATCTCTCTAAAAAAAGATTTGATTTTAATTTCTTAAAACTTGATCTTTTAGGTATAAAATCTTGCTCTTTTTTTATCAAATCTTAAGTTTAGTTTGCAAAGGTATATATTTTTTGTATTTTAACAAATATTTTAAACAATAAATTAGTTTTTTAGTAAATATTCTTTCCCTTCTCGTCCGCCTAAACACAACAATAAATCCAATGAAGAAAGATTTGTTTCAAAAGGTATTTTCTCGTAAAAGCACTGAATATAAGCAGGAAAGTTTATTCCATCTTGTTGTCTTGTCTTTATAGAAAATTCATTTAGAAAATTATTTTCCTTTCTTTCTACATATTGATCGGTTAAACTAAGATTGCATTCTAAAGAAAGAGTTTTTTTTAAGAACATAAACACTTCTACATTTAAATCCATCAAGTATTTATACTCTTTATCTAATAATATCTTTTTTATACTATCAGCATAATATTCAAAATAAGGACTATTCCCATAGTTAGAATATATTGCCCTCCAAAGTCTTACATTCCAATTCTCTTTGTAAGATATTTGAGCATCTTTTATAAGTATCTTATCTTCCTTATTACGCTTTACGGGAACAGTAATAGTTTGCAAACCATTAGCCGACATAAGAAGCAATCTATTTCTAAATGTCTGCTTAGGAAAACTTTCATAGATGTCAATACTTATCTCCTTTTGTTTTTCTGCAAAACTAAGCCAAGCTATAGACGGGAAAAACTGAAGATGAAGTATTGCATTATTGTTATTAACAGGAAGATTATAAATATTTTGCATGATAGATAGTTTTTTATATAGAATATTTTAATCCAAATTTCAATTCAAAAGTATTAGGATTTACATCTTTCTAATAATCATACTTTGTTTTTCTAAGATAGTAAGAGAAAGATAGAAGAAAATCTAAATCATTTACGATATTCATTTCAAGATTTGGATTAATAAAAAAAATATACCTCACTTTTGTTTCTTTGTTGATATTTCCCAATGTTCTGTTATACTGTTTTTGCTTACTAACTTCTTTTTCTTTGTACCACAGTTAAAACATAAGTCAAGATAAACAACAATGATAGCAATAAATAATATTTTTTTTACATTCTATAAAAGTTATAAAAAAAAGGAATATGTCTTTAGTACGACATATTCCTCAGTAAGATTTATTTTCTTGCTTTAAAAAAGTTCCTTCCCAAATAAACCGCTTGTTCTCCAAGTTCTTCTTCTATACGAAGTAACTGATTGTACTTGCATATTCTATCTGTACGAGAAGCAGAACCTGTTTTAATCTCACCTGTGTTTAATGCAACGGCAAGATCTGCTATTGTAGTATCTTCTGTTTCTCCGCTTCTATGAGACATAACTGCAGTGTAAGCATTGTTATTTGCTAAACGAACAGCGTTAATTGTTTCTGTAAGAGTACCTATTTGATTAAACTTAATAAGAATAGAGTTAGCAACACCTTTATCTATACCCATTTGCAAACGTTTAACATTTGTTACAAATAAATCATCACCTACAAGTTGAACATTATTTCCTATTTTATCTGTAAGAAGTTTCCAACCGTCCCAATCATCTTCTGCCATACCATCTTCTATTGATATGATAGGATATTTATCTGTCCATGTTTTCCAATAGTCTGCCATTTGAGAAGAAGTAAGTTTTTCTCCACTTGACCATTTAAAATGATATACTTTTTCTTCTGGTAAATAGAATTCACTACTTGCTGGGTCAAGAGCAATGCAAACATCTTCACCAGGACGATATCCTGCTCGTTCAATTGCTTGTAATACTACTTCAATTGCTTCTTCGTTGCTACCAAGATTTGGAGCGAAACCTCCTTCATCACCAACATTTGTAGAATGGCCCTTATCTTTAAGAACTGATTTCAAGTTATGAAATACTTCCGCTCCCATTCTAAGACCTTCAGAGAAAGAACTTGCACCAACAGGCATAATCATAAACTCTTGAAAGTCTATTTTGTTATCCGCATGTGCTCCTCCGTTAAGAATATTCATCATTGGTGTAGGAAGAGTATAAGCATTTGCTCCACCAATATAACGATATAGTTCTTGACCTGTTTCCATTGCTGCTGCCTTTGCACAAGCTAATGAAACACCAAGAATAGCGTTAGCTCCTAAACGGCCCTTATTGTCTGTGCCATCAAGTTCTATCATTCGTTTGTCAATAAGAATTTGCTCTTGAACAGGTAATCCTCTAAGTTCTTCAGCAATTGTTTTATTTACATTTTGAACGGCTTTCAAAACTCCCTTACCTAAGAAAACTGATTTATCTCCGTCTCTAAGTTCTACTGCTTCATGAACACCTGTAGATGCTCCTGAGGGAACAGCAGCTCTTCCTACTGCACCAGCTTCTGTATATACTTCTACCTCAACTGTTGGATTACCTCTTGAATCCAAAATCTGTCTTGCATGAACGCCAATTATTTGTGACATATTCGTAATTTGTATTTTAAGATTATTAAATAATATATTTTATTTTTTAGCCTGCAAAAATAGTAAAAAAGAATAACATATAAAATATTTTATTCTGAATTTCAACAATGAATTACTATAAAAATAAGACGAGGTTTCAGTTTTCACCGACCTCGTCTTTGAAGTAAAAAATGAGATTTTTATTGCAAAAACTTCGTTAAGTAGATAATAAAAACCTCATTTTCTTAAAAATCTTCTTGTTTAACTATTAAGTATCTCTTTTATTCTACTTAGTTGATTTGGTATTCTTATTTTTTGAGGGCATTTTGAAAGACAGATACCACAATCTCTACACTTCATTGCAGTTTCTTCTTGTTTCAATGCTTTATAAAAACCATTTTGAAATTCTGTTATTTTGCTGTTATAATCGCTTGCTGACTTATCTGGAAGAGGTATTATTCGTTTATCAATCTTTTCGTTATAGTAAGCAAAGTTTCCTGGAATATTTACCCCAAAAGGACAAGGCATACAATAATTACATTGAGTACAAGGTATAACTGGATAACCCTCTATTTTGTCTGCTATTCGTTCAAGTAAAAAGTTTTCTTTATTTGTGCAAGGTTCCAAAGGAGAATAAGTCTTTACGTTATCTTCCAAGTCTCTTAAATAAGTCATACCACTAAGAGCTGTAAGAACATTAGGATAACTACCACACCAACGGAAAGCCCATGAAGCTAAAGAGCTTTGAGGCTTTGCTGTTTTTAGTTCTTTTGCTATATCTTCTGGAAGATTAGCCAAACGTCCTCCTCGCAAAGGTTCCATAATAACAACAGGGATATTCATTTGAGTTAGTTTGTTATAAAGATATTCTGCATCGGCATCAGGTTGTTCTCCCCATTCGTTTTTAGTTATTGATGCGTGACGCCAATCTACATAGTTCATCTGTATTTGAACAAAATCCCAATGATATTTATTATGCAAGGACAGCATGTAATCAAATATCTTCACATCTCCATGATAAGAAAAACCAAGATTTCTTATCTTTCCCTTCTTTCTTTCTTCAACAAGAAAATCCAAGATACCGTTATCTAAGAATCTTTCTTTTATTTCATTTTCTCCTCCTCCGCCAATAGAATGCAGAAGATAATAATCTATAACATCAACTTGAAGATTTTTAAAAGAAGCATAATACATTTTCTTTGCTCCTTCTAATGTTTTAGTTTCTGGAGAAAAGTTTGAAAGTTTAGTTGCTATATAGAACTCTTTTCTATCATGTTTACTTAGGGCAATTCCTGTTGTTTGCTCACTTTTTCCTCCATGATAGATAGGAGCTGTATCAAAATAATTCACTCCATTTGCAATAGCAATATCAACTAATTTATTAACCTCTTCTTGTTTTATCACCTTATTTTCATTAGGAAGTCGCATCATACCAAAACCTAACAGAGAAACCTTATCATTTGTATTTCTATTAATACGATAAGTCATTCTTTTGTTAGCTATTGGTTTAACATCTTCTTTAAAAGCTGTTTTTGCTACTGTTTCTATTGGTTTAAGAACCGATGCGCCCATTAAGGCAACTCCTCCTAAACCTAAACGTTTAAGAAAATCTCTTCTGTTGATATTATTCTTATTCCCCATATAGTTGAGTGTGTTTTATTTCCTTATTATTATTTATTTTGCAAATTTACGAAAAAAAATAAAAACAAACAACTATATCACAATAATTCTGGAATTGTTTTTTGTTGAATATAACCTTGTGATGTTTTATAAAAAAGAAGGGTGATTACAGAATTTGTAAGTAGAATATATGGAGCTTGTAAGTTAAGATTATATGCGGAAGCTTGTAAAAAAGTTTGTTCATTTATTTCTACATTTTTAGCTTTACACTCTACTAACATAAAAGGATTTCCTTGACTATCTCTAACTATTATATCGTAACGTTTCTTTCTTTGACCAACATTGATTTGTGCTTCCAAAGAAAAACGAGTCAAAGGATAGTTAAACTCGTTATTAAGTATATCAATAGTAAGTTGCCTTACTTCCTCTTCAGGAGTTAAGGCAACATACTTTCTTCTTACTTTATCAAAGATCTGTGGTTTATTCGTCATAATTTTCTCCAGAACCTCCTGTGTAGTCTTGTCCAGAAGATTGCTGTGGTTTTACTTTATTACGTTTCATATTAGCTGTTTTTCCAAAGTTATATGAGAAAGAAAGTCTTACACTACGAGAATAAGGATGACGTTTTGTAAATGAAACATATTGGTCTGTGTAAGCATAACCCATTCCACCTCTTGTATCAAACACATCTCTAAAGTTAAGACCTATGTTTGCTTGTTTGTTCCATAGAGATTTCTTTATTGCTATATCAATATCATATCTTGCATTATCCCTTCCTTGAATATTCTCTCTTGGTGCATAATATCTTCCAGATATTTGAATAGTAAAGTTCTTTGGTAAAGATATTGTTGTATTTAATTTAGCATTAAAATTAAATGAAGTTGTTTTATCATAATTCAATGCTGTACCATCTTGATAAGCTCCATAGAAATTCATACTTAGATTTGCTTTCCACCAATCTGTTATATCTCTATCAACAATAACTTCTAAACCATAATTAGAAGAATGTGCAAGATTAACAAAAGTTTGAGCAGTAAGAGAGTTATCATCTTCGTTTCCTGCTGCGTCCCAGGCCCAATCAAAACCATAATACTTAGCATTTGTTTCATTCCATAAGAATTGAAAACGTGTCATACCATTATTTACATAACGATAGTAAGCAGAAGTAAATATTGTTGTCTTATGAAACATCAAAGACCAGCCTAATTCAAAAGCATTAGTATATTCTGGATCTATATTTGGATTACCAAAACGTAAATATTCTTTATTTGTTCTATCTATATTAGGCATCATAGTCCAAGGATCAGGACGACGAATACGTCTTGAATAAGATATTTGAAAAGAATTCATTTGATTAACTTGATAAGACAAATGAACTGTAGGATACCAAGGATTATAATCTTTATCAAAATTAGTTACTACTCCAGCATAGTCTGTTTTTTTGAAATCATTATCAACAAATTCTTTTCTTAATCCAAGTTGTCCTGAGAATTTCTTTCCTATTTGGAAACCATAGGTCGCGTATAGAGCATGTACATATTCTTCTCTTTCAAAATCATAACTTTCTGTAAGATTTCTAACATGATCATAAGCTGTTATACTTGTTGAAGAGCTTTCACTATAATTAAGATTGTAGCCTATTTCTATTTGTGATTTTTCACTAAAAGGATGTACATAATGAATATCGGCTACTGCTCTATGGTTATCACTTTCTGATGTATCACCACGCATATAATCTGTAAGAATATATGAAGTCCCATCTGGTTTAAGAAGGCTTGCACCTGCATTATCATATAGTATATTATCTTCTATCTTACGGTTAAACTTACCCCAATTCCATGTAAAACTTGTATAGAAAAGTTGTCCTTGTTTATCTTTAAAATCTTTTTGATAAGTTAAACCTATATTATTAAATAATCCGTCATTTGTTCCCTCACTTTTATCTTGGTTGTTTCTTTCATCTGCTGTTAGATTTAAAAGATTTTTGTTAGTAGTTGTAGAATAATCATCTGGCGTATTATGAAGATGAGTATTAAAACTAAGAGAAAGAGTATTAAATTTATTAATATACCATTCTCCACCTAAACGAATACCTCCGCCAATGCCTGTTTCTCCACCATCTCTCTTAGTTCTTATCATATCTTTTGTCGCTCCTGTTGATCCTTTTATAAATCTAAGTCCATCTGTAATCATTCCTCTTTTATCATATCTAAAATCTCCTGAAGCAGAAAGAGAAAATCTCTTATTAGACCAATTAAGACTTGCTGCAATACTTTCCTTTGGCATCCATTTTCTAAGAGAAGTACCTGAAGAAATATTTATATTTCCATTCAGTCCCATATTTCCTTTTTCCTTAAGAGTAATATTAATAATTCCACTCATTCCTTCTGGGTTATACTTTGCTGATGGATTTGTAATAACTTCTATTTTGTCTATTTGAGAAGCAGGGATTTGAGCCAAAACACTTGGAACATCATTACCGTACAAAGAAGATGGCTTGCCATCTATTAATAATGTAACGTTGCTTGCTCCTCTAAGAGAAATATTTCCTTCATCATCTACCTCAACACTTGGAACATCTTCTAAGACATCGCTTGCATTACCTCCTGCAGAAACAAGATTTTGATCTACATTAATAACCCTTTTGTCTAACTTATATTCCATCATCTGTTTTGCTCCAACTATTTTTACTTCTTCTAATGTTTCACTTGAAGGTTTTAATTTAATAGTACCAATATCAACAGAAGCATTCTTTATTTCAATATCTTTGTAATTATCTTTATAACCTACAAAAGAGTACTTTAAAATATATTTTCCTGCTTTACGATTATTGATAGAAAATATTCCGTTATCATTTGTTATTCCTCCGTCTATAACAATGGAGTCTGCTACTTTAAGCAAAGCAACGCTAACGTATGGTAGAGGTTCAGATGATGTTTCGTCTAAAACCTTTCCTGTTATTGAATATTTACCTGGCTGACCTTGTGAATAAACATTTATCGCCAATAAAACCAAAACACTTACGAATAAAAATTTTATTACCTTCATATAATTTTATATTTATTATTTATTTTTACGAAATTACAACGTTTTTTTCTTTAATTTATTATAACTATTACTGTTTTATATGTTTAGAATAATTGACAAGAGTAGTGTAATAGCCATTTTTCTGCAATAATTCTTGATGAGTTCCCATTTCTACTATCTTTCCTTTATCCAAAACAATAATTTTATCTGCATCTGTTACTGTTGAAAGTCTATGTGCTATAATTACGATAGTACGATTCTTCATTGCATTATCTATCGCTAAGGATACTTTATGCTCATTTTCTGTATCCATAGCAGAGGTTGCTTCATCTAATAGTAGTATCCGAGGATTTCTTAACAAAGCTCTTGCAATACAAATTCTTTGTCTTTGTCCGCCAGAAAGAGTAGTACCATTATCTCCTATATTTGTTTGATATTTTTCTGGCAAAGATTCTATAAACTCATCTATATTTGCTAACCGTGCAACTTCTCTTACTTGTTCTTCTTTTACTCCTTCCAATCCAAAGGTAATATTATTATATATTGTATCATTGAAAAGAATCGAATGTTGAGTAACTATGCCTATATGTTTTCTTAGAGAGTTTATGTTAAAATCTCTTATATCTACATTGTCTAAACGTATTTCTCCTTTGGTCACATCGGCAAATCGTGGCAATAAATCAAAGATTGTTGTTTTGCCAGCACCAGATGCTCCAACAATAGCAACTTTTTCTCCTTTATTTATAGTAAAATTAATATCTTGAAGAGCGAAACTGTCATTACCTTCATACTCAAAGCCAACAGAATTAAAATCTATCTTTTCATTAAAGCCATTCATCACAATGGCATTAGGCTTTTCTTCTATCTTTTCTTCAGCATCAAGTATCTCATATATTCTTTTGGCTGCTGCCTCTCCTCTTTTAAAGTTGTAGTAAGCCGTTATCAACTCTTTTATTGGAGAAATAACTCTTGAGAACACCACCGTAAAAGCAATTAATACGCCTGCATTCATCTGACCTTTCAATACAAAAACGCCTCCTGCTATAATAACGATAGAAAGTATCATCATAGAAAAAAACTCCGACAAGGGAGAAGCCAAAGCATTCTTGCCAATAACTTTATTACTTATCTTTTCATATGCTCTATTGTGTATATTGAAGCGAGATTGCATAACGCTTTCTGCTTTTAAGCCTTTGGTAGTCTTAATAGTAGAAAGTGCTTCCTCAGAAAAAGATAACAAATCTGCTGCTTTTTGTTGTGTTTTTATACTATCTTTATTCAGTTTCACAGAAACTTTTCTTATTAAAGCCATAGGAAGAGGTAGCACTAACAAAACAAACAACATAAACTGCCAATTAGTAATAAACAAAGCAATAGCAAAAACAATTATCATCAAAGGGTCTTTAACAACCATTTGAAGACTCGTTGCTGCTGTCCATTCTACTATGCTACAATCGGAAGTAAGCCTTGAAACAACATCACCTCTTCTTATATTAGAAAAATAAGAAATAGGTAAAATGGTTAGTTTCTTGTATATATCTATTCTTAAATCATTAAGTATGCCATTGCGTATAGGCACAACAAAATAAAGACCTAAGTATCTAAATAGATTAGATAGAAAAGTAAATAATGTAAAAAAGCAACAAATATACGACAGACAAATAAAAAAGCCTTGAGTTTCTTTGTAGTAGTTTAGATAATAAGCAACCGTTCCTACTATTGCATCTTTCGACAAGGCAAAATCTGGCAAAGATTCTGGTGCTTCTACTAATCCGAACAAGATACTAATAAAAGGAACTATCATTACTATGGAAAAAAGATTGAAAACAATATGTAGAAAATTAAAAAAGATATTCAGTAAGATATATCTTTTGTAATTAAACATATATCTTAAAATTCTAAATATGTTTTGCATACTTTTAAACATAGAAAGAATAGCTTTTTACAGAATTTCCGCCATTTGTGTGTAGTAAAGCCAATGAACATCTTTACCCATTGCCCTTACTTGATTGGGAACTATACTATTAAGACTTTGTCCAGGAGTCGTATTAACTTCTAAAAAATACAATTTATCTGTTTCTTTATTATATATATAGTCTATTCTGCAAACACCTTTACAATTTAAATCCTTATAGATTCGCACTGTAGTACGTTGAACAAGTTCTTTTAGTTTTTCGCTTATTCTTGCAGGAACTATCTCATCTGTTGTGCCATTATATTTTGCTTCATAGTCAAAAAACTCTGCTTTGGGTACTATCTCAGTTACAGGAAAGGCCATAACTTCTCCTTTTTCCATAAATACTCCGCAAGATAGTTCTACACCAGGAATAAACTCTTCTATCAATACCTTAGAATGAACTTCAAAAGCTCGCTTTATCGCACCTTTAAGTTCTGATTTTTCTTTTACTTTTGACATTCCTATTGAGGAACCTCCCTGAGATGGCTTAACAAAAACAGGCAGACTAACCTTTGAAAGAATATCATCAATATTTATTTCTTCGTTGTCGTATATAGTAACATTCTTTGCCACATTAACAACATTGGCTTCTCTTACCACAGCATTACATGTTGTCTTATCAAAAGTAACAGTAGAACAAAGAGCATCACAAGTATTGTATTTTATTCCCAACATATCAAAATAACCTTGTAATAAACCATTCTCTCCTGGTGTTCCATGCACTATAATAAATACTCCATCAAATTTCACCTTTTCCCCTTTTATCTCAAGAGAAAAGTCGTCTTTATTAACATGGTATCTTTCACCATCTTTTTCGTAATACCAATCTTCTTTTGTTAATATTATCTTATAAAGATTGAAATCATCTTTGAGATTATCTTCTATTTGTTGAGCAGATTGTAAAGATATAACATATTCACCTGAATAGCCACCACAAACTAAGGCTATTGTCTTTTTATTATTCATTCTCTGGTTCTTTTATTTGTTTTTTCAATTCCAATAAAAATTGTTTCGCTTGTGTTAAAGTATCTAAAACTTCTTTATATTCATTGTTTTGATACCTTTCTTCTTTCATTGCCTTTTTTGCTCCATCTAAAGTAAAATGCTTTTCTCTTGTAAGATATACTATTTGTCTTACAAGCTCTACATCTTGTTTAGTATAAAAACGCACTCCTCGTTTGTTTTTATTTGGTTTTAATTTACTAAATTCTGTTTCCCAAAATCTAAGTGTGGAATAAGGCAAATCAAATTCCTTGGACACTTCTGCTATAGAATAATAAAGTTTGTCGTCCATCGTTCTTTTTGTTTTATTAAGACGCAAAATTACTAAAAATTATTGTATTAGAAATAACTTAACACAATAAAATACAAAAAAAGTAGCAATTGCTATATTCTAACAAGCACTACTTCAAAAAACTCTTTTCAAATATTATTCTTTTAATAATTATTCGTGTATTTTAATATTTTAACTACTATTCAGAACAATCTCCTTTTTTGTCTTTATATACCATTTACTGCAAAAAAGTTCAAAAGAACTTCGCGGACGGATATTGCCCCTATAAAAGAATCGGTTGTCCGTCAGCGAAATTTTGATACTTATCAAAAAACATCAACTTTTAATAAATTAAAATCAACTCTTCGTAAATCAAAACCAACTTTTGGTAAATTAAAACCAACTCTTTGTAAATTAAAATCAACTTTTATTTTTCTAAAATCAAATCTTATTTTCGATAATTAGAAATTGGCGGATTAACGATTATATACTCAGTCGTCATGCGTTATTGCCGGCGGAGGCTCTCCGCCAATTTTCTTGTAGCAATTTGGCTGTCTTATTCTAAGCCACCCCAATTTCTTGCGGTAATTTGGCCGTCTTATTCTAAGCCACCCCAATTTCTAATTTCTCATTTCTAATTAAATTTGTATCTTTGCAGACAGAAAATAAAAGAAAACTATATATGATGAAAGAGCAAGGATTATACCCTTTAAAGTTTATGCCTTTATTCAAAGATAAGATTTGGGGAGGGAACAAGATAAGAGATATAGTTGGTGTGGATTATTCTCCATTAAGCAGATGTGGTGAGTTGTGGGTGTTGTCTGCTTTGGAAGGAAACGAAACCGTTGTTGAAAATGGTTTTTTAGCAGAATGCACACTGCCAGAGGTAATAGAGATGTATAACGATGAACTATTAGGAGAAGAAAACTTTGACAGATTTTCCACTGACTTCCCTTTGCTTGTCAAGTTGATTGATGCTAACGACAACTTGTCTATACAAGTACATCCCGATGATGATTATGCTTACAAACACGGCATGGAGAACGGCAAGACTGAGATGTGGTATGTTATGCAGGCCGATGAAGATTCAAAGATATATGTTGGCTTTAACGAAAAAGAAACAAAAGCGGATATCATCAACAGGCTAAGAAACAAGACTTTCAAAGAAATTATGCATAAAGACACTGTGCAACAAGGAGATCTATTCTTCATACCTGCAGGCACAATGCATGCCATTGGCAAAGGTGTTCTCTTGGCAGAGATACAACAAAGCAGCGATGCTACTTTTCGTCTTTATGATTGGGACAGAGTTGGAGATGATGGCAAACCGAGACAACTACATCTGGAACAAGGCTTAGAGGTTCTTAATCTTGATAAACAAGAAGGTACAGCCAAAGTTCATTATCACTATCATTTAAACGAAACCAACAACTTGGTTGAATGTCCTTACTTTGTTACAAACATAATGCCTTTAACACAAGGACTAAAGAAAGACTACTCTAACTCTGACACATTTTATCTTTATTTTTGTGTGGCTGGCAAAGGTTTTGTTAGTTCAATGGGACATCGTATTCCTCTTAGTGCAGGAGAGATTTTAATGATACCTGCAATAGCAAAAGATGCTGTCATTGAACCAAGTCCTATGATGGAAATTTTGGAAATAACAATACTATAAATACTATAAAATCTATAAACAAAGTCTTATTATGGCAAGTTCAGAGAAGATAACGCCTTTGATGAAACAATACAACGAAGTAAAGGCACAATACCCAGACACAATACTTTTGTTTAGGGTCGGAGATTTTTACGAAACATTTGGAGATGACGCCATTGAGACATCAAAAATACTCAATATCGTCCTTACAAAAAGAAGTGCCAACGGTCAAGATAGATTAGCTGGCTTCCCTTATCATGCATTAGACAACTATCTGCCTCGTTTTATTCAAGCAGGAAAACGTGTTGCGATATGTGAACAGATGGAAGACCCTAAGTTCGCTAAAGGTATAGTAAAACGTAGCGTAGAAGAGATAGTAACTCCAGGTATTTCTTACGATTCTGCCATAGAACAACGTTCTCAAAACACTTTTCTCTGTGCTTTACACAAAAAGAAGAACAATTATGGTGTTGCTTTCATTGATATAAACACAGGCGATTTCTTTGTTTCTGAAGGTGATGAAGTAAATATAGATAAGTTGATTCAAAACTTTATGCCTAAGGAGATAGTTATCCAGAGACATTATGAAAGAGAATTAGAAAACATTTTACCAAACAATATACTTACTAAGTCATACGATGATTGGGTATTCTCCTTAGATTTTGCACAAGACACTTTAGAAGACGTCTTTGGTGTTAGATCTGCCAAAGGTTTTGGAATAGAAGACATGCCTCTTGCTACTATTGCGGCTGGTTCTGCTCTTTACTATATCAGAGAAACAAATCACAAAGAGTTATCTCATATATGCAACATATCACGTATAGACAACAACGACTTTGTTTGGATGGATAAATTCACTATTCGCAACCTTGAGCTTATTTCCTCACACAACTCTAACGAAAGCACGCTGTATCATATTCTAAACCGTACCCAAAGCAATATGGGAGCAAGACTTTTGCAACGGTGGATTGTATTACCATTGAAGAAAAAAGAAGAAATAGAACAAAGACAAAGAATAGTTACCTCTCTTATCTATAACGACGAACTAAGAGAAGTAATGAAAGAATGCTTACAACAGATAGGAGATATGGAAAGAATAATATCAAGACTTTCTTTCCACAGAATAACACCTAATGAGTTGTATCACTTCACCGACATTCTCTTTGCTGTAGAAAAACTAAAAGACTTTATCGCTTCATTAGATAAAGACAAAGACCTGTATCCTGTTTTAGATGATTGTAAACAAATGAGAGAATTTATTCTTAAAGCAATAAACTCTGAAGCTCCTAATAATATCGCTAAAGGTAACGCAATCAAACAAGGATTCAATGCTGAGTTAGATAATTATAGAGATATTACCCTTAACTCTCAAAGCATATTAGATGAGATATGTACAACAGAAGCAGAAAGAACAAAGATACCTTCCTTAAAAATAGGTTTCAATAATGTCTTTGGTTATTACTTGGAAGTAACCAATACCCATAAAGATAAAGTACCAGAAAATTGGGAAAGAAAGCAGACACTTACTAACGCTGAACGATATATCACACCTGAGTTAAAAGAAATAGAGGCTTCTATGCTTTCTGCTCAAGAAAATATATCTGCTTTAGAAAGTAGGCTATACCATGAAGTAATAGAAGAATGCAAGACATATATAGAACGTCTGCATTCATCTGCTGTGGAATTATCTATATTGGATTGTTTGCTTTCATTTGCTATAGTGGCAATGGACAACGGATATACTCGTCCAGAGATTATGGAAAGCGATATTCTACATATTGCTCAAGGAAGACACCCTGTTATTGAAAGAATGTTACCGAAAGGAGAAGAATACGTTGCTAATGATGTTTATCTCGACACTACAACTCAACAGATAGTAATAATAACAGGTCCTAATATGAGTGGTAAAAGTGCATACCTTAGACAAACTGCCCTAATTGTTATAATGGCTCAAATAGGTAGTTATGTTCCAGCAAAACGTTCTCAGATAGGATTAGTAGATAAGATATTCACTCGTGTAGGTGCTTCAGATAATATCGCTTCTGGTGAGAGTACTTTCATGGTAGAGATGAACGAAACAGCTTCTATACTTAATAATCTTTCACCTCATTCTCTTATCCTTTTAGATGAGATAGGAAGAGGAACATCAACATACGACGGAGTTTCCATTGCTTGGGGCATTGCATCTTATCTACACAACCACAAACATAGAGCAAAGGTTTTGTTTGCAACACACTATCACGAGCTTATCGCTATGGAGCAGAACTTTGAAAGAATCAAAAACTATCACATAACAGTAAAAGAATTAGGTTCTAAGATAATATTCATAAGAAAGATAGCCAAGGGAGGCTCTTCTCAGAGTTTTGGTATTCATGTTGCTCGTCTTGCTGGTGTTCCTAAAGAAGTACTCTCTATTGCTAATGATATGCTGACATCTTTGGAAGAAAGTCGTTCTGACTCCCTGCAACTTGGAATAGATGAGGGGGAAAACACTAACAAAATAAAGAAAAAAGAGCTAAATGAAAGAAAAAAACAAGCTATAGAGAGTTTTCAAACAAGTTTTATTCAACTAAATGATCCTATCCTTGAAGAAATCAAAGAAGATATTTTAAACACTGATATAGAAAATCTTACACCTATTCAAGCACTCAATAAACTAAATGACATAAAAAAAATAATTCAAAAAGTTTAGAAAAAATTTGGTTATTATTTTTTTTCATACTATTTTTGCAACGTCAAATTCAAAGGGGGCTGAACTGATGAGGAAAGCGTCTAAGAATAGATAGAGTGAGAGAGGGGGAGAGAAGAGGCGGAGATGTTGCGGAAAGGAGATAAGGAAGAGATTGTGGAGCGGAAGTTTCTTTTGAAGATGATGTTTAAAATGCGGGCATAGCTCAGTTGGTAGAGCGCAACCTTGCCAAGGTTGAGGTCGCGAGTCCGAGTCTCGTTGCCCGCTCTTTTTTTTTTACATGCAAGAGTTCTTAATACATAAAGCAAAAGAAAACAAGTTAGATTGAAGCAACTTATTGATAGAACAAAATCTTTATAAGATTGAAGTTGCAAGTCAAAATTTAGTTTTCAGCTTAAAAAGACACGATGCCATGGTGGTGGAATGGTAGACACGAGGGACTTAAAATCCCTTGAACAATGCGTTCGTGTGGGTTCAAGTCCCACCCGTGGTACTCCTTTTTTAAAGTTTTTACTATAATCATATTGTTTGCTAATGTTTTTAACAAAACATTAGTTTTTTTTGTTTATTACCTAACATAAATACAATAAAAATAAAATACCTCCCTTGAATCCAAGAGAGGTGTTTTATTTTATTCACAACTGAAACTTTATATATTTTATTTTCTTACCTTCTTTGAGATACATCTTTTCGTAAAACGTCTGAATATCTTTTACGTCATCTTCTAAATCTGTTCCATATAAGTCATTACTTTCAAAAAGAATAGTATGATTTTCTTGTTTTAACATCTCTGATGTGTATTCATAAAGCTCTGTACTATCTGTTTTAAGATGAAGGATACCATCAGACTTTATAACCTTTGCATATCTTTCTAAGAAACGCGGACAAGTAAGTCTTCTGTTTTCATTCTTCAACTGAGGATCACAGAAAGTGATCCATATCTCATCAACCTCATCTTTATCAAAAAGTTTTTCCAGCATTTGAATTTGACAACGCAAGAAAGCAACATTATTCATCTTATTCTCAAAAGCAGTCTTGCAACCTCGCCAAAGTCTTGCTCCTTTAATATCTATACCTATAAAGTTTTTGTTTGTATACTTCTCTCCCAAACCAACAGTATATTCTCCCTTACCACAACCAAGTTCCAAAACAATAGGATTATCATTTTTAAAATACTCCTCTCTCCACTTGCCTTTAAGAAAAAAGTCTTTATCCTTTAATTGTTCAAAACCTACCTGAAAAAGATTGTCAAAAGTAAGGTTCTCAGCAAATCTCTCTAACTTATTCTTACCCATAATTATTTTCTATATCTTAATATAAGCCTTTGATTGTTGATTTTTTAGCAATAAAATCTTTTAAGTAATAAGGCTCAAAATATGCTCTATCTTCAAAATCTCCTTTTTTATATTTTTGAAAAGCTATAGCACCCATGTACTTCGCATTTAAAGTCAAACTTCCATCAAAAACATAAATATCATTATTCAATACTTGTCTGCATTTTTCTGCACCATCTCCTGCGACTATTATCTTTCTATCCTTATGATACATTTCATATATATCACTCTCAATTATATCTGCTGAAATATCTTTTAGAATATTCAACTCTTCATCATAAATAGCAGAATATACTTCCATTCTTCTCGCATCTATCATAGGAAGATAATAACTCTTAGGATACTTCTGTTTAGATTCAAAAGCAATCAAAAGCAAAGTATCAACAGAAATCAAAGGAATATTCAGTCCATACGCTAAACCTTTTGCAGAAGAAACTCCTATTCTAAGACCTGTATAAGAACCTGGTCCTTTGCTAACAGCTATAGCATTCAAATCTTTTCTTATATCCCCGTCATAGTCTGAGAATATCCCTTCAATAAGCAAAGACAACATTTGAGAGTGTGAGTTCGGTTCTTTGCTCTCTTTATACAACAACAGATTTTCTCCTTTAGAAAGAGAAACTGAACAAATGCCCGTTGCTGTTTCTATGTTTAGTATTATTGGTTCTTGTGTCATAAAGAAAAAAAATAACTATGCCATACTAAAAAGCACAGCATAGTTATCATTTGTTGTTTAATTAGAATGGTAAATCGTTTTCTGGATCGTCTTCCATCATAGGTTCTTGCTCTATATTGCCTCCTGTTCCTTGTGGCTGTGCTGATGTTTGTACTGGAGCAGGACCTGCATTAGGTGCTTGTTGATAAGTACCACTTGACATTGGAGGTTGTTGAGCAGATGGTCCATATTGTGCATTAGGTGTATTTCCATTAAGATTAGAAACAAAAGCACCTATATTTCTACATCTGCAGTCAGTATACCATCTTCCATTATATTCTCTTGATTCTATTTCAAACGTAACTTGAATAGTATCTCCTATTCTAATAGATTTAAGTGTAGCAAGCATATCTTCTCCCCAAGTAGAGAAAGCTATACTTCTTGGAAATGAAGATTCTATTAAATCTATTACAAATCCTCCTCTAACCCAAGGACCTCTTGCTGACTCTCCCCTTGTTTCTGGGAGTACCATTCTTAATTTTCCTATTACATCCATTTTATATTATTTTTATTTATTACTTAATTACTTTCTATTATTCATCTGCTCTGCAAAAGCTTTTTCTTTGTTTGTCATTCGTTTTGCAGCAGGAGAATTTGGTTTAAGCCATTTATCTAACCAATCAAAGAAGTTTCTTTGCCAAAGTATTCCGTTTTGTGGTCTAAGAACCCAATGTGTTTCATCAGGGAAATAAAGATAACGTGCAGGAATATCTAAATTAACAGCAGCATTATAAGCAGCCATACCTTGAGAAGCAACTATACGAAAATCAAACTCAGAATGTATTACAAGCAAAGGAGTATTCCATTTAGTTACAAACTTATGAGGAGAGTTCGCATAAGACTTTTGAACCTTAGGATCCTTACTCCAATAAGGGCCACCCAAGTCCCAATTAACAAACCACATCTCTTCTGTTTCTAAGTATTGCTGTTCAAGATTAAACATACCGTTGTGAGCTATAAATGCTTTAAATCTATTGTCATGATGTCCTGCAAGCCAATACACAGAAAAACCTCCAAAACTTGCACCTACAGCACCTCTATGGTCTTTATCTACATAGCTTTCTTTACTTATTTCATCTATAGCTGTAAGATAATCTTTCATACATTGACCGCCATAATCTCCACTAATTTGTTCATTCCATGCTTGTCCAAATCCTGGTAATCCTCTACGGTTTGGAGCAACAATAATATAACCATTAGCAGCCATTATAGAGAAATTCCATCTGTATGACCAGAATTGAGAAACAGTGCTTTGAGGACCACCTTCACAATAAAGCAAAGTTGGATATTTCTTTGTAGAATCAAAATCTGGTGGATAAATAACCCAAGTGTGTAAATCTTTTCCGTCTGTTGCCTTTAAAACTCTTTCTTCAACCTTACCCCATTTAACTTTTGCCATCAAATCATCATTAGTTGTAGAAATCTTTTGCTCTTTACCTGTTTTTTCATCAACAGACCATATTTCTATAGGATGAAGCATAGACATTTGTGTTGCTATCAATCTATCTTTAGCAAGCATAACAGATGTATAGTCTGCATTCTCTTTTGTCAATTGCTTAATAGATTTATCTGCAATGCTCATCTTATATATATTATCTCTTCCTTGATAATCTGAGATAAAGTACATTGATTTATTATCTGGAGTAAAACGTATTCCATTTGCATTTTGATCAAAATTCTCTGTCATATAAGTAACTCTACCTGTAGTTAAATCACAAAGCATAAGACGTATTTTATCTGCTTCATATCCATCTCTTTCCATACTTTCCCAAGCAATCATTTTACCATCAGGAGAGAATACAGGATTTTGATCATATCCCATCATATCATGAGACAAGTTTTTAACTTGCTTTGTTGCTATATCATATAAGAAAATATCTGAATTGGTAGAATAAGCGTAATCCTTACCTGTTTTTTTTCTGCAAGTGTAAGCTATTTTTTTGCTATCAGGAGAAAAAGCAAGTTGTTCCATTCCTCCCCAAGGACGCATAGGAGATTCAAACTCTGTTCCTTCTAAAAGATTAACACCTTCTTTTACTGTGTTCCCATCAAATTCAGCAACAAAAGGTTGAGGAACATTATCTACCCAATTATCCCAATGTCTATACATAAGGTCATCATTAACTCTTCCTGTGGTTTTGTCTAAACCTTCTTTTAAATAAGCATATTTATCTTTCTTCGCTATACCTCTAACATAAAGTATTTTTGTTCCATCTGGAGAATAAGCGAAACCTTCCAAATCACCTTCTTTAAAATCTGAAATCTTTTTTCTATTAGAACCATCAAGATTCATTTCCCAGATATTTACGTTATCTTCTTCTGCATAGATAAATCCAATTTTATCTCCTTTTGGATTAAAAATAACATTAAACTCTGAGTTTTTTGTCTCCGTAAGACGTTGAACATTCTTACCATCTTTGTCCATAATATAGACATCTGCATTACCTTTGTTTTGTTCTACAGAGTAATAAGTAACGGTATAAAGAACTTTTTCACCATCAGGAGAAACTGACACATCTCCAATTCTTCCAAAAGCCCATAAAACTTCTGGTGAAAGCATACCGTTCTTTACTTCAACTTGAGGTTTATCAATAATGTCTTTGTCTTTTGTTTTTTGTTGGCAAGAAGCAAATACCATAGCTGCCAAGCCAATCGCCAATAATACTTTTTTCATATCTTAGTTCTTTTTATTATTTTCCTACTTGCAAAAATACACATTTTATATTAAATGATAAAATATTCTTATCATTTTTATAAAGAACTTTAACTAAGTTTTATTGTATAGCAATACCGTTCAAGTAAGGACAAAAAAAAAGCAGTCAATTTAATGGGACTGCTTTTAATTAATCGCTTGTCTAACTGAATTATTTAGCTTGTTCAGTTGGAGTTGCAGTTGGAGTTGTTGTTGGAGTAGCTGTTACTTCTTCAGTTGGAGTGTTTTCTGTAGGAGTAGTTGTTGCTGACTCTGTTCCTTTACTTCCACACGCTGCGAAAAATCCAGCGATTGCTAATACTAACAATACTTTTTTCATTTTTTTCTTGTTTTTTAAAGGTTTATAAATTCTTTTGTTTTAACGTTGCAAAGGTAAGTCAAGTTTTTTTCTTGTCAATCTTTTTTTCAAAAAAAAACGACATTATTTTTTTAATTTATTGATAATCAGTGATAAAAAATAATGAAAAATATATTAAAATTCATCTTATTTATTAAAAAAATAACTAAAAATACAGTCTTTTTATGTTCAATCTGCCTAAAAAAGTGTATTTTTGCAAACAAATGATACAAAAAAAATGAACTTACCAGTATTTGAAATGTTTTATTCTATTCAAGGAGAAGGCGAATATGTGGGTATGCCTGCATATTTCATTCGTCTTGCTGGTTGCAATGTAGGTTGTGAGTTTTGCGATGAAAAAAAAGCGTGGAATAAAAATAATTCTACCTTAATGGACACTGAAGAAATAGTACGTAAAATACTATTATCAAAAGCAAAGAACGTTGTTATCACAGGTGGAGAGCCTACTCTTTATGATTTAAACGAACTTACGATAGAATTAAACAAAAATGGTATTAAAACTTTTTTGGAAACATCTGGTGTTAATGAGATTAAAGGTAATTTTGACCATATAACTCTCTCCCCCAAACAGAATCACTTACCTTTATGCAATGAAGATTGTTTCGCTTTTAAAATAGATTCCTTAAAAGTTGTAATATCTTCAAAAACAGATTTTTTATTTGCTGAAACGATGAAAAATCACATACATCAAAAGGAAAAAGTTTCTTTGTTTCTGCAACCTGAGTGGGACAAAAAAGACGAAATTATTTTAGAAATAATAGAATATATTAAACAGAATCCAGAATGGAACCTCTCATTACAAACTCATAAATACATAAATGTAAAATAAAATTACAAACTTATAATAATATAGTAACCAAAATATTACACTTATAATAAATATATAAATAAAAAAATATCTTTCAAAAATTTGGTCATAAAAAAAAAAGATTATAATTTTGCAAACGCAAAGTTGAAATGATGGCGTCGTAGCTCAGTTGGTAGAGCAGAGGACTGAAAATCCTTGTGTCACCGGTTCAAATCCTGTCGATGCCACATAAGAAAAGGAACTCTTGGTTTAAGAGTTCCTTTTTTTGTATTAAACAATAATAAAATCCTAATCTTAGAAAAAGTCTTGATTTTTGAGTAAAAAGATTTGATCTTCGTGTAAGAAGATTTGATTTTTGCAAAAAAAGTCTTGATCTTTTTTTACCAACTTTTGATCTTTTTTCACTAAGTCTTAATCTTTATTGATCTTTTTTTATCTAAAACATCACCTTTTCTTTAATATATTAGCAAATTATTTAATATAGTCATCTACATTTCTTCTTTATTTAATTCCAAATGATTAAGTTAAAGAATCTTATAAAAACATTAAACAAAAAAAAAGAGAAACTAAATATTAGTCTCTCTTTTTCACTATTATATCAATATGTGTTTAATATTCCCACATATCTTGTTCCATATTAAACAGCATTTCTTCTACACGTTCAGATTCGTACAAAGCGTCCATACCTGTTAAATAATCGCCTATTTGACGATTTGGAGTATTAGACTCACGTACTATATAAGATGTGAAGTGACGTTTTTGAAATATATCATCGTATGTACGTCTTTCTGCGTCGTTATATGGATTATATACCTCTGTATTTGCTAATAATTCTCTAACCTCTGGGTCATTGAAACGAACCCAACCAATAGTCATAGGAATAGTAACTGCATTTTCATCTTGTCCTTGTTGCATATAATAAACTAAAGAAAAGCCCACGATTCTAACATCTCTAACACTTCTTTGTTTATCTATAAACCAACGCTCTTTCAGACGAAGAGTTTTAATATCTTCGTTTGCCATAGCAGTAACAATAACAGTATCTTTCATATACTCAGTGCCATCTAAATCATAGTATGGAACTTCTTCAGTTCTACGATTACCCATAGACGCTTTCTGAGCAGCCCAATCTTCTACTTCTTCTTTAAACTCATCATCTTTATAAACTTTGATAAGACCTTCTGTAGCAGCATTGTCTATCATTGTCCACATATTCATTCTTGACTGTTGAGGGTCTAAAGGATAATAGAATACTTGGTTCATCTTTTCTCTAAAGTCTATAACTCTCCAAACTACATGTTCCCAAACTACATCAGCAGCTCTAACATATGGATATGCAAAAGGTTTCTTTGCCTTTCTAACAATTGGACGTTCATAGAATTGATCAAATTCTTCATTAGATTCTGTTTCATCTACTACTTGTGCAAACAAATTTCCACTCATAAGGAATAATGCACCTAATATTAACAGAGATATTTTCTTCATTTTATAAAATTTTTAGTTGTTATTATCTCATTTATTGTATTGTAAATACCATAGATTGATTGCTTGCAGCTTTCTCTCCATCTGGTCCTTTTACTCTAAGCTCATCAATGAAGATTCTATTTCCTCTTCTTAGTTTTTGAATCTTATTAATCATTTCTGGAGTAAAGGCATTACCTCTACCTTGTATTGGAGCTTCGCCATCGCCTCCAGCATAGAACATAACTTTATAAGTGGTTACATTATATTGAACAGGAAAATCAAATCCCTCCATATCTACACGGAAACCTTTCATTGCAAGTAGTGTTTCCTTAGCTATTTTTCCACCAGAATATGTACCAATCTTTACAGTTGGCTTTGGCATCATCTTAATTCTAAATTCCATTGAACCAAGATTTTGAGTTCTATTGCCTATTCTTGCAGCTGCTGTAATAGTACATTTTCCTTGTGTCTTCACATTAACTATATAAGCGCCCTTACCATCTGGACGTATTGTTGCACCATTTGATCCTGCGATATTAACAATCAAATCTTTTGAATTAACTCCTGGAGCACCAACACTTACCGGATTATCTACACCAATATAAAATACATTCATCTTGGTTGCAGAAATAGTAACAGAAGGAGCAGCAACAAAATATTCACCTTCAAAATCGTAAGGAATCTCACCTGTCTCTCGTTTTACATATACAGTTCCCTTATATTTCTGAGGTCCTAATGCTCCAGCTCCAAACTTAAGTTTCAATGTACCAGAGTCTCCAACAATATTTTGTCCTCTAACATCTCCTCTTAATTGAGAACGAGAGTCGTATGCAGCAACAATAACATCTGCTTCGTATGAGTCTCCTTGCATTACGTAAGTAGATTTTGGAATAACTCTTGCCTTAACCATATCAAATTTGAAGTCGTCTGCAGAAATAGATGAATATAATGAATTGATAAGGTCATACTCTGAGTTCTCTATTTCAGATTTTAACTTATTAAGAATAACCACATCAGCAGCTAACACAGTATGATAGAAATTGTACATCTGCCAATTAAGTTCTTGTCCTGCAGCATTCTTATGCATAGTTTTAGTATCTATTTGGACTTTCTTTAATTGGGGTTTAAATCTATCATCGCAAAGTTTTAACATTTGCTCTTGGTATGCATCTATTTTCTTTTTTATTTCTATAGCTTTACCCGCACTTCCATCCTCGGTTCCAGCACAGAAATAATAGGTAGGAGCATCATAGTTATCTTTCTTTTCTATAGCATTAAAACCTTGTTCTTTTATAAGTTTTTTAACTTCTGCAACAGGCTTGCCATCTGTATGTGAGATAACACCGTATTTTACTTCATCTAAATAGTCTAATATTTCTTTAGTGGCTATTCTTACTTTCTTAGCCTTTTCCCAGTTAGGTCCTACTTTCCCTTGGTTGTTATTATATGCATTCTCAAACATTTGATAAGCACTTTCTGTTTTGGAAAGAAGCAAATTATTTGTCACTTCCAAACTATCGCCTACCGTAATGAATGACTGCAAAATCTCCGCTGACACATTCAGTGCTAACATCGCTGTATACACCAAATACATCATGGTAATCATTCTCTGCCTTGGGGTTTCGGGACAATTCGTAGCAGCCATAATCTATATCTTTATAATATATTCTTAATTAAAAACCAATAAATTAACCTTTAACCTGCATTGCAGCAAGCATATTACCATATATGTCGTTCAAAGAGGCAACTTTCTTTGAAAGAGCATTTACTTGTTCTTTGTACTTTAATACATTTTCTGCTGTATCTGCAAAATTAACAACAAGATTATCTATTCTCTCTTGAACGTTCTTTGTTGCTTCAAGTTGAGCAGTAGAATTTTGAATTTGCATTTCATACAAAGCATTAATAGAAGACAAACTTGCTGCCATAGTTTTTAATCCGTCTATGTATGAAGCGTCTCCTACTGACAAAGTATTAGCAGTTTCTTTGTAAATATTTGCAAGAGTAGAAACAGCACTTGTCGCTTCTTGAACAGATGCAAGATATTCACCAGAAGCAAGCAAGTCCTTATTAAGGTAATCTGCAGTTTTCTTGTATGCATTAGACAACTCAACAACACTTTCAGATGCCTCAGAAACATTCTTAACAAATTTTTCTGAAGTCTCAGCCGCATTAGCAACAGAAGTAAGTCCTTCAGCAGTGTCTGAAAGTTTTTGCAAACCTTTACCTAAACTTTCTATTAGTTCTGGACCTATTTTAGCGTCTTCAAGCATTTTGTCTAACTTTTGAGTAGCACCTAAGCCTGCAAATTCATCAGAACCAACACCGCCATCTCTTTTATCTCCAAAAGCACCAGGGTTAGTTCTTTGTTTTTCGTGAATAAGACGTTTTTTCTCATCTTCTTCTTGAGGAGTAAGCCCTTCCATTCCTGCTAATTCAGGATAAACCAAAGACCAATCGTATGTAACGTGCAATGGTTCAAAAGCAGAGAAGAAGAATATCACAGCCTCAGTAAGCATACCTACAATAAGTAACTCAGTAGCGAAAGGCCAGTGATTAATTTTGAACAAGGCACCAATAATAACTATTGACGCTCCAACACCATAAAGCTTTGCAGTCAATTGCTTATAAGCTTTACTTCTTACTAATGTGTCTATTCCCATAATAAAATCAGATTTTTTAGTTTTTTGTTATTGTTATTACTTTATTAATTTTCACACGTTTCTCAACAAACAGCAAAATTACAAAATTTATTTTAAATAACAATAATTAAAACCTTATTTTATTTTTTTCGTCTTATTTTTATTTTCTCTAATACGAACAAACTATCTACAAGGTTACATTTGTTTGAACATAATTGTAGAGTGTTTTATTTTTTAGCACTAACTTTGTAAAGAAAACATTGAAAGGAGGTTAATATCTTCACATTAATTCATACGAAATTGACATAGAATTAAGATATTTTTAATTCAAACTAATATTTTTCACTAATAAATCTTCTTTTTTTACACTAAAAAAAGTTAGTTTTTTTTTATAATTTCTAAATTTAACGTAAGTTCAGTATAAAGAAATATTTAATTTTTTCTTCCTTATGCCGAACTAACGTTATTTTACTTATTTAATCTTCTGTAATATTTGATTATAATGATCTTTTAATGTTTCACTCCAAGAAGATTGTGGTGTAGAAATTTTTTCCATAGTTTTTTTTGCTTTAGAGTACTGACCTAAGTTATACAGCACCCAAGCATAAGTATCAATATAAGTATCATTATCAGGTTGTATCTTTATAACTTTTTCTATCATTTCCAAAGCTCGTTCCAAATCCTTTTTATCTAAGGCAAGATAATAAGCATAGTTATTCAACACTGGAACATTATCAGCGTCAAGTTCTAACACCTTATCATAGTAAGTATAGCATTGTTCTTTATCTCCTAACTCATGGTAACAATCTCCAAGGTTCCTATACAAATCTTCTAACACAGGCTTATCATTACCAGCAACGCTAACACCTAAAGTAAAAGTTTCAACAGCATCTGTGTATTGTTCTTTTATTTCCTGGTTTATTCCTTTAAAAAGATAAGGAACAGGTTGCTCCGGATAATTCTCTATAGCTTTGTCTGCTACATACATAACCTTATCTGGCATTTCAAAATAACTCATAGCAAACAAAGTATTTTGAAACAAGTTATAATCATAACAGTCTTTATCTATGGCAGATAGACCAGCATTAGCAGCACTTTGATAATCTTTTATTTTCATATAACCTGTATTCAACAAAGCATAAAGCTGACAATCATTAGTATCCACACTTTCAGCTGTTTTTAAACATGTAAAAAAACGTTCAAATATCTTATTATCAGTATCTACATCTTTGCCATACACGGAATATATCAAACGTATCTTGCTTTGAGTATCAATATTTTTTTGCTTCATTGCATTATTTAGATAAAAGAATGTGGAATCTTGCTCCCCCTTTATCATATAGTAGTTTGCAAAAGTAATATTAAGATTTTCTTCCTCTGGATCAATTTCTTTTACCTTATTGTAGTAGTATAAAGCCTTATCATAGTCTTTTTCTTTCATCTTCATCTCAGCAAGAATAGACAAATACTTACTTTGAGTAGGATAATTCTCATGCAATTTTATCATCTCTTGTTCTGCTTTCTTGTTATCCTTCTGCTCACGATAAATTTGAAATTTTTGTATTGAAGTAGTTTCATTGACACCAAAGCGTTCTTCCATTCTATTTAGCACTGAAAGTTCTTTCTTTGCGTCTTGCTTAACGTGATAAATCAAAGCCAATTGTTGCCAATACTCTAATGTTTCCGGTTGTTGTTTTACTATCTTTTCCAAAACTTCTGCACATTGGTCATAATCTTGCACAGCAGCATATATTTCACACAACTGCAACTTATACCATATATTATTATCATCTGTTTCCATTGCTTGCTTAGAGTAACTTATAGCACTACTGTAATCTTCTTTCTGCATATAGATACATGATAGATAATACATCGCCGTAGCAGAACATTTGTTATTTGACAAAACATTTTTAAATAAAGATTCCGCCTTCTGTATATTTCCTTTATTAAACTCAGTTACTGCATCTATTATCAAAGCATTTTCTTTATAATTCTCTGTTTTAGAAGCAGTAGACTTCTTGCTTGTAGTACAACAACTAAACAATAAAGCACATAGCAATATTGCAACAATTTTCTTTAACATATTACTCTTTTATATTACTGTAAGCACCTAAAGAAATATCTTTTGCCTTACCGGTGTATATAGAACCTTCTCCTATCATAGAGTTATCTAATATCGCATTATTTATTTGAGATTTTTTGCCTATTATAGAGTTTGTGATAATCGAATTTTCTATTACAGCATCATCTTCTATAGTTACGTACGGACCTACAACGCAATTATCTAATCTAACATTTTCTCCAATGTAGTAAGGTGGAATAACACAAGTATTATTGCCTGTTACATTAGTATGCATACCTCTCATTTCTTCTCTCATTTCAAGAAGTTGTTTATTGGTATCAACTACTGCATCTTTGTTTCCACAATCCATCCACTTACTAACTGTTTCTGTTGTAAAGCTATAACCTGTTTGTAACATATTTTCTAAACAATCGGTAAGTTGGTATTCTCCTCCTTTTACAATATTATTATCTATCAATCGCTTTATTTCACTATAAAGTCTTTCTCCACTTCTGAAATAATAGATACCAATAATTGCTTCTTTACTAACAAACTCTTTTGGTTTTTCAACAAACTGTAAAATTTTTCCTGTTGTGTCATCTTTCTTTACAACTCCAAATGCAGAAGGATTTTCAACCTCTGATGTCCAAATAATACCATCTTTATTTAAATCCATCGTGAAATCTGCATTGAAAAGAGTATCTGCAAAAGCAACAACAACATTTCCTTCTAATAAATCTTTAGCTTGCCATACCGCATCGGCCGTTCCCTTTGGTTCTTCTTGATAAAATATTCTTCCTTCTGCTCCTAAACTTCTGGCTACTTGAATAAGGTCTTGCTCTACTTTTTCCCCAAAATGTCCTACAACAAAACCAATACTATCAACCTTACCTCCACAAGTTTTTACGATGTCTTGGCAAAGTATTTTCACTATCTCTTTATTACAAACTTTAACTAATGGTTTAGGCGTTGAAAGTGTATGAGGTCTAAGCCTTTTACCCATACCAGCCATAGGTATTATTATATTCATAGTCTTAAGTTTTTTTGTTTATAACTATTATTATTTTTTCAAAATATCTTTGTATTTCGTTGTGTCGTGAAGAAGAGTAACTGCCTTCTGCACTTCAGCATCATGATTTATATATGCTTCTATTCTACCCTTTTGATTATAATATCTAACGACTATTTCACTTAGCAACACTTCACTTATTTCGTCCTTAAATTTGTATAAATCATTCTCCTTATCTTTTTCTATTTTATGTTTCATCTCATCAAGTTGGTTAAGTATATTTTCATCACACTTATCCTTCTTCGCTACATCTAAAAGTTCTTTCAATGAATACTCTGTAGGTGTTGTATAAGAATAGTCCTTATTATTTAAGTATGATACAAAGTCTGCGTAAATATCATCGGTTATTTTAAAGTCTTTAGCACTTGGTATAGATTTATGTTTTCTCGCAAATTCTGTAGCATAATCAAATATAAGGCTTTTACCGACAAGAGAGAAAAGAATAGTACTTCCATATTCTGGTTCTATTGTTATATCTGGTTCTATACCATATCCGTCATAAACAACTCTACCATTTTTTGTTTTAAAAACTGTACGCAAAGTGTCATTAATTTTATTTGCTCTACCCAAAGAATCTCTATGAGAATAATCTATTGCTTGAATACATCTACCACTTGGAATATAATATTTAGATACTGTTACTTTCATCTGTGAATTATAAACAAGAGGAAGAACATTTTGAACCAATCCTTTACCAAAACTTCTTTGACCCATTATAACAGCACGATCTATATCTTGCAAACTACCTGCTACTATCTCACTTGCAGAAGCAGAAGAACCATCAACCAAAACCACTACAGGAATGTCTGTATCTATGGCTTTTTTCATAGTTCTAAATGTTTGATTTTTTTCCTTTGATTTTCCTTTTGTGCTAACTACTACTTGTCCTTTATCAACAAAAATATTAACGATATCTACTGCTTCATTCAATAGACCTCCACCATTGCCTCTTAAGTCTAAAATAAGCCCTTTAATATTTTGTTTTTTTAAAGTGTTGAAAGCGTTTAATACATTATTGGCAGCATTTTTTGTAAATTCATTAAGCTTTATATAACCTAAATCTTCCCCTATTATACCGCTATAAGGAACATTTGGAAGAGTTATTTCTTTTCTTTTGAAACTAAAAGTCTTTTCTTCTTCATTTCTCATTACCTTAACGGTAATAGTTGAGCCTGCTTGACCTCTTAGTATTTCTCTAACTTGATCTGAGTTTTTTCCCTTAGCACTTTGACCATTTACTTCTATAATAAGGTCGCCTGCTTTCAATCCAGCTTCGTATGCTGGCAAACCTTCATATGGTTCAGAAATATAAACGCTATCGCCTTTTTGATGAATCAAAGCACCAATACCGCCATATTCTCCTAATAATTGTAGTTTAACATCTTCCAAGTCGGATTCAGGATAATAATTGGTATATGGATCTAACTTTGCAAGCATAGCATCTATTGCTGTTTTTATAAGCTCACCTTCGTTTATATCATCAACGTATGTGGTATAAAGAGTTTTATATACTGAAGAAAATATCTCAAGATTCTTTGAGAGTTCAAAACTTCTATCTGTTTTGTTTTCTTGAGCTATAACAGATAAAGCGAAAAAACAAAATAATATCACAAATGCTTTTTTCATATTAGTAATGTATCTTAAAAAAACGTTGCAAAGATAGTATTTAAAAATAAAAAAATGCTCTTTTTCTATTTTTTTTTAATAAAATTATCCATTTACAAAATTTATTTATAATTTTGCAAACTAATTTTAACACTGAAAAAAACAAGAAAAAAGCAAAAGAAAATGGCTGTAATAGGTAAAATAAGAAAACATTTCGGTTGGGGTGTAACAATCATAGTAGCACTTGCAACTCTAGCGTTTATTTTCAACGATTTTGGAAAAAGAAGAGGCCAAGCTACTGAGATAGCTAAGGTAGATGGAATGGAAGTAAGTTTTTCTGAGTTTGAATCCGCAAGAGAAAAGAACGAGAATACTTACAAAGCTCGTACTCAAGACGGCAAACTTACTTCAGAACAACAATTTCAAGTAAAAGCCCAAACATATTATGAATTAGTTAGTGAAAAACTTCTTAGCCGTGAATGTGAGAAGTTAGGCATTGTTGTAGGCGAAGAAGAAATGAATGATATGTTCTTAGGTACTTTCCTTTCAAACGAAGTAAAACAATTATTCACAGATCCAACTACAGGTCAATTCAATGCTCAAAACGTTCGTCAGGTTATGCAACAATATGATAAAATGCAACCTGAACAACAAGCACAATGGAACCAAATTCAAAAGAATGCTTATTCAGAAAGATTAAATTCTAAATATGCATCACTTATAGCAGGTAGTTTTTATATGCCAAAAGCTATGGCAAAACACATCAGCGACACTTACGACCAAACAACAGATGTCCGCTATGCTGTATTACCATTCTCTTCTATAGATGATGACAAGGTTAAACTTACAGATGAAGATTACCAAAAATACTATGACGAACATAAAAACGAATTTCGTTTGAGTGAAGAAATGCGTCAAGTAGAATTTGTTAAGTTTGAAGTAGTCCCTTCTCAAGCAGACATAAAAGCTTTGGAAGATTCTGCAATGAGAGTTTTTGCTGAACTTACTAAGACTGAAAAAGCAGATATGAACGGATTTATTTCTACTTCTTTTGACAATAACTATGACAGTAACTACTACGAACGTTCTGCTCAAAACATTGTTGCTTTATTCCCTGATACAATATTAAAGGGTAAAGGAGCTGGAAGTATGATTGAGCCAAGAATTGCTGGAAATAATTGGATAATGGGTAAAATACTTTCTGAACAATCAAGACCAGATTCAATTAAATTCTCTCTTATAGCTGTATATAACAACAAGACAGGAGCAAGTGAAATAAAACGTACTCCAGAACAACAAAGACTTCTTATAGACTCTCTTATGGGAGTAATAAAAGACTCTGCTTCTTTTGTAGAGAATGTTAGTAAATTCTCAGATGACCCTAACACAAAAAACAAACTTGGTGATATGGGTTGGGTTACAGACGGAACAATAATGGAAAGCATGTACGAACCAATGATTAATTGTCCTGTTGGTGGCGTATTCCGTTTCACTCGTCCAGATAGCGTAGGAGAATACATCATAAGAGTAACGGATAAAACTGTTGCTAAACCTAAAATTCAAATAGCATCTGTAGTTATTGGTATTCGTCCAAGTGAAACAACAATAAATAATTTCAAAAACAAAGCTGATGACTTTTTAGCTAAATCAAAGAACCTTGAAACTATGAAATCATTAGCAAGTAAACAAAATACTAATGTTCTTACTTCAACTATCAACGCTATGTCTTACCAATTAGACGGAACTCCTTACGCAAGAGAAGCTATTTGCTGGGCATTTGGCGATGTTGAAAAAGGTGATGTAGCAAATACTGTTTATGAACTACAAGATGCTAACCAATACAACACAATGTTTATTGTTATTGGTTTGAAAGATATCCAAGAAAAAGGATTTATGACTCTTGCTCAACTAAAAGAAAATCCTCAGTTTGTACGTATAGTAAAAATGGAAAAGAAAGCACAAATACTTATGAAGAAAGCTAACGATATTCTTAAAACAACTAACTCAATAGATGCTTTCGCTCTACAAGCTAAAGTTACTGTTGATACTGTTACAGGTGTTGATTTTTCTTCTCCTTACTTTGGCAAGGCAGGTGCTGAAATGAGACTTGTAGGAAAACTTTCTGCAGTAAAGAACACAGGCTTACTAAAAACAGCTGTTAAGGGTTTCAACGGAGTTTATGCAGTTCAAGTTGATAAGATTTCTAAGCGTGCAGTTAAAGAAGATTTCAATATGATTTGCCAAACATACAACCAACGTATGCAACAAAGAATGCAACAACTAAACCCTATTGCTATTCTTTACAGAGATGCAAAAGTAAAAAACAACTTCGTTCAATTTGTAAATAAATAATAAATAACGAATTACTTTTAAATTAATAAAGATGGTCTTGCTTAAAAAGTAAGACTATCTTTTTTTTATCTTGGTGTAAAATAATAGACAGAAATCAACGTTATCTAATTGCTTACTTAATTTTTGAATTAATTAATCAAATAAAAATATACGTATATGAAGAAAAGAAACATTTTTATTGCCTTTTTTGTTGCGGTTACTATATTGACAGCAATGCAAACTAAGGCTTGTACTAATTTCCTTTTTACTAAAGGTGCAACCAAAGACGGTTCTACAATGATTACTTATGCTGCAGATTCTCACACTCTTTATGGAGAACTGTATTACACTCGTGCAGCACAATATGCAGCAGGAACAATGATTCAAGTAATAGAATGGGATACCGGCAAACCTCTTATCAAGATTCCTCAGGTAGCACAAACATACACAACTGTTGGAAATATGAACGAATGGGGTTTAACTATTGGTGAAACAACTTATGGCGGTAGAGAAGAATGCTGGGATTTAGGCAATGGTATTGACTATGGTTCTCTTATCTACCTTACTCTTCAAAGAGCAAAAACAGCAAGAGAAGCTATAAAAACTATAGCAGAGTTTATGGCTACTTACGGTTATGCTTCAGAAGGAGAGAGTTTTTCTATTGCTGATGGTGATGAAGTTTGGATTATGGAACTTATCGGCAAAGGAAAACCTGTAATGGATACTATAAAAGATAAAAAAGGTAATGTAAAGTCTATCAAAGCAAATAAAAAATGGACTAAAGGTGGAGTTTGGGTTGCAAGAAGAATACCTGATGGTTATGTTTGTGGTCATGCTAACCAAGCTCGTATAACTACTTTCCCTTGGCAAAAGAAAGGTTCTTTTGTAAGTATCTCTTCTAAGAATCTAAAAGAAATATTCCGTCCTGAAGTAGAAACAGTTTATGCAGCAGATGTCGCTGAGTTTGCAAGAATGAAAGGTTGGTATAATGGTAAAGATGAAGACTTTTCTTTCTCTGACACATACGCTCCTTTAACATTCTCTGGTGCAAGAGGTTGTGAAGCAAGAGTATATGCTATGTTCAACAGAGTTAATGGTAACATGAAACAATATGAATCTTACGCTATGGGTAAAAACCTAAAGAATCGTATGCCTTTATGGATTAAACCAGATCATAAGATCTCAGTTAATGAAGCCATGGACCTAATGCGTGATTACTATCAGGGAACTCCTATGGATATGTCTAAAGATTTAGGAGCAGGTCCTTTCAAATGTCCTTACAGATGGAGACCTATGAATTGGGAAGTTGATGGACAAAAATATGTACATGAAAGAGCTACTTCTACTCAACAAACAGGTTTTTCTTTTGTTGCACAAACTCGTAGCTGGATGCCTGCAAAAGCAAAAGGTATTCTTTGGTTTGGTGTCGATGATACTTATACTACTGTCTATGTTCCTATGTACTCTTCTATCAATGAAACTCCTATAAACTTCAAAGAAGGCAACGGTTCTATGACAGAATATTCTCCTACATCTGCTTTCTGGAAGTTTAACCAAGTATCCAACTTCGTTTATACTCGTTGGAGTGATATGATTGTTGATTTACAAAAAGTTCAATCTCGTTTGGAGACTTCTTTTGTTGAACAGGTTAATAAACTTGACGCAAAAGTAAAAAATATGACTGAAAGCCAAATGAGAAATGAACTAACTAAGTTCTCTCTTGCTAAAGCCGAACAAACATTTACTGAATGGTCAAACTTATATAACTATCTATTAGTAAAATATATTGACGGAAACATCAAGAAAGAAAAAGACGGAAAGTTTGAAGAAACAGGCTACAGAAAAGGTGATGCAGTATTTCCTAAACAACCTGCTTACCCTGCTGAATGGTATAGAATGATAGTTAAAGACCACGGCGACGTTATCAAAGATTTAAGCGAATAAATCAAAATAACACAATAAAATAAAGTGTCTTGTAAATAGTTTTTACAAGACACTTTTCTTTTTATTTGTAGCAATAACTAAAATCGTAAAAAATATGTAATAATAAAAAAGTATTATTCCTTAATTTCTTCTATACAGCATAGACTCATTACAATTTCAGTATAATTACGCCAACCTCCATGTGGAATATACAATAAGCCTGTTACCCTCACTTTTTTATTACCAAATTGTTTGGCAAAGGCTTCTCCATCATATACAAAATCAGGAACAAGCATAAAAAAAGAATCTTTTTTCTGTATAGGTCCTGTGTGATTATCATATTGAAATTCCTCCAAAACAAAAGACTTTGTATCTTCGTCAAGATATGGAAAGACATCTATTTCTTTGTCCAACTCCAAAACAAATGAAATAGTTTCATTAATCCCATCTGTTTTCTGATATTCATCTATTCTCTTGCTCTCTCCTGTATTATCATGAAGATACATTCTTAGCACACCATCAAGCGTTATTTCCTTTGCATTTTCACTCCTGTATTGACAGAATGAAACTGTACTAAAGATCAAAGATATGCATATAAATAAAATATTCTTTTTCATATAATTTTTATAAATGTTTTTATACTTAATATTGGAATACAAAAATAATAAATTGTTTAAGCTACGCAAAAATATAATATAAAAAGTTGATGACGATGATATTATATTTTTAGAAAAAATATAATATCAACTTGTTTATCAGATATTTATACCGCAAAAAAAATATTTTACATAAACAACTATTTCTTAGAATCAAAGAAAAGAATCTTGATTGTTTTTTGGCTGTTACATTACTTAAAGATATCTCAAAAAAAGAGTTGATTTTATTTTCTTAAAATCAACTCTTTTTTCATCGTAATTTTAGATAAATATAAATTATTGAAAACGTGTTTATTAACTGTTCCACAAAAATATCTTTGGACTTTATCCCAACATTGACTATCTTTACACCAATAACAAAAATTTCGTCTGTAGAAGAAAAAATGTAACTTTTTGTAAAAATTTTCGTCTATAAAAGAAAAAATATATATTTTTGCAAAAAGTTTCGTCTATGGAAGAAAAATTTAATAAGATAAAACAATACAATTATTGGACTAAAAAGAGTCTATCGGTAGGATTTGTTAGAAGTGTTTATACTGAAAAGATAAGCCAATTTATTGGCAACAGATTAATAAAAGTACTTGTAGGACAAAGACGTGTTGGCAAAAGTTTCTTGCTTAGACAAATAGCCGATAAATTAATACAAGATGGTGTAGACAGAAGGAATATATTTATGCTAAACTTAGATATATCTGCCTTTGACTTCATCACTACTTATAAAGAGATGCAAGAAATATTTGATTTATATCTTCAGAGAATAAAACCTAAGGGTAAGGTATATATCTTTATAGACGAAATACAGAATATAGAGGGTTGGGAGAAATTTGTTAATTCTTATTCTCAAGATTACTTATCCGATTATGAGATATTTATAACCGGTTCTAACTCTAAGATGCTTTCTTCTGAATTAGCCACGCTTCTTTCTGGACGATATGTAAAATTTGAAGTATTTCCTTTCTCTTTTTCTGAATATTGTCAAATAACTAATCAAGAAGAGAATAAATCATCATATATCAACTATATAAAAAAAGGAGGTATGCCTGAACTGTTTAATCTCAACGGTGAAGAAATTGAAAGAAACTATATCTCTACTCTCAAAGATACTATTCTCCTTAGGGATATTATGCAGAGAAACAATATAAAAGATGTAAAACTTTTGGAAGATTTGTTTATATATCTTATTAATAACACATCTAACCTATTCTCTGTTAATAGTATTGTAAATTACTATAAATCCAAAGGGAAAAAAGTTACTTACGATACTATTGCATTATACTTATCCTATATCCAGGACACTTTCCTTATACACAAAGCTGAAAGATATAATATAAAGGGTAAGGAAATTTTATCTGGCGTTTGCAAATATTATGCAAATGATTTGGCTTTTGAACATTATTTATTTAGAGGTTTACAACATGGTTTAGGCTACAACTTAGAAAACTTACAATACTTAGATTTAAAACGAGCTGGTTATGAGGTATATGTTGGAAATATAAAAAACAAAGAGATAGATTTTGTGGCAATTAAAGGAGATAGAACTATTTATATTCAAAGCACTTATATGCTTTTAGATGACAACACAATAGAACGAGAGTATTCCGCATTGGAAAGCATAAAAGACAATTACGAAAAATATGTTGTTTCCTTAGACGATATACCTTTAAAATCTAAAGATGGCATTCAAAATATTACTGCTTGGAATTTTCATTCAGTAATATAATAATGATTTTTCAACCTCTCGGCTTAAACTTTCTTAGATTTGGTTTTGATAAACAAAAAAAATTGTTTTGTTTTCGCAACTCTTTGTCTTAGAAAAACAAAGCCAGGTCTCAATATTTTGAAATGAGGAATTAATAATCAGACATTACATTCTTGCAATAAGAAAACGCTGAAATAAAAAATAAGTTCGTAAAAATTAACTCATTTCAATAAGATGTAGTAATTTTGCAGAACTTTTTTATAGTCAATAACAAAAAATAGAAATAGGAACATATATTTAAAATTATGGCAACCAAAGATGTTATAAGAAAAAACGATGCTGTTGTTAGATTTGCTGGCGATAGCGGTGATGGAATGCAACTTTCCGGAACTTTGTTTTCTGATACCTCTGCTTTAGATGGAAATGATATTGCAACGTTTCCAGATTATCCTGCAGAGATTCGCGCTCCTCACAACACAATAGCAGGTGTATCAGGTTTTCAGGTACATATTGGAAAAAGTATTTACTCTTCTGGAGATAAGGCTGATGTACTTATCTGCATGAACCCTGCTTCTTTGAAGTCCAATCTTAAATGGGCAGTAAAAGGTGCTACTATTATTGTGGATTTAGATACTTTTACTGAAGAAGCAATAAAGAAAGCAGGTTATGAAACATCTCCTTTGGATTCAGATGAGTTCTCTTCATACAACATTGTGAAGGCTCCAATTACTACCCTTACATTAGAGGCAGTAAAAGACATATTTACAGATAGAAAGAGTGCATTAAAATGTAGAAATATGTTTGCTTTAGGAATGATATTTTTCATTTTCGGAAAGCAGACAACACATGCAGACGAATATTTGCAGACTAAATTCAAAAACAAACCTGAGGTAGTAGAGGCTAATCAAAAGGTTATCCGTGCAGGTTACAACTACTGCGAGAATATAGACGTTCAAGAAGTGCCTCTGCAAAGATTAGAAGTAGATACTGCTGAAATGCCAAAAGGAAAATACAGGAACATAACAGGTAACGTTGCAACAGCATGGGGTTTGCTTGCTGCTGCAGAAAAAGCTCGTCTTAACCTGTTCCTTGGTTCTTATCCTATCACTCCTGCTACTGACATAATGGTAGAGTTAGCAAAGAGAAAGAGTTTAGGAGCAAGAGTTTTCCAAGCAGAAGATGAAATAGCAGGTATATGTTCTGCCATAGGCGCATCATTTGCTGGTGCTTTGGCTTGTACCTCAACTTCTGGACCTGGCTTGTCATTAAAGAGTGAAGCCTTAGGCTTAGCTGTTATGACAGAACTTCCTTTAGTGGTTATAGATGTTCAACGTGGAGGTCCTTCTACAGGTTTGCCTACAAAAACAGAGCAAGCAGACTTAAGCCAAGCTTTGTTTGGCAGAAATGGAGAAGCTCCTTGTATTATTGTTGCTCCATCTACTTCCGCAAACTGTTTCTATTGGGCTTTTGAGGCTGCAAGACTTGCTTTGGAAACAATGACTCCGGTTATTCTTCTTTCTGATGCTTATCTTGGCAACGGTTCTCAGTTGTTTAGAATACCAAGTATGAGCGATTTCCCTGAGATTCATCCACCTTTTGCAAAGCCTAATGATCCAGACTTTCAACCATACAGACGTGATCCTAAGACATTAGTTCGTCAATGGGCTATCCCTGGAATGGACGGTTTAAGACATAGAATAGGTGGTTTGGAGAAAACAGATGGAAAAGGAGAAGTTTCAACAGACAACCTTAACCACGAGAAGATGGTTCATTATCGTAAAGAGAAGATAGACAGATTAGCAGAACGTCTTCCTTTGCAAGAGGTTTATGGTGATGAAGATGCTGACTTACTTGTTGTTGGTTGGGGCGGAACACACGGAGCATTGAAGACCGCTGTCAATGAAATGAGAGCCGAAGGCAAGAAAGTAGCATACGCTCACTTCCATTATATCTCACCTTTGCCAAAGAACACTGAAGAAATCCTTAGAAAATACAAGAAAATCGTTGTATGTGAATTAAATATGGGACAGTTTGTAAACTACCTAAGAATGAATTATCAGGGTATTATGTTCCATCAATACAACAAGGTTCAAGGATTGCCTTTTGAAGTTGCAGAATTGAAACAAGAGTTTAACAAAATAATGAACGGAGGAAATTAATCATGATAGAACATTCAAACGTTGCTTTAACCAAAGCTGATTTTGCGTCAAATCAAATGGTAAAATGGTGTCCTGGATGCGGTGATCACGCTATTCTTGCTGCCGTTCATAATGTTTTCCCTAAGATTAATTATAAAAAGGAAGACTATTGTATTGTTTCTGGTATTGGTTGTTCTTCTCGTTTTCCTTACTATGTGAATTCTTATGGTTTCCATGGTATTCACGGAAGACCTGCTGCAATAGCAACAGGAGTAAAGATAGCTAATCCTAATCTTTCTGTTTGGATTACTTCTGGCGATGGAGATAGCACTGCTATTGGTGGTAACCACTTCATGCATCTTATCCGTAGAAATATGGACGTTAATCTTATTATGTTTAACAACAGAATATATGGTTTGACTAAAGGACAATATTCTCCAACTACAAAACAAGGACAAGTAACAAAGACATCTCCTTTTGGTGTTATTGACTATCAACTTAACCCTGGTGAGTTGGTTCTTGGAGTTAGAGGAACGTTCTTTGCGCGTGCTATAGATTCTCAAAGTGCTTCTTTACAAAAAGTATGTGAGCGTATGGCTGCACATGATGGTACTGCTGTTGTTGAAGTTCTTCAAAATTGTATGATATTCAACAACGGAACACACGCTGACGTTACTGATAAAGAAACACGTGAAGACAGACAACTATGGGTGGAACATGGTAAGCCAATGATATTTGGAAAGAACAGAGACAAAGGTTTGGTAATGATAGGAAGAAGCCTTAAGGTTGTTAAAATAGGTGAAGGTATCACTGAAAAAGATATCATGGTTCACGATGAAACAACAGAAGATACAGGTATTCACCATATGCTTGCACAGATGCGTCCGCCAGAGTTTCCAATGGTGTTTGGTGTTATTCGTGCGGTAAAGAAACCTACTTATAACCAAATGTTCCAAGACCAAGAAGCAGAACAAAAACAACATGGTCCTGTTCATAGCGTTGATGAACTATTGAACTCAGGCGAAACTTGGGAGATAAAATAAATTTTAAATTATTGATAAATAAATTTTTTTAGGTTGCGTTGTGATAACGCAACCTTTTTTTGTGTTTTTATACCTAAATCAAATATACTCTTTACCCATGTACTTACCTTATAAAGTTTGTATTTTATCTGCAAAAGAGTAAAAGAAAAGCAGATTTTCCGACTACTAAAAACAATTTATACCGTCATTTTATTACAAGTTTTCTTGATTTATACCGTCATTTCTTTACAAAATCATACTTTTTTCTTTGCTATTCAAAGAAATAATTTAGCAAAAATAGGAAGAAAATAATTAAGTATAAGAAGTTAAACTTCCTTATTTCAAGTAATCATATTACCAAAAAGACTATCTATTTTGTATAATCTAAAATAGATAGTCTTTGTTTATTGATTAAGGTATAATTTTGTTTATTGTTTTCTTTTTACTTGAGGGTCAAGATAGCCGTAGATTATATCAGTAAAGATGTTTATCAAGACTAAGAAGATGCAGACGACTAACAACGAAGCCATAATAACAGGAAAGTCGTAGGTCTCCAAACTATTCACTATTACAACACCCATTCCTTTCCAATCAAATATATATTCCACAAAGACTGCACCAGCAACTAAGGAAGCGAACCAGCCACTAACAGCTGTTATGACAGGATTAAGAGCATTCTTTAAAGCATGATGATAAATAACTTGAAAGGTTGAAAGTCCTTTTGCTTTAGCAGTACGAATATAATCTTGTTGAAAAACATCGTGCATGGTACTTTTTGTTAGTTCTGTTATCACTGCCAAAGGACGAATGCCAAGAGTTAATGCTGGAAGAATAAGATTTTTTAAACATATATGTTCTCCTTCGCCCATATCATCAACAACTTTTAATGAACCAAACATAGAAAGATGTGTCCAATCAGATAGTTTAAAGGCAAAGAACCATGCAATAATAATAGCAGCAAAAAAAGAAGGTAGGCTCATACCTATAGAAGTAATAACCTGAATAAGTCTATCTACCCACGTGTTTATATATATTGAAGATATACTTCCTAATATAACTCCTACGACAAAAGCAAACAATATACTTGCAAGAGCAAGTATAATAGTATTAGGCAATGCCTCTGAAAGTATTTCACTGACATTTCTTTTGCTTTGGTAACTCTGTCGTAGATAAGGTTTTTTAAGTACTATCTTTGTTGTGCCTATGTTAAGAAGAGTAAGTGCAGAAGTATATTTTTGTGTATCAAAATAGAAATAACTTGATTGAGAAGTAGAATAAAAAGAAAGCGGAGAAATATCATTAAGATAATTAAAATACTGAGTGCTTACAGGTCTATCTAAACCAAGCTCTTTATGTATTCTATCAACACTTTCTTTATCTGCTCTTTGTCCTAACATCATACGAGCAGGATCTCCCGGCAAGATGTTAAAAAGGAAAAACACCAAACTAACAACACCGAAGATAACTAACAAGCCGTAACCTAATTTTTTTAGAACAAAAGAGAACATCTTTTCTTTATCTTGTAAATACTATAGGTTTCTCCAAGCAAACTTTTCTTTTACCACTGCTTTCTTAATATGAACTAATCCAGGATTAGAACGTATCATCGCTTTTATTGCCTTATCATCACAAGAGAAGAAAAGATAATCCTGCAAAGAATATTTCTCGGAAAAATCATACCAATCTTTTGGGCTTGTTGCAGTGATAACTATGACATTATTCTTTTCTCTGTCAAGTTTATTAACATATTGCATCAAACGTTTCATTCCTTTTTCGCTTGCCGTCTTTAGATTCCAAACGGCAATAATATAAAGGTCTTGTGCAGTATCTCCTATTATGTCAAGACTTTGGTCTTTCACATCTCCTAACTCAACCAATGAGAAACCATCTGCTGCAATAGTGTTAGTATTTATTATTCTTTCTTTACCTTCAACGTATGTCCAATGGTCAGAAAAGTTAGGGTCTTGCTCATAAGCTTTCATCAAAGTGCCATCTCCTTCACTTGCCATAGAAAACTCTTTTTCTTCTCCTGTAGCATTATTCTTATAGGTAGCATAAGCTAAAGGTGGTTTTTGTTCATCAACGGTTGGAGCCATTTTATTGCCTACTTTCCAAGGACGAAAATCTATAATAGGCTCATACATTATATTTCTTATAGCGAAAACAACACCTAACAACAGCACTACAACAGTTACAACAAGTGGAAGTTTTTTTGAATAATCTTCTTTCGTTTTTTTGTCAAACCAAAATATTCCCATAAGAATAACATCTAAGAAGATATTCTTCCAAAACGTTTGCCAATTAGTAAGCTTTACTGCATCACCAAAACAGCCACAATCATCTACATTATTTGTAAGTGCATCTATAAAAGTAGTTACAGTAAAGAACAGCATAAACACCAAAGCAACCCAACGAATAGGTTTATTGTAAATATGCAAAAACATCATAACACCCAAAGCAAATTCCAACACACACAATAGCACTGCTATTATTATTGGAACAGTAAGGGTATCATTAAGCATAAATCCAAAACCAAAAACATTAAGATATTCTTCTACTTTGTAAGCAGTACCCATTGGATCTACTGCTTTTACAAAACCAGAAAACATAAATACCAACCCAAATACTCCTCTAAGTATATAGTCTGTTAGTTGTGAAAGTTTATTATCCATCTCTTTTATCTATTTTTTTGCAAAATTAGGCATAAATTTTTAATCTTAACATTTTTCTCCAACAAAATTACACTACTATTAAAGTTATTTTCTATCTTTGCAGAAGGATTAACTTATACAAATTCTAAAAAAATAAAATTATGAAAAAATACACACTTATAGTTTTAGCCATAATACTTACATTTTCTTGTACCAAGAAAAATGATAACACTTCCGTTCAAAACATCACTGATAATCAAGGAAGCCAATAGAATTATTCGGCAAGCAAAAGTTCAGATTCTATTGATAAAGATAGTACAGCAAAAATAGAAACCATGATTGTAAAAACCGATTACGGAAAATACAAGGTTTCAAAGGAGTTTGTTAAACATTTTAATGATAAAACAGAAAAGAAAAACACTTACAAAAACAATCGTATCTTCTATTCTCTAAGCACATACAAAGAGAAAGGAGATGCTGAAGGCCGTTGTGTCAGCGTAAAATTTGAATTAGACGAGCCAAAAGGCTTTAGCCAATCAACGAATAAAGCTATAAGAAAATGGATTGACTATATTTACAACGACCTCTACCCTATCTCAGAAGGAAAAGAATATTCTATTTTCAAATACAAAGGAAACAACTACAAAAGTATGGTTGAACATTATGCAAAACAATATCTAAAAATATTTAAGGATAGATTTTTAGAAATCAACAGTGATTTATTCTCCCAAAACGAATATAATAATTTCTCTACTCCAAGCTTAGAAAACTCTATCTACTGCATACATAAATCACAAAACATAGTTTGTTATCAATATACTTACTACTGTAATACAGGAGGCGCAAGTTCGTTTAATAAAGCCGAGTTTACTGTATTCAATTCCAAGAATGGCAAACAATATAAATTTAAAGATATAATCTCTAATGAGTCTTTATTCTTCAAAGCAGCAGGAGTTAATGAAGAAGTCAGCGTTGCACCAACAAAAGACGGATTATTATTTATACAATATTCTGACTCTGTAAAGAAGATTTCTTGGAAAGAGGCAAAAAACTTTGTTACAAAAGAGATACGCAAAGAATTTCAAAAGCATTTATTTAATTAGTAATTAGTAGTTAGAAATTAGAAAGTATCTGATTAACGATAAATATTTCTCTCCGCAACGGTTTTTTCACATGTAAGAAAAGTATCAAAACTTTTTTACACATATTCCTATGAATCTTGTTTCTCATACTTTTTTATTAGATAAATAATCATATCAAATATTTCATCATCACTTGCATTATCTATAAATGAATGAATTGCCCGTTCTATGTTTCCATTGGAATAAATCTGTATCGAATTACTATTGAACATAAACTTAACATCCACCAACTCTGCATCAAACTCTTCTTTTAAAGATTTTATATTAGGTGGTAAAGCTACACTTTCTTTAACCTCGCCTTTTGAATAAACCATAGAAAAACCATAGTTCTTTATAATATTTTCAACATATTCTGCTAATAAATCCATCACCTATCTATTTTTTTATTTACCTGAAAAATATATCTTACAAAACAATAATTATCCCCTGCAAATGTAGACTATTTTTTTTGATTTATTAATCTAATTAAATATTTTTCTGTACCAATAACCGGTATTTCCCCTCATATATCTATAATATTCATATATAATAAGAGCTAAACTAAATTCTGCCCTATTCATTTTTAATTTATTTATGGTAAAGTATCCGTAAAAATTACCTCTTTTATCTGCAATAATAGGCGGACAAGAAGCATATTTATTGAAAGGAGAATACATAGAATATTCGCTACCAAATATTCCATTTTTATTCCAAAGGCTATAAGTAAAATAAGTACTACCATAGACCCCAAATTCATTCCAAATTGATTCTATGTCATATTCAGAAGCATTTAATTTTCCTAAATAAAATCTATGGTCTGAACCTCCTAAGATTAATAATGTTTGATCAGCGAACATATCTAACATACAGACAAAACAACAAATAACATTATTTTTTTCATTGCGTTAAAGGTTTTTATTTAATTTATAATTCTGTTTTAAGCATAATCAACAATATTACAAGTTGATTATCTTAAATAAATTTTTCTTTCCTTCTTGTGATTTCTGAAGAAGATATTTTATTGTGTTATATAAAGAAAGCGTGAAACCACATATTCTTGAATTATATCTTTGTTTAAGGTACCTGAGATATTACCGGGAGGAAGATATAATATAGCAGAATCACGCCTAATATGTAGGCTGAAATTTGCTATGCTGATGACTTGCCTCCATAAAGTTTCTCAGGCTTTTTAAACACAAGTTACAAAAAAGCATAACGCTTTCATATTTTATATATGGACAAAGGAATAAAAATATTTCTTTGCCACTTATCCAACGATAAGCACCTGCAAATTTATAAAAAGTTTTTATAAATAGCCAAGAAAATAGGAAAATAATTAAAAAAAAAGAATTGGATTTTAATAGAAAATTAACACCAACTTGATATAATCAAGTAGAATATTTCTAATTGATGAATAGTTTTTGATTTTTGTAAAAAAAGAGTTGATCTTTTTTTCTTAGAAGTTGATCTTTTTTTCTCAGAAGTTGATCTTTTTTAACGAAAAGTTTATTAGACTTTTAACATCTTTAAACAACATTGTTATTTCGCTGAAAACAAGATAAATCCAATTAATTTTCTTTACTTATACCAAGTTAAAATTAATTAAACCTTGAAAAAGTATTAAACTATTAATAATATACAGTAATTAGAATAGTAAATATCAATTTATGCTTATACTCTTTCTTTGGTACTAAAATCATTATTTTTGAGTATTGTCTATTCTGGGTATAGGTTATACCTTTGCAATCAGAATAAAACTAAATAAATAATAAAAGAAAACTTACTATGGGACTCTTATGCAAAATTTTCAGTAATGCTCGCAAGCCAGAAGGCTTCTTTGGGCGTATTATAGTTAATGGTATGAATGGTGGCTCACATGCACTTATGGCAAAATGGGGACTTTCTTTTGTAAGTCTTCATGAAGAGGATAATGTTCTTGACGTGGGTTGTGGTGGCGGTGGTAATATAGCACGGTTGCTCAAACTTTGTCCAAAGGGATCGGTTAAGGGTATTGACTACTCGCCAGTATCTGTAAAAAAATCGCAAAATGTTAATGCTAAAGCAATAGCTGATGGTCGTTGCCATGTTCAAGAAGGCAGTGCTACTGCGTTACCGTATGCCGACAATGAGTTTGACCTTGTTACCGCTTTTGAGACAGTTTATTTCTGGCCAGAAATAGAAAAGTGTTTCAAAGGAGTACAGCGTGTTCTGAAAGAAGGTGGTTGTTTTCTTATCGTCAATGAAGACGACGGCCTAACGGACAACAACAAGAAGTGGAAGAGACTTATAGAGGGTATGCATACTTACACTCCTGACGAACTCCGCACACACCTCACCAACGCTGGCTTTCGTGATATAGTTGTCCATCTCAACGGCCAACACCATTGGCTATGTGTAACAGCAAAAAAATAACTATCGGAATTATGCATCTCCTTACGAGGTGAAAGATGTTCAAAAGACCTATCCCTGAAAGAGATAATAAGAAAGGAAGATAGATGACTGCGTTAATTATAGGCATACTATTACCTTTGGTGGGTACGATGTTGGGAGCAGCATTTGTATTCTTTATGAAAAAGGATATACCCAATAGGTTGCAGAAGACACTACTGGGTTTTGCCAGCGGCGTTATGGTAGCAGCAAGTATATGGTCGCTACTGATACCGAGCATAGACATGGCTAAGCAAAGTATTATTCCTGCAACCGTTGGCTTTCTTGCGGGTATTGTCTTTCTATTACTGATAGATGAGCTGACACCTCACCTGCATATCGGTTCAAAGGAAGCCGAAGGTCCTAAGTCTCGCCTGTCTCGTACTATGATGTTAGCCCTTGCCGTAACCATTCACAACCTACCCGAAGGTATGGCTGTGGGTGTTGTCTTCGCTGGAACAGAGCAGTCCGTTTTATATAATACAGGCTTGACGCTCAGCGCTGCCATTGCTGTGAGCATAGGCATAGCTATTCAAAATATTCCCGAAGGTGCCATTATCTCTATGCCTATGTATGCCGAGGGCAACTCACGTCTAAAATCATTCTTTATTGGCACTTTAAGTGGCGTGGTAGAGCCCTTAGGCTCAGTGGCTATCCTATTGCTTGCAAGTGTGATAGGTGTAACCCTTCCATACTTGTTAGCCTTCGCTGCAGGTGCTATGATGTATGTAGTAGTAGATGAACTTATCCCAGAAACAGCCCAAGGACATCACACCAATCTCTCCACTATTGGCTTCGCTGTAGGTTTTGTTCTAATGATGACAATGGATGTACTACTTGGATAAGGTCTTAACTCCCTCTTGGATTAAAGAACTATAAGCATAATTAAACTTATTGATACTAAATTATTAAGGAATAATAATTTAGAAATAGATGTATTAACGCTTATTAACATTTAATTAATTACTTGTTTATTATTTTCATTAAAAAAAACGGCGTTTTTGTTTTCAGAAACGGCGTTTTTATGGCATAAAAAGAGCTTTTTAAGAGGTAAAAACGCCATTTTTGTTTTCAAAAACGTCGTTTTTAAAATAAAAAGTAGCACCTACAAATAAAAAATCCTCCCGTTAAGAACTAACAAGAGGATTTTTATATACTTTATCAAGAATTATTTTTCTAAGATAGTCTCCATACGAGTTATATATTTCTCTATTTGTTGGAACTCTGGAGATGCAGGGTGATTAGTCTTTATCATTTTATAAGTATCTAAAGCACTCTTATAATCTTTCTTCATCTCGTATGCTGTAGCCAACTTCATCAAAATAGCAGGAGTAGTATAGTCATTAACATTTACTGTTGATGCTTTTTTATAGTAGTTTATTGCTTCGTCTAATTGATTTAACTCAACATAGCAATCACCTACTAAACATTTTGCTTGAGAAGCCATGTAAGCATCTTTTGGAGAGAAAGCTTTCAAATAATCTAATGCTTCTTTGTATTTACCTTGTTCAAGATAAATTCTACCAACATAATATTTTGATAACTTACCTTGCTTTGTAGAAGAATAATCATCGCTTATAGCAATAAAGCCCATGTGTTTTCCATCGCCTTTTAACGCTTTATCATACTCACCTTGCATATAGTATTGCTCAGCAGCGAACATAGCATTGGCAGCCTCTTTCTCTTGTGATGGAATATACCAAAAACTATACAGACAAATTACGACTACAACAGCAACAACAGAAAGCAAAATAACTAAAAGTTTCTTTTTGTTCTTGTTTATAAATTGTTCTGTCTTAGCAAGTACATCACCTATTTGAAGGTTCTCATTTTTCTCAACGTTTCCGTTATTTTCTACAACGGCTTTCATATTTTCTGTGTCCTTAGTACTCATTATTTATATCAATTATATTCTGTTAAACTTAATTTCTTACTTTAATTTCAGTTTGCAAAAATATATCAATTATTTCAAATAGAGAATTTTTTCAATGTTTTTTATTAATTTTTCTATTAATTTGAAAAAAAATGTCTTTTTTCTTGTTTGTTTAAAAATAATGACGTAACTTTGCCCATCTAAAAACTTTATTAAACATGGATACAAGCTTACAATATATGGGAAGGACAATAAAAAGTCCTATAATTGCAGGTAGTTGTGGTAAAACAGCTGTTGTTGATAACATTAAACAATTAGAAGATGCTGGCGTTGGTGCAGTTATTCTAAAATCTCTTTTTGAAGAACAAATAACTCAAGAGATAAGTAGCAATGTGTTATCTGCACAAAATACCGGTGAGTTTTTTGAAGCCTACAACTACATCGCTGAACACACAAAACACGACCAACTCAACACTTACTTAGAACTAATTAGGAAGTCAAAAGAGTGTGTTGATGTTCCTATTGTTGCAAGTATCAACTGCGTTTCTGCAAGTGAATGGCTACAGTTTGCACAAAGCATTCAACAAGCAGGAGCAGATGGTATTGAATTAAATATGTTCATTATGCCATCTAATATCAACGTTTCTACAGAAGAAGTTGATCAAGTATATGAAAATACTCTACAAATTCTAAAACGTGCAGTTCCTTCATTACCTATCTCATTAAAGATTAGTTCTTATTCAGCTTCTTTGTCTAAACTATGTCAAAGACTTTCTTGGATGGGAATTTCTTCTCTTTCTATATTTAATCGTTTTATTGAGCACGATATAGATATAGACACTCAAACAGTTAAACCTGTAAATATTTTGAGCGATGAGAAAGAAGTGTATAATACTATTCGTTGGACTGCTATTCTGTCTAAATTAATCAATTGTCCTTTGACTGCAGGAGGTGGTGTTCATAAACCAGAAGATGTCATTAAACTTATTCTTGCAGGAGCAAACACAGTACAAGTAGTTTCTGCTTTGTATGAACAAGGCTTTTCTTTCATCACAAAAGCAAATGAATTCTTAAAGGATTGGATGGAGAAAAATTCTTATCACCGTTTGTCTGACTTCAAAGGAAGATTATCAATAGACAAGAATAGTACTGTTTCCGCATTCTACAGAATGCAATATATGAAATATTATGCTGGAATAGAATAGACTGTAAAATCATAGTATAAACTAAAAATCTTTAATTATTATGGAAGAACAAAACGTTACAAGTTTTTTTAGATTTGAGGATTTAAGAGTATTCCACAAATCATTAGATTACTACAACTGGTTAATGCTAAAAGTTAAGTCTGCAGATGAGTTTAACAGAAAAGTTATCTTGCTACCTTTCTTGGACACTGCTGCAAAGATTTCTATGCAGATAGCCGATGGTTCATCTAACCCAAAATCTGAATTCATTGAATACTTAAAGTATGCTAAAGGCTTGGTAAGACAATGTGTTGTTTTCACTACTATGGCTGCTAATCATAATATTTTCAATGAAGAAGAAGTTGAAAAATCAAGAGAGATGCTTATGGAAATGACAAAGATGTTAGGTGCAATGATTGTATCTTTTCAACGTTCCATAGGTAATAGAAACACAGACAATCCTCGTCAAAAAGAAGAAAGAGGTGTTGATGAGTTTCCTACATCTGATTTAGAATTTAACTATTAAGATTTCTAAAAAACTCTATGGTTGTTTGCCTTTTACGGTTTAAGTGAAAGCCTACAATTACTACTTTAAAATATGCAATTTTCTCAAGTAAAAGGGCAGAATAATGTAATTAGTAAATTGATTTCTACGATTGATAGAAATCAATTTCCTCATGCTGTACTTATCAATGGTAAAGATGGTTATGGGAACTTAGCTTTAGCTTTGGCTTTGGCTCAATATATATCCTGCACAAACAAAAATCATACACACAAAGATTCTTGTGGTGAATGTTCTTCCTGTAGAAAATATCAAAAATTAATTCACCCAGATTTACATCTTATCTTTCCAACAAACACAACAGATAAAATAAAAAAAGACAGCAAGTCTTCCTTGTTTGTTTCGGAGTTTAGAGAATTTGTTTTAAACAATGGTGGTTACGGAGATTTAAACGATTGGCTTTCTTTTTCTGGAGTAGAAAGCAAACAAGGGATTATTAATATAGCTGATGCAAATGATATTATTTCCTTGTTGAGTTTAAAGACATACGAGGCTAAATATAAAATAATGATAGTATGGAATGTTGATAGAATGAACACCGATGCAAGCAACACTATACTTAAAATATTAGAAGAGCCTTACCCTAATACACTTTTTATACTTACCACTGAACACAAAGAGAATATTTTACCAACAATATTATCAAGGGTTCAACAAATCAATATCGGACCTATTGACAATAGTGTAATAGAACAAGAACTTCAATCTTTACACCCAGAATACTCTGAAGAAGAAATAAAAAAGAATGCTTTTTTAAGTGAGGGCAACATCTTAAACATTCATCAGGCATATATAGATAAAGTTTCAGAGTATTTTCAAATGTTCATAGAACTAAATCGTTTAGCTTTTTCTTACAAAAAAGATGTAGCTGGCATTTTGACTTTTGCCGAAACATTTAGCAAGATGTCAAAAGATATTCAAAAAGATTTTCTTCTATACTGCTCAAAAACAATAGAGAAATGCTGGCAATATTCTCTGGGAATGGATTTTGTACAACATCCTTTGTATCTCGCAGGAGAAAAATTTAAGAAAAATTACCCAAAATACATCACTCAAAACAATTTGGAAGGCATCTTTAACGTTTTAGAAAAAGCACAGAAAAATATAGATAGAAACGCCAACACAAAAATTAATATAACTAATATGATAATAAAGTTAGGCGTTTTGTTTGAAAAAAGATAAAAGCAGATAATTAAATAAATATGGATAATACTAAAGAACAGACTCAACATACAAACGAAGAAATTAATACACCGATAAATAAAGAATCTTCTTCTATTCGTGCAAAACAAAGCATGATAGAAAGAGAACAAGATAGCAAAGGAGATACTTCTTTTTTCCTTGCCGAACAGTTTGTTCACCCTTATTTTGATGAAGACCCTTCTTTAGGTTTATTAAAAAAAGAATATGAGGAACCTTTGACTCTTTCTCATGGTTGCTCTATTACACCTCAATCATACAAAACAATAGAAAAACAAGAAAGAAACTCTTGTGAAAAACTACATGTAACCAATTGGATGCGTAACGTTAAACCACCTTCAGCTCAAGGTTATTTTGATTATGTTGAAGTTAGGTTTAAAAACTCTCACAAAGATTTCTACAAAATACCTGATGGCTTAGAAATAACAGAAGGAGATATTGTAGCAGTTGAGGGTACGCCAGGTCATGACATAGGCATTGTTTCACTCGCAGGAGAACTTTGCAGGATTCAAATGAAAAAGAAACGTGGTTTCAATATTGATAATGTAAAGAAATTGTATCGTAGGGCAAAGACTGCCGATATTGAAAAGTGGTTAGAGGTTATTAAAAAAGAAGAAAAGACACTGTTTGAAACAAGAAAACTTGCTTTGCAAGAAAACCTTGATATGAAAGTTAATGATGTAGAATATCAAGGTGATGGAACAAAAGCAATATTCTATTATACTGCAAACGACAGAGTAGATTTTAGACAACTTATTAAAGACCTTGCAGAAACGTTTCATATAAGAATAGAGATGAAACAAATAGGAGCAAGACAAGAAGCATCTCGTTTAGGAGGTATTGGCACTTGTGGAAGAGAGTTGTGCTGTTCTACTTGGCTAAATAATTTTACATCTGTAGGAACAGCCGTAGCAAAAGTACAACAACTATTCCCTAATCCTCAGAAACTTGCTGGACAATGTGGTAAGTTGAAATGTTGTTTGAATTATGAATATGATGTTTATCAAGATGCTTTAAAAGATTTTCCAGAGATAGGTGTAGAACTTGAAACCGTAAAAGGAAAAGGAATCTATCATAAACTTGATGTTTTGAAAAAGATGTTTTGGTATTCATATGAGGACTCTTCTGAACTTATTCCTATAAGCGTTTTTGATGTAAAGAAGATAATGGCTATGAATAAGAAAAACAAAAAACCAGAAGATTTAGAGTCTTTTAAAGCCGTAATAACAAAAACAGAAAATCAATGAATAGACTTATAATATATATCGTTGTACTAATGTCCGTTTTATTTGTGGCATGCGATGCAAATGTTGTCTTTGATGATAGTCAAAAGATAGATGACAATGTTTGGAACATGCAAAATAAAAGAACTTTCTCTGTAAATATAAAAACGATTGACAGAACTTCGCTTTATAGATTTGCTATAAATATTTCAAACACTAAAGATTATAAATATAACAACATATACTTTTTCCTTACTACTATTTATCCAGATGAAAGTATTAGTGTAGATACCATAGAATGCGAACTTACACGACCAGATGGTACTTGGAAAGGAAAAGAGTTTGGAGGTGTTATAGATAATAGGTTTTGGTTTGCTCACAACGTAGAGTTTAAACAAAATGGAACCTATACTTTTCGCTTACAACAAGCAACAACAGATACTAACCTTGTTGGTGTAAAAAGCGTTGGCTTACATATTGAGAAGATGCCTACTAAAGAATAAGTTCATGTTTTTTCTCAACATTATAATAGGTAGAATGTAAAATTTAATACCATGCAAAACAGAGGAAATCAAAAAGAAAATAGAAAGCAAAACAATAACAACGACGCAAGAAAGTATATTAAACGTATGTGGATTACTTACGGCGTATGTTTATTGCTTATCACCTTGTTTTTTACTTTCCTTTCATTGGGTTTATTAGGATTTATGCCGTCATTTGAGCAATTAGAGAATCCTAATAGTAATCTTGCAACCGAGGTTTTCTCCGACGAGGGAGAACTTTTGGGATATATCGGAATAGAAAATAGAACAAATGTAGATTATAAAGAACTTTCACCTTCTTTAATCAATGCTTTAAAAGCAACTGAGGACGCTCGTTTTGAGAATCATTGTGGTATAGATACTCGAAGTCTTTTCAGAGTTTTGTTTAAAACTGTCTTAGGAGGACAAAACAAAGGTGGAGGTAGTACAATAACTCAACAACTTGCCAAAAACCTTTTCCCAAGAGACAAAACTTCTAAACTTGGAACTGCTTACTATAAACTTAAAGAGTGGGTTGTTGCTGTTAAACTTGAAAGACGTTACTCTAAGCAAGAGATAATATCAATGTATCTTAATCTTGTTGATTACGGTTCAAATTCTTTTGGTATTAAAACAGCATCAAATACATTCTTTTCAAAACTTCCTAAAGATTTAAAGACAGAAGAGGCAGCTGTATTAGTGGGTCTTTTGAAAGCACCAACGACATATAATCCTATCCGTCATAACGAAAAATCAAAAGAAAGAAGAAATATTGTTCTTTCTCAAATGCATAAATATGAATATATTTCTGATCAAGAATATGATACTCTTATAAATTCTGCACTTGTTACTCATTATAATCCAGCTACTCACGACAGAGGTATTGCTACTTACTTTAGAGAAAAGGTTAGACAGTTTATGGACGAATGGTGTAAAACACATTATAAAAACAATGGTGAGAACTATGATGTATATAGAGATGGCTTAAAAATATATACTACCATAAACTACAATATGCAAAAAAATGCTGAAGAAGCAGTAAATACTCATTTCAAAGAACTTCAAGCTGCTTTCTTCAATCAATGCAAAGGAAGGAAAGGTGCTCCTTTCACTGGTATATCTCAATCTAATATAAATAAATATTATGACCAATCTATGAAAACATCTGAGAGATACATTCAGATGGTAAAAGAAGGGGCAAGTGAAAAAGAGATAAAAAAAGTATTTAACACTCCTATAGAGATGGAGATATTTACTTGGAATGGAGAAAAAGACACTATAATGTCTCCGATGGACTCTATAAAATATTATAAATACTTTCTTAACACAGGTATGGTTTCTATAGAACCTCAAACAGGACATGTTAAAGTGTATGTTGGAGGTATTAATTACAAATACTTCAAATTTGATAACGCACAACTTGGAAGAAGACAGATAGGATCTACTTTTAAACCATTTGTCTATGCTTGTGCTATGAAAGACAGTGAGATTACTCCTTGTTTCCAAATAGAGAACTCACCTGTTACTTTCCCTGAATATGACAACTGGACTCCTAAAAATTCAAATCATGCGAGGGAAGGTCAGATGGTTAATCTTAAATGGGCGTTGGCTAATTCTGTCAATTATATCTCTGCAGCTTTAATGAAAGACTACACTTCGCCAAGCAGTGTAATCAATCTTGTACGCCAAATGGGAATAAAGAACCCTATTCAACCTGTTCCTTCTATATGCTTAGGAACTCCTGACTTAACAGTTATGGAGATGGCTGGTGCTATGGCTACTTTTGTTAATCAAGGAATACATAAAGAACCTATATTTATAACAAAGATAACTAACAACAAAGGAATTGTCTTGGAAACATTTACTTCTAAGAGTAACATAGCCTTAGATGAAAAAACATCTTACCTTGTCGTAAATCTTATGAAAGGTGTTGTTGATGGAGGTACAGGTTCAAGGCTAAGATATAAGTTTGGCATAAAGAGTACTCTTGCTGGCAAAACAGGAACAACAGATAATAATTCAGACGGTTGGTTTATTGGTCTTAACCCTAAGCTTGCTACTGCTGTATGGGTTGGAGGTGAGTATCGTAGTATTCACTTCTCATCTATGACTTGGGGACAAGGAGCAGCAATGGCTCTTCCTGTTTATGGATACTTTATGGCTAAATGTGAGAAAGACCCTCATTTAGGATTTTATCAGGGAGGCTTTGCAAAACCTTCTGATTTAGAATTTGATGATGATTGTAATGCTTCTGGCAATGACGCTGGCGGAGGAGGAAATGATACTATTGCCGTAAGTACCGCCGGAGAATATAACAAAGAATGGTAAAACTTTTTGTTGTTTAAACAATCTTATTATATATTTATTTTTAAACCATCGTACGCAAGATGAATATTTTGTGGTAGTTGTTTTTCTATCTTCTCGTATGGTCCTACTTCATGGCTAAGATGTGTTAGATATGCTTCTTGAGGTTGTACTCTTTCTATTAAAGCAATGGCTTGATCAATAGTAAAATGAGAAAAATGTTCCTGCTTTCTAAGAGCATTAACCACAAGTGTTTTAACTCCATATAGTTTTTTTTCTTGAGCAATATCTATTGTCTTTGCATCTGTTACATATGCCAAAGAGCCTATACGAAAAGCAAGAGTAGGAAGTTTGGCATGCATAACTTCTATAGGAATAATATCCAAATCTTTTATCGTAAAATGTTCTGTATTGTGAGGATCTATCTCATGTAAGTTAAAATTAGGAACTCCAGGATATTGAGCATTCTCAAAAACATAGTAATACATCTTTCTCATACCATTAAGAGCTTCTCTATTTCCATAAATATCCATAGCTCCTTTCTGCAAATAATTAAAAGCCCTTATATCATCTAATCCTGCTGTATGATCTCTATGTTCATGTGTAATAAGTATAGCATCTAAGTATTCTATACCTTCTCTTAGCATTTGGTAACGAAAGTCTGGACCAGAGTCAATACAAACTCTTGTACCTCTATCCGATTCTATCAATGCAGAAGTACGAAGTCTTTTATCTCTTGTGTCCTTAGACGAACAAACTTCACAATGGCACCCGATAATAGGCACACCAAGTGAAGTTCCTGTTCCTAAAAGAGTGAGTTTTAAAGAGCCCATTTTACTAATACTGCTCCCCAAGTAAATCCTGCTCCAAAAGAAGTTAGGATTAAATTGTCTCCTTTCTTGAATCTATTTTGATTTTCATATATAAGCATAGGTATTGTTGCAGAAGTTGTGTTACCCATTCTCTCTATATTTACAAGCACTTGTTCTGGTTTTAGTTCTAATCTATCTCCTGTTGCTTTTATTATTCGTAAGTTAGCTTGATGTGGTAACAAGAAATCTATATCTGATTTCTGCATATTGTTCTTTTTCAATAACTCTTCAGTAACCTCTGCCATCTTAACAACAGCCCATTTAAATACGGCCTGTCCTTCTTGGTAGATAAAGTGTTGGCGATTCATAACAGTTTCTACTGTTGCAGGATAGCAAGAACCTCCCGCTACTTGATGTAAGTGTTTTACTCCTACTCCATCAGAATAAAGTATCTCATCTATTACTCCTACGCCTTCTTCTTCACTTGCCTCCAAAAGGATTGCTGCTGCTGCGTCTCCAAAAATTGGACAAGTTGCTCTGTCTTGATAATCCACGATAGAAGTCATCTTCTCTGCTCCTATAACTATGGCTTTCTTTACCATGCCTGCTTCAATATATTTTGCAGCAGTAGTTATTCCATAAACAAAGCCTGAGCAACCAGCATGCAAGTCAAAACCGAAGCCTTTTCTAATATTACATTTGTCTGCAATAATGTTGGCAGTAGCAGGGAACTGCATATCTGGTGTAACAGTACAACAAATAATAAGTTCTATTTCATCAGGAGAAAGATTTTTCTTCTTTAGAATATTATCCACAACAATCTTACCCATATCTGAAGGTCCTTTGTGGTCTTTTAAAATATGACGCGTTTTAATACCAATACGTGTCATTATCCATTCGTCAGAAGTATCAACCATTTTTGATAGCATTTCATTATCTATCACATCTTCTGGTACATATCCTTCTACTGCAGTTATTATGGCTCTTGTTTTTGACATTCTTTTATTAATTAATTGTTTGACTGCAATACTTCCTTCAAAGCATCTACAATCTTTGACTCATAAATCTTTTTGGATTGAAGCACCATGGATTTTATCGCTTTTTCATTGGAAATACCATGACCAACGATAACAACGCCATTAGCTCCTAAGAGAGGAAGACCACCATATATCTCATAATTAAATCGTGCTATGAATTCATCAACCAAACCTCTTTTTACGATAGTCCTTGCGAAAGATTCAATATTCTTCATCATCAAGTTACCAACAAAACCATCGCAAACAATTACATCAGCATTGTCTTTAAATATTTCAGATGGTTCTGCGTTGCCTATGAAATTATATGAACCTTCTTTCATTAGTTGATGTGCTGCCTTGCTTTGAAGATTACCTTTACCCTCTTCTTCTCCTATATTTAGCAAAGCAACTCTTGGGTTATTTATTCCTAAAGCACATTTAGCATAGTAACTTCCTAAAAGTCCAAATTGATCTAATACCTCTGGTTTAGTGTCTGTATCAACACCAACATCAAGCAAAATGGTTACACCCTCTTTTGCTTTTGGAACAAGTGCTGCAAGACATGGACGCAAAACATTCTCCATCAAACCAACACTATACATTGTTCCAACAAGCATTGCACCTGAATTACCTGCTGAAGCGAATGTATCAATCAAGCCTTTCTTTAAATAACCAAAACCTACTGCCAATGATGACATAGGTTTTTCTTTGAAAGCTTTGATTGGAGAATCGTGCATATCAATAACTTGAGGACAATCCACTATTTGTAGATTATCCATTGTAGCGCCTTGTTCCTTAATTATTTGTTCAATTTCTGTCTGCTTACCGAAAAGCACTAACACATCTTCGGATGCAAGTTCTTGTTTAGCCAATATTGCACCTTGAACAATTGCTTTTGGGGCAAAATCTCCGCCCATAGCATCTAAACCTATTCTCATAAGATGATAAGGTTTTAGTTACTACTTAGAAGCTTTATCTTGTGCAGGTTCTATTGCTAATTTTCCTCTGTAATATCCGCACTCAGGACAAACTCTGTGAGATTCTACAACTGCTCCACAGTTTGAACATGTTGCTAATTGAACTCCCTCCACTCTATCGTGTGATCTTCTTTTTGCTGTTCTCGTTTGTGAGAATCTGTGTTTTGGATGTGGCATTTTATTCTATGTTTTTTTTTATTTTATTTTAATTCTTTCAACTTTGCCCATCTTGGATCAAAGTCTTCTTTTTCCTCTATCTTTCGGTCATTAATGGCCTCCAAAATTTCTATCATTTTCCTATCACAATCCTTTTCACTTCCGTGCATCGGCGAGATAGGTATCTCTAATCTCAATTCTTCGTATATGAATGAAAGCAAGTCTATATCATTTTCATTCTCAGGAATTATCCTTTCGTTAATATCGGGTTCTGAATACTCTTCACCGAATTTAACATACAATACTGACTCTTTTTTTATTGGAAACTCCACTTTGGATAAGCATCTTGAACATATCAAACTCATTGTACCCTCAAACGAGAAATATATCTCAATAAGCCTCTCGTTCTTGACTATCCTCATGCTTAATTCACAACTCAAATCTTCAGCATCTTTGCAATCAAACTTTTCAAATAACTCCTTATTCAAGTGTAAATTATAAATGTTCTCACCATTCTTTAATTTACTAATCTGAATAATATAATCCTTCTCCTCAAACATATACTTTTATTGCAATTTGAGTTTGCAAAAGTACAACTTTTTTATTATCTGACAAAATATATGGATTTTTTTTTCAAATATTTTGATTTAACTCCATTGAAACATAATTCTTAGCCCATAAAATCAATAAATAATTTTGCCACTCTTAATTTCATTTTTGCCAAATCAAATCTTTGTGTCAAAAAAACTATTTTTTTGACATAAAAACCAAGTTTGGCAGGAACAAAATGCCGTTTGACAAAAAAAACAACACCATTTGGAGTTACTTTAATTTAGAAAAATATAAAAGAGTTTTGATATTTAATCATTTAACAATGATTAATCTATATTATTATTCTATTTAGAAATAAGTTATGAAACTTTAATATCTTTGATTTTTTGTTTTAGCGTTGGGTGAAGATAATTAGGCATAACTTCTCTTAGAGGTTTAAGAACAAAATCTCTTTTGTGTAAAAGAGGATGAGGAACTACTAAATCTTTTGTTTCTATTACCTCATCATTATAAAACAATATATCTATATCTATTGTTCTTGATTGATAACCTGCTTCGTTGTTGCGTTTTCTTCCTAAAACAGATTCTATATTATGAATTTCTTTTAATACATCTTCGCAAGATAATTTGGTGGAAAAACAAGCAACAGAGTTAATAAAAAGATTATCAGAGGTAAATCCCCAAGGTTTTGTTTCAATAAAAGCAGATTTGCTTATCATTCTACCGACTGTTTCTTCCAATAATTTATATGCTTGTTCTATTGTTTGCTTTCTTTCGCCTAAGTTGGAACCAAAAGACAAGACAAGCAAGTTTTCTATATCAAGTTTAAAGTTATTCATCTTTAAAAATCAAAAGTTTAATAGAATATTTTTTATCTTAGCATTAAAATCCTTTGTCTTTAGGTAATTATACTTATTAGCAAGATATACAGCTCGCTTTTGTTGGCCTGTATATGTTGCAGCCAATATTCCTGCTCCTCCTATCCAAGCTGTAAGATAATCTTTGTGCAACGCTTGATAAATTCCAAAGGTAAGAACTCCTGCATTGATAACAAAAGCAGTTATGCCCTCAAACCAATAACCAGAATATACATGTCCTAAACCGGGAAAGAAAGAAAGATGTCTTGCTTTCTTTTCGTTCTTTTGTTTAGGCAGGTGAGTATAAAGACTATCTAATAGATGTTTATCTTCATTGGTAAGATATGTTACTTTGTTCTCATATTCCAATAGCTTGTTATAAGCAGTAGCATAGTCTTTCAGTTCATTGAGGTTTAAGATTTCAACAAGCAAGAGATCTTTTGACGGATTTTCTTGCAGGTTTAAATCCATTGATAACATTGTTTGCTGTGCTTTAGAAAAATCATCTGCAAGATAAAAACAAAGAAGCATTTGATAAAAAACAGAATCTTTCTCTTCCAAAGACATATCATATAGTGGTATTCTTTGCAAAGTGTAAGCAGATTTAAGATAATCTTCTTTGATTTTATAGATATGGGCTTTGTGTTTCAAGGCCTGTTTCTGTACAACGGCATCTTGAGAAAAATAAAACACACGTTCATATTCCAAAAGAGCATTATCTAAATCCTCTTTCGCAAAATACTCCTCCGCAATCTCAAACTGTTGGCTATAAGCCAAAGGTAGTTCTAAGAGGAATATGAATAGTATAAAGAATACTAATGTTTTGTTCTTCATTAAAAACATCATCATTTAGTTTTACACTTATATATGAACCATAAATATTTCCTATGTAAAAAATACTTCCTATTGTGCCAAAGAGTATTGTTTTCCAATTTTTGAAGCCATGTCTTATCCAATTTTCTGTTGTTAGTGCAGCAAAAGAACCAACAGTAACAAAAGAACTTACTCCCTCTCCAAAACTACCAGCATATATCTTACCTAAGCCAGGAACAAGTGCTGAAAGACAAGCAGACAAGAAAGGTGATTTCCTTTTGTAGTTTTTCAAAGAAAGATATATACTATCCAAATCTTTTTCTTTATTTGATAAGACATAAGAAGAATAAGAAAAACTTTCTCTATATTTTTCATACAAACCAAAATCTCTCATCAAAAGAGAATGACCTGCTTGTTCAAAAGCATATAACTCAGTATGAGAAGAAAGCAATTCTTTATGTTCTTCAAGATTTGAGTAAGAAAGTTTATATTCTCCTAAGTAAGCATTGGAAAGAGAAGAAAAGAAAACCGAAGATGGTTTAAAATTTGACTCTTCTCCTACTCTATCAAATAAATCTACAGCTTTATTTAAAGAACGATTGGAATAGAAGACCCAAGCTCTTAAAAAGTTTATAGTGTCTAAGGTTTGAGAAGAATAGTCTTCGTTTGAAAAATCTCTCTCTGCCCATGTATTTGCTTGTTCTTTCATATTATTACCCAGAAGATAGCAAACAAACTCAAAGTCTTTTTTTACTGTATTTTGAGAATAAGAAACAAAAGGAATAACAACAGAAAACAAAACAAAGAAAACAAAGCAATTTATCTTTCTTTTATTAAGATAGATACTGTTTGTTTGCTTGTATTTCTTGCTATTGTTTTTATTTGTTTTGCACTGTATCACTTTTTGTTTTCTTTGTTGAGTAAATAAATACGTCTTCTTTATGTTTTCCTATATGTATATCAAAAAAATCCAAACCTTTGCCTGCCAAGGCTATCCTATTGCAACGCATCAACCTATCTGTTGTACATATTACTCCTTTAAACAAACCATATTGTTTTATTAATTCTTTACTATATGCTGAGCATGAAGGAGAATAAGCACAAGAACGAGAAACAACAGGAGACAATCCTTTCTGATAAACAAACATAGCAGAAGACAAAACGTGATAAACTAAGTTTTTAGACTTAGTTTGCTTAAATCCATAAACAACTTCTCTGTCTTTGAATTGAGAGTTTGTGTAAGTGTGTTGTTGAAGTAGTTTTATGTCTTCCTTGTTCTGAGAAAAAACCATCTCAAAAGCAAAACTAAGAAACAAAAAAAAGAATGTCTTTTTCATACTACTCTAATTTTATTCCCTCTATTGTTTTAGCTGTATCTGGAATTTGAAAATTAAAATACTCACTTGTAGCTTGACTATCGTATTTTATGTTTGAAAATATTTGACGACGTATTATTGTATCGTTGTTTTTTGAGATACTTATCTCTGTTATGTTTTGTGGAAAATAAAAACGAGGAAAAGTTATGTAGTTTTGATAATATATTTTTTTGTTTTCTATATTAGCTTTATTGAAATAACCACAATAGATAGGTCTATCGTTTTGATAAACCATTATTATTTTAGATATTTCTTTGTGTTCTTGCTGAGGAATAAATGTTTTCACAATACGAGTTGAGTCTTTTTCTTGTTTATTTAGAACAAATCCTAACTTAGATAAACCTAAATCGTATCTATCATTTGAAGAAAAAATTGCAAAAACTTCGTTTTTACTACTTTGATTAGGCGAAACTGTTGTCCAGGCGGTGTTTTCGCTTGGTAAATACGAAGAAACTTCACCCAAAGAATTAGTTATAGTAAATATTTCTTGAGGAACAAGAATATGAGAAACTAATTTTCCGTTACTTTGATAAAATATTTCTTTCTTTATTGTTAAAACTTGTTTATTAAAAAGCTGTTGAATGGTTACATCTGCTTGTATCTTGTTTTGACAATAGCTAAAAGAAAATACAAAAAGCACAAATGAAAAGAATAATATTTGTTTTTGTGTTTTCATTTGTGCCTTATTTTTGTCAAACTTTTGAATGCTGGACTATTACATCCACATGAAGTAATTGGTATTGCCACAATATTTTCCAATATTGTTATTAACACCATCAACAATCAAAACAATGAAGTCAATCAATGGGACTACACCAAAAATTCCACAACATGTGATACCATAGTATAGCCACATAAGGTTTGAACTTCCTAAGTACATTCTATGAATGCCTATACCACCAAGGAAAAAGTCCAAAACTGCAGCAACAACCCAATTTTTGCCACCGCTACCTCTCATCATTGACATCTCTGAATTAAGACCTAAGTCTAAGTTCAAAGTATTCAATGAAGATAAGTCTAAGTTACTAAAACTTAACTCCGTTGCTTGATTAAAAGCATTGTCAATAGCATTGTTGTCTAGCTCATACTTATCAGCAAAAGTTAAAGAAACCATGCCAAATAAAGCGAACATACAAACAAATAACTTTTTCATAGTTGTGTTGTTTAAGTTATGCAGATTACAAGAACAAAATAGCAAAGAAAAGAACCTGCTTTATTTTCTATGCTAACAGTCTGCAAAGATAATAAATTTTATTTACGTAGTATTATTTTTCTAACTTTTCTTTATTCTCCTTAATTTTGGCAAATCTTTTAAAGTTATCAAAATAACAGATAACAAAACCATGCAAATACCAACAAACAATCTAATCGTAAGACTTCCATTAAAAATAAGGATACTTATGATAACAGCAGTAACAGGTTCTAATGCTCCCATGATAGCTGTAGGCGTAGAACCTATCTTTGGAATTGCAATATTAAGAAAGGTCATCGCTATAATTGTTGGCACAACTCCCAAAAACAACAACCAAGACAATGAACTAAATGTTTTGATTTGTATAATATGATTTACCGGATTAAACAACGAAAAAAGAAGAACACATATCGCAGCGATCAACATTATATAGAAAGTCATTTTAAAAGGATTAATATTTATCCTCGTTCTATTCACTATAACTATATAAACAGCATAAGTCAAAGAAGAAAGTAACACCAATATTACTCCAATAGTAGATAGTCTTATTCCTCCTTCTCCTTGGTATAAAAGAGCTATACCCAATATACTTAAAACAATAGAAGCAACAACAACAAAAGAGGTTTTTTCCTTAAAAAACACAGACATAATAACCGCAACCATAACAGGATAAGAAAAAAGAATAGTTGATGCAATGCCTGAATCCATATAATTAAAGGAAGAATACAACGTTAATGCCGAAGCAGAGAATATTGCACCTAAAGAAGACAAGACTTTAAACTCAAATTTTGATATTTTAAAACTTTCTTTCTGCAACAAAAGGATAATAGATAAGATAATAACTGCAAAAACAAAGCGATAAAATATAACACTTGCTGGATTAAAGCCCTCTTTATATAAAAACAATGCACCTAATGGATTAGTACCATAAGCAATAGCGGCTACTATTCCTGCAAAATAACCTTGTAGTTTTGTATTCATCGTATGTTGTTAAAATATATTGTTTAAAAATTATTGCATATAAACGAATAATTTTGAGTTTTATTCTTTAAGTTTTCGTTTAATTAAAATCTTACATGAATTCAGTATAAATAAAAGAAAGTTCATTTGCATTTTTTATTATTTTTCAAGTTTTTTGAATTAGTGCTTAATATGAAACAAAAAAATATTATTTTTGTAGTCTCTTAATTATATATAATGAGTAATAGACTACATTTCTTGGTTTTTATATTTTGTCTTTTAAGTTCCTTACTTGTTATCGGACAAAATAAGCCTTGGTTTGAAAAGAACTTAGGTCAATGGAATGATAGTATTCTTTATAGGACACACTTCAAGGAAGGAAATATTTACCTCAGAAATAAAAAGATAACAATTTTAATTAAAGATAAAAACAATTCTTCTTTTCACCCTCACGAAAGTAATGATGGTAGAGAAAGGTTTTCTGTCTTTTCTATGAAACCTTTAAATGCAAAGCAAAGCAACATCAAAGAAAGCAACAAAGTAGATTTCTTCACCAATTACTTTATTGGCAACGACAAAACAAAACATCTAAGCAGAGTGCCTTGCTTTAAAAACATAATATATGAAAACATATATGACAATATTGACTGGGATATTTGTGCAAGTGAAGATTTTGTTAAACATACTTTCATAGTACGTCCATCAGGTAAGGTTGAAGACATAGCAATAGAATATATTGGTGTAGATAGTTTAAAGATAATGAATGAACAGCTACATATCTTCACCAAATATGGAGAAATAATAGAAGAAAAACCTTATATCTTCCAACACAAAGACAATAGCACAAAAGAAATACAAGGAAAATATATAATAAAAGGCAATGTCCTAACCTACAGTGTAGAAGACTACGAAAAAAACCTTGACTTATTAATAGATCCAGGACTTATTTTTTCTACTTATTCTGGTTCTCATTCTGATTCTTGGGGAATGACTTCTTGCTATGATGAAATGGGAAGAATAATAAGCGGAGGTATTGTTGATGGAGGAGCATACCCTATAACAGAAGGCGCGTATGATGACACATTTTCAGGTTCTTGGGATTGTGTTATTACTAAATATAATAATGATGCTTCATTACCAATATTCTCTACTTTCTTAGGAGGTCTGAAAGGAGAAATGCCACATAGCATGACTGTGAATCGTAATGGAGAGATAATTGTTTTCGGCACAACATCAAGCGGTGGTTTCCCTACTTCTGACAATGCCTTTCAAGAATATTTTAATGGTGGTGTAGGATTTATTTATGAAACATCTATAGACTATTCTTCAGGTTCAGATATTTTCATTACTTGTTTTTCTCCTTTAGGCGATTCAATCATAGCCTCAACTTTTTTAGGAGGAAGTGGTAATGATGGGATTAACTTCAAAAACCACTTTGCTACAGATCTACATATCTTATACGATGGCAACGATTCTCTGTATGCTAACTATGGAGATATAGCCAGAGGCGAGATTATTACAGATAAAGATAATAATATTTATATAGCCAGCTGTAGTTTTTCTGAAGATTTTCCTATAAGCATAGGAGCATATCAAGATACTAACAGAGGAGGACAAGAAGCTGTAGCCGTAAAACTTGATAGGTCTTTGTCTAATCTTATTTATTCCACTTATATAGGAGGTACTAATGATGATGCTGCTTATTCTATGGATTTAGATTCAACAAACAGATTATATATTACAGGAGGTACAACTTCAACAGATTTTCCGACAAGTTCCAACGCTTATAATACTACTTTTAATGGAGGCCCTACAGACGCTTTTCTTTGTGTTCTTTCTTCAGACGGAACTATTTTAGAACATTCTTCTCTTTTTGGTTCTAATCAATATGATCAATCATTTTTTATTCGCTTAGATGATGATTACTGTCCTTATATATTTGGACAAACAAAAGCTGATGGTTCTACATTAGTTCATAACGTAGGTTATAGTATTCCTAATAGCGGACAATTTATTGCTAAGTTCTCTCCTACATTAGACTCTTTACATTGGAGTACTGTGTTCGGTTCTGGAGATGGAATGGTTAATATTTCTCCTTCTGGTTTTGCTATTGATATTTGCGGAAGAATATATTGTGCAGGTTGGGGAAGGATATTCAAATACATGAAAAATACATTAGGATATAACTCCTTAGGAAGCGATAACTTGCAAACGACTTCCAATGCCTTCTCTGCAATAACTGATGGTCAAGATTTTTATATTATGGCATTGGAAGCTGACGCTACAGCCTTGAATTATGCTTCATATTTCGGAGAACTTAGTAGTGCAATCAACGAAGGGATAGATCACGTTGATGGTGGCACATCACGTTTTGATAGATATGGAAACTTATATCAAACTATTTGTGCTTCTTGTGGAGGAAGTCAAAACCTACCTACAACTCCTAATGCTTTTAGTTCAAGTAATAATTCAGGGAATTGTAATATGGGTTCTTTGAAGTTTGAAGTTAATAATGATTTTGCTGTTGCTAACTTCTTAGTACCAGAACCTAAATGTAAAAATACTGCAATAAGCTTTGTTAATCTTTCTCGTGGAGATAGTTTTCTTTGGGATTTTGGTGATGGAAATCAATCAATTCAAGAAAATCCTACTCACACTTATCAACAATGTGGCTTATTTACTGTAAGACTTATTGCTAATAAAAACAATGGCTGTAAGTTGACTGACACAATAACAAAAAATGTACTTGTTTTAGGAGATACATCTTATTATATAGACACAGTAGAAACATGTGCTGGAGTTCCTGTGCAAGTAGGTCTGGATTTCTTCTGTAGTTCTAATAATAATGTTTCTTATTCTTGGTATCCTAACGAAAATATATCCGATTCTACAATTATTAACCCTTATTACACAGGTACAAAGTCAGTTTTATTACGTTTAATTATCAATGCTGATGAGTGTAAGGACACTATTTATCAATATGTAAAGACTTTAAAACTCTTTGACGACCTTGATGACACTCTTCACTTCTGTTCTCTTCCTTATGAATACCTTATTCCAACAGAAAACGATTTACAAATAAATGCTTCCTTGTATAATGATTTCCACGAACAGTTACCTATTTCCATGGGTAAAGTTATCATAAACGATACCTCAACTCATTTTCTTTACATTTCTTACACTAAAGATAATTGCAGGAATATTGATAGCATTTATTTAAAATACGAAGGATATGACTTTGTTCTGCAAGTAGTATCTACAGGTTGTAGAGAGGACAACAATGGTTCTGCAGAAGTTATATCTCATAGTTTCCCTACTCCTGTTCATTATCAATGGTCATGTTCAAATAAAGACACAAGCAAAGTAGAAAACCTTTCTATTGGCACTTATACCATAAGAGTAATAGGAGAAGATGGTTGCTTTTTAGAAAAAGTTTTTGAAGTTAATACTTATAGTAATCTTAACGTTGAAGCAGAAAAAACAGATAATTACTGTTTAGGAATGAACAATGGCGAGATTATTCTTCATATAACAGGAGGATTATCTCCTTATACTGTTACTTGGAATGGAGCAAGCACAGGTACAGATACCATACTCCAAAACCTTGCTCCAGATACTTATACTTATAATGTATATGACAACACTGGTTGTTTGTTTAGTGGAAGTGTTGTCATTAAATCACAAGACACTCTGCATCTTTCTTTGTCAAGTACTCTCAACAATTGCGTTACCGGTTGTTCTGCTCAGATAACAAGTTACATAAACGGAGGAACCGAGCCTTATTCATATAGTTGGAGTAATGGAGAAACAACTCAAAATCTTTATGATGTTTGCAATGGTTCTTATTCCTTAGAGATTACAGACGATAGAGGTTGCAAAACATCTTCAACTATAGAAGTAAGTAACACTAATATCTTTGAAGATTTTGAAGCATGGTCATCTGATGACACTATATATGATGGAGCTACTACCCGTCTTTTTGCTACTGATATAGATGGATTAAGTTATCAATGGTTACCATCTAATAATCTTGACTCTCCTTTCTCTTCTTCTACTTCAGCGACCTTATATGAAAGCACAGACTTCAGCGTTTTTGCCACAGACAACAAAGGTTGCACAAAAGAGGCTTCACTTCACATAGAGGTAGAGTTTGTTAATTGCGGAGAACCTAACATTTTTGTTCCTAACGCTTTTACTCCTAATTCTGATGGAGTTAATGATTTTGTTCAGGTGTCTGGAGATTATATTGCATCTTTTGATTTTGCTATATATGATCGCTGGGGTGAGAAAGTATTTTCAACTAATAAGATAGACGAAGCTTGGGACGGAACTTTTAGAGGAAAGGTCTGTCAGGCAGGAGTTTATTTCTATAAGCTAACAGTTAATTGTGAGGGTGGAAAAACTTATTTAAAGGGTGGAGATATAACTTTGATAAGGTAAAATCTTAGACTTAGAATGAAAAGAAAACAGAAATATTATGTTGTTTGGGTAGGTAGAAAGACAGGTATATTTTCTTCATGGGAGGAATGTAAAAAAAATGTTGAGGGGTTTGAGAATGCTAAATACAAATCTTTTGACACTAAAAAAGAAGCCGAAGAAGCCCTCTCTATTGTTGGTTACAATTTCCTTGAACACAAAAAAGAGAAACCTTCAATAAAACATAAATCAAACATACTTCTTGATGCTCAACTACCTATTATTGATTCTCTTTGCACTGATGCGGCTTGCAGTGGTAATCCTGGAGAGATGGAATATCAAGGAGTTTATGTCAAAACAGGCAAACGACTGTTTCATTACTATTCTCCAATAGGCACAAACAATATAGGAGAATTCCTTGGATTAGTCCATGGTCTTTCTTATTTAAAACGACATAACTATCCTCAGCCTCTTTATACAGATAGCGTAAATGCAATAAAATGGGTTAGAGAAAAAAAGTGTAAGACAAAACTTCCTTTAAATGCTCAAACAGAACAACTATTTGACTACATACATAGAGCAGAACAGTGGCTACAAACAAACTCTTACACTACTCAAATTCTTAAATGGGATACAGAACATTGGGGAGAAATACCTGCTGATTTTCACAGAAAAAAATAGTCTTTTTTTTCTATCTTCTTTGAAAGATGAGAGTATGACATCAAAAAAATTTTAATCTATTCTTAGTTTTTGGAATAGGTTTTTTGTTTGCAGTATATAGAATATTAATCCTAAGATATGTACAACAGCAATAGATATAAATATAACGTTGTACCCTAAGTTCTCAGCTACGAAACCTCCTAAAAGAATACCTATACCTACTCCTAAGTCCCAAGAAGTAAGAAGAGTAGAGTTAGCTGTGCCTCTTTCGTTGTGCTTTGCTATCTTCACTATCATATTTTGAAAGGCTGGATACATGTGTCCGTTGCCCAAACCTATCAATAATGCAGAAAGATAGTAAGCAAATGAAGAAGGAAAGAAAGCAAAGCTAAAATATCCTATAGTTGAAATGATTATCCCAACAAAAGCATTGTGTGTTAATCGTCCTTGTTTAAGTGCTTTATTACCTTGCAGTCGTGAAAGAATCAATCCTATGGACAATAGCATAAAATATGTTCCTGTACCTGTTGTAATATTCAGCACTTCTTTACTATATATTGCAAGATAATTACTTAACACACCATAACAAAGACTAAAAAATGCCATATTTACTGCTAAGAACCACCCTCTTGTTAGAAAGAATCTATCCAAAGAAATCTTATTGGTATTCTTTACTAACTCTCTTTGAGGTATATTAACTGAATAAGAAGCAAGAAAGCCTAAGAAAGCAGAAATCACTGCCAACCAAAAAAGAATATCAAAGTTATGTGTATATTTATAAACAAAAACACCAACGGTTGGAGCTATGGCTGTTGCTATATTATTACTAAGCCCATAGAAACCAATTCCTTCGTTTCTTCTTGATGATGGTAGAACATCTATCGCAACTGTGCTATTAGATACTGTACAGGCACCAAAAGGAGCTCCATGTAGTGTTCTAACAATAGCAAAAAGTATTAACGAGCTCGCTAATAAATATCCAGCAAAGAAAATAGAATAAATAAAAAAACAAAGTATCAGTACTTTCTTACGATTAAAAGTATCCACAACATAGCCACTAAATGGTCGAAAGAACAAAGCCGTAACAACATAACCAGAAAGCACTAAGCCGATAATATCTTTGCTTGCATGAAAATGTTCGCTTAAATATATGGGAAGTAGAGGTGTAAGAAGATAGAAAGCAAAAAACAAAGAAAAGTTTGCCGTCATCACTTTTATATACTCCTTATTCCATAGTCTATCTTTATTCTTCTCCATACTTAGATATTTCTTCTTTATCACAAACAAAAAAAGATGTAAAACCAAAGCCTTACATCTCTTTTTTTCTTAGCGCTCCCACTAGGACTTGAACCTAGGACCCCATGATTAACAGTCATGTGCTCTAACCAACTGAGCTACGGAAGCGTGTCCCCTTAAAACGTTTGCAAAATTATAATCTTTTTTTATTCTCACCAAATTTTTTAAAGAAAAAATCTGTAAAATTTTACTTTATTAATAATAACTTCTTGATAAAGAAAGCCTAAAACTAATTAGAAATTAGTAATTAGAAATTAGTAATTGGGGTGGATTCGAAGAAGACAGCCAAATTTATGTGTATAATTGGGGTGGATTCGAAGAAGACAACCAAATTTATGTGTATAATTGGGGTGGATTCGAAAAAGTCTTGATGTTTTTTATTCAACTTTTGATTTTTTTTTATAATTTTGCTGTCAAATTAATAAGAGATTAGCGATGAAAGAATATTTAGATAGTTTAAAAGCAATATGGTTTGTGAGTTTTATAGCAAGTGTTTTAGCTTTGGTTGTTGTTTGTCTGTATATCTTCTCACCAATAGCAAAGATAGAGTACAATCCTTCGTTTATTAGAATTGCTTATGCTATACAAATCATTGTTGTGGTGCTTTCCTTATTCTTAAACAGAAGATATAGAAGTAAGATACAAGCATTGAAAAACAAAAACGACATCAATGATAAACTTGTTGCATATAAGAAAATATATAAACAAACTATTAGTTTTTCTACTCTTCTATTTTTGGTTTCCCTTGTTGTTTTGTTTTTTTCAAATTCAGCAGAGTTTATTATTATTTCTGTTGCATTGCTTCTTTTATTGTTTTTAAAACGTCCTTATCGTACAAAACTAAAGATAGAACTCTCTTTAAATAATTAGAAATTAGTAATTAGCGGATTAACGATTATATCTTTAATCGCCATGTGTTACTGCCAGCTGAGGCTCTCCGCAATTTCTCATTACTCATTTCTAATTTGAATTGAGTACTTCAAAGCTGCCAACAAAATCTAAACTATCTTTTCCGTTTGTTGCAGTAAATCTATAGAAATAAGTTCCTGTCGGTGCATTGACTGCTTGAGGTGAAAAGAAATCATCAAAAGTTTTGATATTCATTTTATCATATATCTTCTTACCACTGCGATTATATATCACCAGATGAGTATGTGTGTAATAGTTCTGCTCTAATAAGTCTTTGATTTCAAACACATCGTTTATTCCATCGCCGTTGGCTGTTACTACGGTAGGAAACCTTAGGTCAATAACCTTTAAATCCAACACGATAACACTGTCGCAACCTTCATTAGTGGTAAATGTCTGAGTATAGACTCCTGTTGTAGTCTCTGAAAAATTGTTCAAAGAATATGTTTTGCCCTTTAGTATCTGTGCTTGTATGGTATCTGAATAAGAAGGGTTCTTTATTACATTCACTTCAAAGATTGTATCAACCAGATTTACCATATCTTTATAAGAATAAGTATAAACGCCAGCATCGTTTATAGTATGCTCTCTAAAATCCAAAGGAAAATCTTCATCGCAAGCAGAGAGATTAACAACAGTGTCATATATCGTTAGATGGTTTGTAACTCCTATCCTCACAGTATCAAAAGCATAACATATTTTCCTTACTTCAAAAGAATCTAATACATAAAATGCATATCCAAAACCTGGTATTATACCTTGCAGAGTCTTAAAATCCATCTCTATGGTATCGTTTGGTACAAAAAATCTTTCTGTTCTGCTGTGTATAAAATGTTTTCCTGTCTCATATAACATAGCCTGAGATGTATAATCGCAAGGCCAGTACCAATAATCCACCTCTCCATTGTTAATATATGCATACTTTATATTTTCATTGTAGATTGAATCATTTATATAAAAACGTTTCATAGTAGAAGTCCAACCCGTTTGATAACAATTACGGACAAGGCTCATATAAGAGTAGTAAAACACGTAATCATTCTGAGGTTCTACCGCAAATTTTGTTTTATATATAGTAATAGTATCTTGAATAGAACCTTTAGAATGAGGTGCTATCATCAGAGCATTTGTTCCGTTGCTCACAGATGTTACTACATTATTAGAAGAAACTGTATGACAAATATCACTGACAAAATCTGATGTTGAGACCCCTATATTATAATGTCCACTATTATACAGTAAGGTATCCGAAATTGATAATGAAGTATCAACACTAAATCCTGCAAAACCTTCTTCAAAGTAGGGATTAGGAATATAGTTAGTATCACTCTCAAAACCCGCTTTAACCACATAGATATTAGTATCTCCAGGCTGAATAGTTACTGTTATTGTTTTAGAACAAGAGTCTATCACCTGATCATTGCAATACCAAGTATAATAGTCTGCACTATCATCAGTGGTAAGCGTTACTTGTATAGCATTTGTAGAGAATATAACAGTGTCTCTTGGAATAATGTTTATACTGCATTCATTATTTTGACAATAAGCAGATAAGGATATAAGCAAAGCAAATATCGTTAAAAATATTCTGTTTTTATGTAAAATTGTAAAAAAAGTTCTGTACATATATCTAAGACATCAAAGAGTTTTGTTTTGTTGCAAAGTATGAGTATTTTAGTTATTTTATAAATATATCAATATGGTCACCGACTTTATAGCCGAGCAGTTTAGCAAAGTTACCTTCCCTTAGTGCAAGTTCTAAGTTACCTGTTACGGAGATGGTAAGCAAAGCATCGCCTTTAGAAGATACATCTTGATAACTCAAGGCAAGTTTATTTATAACATAGTGATTACCTATAGGTAGTTCAAAATGTCTTCCGTTGAGCACCCTTTCAAATTCTTTGTCATCTATATTCAGATAAGCATTACCATAATCATCTATATAGATAATAGTACAACGAATTATATCATCACTTATGTATGCCAAAGATGAGGTAGTTTTTATGGCAAACTCTTCTTGTCTTTCACCTATAGTCTCCAAAGAGTGAGTATTAGCAAGTATTTTTGTTATCTTGCAGAAGTTATCCCACACGGCAAAGGTATAAAAATCGCCATCGGAGTAAATATGTTTGGTGTTATATATCTCCACCTCCATACCTTCAAAAATCAATGATGGCAGGCCATTATCTGTACAGATATAGAACTGATTGTTTGCCTTAACCACAACAAAAGCATAGTCTTTGCTCTCAAAGGTATTTATATCTATGATATGTATTGTGTTTTCTGGAAAATATAAGCAAGCATTCTTTACAACAAAAGCAGCAGAAAGAGTATCAAATTTCTTTATTCCGTGAGTTATATCCACTATGTTTACATCTGCAATGTCTTTAAACAATCGTGATTTCACCAATCCAGCATAAAAATCTTTTTCTCCCCAATCTGTTGTAAGCGTGATGATTTGCATAGGTTTTACTTTAGTTAAACATTTGCTTTTTCCTTTTGCAAATTTACATCTTTTTTCTTTATAATTATCAATTCTGAACTTTTTTCTATCTTTGCAACAGAAAAAGACAAGACTTTTATGCTTATATTCCCATACAATAGAACTAAAAAGAAGAATATTAGAATGAAAAATATTTTCTTTCTTATTTTTGTTCTATGTCTTTGTCCTTTTCTTTCTGCACAAAATAATAATACAAACAAAAACAATTTTGATAAAGTATTAGACAAAAAGATCACTCATATAACCCTGTTCTCTGCTCCACTGATATTAGAGGGAGTGAGTTTTAAACAAGATAAGATAGACTTTAGAAACTTTCAACAAACACATTATCCTAATTTTAATACTAAGATAGATAACTTTACTCAATATTTTCCTTTGGCTCTCACCTATGGATTAAAGATTTCCGGAGTAGAAAGTCATTCTTCCTGGTCTCAACTCGTGTTCTCTACCTTTATGTGCTATCTTGTGGATTATTCTACCGTTAAAATCTTAAAGCACAACGTCTATGAGAAACGTCCAGATGTTTCTGGCAATAACTCATTCCCTTCTGGTCATACTTCCTTTGCTTTTATGAATGCACATATATTTGCAAAAGAATATGCAGAAGGAAATATATTGTACTCAACTCTTGCTTATTCAATGGCAACATTCACTGCTTGTATGCGTGTGATGAACCAAAGGCATTGGGTAGGCGATGTTTTGGCAGGTGCAGGCATAGGTTTATTGTCAGCCGAGAGTGTTTATTGGTTAAGCGATAAACTCTTTAAAAATAGCAATGATGTCTCCTCTCAAGAATACGACCTTACAAAGAAACGTTGGTTCTTTAATATATCTACAACATATAACTTTTCTTTCAACGAATACGAGATAAAAGGCGTAGGTCCGATGAAGTTCCTCAATGGTGGTGCTGTAGGATTAGAAGGTGAGTATTTTTACGACAAATACTTAGGCTTGGGACTAAATGGAGATTATGCTTGCTACAGATACTATACTCCTAATGCTTGGGAGAAGTATGATATGGCTTTGTATTCTCTTAACCTTTCTCATTATTTTGCTTTGCCTATAGGGAATAGGTGTTCTGTTGGTGGCAGACTTGGAATAGGTTTAAATTATTTAGAGCACTATAAAAAGTTTTACCATTATATTCCTTTCCAAACAAATTTTAGATATAACTTTGGCTTAAATGCTTGCTTGTTAATCTCAGAAAATACTTTGTTTAAAATCTACGCAGATTACACAAAGACAAATATTGAAGTAGAAAAGCAAAAACTACCATTCAAAACCATAAATATAGGTTCAGCAATAGTCTTAACTTTATAAACATTCTTTATAAACAAGATTATTTTAAAATTTTTTAGATATTAATCTTTGAAAACCTTTTAAACAACGATTAAATGGTGCTTAAATAACTTTTAAACATCAACGAATAAAAGCAGTTATAAAAATATAACTCACTTTTTATTTCCCTAATTTCCAATTTCTAATTACTAATTTCTAATTGAATTAAAATTTCTAATTAAATGAAAAATAATATCTTCGCTAAAGAATTTATCTTTTTCATACTTTTACATTTTTATAAATTTAGTTGAATATAAATTATTAATAACTATAGTATATAGTCCTGATGGTAATACACTTATGTCTATATTGTCAGAATTATAAATTTGTATATTTTTTAGTAAATTACCATTTAGATTAATTATAGAAATATTTATAGGATAGGCATTTGATTCTATTGTTATTAAATCTTTTGCTAATGTTGGATATATTCTTATATCTAATTTATCAATATTCGATAAACCATAATCAAGATAACAATTTGCACTGTAATCACTGCTATACAATACTATATCTCCTTGTTTTACACAAAGCATCTCTCGTCCACATTCAGACATGTATGATGCAGACTCTAAAAAGCCCGTACTACTACCAACTCCTTCTATCCAAGTTTCATATACATCAAAATCAATATTCCCATTCCTTTCTTGTGATAAATATATTTTTTTACAATTAATTCCTTCTATTTTTACACTATCTACATCTATAATATAGAATTTTCCTCCATGAATCCAATCACCATCAATATAATCCTCTCTGTATAAATACACAGAATCATCAGTTGATAAACTAAAGTCAAATAGCAAATATTCTCCTGTATAATAATCAGAATATTCTGCTGAAAATGTATTATTTGTATATATATACACCTTAGAAGAATCTTCTCTTATCCAGTCGTTACTATTTATCCAATTGTACCATTCTTGTAGAATAGTATCATAAGCAGTAGACTGTTGCACTCTATTATATGTTTTGCCATCAACAATAGTGTCTTCACTTGTAATTCTATAGGAATCAGTAAAAGCACCTGCCCCCATACAATGTGTTACTACATTCCATTGTTTTGTTGTATCTACAATGTTTTTACTAAACTCTGTTTGGGCAATAAGATTTATATTAAACACTATCAACATTAGACTAATAAATACAACTCTAAAAATATTTTTAGAACTAAAAAATGCTTCATTCTTCATAGTTTTCATTGTTTTATCTGTTTTTAACTTTATCTATTTCTTATTAAAACGTTTATCTCTTGAGGTTTATTTTATTTTATTTTGTTTTATTTTTTTTGTAATATTTTAATATTATTTTTTATCTTTTTTAGATATAATGACAGAATAATTATTTCTTGTACTACAAAAAAAAATACTTTTTTTGCAAAATTGATTAAAAATTTAGAAAAATCCACTCGCATACATAATAATAATTCTCTTATAGGGGAAAATTATGTATGCGAGCAAAACACTGATTCTCTTACAGATAAAAAATATACCCGCATAAAAAAAATTATCGTTGTTCTTACTGAAG
>JBGUWU010000020.1:0-13669 GCA_045221575.1 Bacteroidales bacterium
AAAAAGATCAACTCTTTTTTCACAAAGACTTGGTTTTTATAAACAAAAACGGCGTTTTCGTATTTAAAAAGCTCGTTTTTGAACAAGAATGCCTTATCTCCTTTTAGAAAAACTTTATTTCTAAAAGGCGCTTTCTTGTTTTCATAATCAAAACTTAGTATTTGGTTAAAGGTAGAAAATATCTTAAATTCATTATCAAAATAATAGGTCTTAAACTTGCTACTCATTGTTGAGTATTTTACTTTGGGGACTATGTAGTGTAATGAAAAATATACTAATTTTGCAATCCCAAAACCAAAAGACTGTGTTTAAAATACTAAAAAGACATATCATTCTTGTTTTTGCTTATGTGTGTGCTTTTAATTCTTTGGCACAAGACACTATAAAGACGATTACTATTGATGAGGTGGTGGTTTCTGGTAATATAAAAGCCTTTACAGAGAGCGCAAAACAACCTTCATTAACCAATTCCTTTAATCAGCAATATTTAAACAATCATAATGTAACAGGTTTTAAGGACTTTTCTTCCATCGCTCCTACATTATATATTCCTGATTATGGTTCTAATATCACTTCTTCTATATATATGCGAGGAATAGGCTCAAGAATAGACAATTCTTCTGTTGGTGTGTGTTTAGATGGTGTCATGCTACTGAATAAGAACTGCTTTGATTTTCAATATTTTGATTTCTCAAGAGTAGATATTCTTAAAGGTTCTTCCAGTCTTCTCTTTGGTATGAATACTATGGCGGGGCTGATTAATATAACAACACTCTCGCCTTTTGATTATCAAGGTCTGAAGGCCAGCATAGGCTATTCTTCTGCTAATACCGTAGATTTAAAACTATCTTATTACACTAAAATAACAAAGAATAAAGCCTTTATGTTCGGTATTGACGCTATGAGAACAGACGGCTATTTTGAAAATAAATACAATAAAGAGAATGTAGATTGGTCTAAGAGTTTGAATGCAAGAATGATTTATGAATACAAGGGAAAGAATAACTTACATATAAAAAACTCTTCCTACTTTTCATTAATCCACCAAGGCGGTTATGCTTACAGACAGATAGATACCAATACCTTTAAAGTAGATGAGGTTAATTACAATGACAACTCAGGTTATGACAGAGTGAATATCATTAACAACACTTCTATTCTGAAAAAGAAAACGAATGTGTTTAGTTTCCAATCCTTAACATCAATACACTTGAACTTTGATAAGATGGACTTGGATAATGATTTTACTTCCGACAGTTACTTCACCTTACAGCAAGAAGAAAAAGACTATGCTTTCTCTCAGGAGTTTGTTTTTAAGAATGATGATAAAAATTCTCTCTTTGATTGGACATTAGGAGCCTTTTTCTTTTATAAGTATCTGAATATGGACGCTCCTGTTTTGTTTAAAAAAGATGGCATACAGAGGCTAATACTTGACAACATAAATACAGGTATGCATTCTGTTTTTCCTTTGACTGATGAGATGTTGTTTAAAGATGATACTATGCTTGTCAGAGATAAGTTTAAATATCCAAGAATGGGAATGGCTTTATATTCACAAGCATCATACGATATAACCAACACACTGCAATTTGTAGCAGGACTAAGATACGACTTAGAGAAGGTGGCTTTGGATTATGATTGCTATACAGACGTAGATTATAGATTTACAGGAACAATGGCTAACTATTCTCACTTAAAGACTATTCTTAAAGGAAGAGACCATAAATATAATCATGCCTTTCTTCCAAAGATCTCTCTTATCTATAAAATAAGACAAGGAAATATATTTGCTTCTCTTTCTCGTGGTTATATGACAGGAGGATATAATACCCAGATGTTTGCAGACCTTATTCAACAAAAAATGATGCAGAATATGTTAGCTGATATGGGATTAGTGGCTGTTCCAGGTACAGCGATGGCAGATATTTATTCAGAATATAAGAGAAGTGATATAATAAATTATCAGCCTGAGTATATGTGGGATTATGAACTTGGTACTCATCTACGTTTTTTTGATAATAGACTAAAAGTAGATGCTTCGCTGTATTATATGAATATTAGTAATCAACAGCTTACTATCTTTCTAACTCCTTATACTAATGGCAGAATGATGGATAATGCTGCTTCTTCTTCAAGCTTTGGAACAGAGATAAGCCTACAGACAAAGATAAAACATCTGACTTTGACATTGGGTTATGGCTATTCTAAGGCGGTATTCAATGAATACAACGACAATAAGGCTGACTACAAAGATAAATACTTGCCTTACTATCCATTGCACACCGTCTCTGTTTGTGCAGACTATGTTTGGATAATGGATTCTAAGTATATTGATATGATAGATTTGTGTTTGACATACCAAGGTTTAGGTAAGATATACTTTAACCAACAAAACACATTATATCAAAAGTATTACAATCTTCTTTCCTTAGACCTTACACTTAGAAGAAATAGATATTCTGTTTCATTTTGGGCAAGAAATCTTTTTGATACAAAATACAATACATTTTATTTTCTTTCCACCGGACATAATTTTGTCCAGCAGGGAAAACCAATTAGATTAGGATTAACATTAAGATATAATTTATAAAAATAATTAAGAAGATGAAAAAGAAGATTAAGTTATTGTTGATGATGGTTTGTTTGATGTCGTTAAACTTAGCCTTTGTGGCTTGCGATGATGACGATGAAGACAAGAAGAAGGACACTATTACAGGAGCAACTTATCCTGAATATATTGGAAAGGTGAGCGTTGATAACGGATATGAACAAGATAGTGTTGTAAGTGTGTTTAAATCCTTAGGAAACAATGTCTATGATATTTCTATGTTGAAGGTAAGGTTCTCAGAAAGTATGCCTGTCTATGTAGATGTGGATTTAAAAGACTTACCTGCAAGGATAGAGGGAAGCGATACCTTGTTTCACATGGACACTCTTGTACCTTATGCCATGAATGGCTATATGGGTCATTATACTTTCTATAACTTTAATTGCAAAGTAAATCATGATTCTATGATAATAACAACAGACAGTTCGGGGTTTAGAATAGATTACAGAGCAAAAAGAATCAACTAAAGATGAAGAAGCTATTTTGTTTATTATCTGTAATATGTGCGTTATTTATAGCAGAAGCACAGACGTTTATAGGGACTATGACAGTAGAGAACTACACGAGAAAGAATGTGGAAGCATTCCTTACGACAAAAAACAATATTACTACCTTGTTTCTTTATGATGTCAAGTTCTCAAAGTTTATGCCTGTAAAAGTTGATGTAGCTATCTCCAATCTAAAACTTAATAAACAAAATAATAGAACAACGATAAGTGGAAATAATATTATTCCAACTGTAAAGGGAAAAGGTTATGATAAATACAAGATAACTAATTTCTCAGGCAAAGTTAATAAAGAAAGTCTAACTTTTTCCACTATGATGGGGAATAAAAGAGTGAGTTATAATGGAAAAATAAAGAAATAATATATTTCTTAAACACAATAAACATATTAATTAAAACTAAAAAAAACACAAAAAAATGAAAAACTTAAAGAAAGTCCTTTTGATTGCATTGGCTATCTGCTCATTTACTTTTGTAGCCTGCGATGATGACGATGATGACAACAAAGTTACTAACAAAACTATTGTTTCTACATTCAATGGTGATGTCTATGTAGGAGAGAATCTTGTATCTTCAGATATAGACGTAACATTTACAAGCAAAACAAAAAATAAAACTTGTGATGTTATGATGTATGGAGTTAAATTTTCTCCAAATATGCCTATGACTATGGATATGGGAATAGAGGGTTTGTCTTATGTGGTTTCTAATGGCGATACTATAGCAACAGCAACAGGAATACATCCTACTGTTGGTGGTAATGCTTATGATTCTTATACCCTTAACAATATAGAATGTATCTACAATGCAGAAACAGTAACAATGACAATGGATGTAGAATCTGCTCATGGTTCAATGACTATGTCTTTCTCTGGAAGTAGAAAATAATAATCAATAGACAAGGTGAATAAGGTAAATACAATTAGAAATTAGTAATTAGAAAATTGTAAAGAAAATACCTTATTCACCTTTTTTTTATTTTGTTTAATAAACGTTGTTTTATGCAAAAAGATAAGAAATATTGGATAAAGTCTATACTTAGTTTCCTTTTAGTTCTTTTTATAATGCCATTAGGACATGCTCTTATGATTCTGATGGAGAAAATTTTGTTGGGTAATCTTTATGGTGCTGCTTTCCTTATGGGTTTGTTGGGACTTGTGCTGACCATTTGGGGAGTGTTTGCTAAGACAGACAACAAACAGACTCTGATGGGATTGTTTGGTGGTTTATTTATTTGGACAGGCTGGATAGAGTTTGGATTACATTACTATGCAAGACGTTTTCAAACTATGGCGATGTACTCTGATGGAACGCTTGTCCCTTTGCAAGTGGCAGAACAAGCAAAGACTTTAGGTGAGAGTCTTGTTTTCTCAAAGCCTGAATATGTTATTATGCCTGCAACTTTTGGTTTCTGGGTATTATTTATGCTTATCTATATGTTTTCTGTTAAAAGTGGTTGTGATTTTTTAATTTGGTGTCAAAGAGTTCTATTTCGTGGAAGAAGAAAGACAATAGTAGTTAATCCAATGACAAGACATACTTCTATTGTTACTTGTATGGAGTTAAACTTGATGATGTGGTCGTGTTATTTGTTGTTGATGTTTTTATACGATCCACAATTTGTAGGAGATAGAAACCCTATAATAATATTTGTAGCTATGGCTTGCTTTGTAGGTAGTTTCTTTATCTTTAAGAAACAACTGAGATTAAAACAATGGGGTGCAAACATAAGAATGGCAATAGCAACGGTTATAGTCTTTTGGACAAGCGTTGAAGTGTTTATTAGACGTGGTATAATAAAAGAACTTTGGATAGAACCTAAAGAACATATTTCTTTAATGCTTACAATTTTAGTAGCCTTTATTCTTATCTTGATAATTGTTATTGTAAATGGTATCCTAATAAAAAAAGATAAACAAAAACACCCAGAAAGATACTTCATCTAATTAGAAATTAGTAATTAGAAATTTCATTTGATTAGAAAAGAGAGAGAGTAATATTTATTTTATTACTCTCTCTTTTTATGTTGTTGTTTATTTATATTATTCCGATAATATCTTTAACATTATCTATCTTGTGGCGGTTTAGATAATCAGACATACCATCAATGATTTCAATGCTTACCTTTGGATTTATAAAGTTAGCAGTTCCAATCTCAACAGCACTTGCACCAACAAGCAAAAACTCTATTGCGTCTGCGGTATTCTGTATTCCTCCCATACCAATAACCGGTATATTTACATTATGTGACACTTGCCATACACATCTTAGAGCAATAGGCTTGATAGCAGGACCAGATAAACCGCCGGTGATGGTTGAAATAATAGGCTTTCTTCTTTCGCTATCTACAGCCATTGCTAATACGGTATTAATCAAAGAAAGAGAATCTGCACCTGCTTTTTCTATCTCTTGAGCTATCTCTATGATGTTAGTAACATTAGGAGTAAGTTTGACAATCAGGTGTTTTTTATAAACTTTTCTAACTTCTTCAACAACCTCTCTTGCCATATCTTTATCAACACCAAAACCCATTCCTCCTTTTTTTACATTAGGACAAGAAATGTTTAGTTCTATTGCAGGAATATCTTCTAAGTCATTGACCATTCCAGCAACTTTACAATATTCTTCTATGCTTGAACCAGAAACATTTACTATGGTGTTTGCGTTCTTACCTTTGATGTTAGGATATATCTCTTTACAAAAATATTCTACTCCTTTGTTTTGCAAACCAACAGCGTTTATCATTCCATAAGGAGTCTCTGCTAAACGAGGATAAGCATTGCCCTCTCTCCTTTCTCCTGTTGTGCCTTTTACAACAATACCTCCAAGCTTAGATATGTCAATAAAATCCTCGTATTCTGTACCATAGCCAAAAGTACCAGAGGCTGTCATTACAGGATTCTTTAAATTTAAATTACCAATCTGAATATTTAATCTTTTATCTTCCATAGCTAATCTTAAAATTTTATATCCATACTATCAAAAACAGGTCCTTGAGTACAAACACAGACATTGTGTCCGTCTTTATCTTCATTAACGCAACACAAACAAGCACCTATTCCACAAGCCATTCTATTTTCCAAAGAGACATAGCACTTTATATTTCTTTGTTTTGCTAATAAACTTACAGCTTTCATCATTGGAGTAGGGCCACAGCAATAAATAACATCAAAGTTGTTGTTTAGTATAGAGTTTTGAGTAACTAAGCCTTTTTCTCCCACGCTTCCATCTTCAGTAGAAATGCTTAGAGTTCCAATAGCGTTATATCTGTTGGTTAAGAAAAGTTGTTCGTTTGTTCTTGCTCCTATAAGTATTGTAGGATTGACATTCTTTCTTTTGAACTCTTTAGCTAAAAGCAACAGAGGAGCAGTGCCAACGCCACCACCTATCAAAAGAGGATTGTTTCCCTCTGCCTTGAATCCATTACCCAAAGGAAATATAATTGAGACCTGTTCTCCTTTCTTTATAGAGGCGAGTTTTTTTGTTGCTTTGCCAATCTTTTGAACAACAAGATAAAGAATGTTGTTCTCAATATCAACATCATGTATGCTTATAGGTCTTCTAAGAATACGATCTGCAATATCTTTAACCTCAACATTGACAAACTGACCCGGTTTTATCTCTTTTAGGTTTATAGGACTTTTTAAAGCAAGCAGAAAACAATCTTTATTTAGAGATATGTTGTTTTCTACAATAAAATTTTCTAAATGTTTCATATATATAAATGATAATTTCTAATTTCTAATTAAACAAAGCAATTTGGCCGTCTTCTTCGAAGCCGCCCCAATTACTTGTGGCAATTTGGCCGTCTTCTTCGAAGCCGCCCCAATTTCTAATTTCTCATTACTAATTTCTAATTTCTAATTATTCATTGTGGTATGGTTCGTTTTTTAAAATAGTAAAAGCACGATAAAGCTGTTCAGTAAATAATAGTCTAATCATCTGATGCGAAAAAGTCATACGAGAGATAGAAATCTTGTTATTGTATTGTTGTTTTATTCTTTCATCGAATCCAAAAGCACCTCCTACAACAAAGACTAATGATTTTATGCTATTGTTCATTTTTTGTTGAATAAAAGATGCGAACTCTGTACTTGAAAACTCTCTTCCTTTTTCGTCTAAAAGTATAACATAGTCATCTAAAGAGATATGTTTTAAGATAAGTTCTTTTTCTTTTTCTTTTAGTTGAGCAGAAGAGAGAGAGGAAGCATTTTTTACGTCTTGGATTACTTCAATAGAAAAATTAATATAGTGTTTTAGCCTCTTGGTATATTCTTCTACACCATCAGAAACAAAACCTTTGACTGTTTTTCCCACGACTAATAGTTTTATATTCATTAGAATGAACGTTTTATTCTTCTTAACAAACTATAAAATAAAGAATATTCTTTTGTGATACACAAGTAAGGCGTCCTTGTTCCTGAAAAGAAACGAAAATAATGTTCAATATTCTTTAGCATAGAACCTTCCATGTCAAAGGTTCTTAGGTTTAAAGAATGAGCATGCTGCATTGCTTTCCAAGTAAGGTATGCCATTACTTTATTTTTCTCAAATTTAGAATCAATGCCGGAGATTAAATTGTAACAAATATTGTTATCCCAAACAATAAACAGAACTCCATTAATATTCTCTTTTTCATCTTTTGCAATTAAAAGTTTTCCTTGATTATGTTGTATGGATTGACTTACAATATTCTCAAAAGTAGCAAAAGAGTAGGGGATTCTTGTTTTTTGTTTGGTGTAAGTCTGTTGAAGTAGGTCGTATATCTGAGTTAAGTTGAACTTATCGCTTTCGGTATGAAGTAAGCGTTCAGCTCTCCGTATGTTTTTTCTCATTACAGGAACAAAACTATCAAAACATTTGTCTATATCACTGACATCAACACGATAAGTATAACGCACAGTATTAGGAAAGTTGTTCCAATAAAAGCCCATGCAGAAGAAATCTTCAGGTCTTAAGGTGTAAGAAAAAAAAGATGGTTTAAGAGAGTCAATAAACGTTGCAAACTTTTCTGTTATTTTGTTCTCTAAGGAGTATCTCTCTGATAAACGATTGCAAGAAGAGTAATCAACATAGCAACCACTAATAGGAGTAAGCTTAGGTTGTACTATCAATGTGAAACCTTTATTTTTATGAACATAATAAGGAAAAGCGGCAAGAATGTTGTTGTCTTCTTCTACTACAAAAACATCCCAAGATTCGTTAGTTACCATATCCAGCCACCAAGACTGCATAAATACAGGTAAGTCCTTGTTCTGTTTTTCTAATAATATATACTTTTCCTTGTTAGTCATTGATAAAATGTTATTTATAATGATATTAAGATAAGTATTTGAGCAGAGAAAATCCTTAAAAACATAGTCAAAGGATAAACTGTTGCATAACTTACAGCAGGTAGATCTGTTTCAGTGCTTTCATTTGCAAAGGCTAAAGCAGGAGGGTCGGTGTGAGAACCTGCTATCATTCCTACTATTGTATAGTAAGGAAGTTTAAAAACTCCTCTTGCGATACATGCAACAATAAATATAGGTATAATAGTAATTAATAAACCATAGACAACCCACCAATAACCACCAGAAAGAATAACCTCAACAAAGTTTTCTCCTGCAGTTAATCCTACAGCAGCAAGGAAGAGAGAGATGCCGATATCTCTTATCATCATATTTGCACTTGTTGTTGTATAAGTAACTACTTTATATAAAGGACCAAAACGAGAGATAAGTATTGCAACGATTAACGAACCACCTGCTAAACCTAATTTAATAGGTTGAGGTATGCCAGGAAATTTAATAGGGATAAGTCCAACGATAATTCCTAAGAATATTCCCATAAAGATAGGTATAAGATTAGGAACTTCTAAACGTTTAAGAGAATTTCCTAAGACATTAGCAACTTTTTGAATATTGCTTTCACTTCCAACAACAATAACACGGTCGCCAAGTTGCAGTTGAAGATTAGCACTTGCTACAAGTTCTGTTCCTCCACGTTTTACCCTAACAAGAGTTACATTATAAAGCGTTCCGATATGTAGTTCTCCAAGAGTTTTCCCTTGAATCTCTTTCTTTGTTACTACTATTCTTCTTGATTCTAATTTACCTTTATCAACGTCCCATGTTATATCTTCTGTTTTCAATCTTTCGCCCAATAGAAGTGTAACTTCTTCCTCATGTTCTTTCAGAGTAACCATACGAACAATATCATTCAAGTAAATAATAGAATCTTTATTTGCTCGTTCTAATGATCCGTCGGCTCTTTTTATACGAGAAACAACAAAAGGTGTTTTATAAATAGAATGAAGAGTTTGTAGACTTTTTCCTTCTATTCCTTTATTTGTTATTCGTATTGACATAGAAGAAGGATTGTCTGTTGTGTTGTTTTGTATAGAAATTTGTTCTTCTTTTTTTGTGTCTATATGAAATATAAATTTTATCAGCATAGGAACAAAAATAATACCTATCACAGCTAAAGGATAAGCAACAGCATAAGCAGAAGAAAGAAAAATACTATTTTGTCCTGCATCATCTAATGTCTGTTGAGCGGCACCAAGAGCAGGAGTGTTTGTTACAGCACCTGTCATTATTCCTGTCATTGTTGCCAAATCAGTATTAGTAGCATATCCTATAATAAGAGTTATTAAACAACCTAACACAACAACAAGAATAGCTAAAAGATTAAGTTTTAATCCACCTTTTCTAAGAGAAGAAAAGAAACTTGGACCTACTTGCAAACCTATAGCATAAACAAATAGTATAAGGCCAAAGTCTTTTATAAAGTTCATTAGTTTATTATCTCCAATCAAACCAAAATGAGAGAAGATGATACCAACAAAGAGTATCCATGTAATTCCTAAAGAAATACCCTTTATTTTAAACTTTCCAAGATATAAACCAATTGCAATAGTTAAGGCAACAAGTATAATGCTTTGTGCAATGTTTTGAGTGAATAATATATCTTTTAACCAATCCATTTCTTTTTTTTGTTTATTGTTATTTAGTTAAAATACTTATATCTACACAATCTATTCCTTCCCAACCTTGAACAACTTTATTGGTTCCTAAGCCATTTGTAATAAGCTTAGCTTCATTTACTCCGCCTTTCTTTATAAGAAAGTTTCTTATTATATCTGCTTGTTTTACGCTAAGTTCTTCTAAAGAGTCTTTTTTGAAACTTTTGTTAGTATGAACTTCTAAGGTTAGTATATATGGTTTTGATTTAAAAACATTAGCCAAGAGTAAGAGTTCCATCTCTCCTTTTTTGCTTAGTTCTAAAGGATTCTTAGGATTGAAAAGAGAACCAACGGTTAGAATCTCACTATTGTTAGCAAGATCATCTATAGAATACAGAGTAATATCTGTTGATTCTGTAATAGGAGAATAATAATTACTCTTTTGAAGATATAGAGCGTAGGGAACAGAAGGACGGATAAAAGCGAAGTAACCTTTGTTGTTAGGAATAGCAATATTTATTAGAGAATAGTCTTTACTATTATATATGTATAGTTTTGAGTTGCTAAAATCATTATGATTGGATTTTATTTTACCTGCAACAATATTTAGTTGAGTGTTCCCCTCTAAATATATATTATTTTCTTTTGAGGAGTTTTCTTCTTGAGCAAGCACAAGCATATTGTCTTCTAAGCTAATCACAAAGTCATCATCAGAAGTATTAACATCTTCTCCTAAAAGTATTGGCTCAGACCAAGAGTTCCAATCCTTAGTGTCTTCTCTGTAAGAAACGTAAACATCTAATTTGCCAAAGTTTAAATCTCTGTTAGATGAAAACCAAAGAGTTTTTTTATCAGCAGAAAGCACAGGGTGAGTTTCCATAAAACGAGAATTAACAGGAGCTGTAACAACAAGAGGTTTCTGCCATTTACCATCTTTGAAAACAGAATAATATATATCTTTGTTCTCTGCATTAGGATAAGAATCATATCCATCATAATCTGACTTAGAGAAAAGAACAATCTTCTTATCTTCTGAAATAAAGATATCATTTGCTTGAATATCCAATCCTAAATATTTTACATCAATATCTGTTTTATTTTTGTCTGTTGCTTCTGTAAGAACCAAATCTAATTCCATCTTCTTAGCTTGACGGAAAGCAAGGAAATGAGAATCCCAACCAAGATTGAAGTTGATAGCTTTATTCTTAGGAAGAGTTTCATTAAGCTCATAAAATCTTTGGAATAAAAGTACGCTTTGTCTTGCATTAAGGTTTGTTAATAGATTTTTATGTTTTTTGTAGTCTTCTGCCGTAAGTTTTGGTTTGTTTAAAAGGTTTTGAATTGTTTGGGCTTTCTGTTCCGCTTCAATAATATAGTCTGCAGTCTTTAGATTTGGAAAAGCTTCTGTTATTTTTTCAATAGAAGACAGAGAAAGGTCTGCAATATAATGTTTAGCAAAACTCTTTAAATCACCATCATTGTGTTCTATGCTATCTAATACCAACATAGCTGGAATAGAATAGTGAGTAGAAGCATATAGTTTTAGTTTATCGAACACAAGTTGATAATTTTTGTCATTATTAGAGTTGTTTCTAAGGAAAAATATCATATCGCTTATTGTACCTTCATTGACATACTTGTCATATTGTGCTGATTCTCTTTTGTTTTTAGCCATTACAACATACTCACCATCAGGAAACTCTTTAATGTATCTATCGTATGCTTCAACAGTGTTCTCTTGTAGTACTTGCTTAAACGTTAATTTGTCTAATTGTTCTAAGGCTTGTTTGCGATAAGTATCGTTGTTTGTAGATTGAATAAACTCTCTCAGTTTTTCAATATCGTTGCTTTTCAATATATCATTAATTAGATGTTCATTTAACCACGAACGAGCTTGATCAACTTGAATAGCATTAGGATAGTTTTTTATAAACAATTCATACTCTTCAATGCTCCCGCTTTTCTCTGTCTTTTCAAATGCAAGCCTATCTCTAATTCTTATTGCTTCTTGTTGCAGTTGAGCATAGTCTTTGGTTATAGCGATGTATCTATTCAAAGCGTCAATATCTTGTTTTTGATATATAACGCCCAGCGTTTGTTCTGCAAAACTATTAAGGTTTATTGTTTTATCTTTATTGTCTTGTTCTTTGAAAGCCATAGCATAGAATAACGCAGAAACAAAATCGTTGTCAGGGTTATTCATATCCTTATAATAAAGATATAAGTCGTAATAACGGTTTTTGTTTGTTGTGTCATTACTATAAGTGTTCTCTATAAAAGACAAAGCAGAAGGATAATCCCCTTTGTCCAATAGTTTCTTTACATCTAAATCTTGGGAATAAACGTTAATATTTCCAAGTAATATTGTTATATATAATATATAAACAAAAGCTTTTTTCATTTTATATCTATGTTATTAATCCAATGTTCGTTAATATTTAAGTCTATATATTGTCCTGCTTTCAATGTTGTTTGCAATACTTTGTTAGCAGTATAATCTTTTTCGCTTATAGTGGTGTTTCTGTCTGATTTTATTCTAAACTTTTTTAAGTTTTCGTTTTTAGAATAAACCAAACAACGACCTTCATCTGTCCATAAATATACGTTATTGCATTTTTCTTTTGCCAATGCTTTAACGATATGTATTCTATATCTATCTGTTGTGCCACTATTTATAAATGTTTTAAGAGAAGCATTTTCGCAAAAGTTATAAAACTCTCCGCGTTCTTTGTCTTCTATAATAACAACAACATCTTCAGGTAAAACAGACAAGTTATTGATGTTTATCTCTACTTCGGAAGGATTGCCAATATAAAGACCAATATCTATAGACGCAGGATAGCCAGGGAACACATTGACAGAGTATTCGTTTTCTTCGTCTTTAAGATATATCTCAGGCATATTTTCATTGTTGCCAAAGAGTTTGTGGCAATCATAGTTGTCAAAGCCATAAGTGGCGTTGCTATCCATTCCTAAAAGAGCGTATTGATAAGTCTTGTTCTTAGAAACAGAAAGGTTTAAATAGTTATGGTTAGACTGTACCTGTTCTCCTGTTAAAGGTATGTACTGTTGAGAACGTTTGAACAGGATATTAGTAGGATTAGACAAAGCTTCAACAAAGAAAGACTCCAACGATGGTATCGTTATCTCTTCTTTTGGATCAACAATCAAAGGATTATATACTCTATTCTCTCTATCAAACAACATTATAGCGTTTCCTTGTACTTTACCTTCCAATTCGTCAAACAGTTTTTTACTACTCAATGGTGCAGTGTAAGGGTTGCCTATCATATTCCATCTATCGTCAGGAGTAGATTTCAAACTAACAGCTACACTACTTGCACACAATAAACCTTCGTACTTTACATTCAACGGAGCGTGAGTATATACGGCATAACCCTTACCTGGCGTTAAAGTAAATTTAGGATCTGTTATATAATCGCTCCAATAGTCATCTAATTTACTCTTTATACCTGTATTGTATTGCATAAACCAAGCATCGTTGTTGGCATTCTTCATAGAGAACATTGCAGCTCTTGCTTGATTAACAGGAGAAGAGATATAGTTCCAACGTTCAGGTAATAGATATTGATAAACGGTGAAGAA
>JBGUWU010000021.1:0-33086 GCA_045221575.1 Bacteroidales bacterium
AAGACTTGGTTTTTATAAACAAAAACGGCGTTTTCGTATTTGAAAAGCTCGTTTTTAAACAAGAATGCCTTATCTCCTTTTAGAAAAACTTGATTTCTAAGAGGCGCTTTTTTGTGTCTATTTATAAAATGATATTGCCTAATATTGAAATCTTTATAGTAATATTTTTAATATTTAGTATCTTTGGATTATAATTTTTTATATATCTTTGCAATGATATTTTTTTAATATAAATACTCATTTGTTGAACACTATCTTTTTAATACAAGGAAAAAGAAATGGAAACAAGAAAAAATATAGCGAAAGAAAAGAAACAAAAAGGTGCTTACAACTGCGCCCAAGCAATCACTCACACCTATTCTGATATAGCTGGTATTGATGAAGAGCAAGCTATGAATGTTGCTTCTGCTTTTGGTTCTGGTATGGGTAATATGGAAGGAACGTGTGGTGCTTTAGTTGGTGCAGGAATTGTCTTAGGGCTTGTAAATAAAGATAAGGTAAAAACCATTCAACAGATGCGTCAGATTATGACTAAGTTTCAACAACGTAATGGGGCTACACAATGTAAGTTGCTTAAAGGTGTTGGAACACATATTGTTTTAAGAGAATGCCCTGATTGTGTTGCAGATGCAGCAGAATTTTTAGAAGAACAAATAAGTGGTTAATATCCCCAAAGAAATAATTTCAAAAAACACAACGTATATTTGTTAATAAGTAAATAGACGAAATATTATAACAAAAGGAATTTATTTTAATCGTATTCTTTTATAGAAATAAGGTAGAAGAACTTGGTCTAAAGAAAGATTGATATCGCAATTAACACAATCTATTCTCATTCCAAGACAAGCATCGTGTATCTTTTTGAAACGTTCTGCTACTTGTTTTTGATACTCTTCTCTTATCATTGAAGGGTTTATTTTGATTTCTTCTCCTGTTTCAACATCTTTAAAACGATAAGGGCGGTTCTTGTATTGCAGTTCTTCTTCTGCTTGTCTGTCGGTGCAGTGGAAAAGAAGAACTTCATGTTTGTTGTATCTAAGATGTTGAAGAGACTTAATAATATCTTCTTCTGTGTCTTTAGTAGAGAGTAAATCGGTGAAGATGATAACGAGAGAACGTTTGTGTATTTGTTCTGCTAACTGATGAAGAAGAGGAGAGATATTGGTTTGAATAAATTTCTCTTTCGGTTTTTCTGTTAAAGTATTCTCAAGCAAAGAATAAATATACCTCTTATGAGCTAAGTTAGATTTAATATCTGAAATATAGTCTATCTTATCGGATAAATAAGCCAAACCAAAGGCATCTCTTTGGCGATATAGCATAGAGATAAGGGTCGCTGCAGAATAGATAGCGTAAGTTATCTTGTTAGGATTCTCTAAACTTGGATTTTTTTTGTTGAAAGGAAAGAACATAGAAGAAGAATGGTCAAGAGCAATAACACATCTAAGGTTTGTTTCCTGCTCATAGTTCTTTACAAACAGCTTATCCGTACGAGCAAACAACTTCCAATCAATATATTTTGTGTCTTCTCCTGTGTTGTAAGCTCTATAATCAGCAAATTCTACAGAAAAACCACGAAAAGGACTTTTATGCAGTCCCATTAGGAAACCTTCTACTCTTTTGTTTGCTCGGAATTCTAAAGAAGAATATCCGCTGAAACGTTCTAAATCAACGGACATTCTTAAAAAAGTTTAAAGGTTATTGATTGCATCATATAATTAGAAATTAGTAATTAGAAATTAGTAGACAAGCCTCTGATGGCAATAACGCATAGCGACTAATATATAATCGTTAATTTGTTTATTTCTAATTACTTATTAATTATAGGTATTGTTCTATTTTTTCTACGTAAGCAGATTTTGGTTGTGCTCCAACAAGTCTTTCTTTCATCTCTCCATTTTTGATAAACAAAACTGTAGGGACATTTCTTATTCCATATTTAGCAGGAATCTCTGGACTTTCATCTACATCGCATTTCAATATTTCTGCTTTACCTTCATACTCTTTTGCTAACTCATCTATGATAGGAGCAATATGTTGGCAAGGGCCACACCAAGATGCACCACAATCTAATACTATAAGTTTTTGTTCTTCTTTTAGCAACTGTTCAAATGTTGCGTCTGTTATTTCTTTTGCCATAGTTCTTGTACTTTCTTTTGATTAAATTTACACTGCAAAGATATTATAAAAATTTGTTTTAGATGGGAATTTTTTTTAAAATAATCATTGTTTAAAAAAAAATGATTATCTTTGCAGTCCTAACAATTGACAAAAAAATAAAAAAATACTTATGTACAAGCAATTGATTTTAGCGATTAATCCTGGTAGTACTTCTACTAAAATAGCGGTTTTTGATGGAGAAGAGAAGTTATTTGATAAGAATATCAAACATCAATCCGAAGATTTAAAGAAGTTTGAACATATTGCTGACCAATACTCTTTCAGAAAAGAGTTAGTTCTTGACGAGGTTAAGCAAGCAGGGTTTAATATTAAAGAATTTCAAATAATTATTGGTAGAGGTGGTCTTACAAAACCTACTCAAGGAGGTATTTGGGCAGTTAATGATGCTATGATAAGAGATCTAAAAATTGGCGTTCAAGGACAACATGCATGCAATCTTGGAGGTCTTATCGCAAATGAAATAGCACAAGAAATAGGTGTTGAGGCAGTCATAGCAGATCCAGGAATTACAGATGAAAGAGAAGAGATAGCAAAAGTGAGTGGTCACCCTCTTATGCCAAGAAACTCTATCTTCCATTGTTTAAACCAAAAAGCGATAGCAAGACGCTATGCAAGAGAACACGGAGAAGGTAAGAAATACGAAGATCTTAACCTTGTTGTTGTTCATCTTGGTGGTGGTATAAGTGTAGGAGCACACTATAAAGGCAAAGTTATAGATGTTAATCAGGCTTTAGATGGTGATGGTCCTTTCTCACCAGAACGTAGTGGTAGTGTTCCAATGTCTGCCTTAATCTCTTTATGTTTCTCTGGTAAATATTCAGAACAACAGATTCGTAAGATGATTGTTGGAGAGGGAGGCTTTGTTGCTTATTTAGGAACTAATGATGCTCTTACTGTAGAGTTAGCGGCTAAAGATGGAGACAAAAAGGCAGCATTTATTCAATCTGCAATGGCTTACCAAGTTGCAAAGGAAGTAGGTGCTCAAGCAACAGTGCTACATGGCAAACCAGATGTTAAGAAAATAGATGCTATACTTCTTACAGGAGGTATTGCTTACGGCAAGCCATTTATTAAAGAACTGACAGAGAGAATAGATTATCTTGCTCCTGTTTATGTTTATCCTGGAGAAGATGAGATGGGCGCTTTAGCAATGAACGCTTCTATGTATCTTAATAAAGAGTTAGAGTGTCAACAATACGAATAAGATTAATAATAAATACTGAAAAAGCAAGACTTCTTTAAGTCTTGCTTTTTTTTTATTGCTCTTTGAGTATTTGACTGCTGTGTTCTTTGGTCTTAACTTTACCTATGGCGTCAATAATAAAACCGTTCTCATCAATAACGTAGGTTGTACGAATTGTTCCCACACTTATTTTGCCGTACATCTTCTTTTCTCCCCAAGCTTCATAATCTTGTAAGATTTTGGTTTCGGTATCTGAAATCAAATGAAAAGGCAGGGAATACTTTTCGATAAATTTTTTATGAGAGTTTTGAGAATCTTTGCTCACACCTACAACCTCATATCCTAAGGCAAGAAACCTGTTGTAGTTATCTCTCAAATCACAAGCTTCTGCAGTGCAACCTGGCGTTGAATCTTTTGGATAGAAATACAAGACAAGTTTTTTCCCTGCAAAATCTGTTAATTTTATAACGTCATTGTTTTCATCTACTCCCTCAAAGTAAGGAGCTTTGCTTCCAACTGCTAACATAATGGTAATTTATTTTGTTTGTGCAAAAATAAGATAAAATTCTATTTTGTATTGTTTTTTGTCTTATTTTTGCAATCCTTTTTAAACTTGTAAAAAACTAACACAATGAGAAAAAAACAGAAATTTCAAGTTAAGAGTTTTCGTTTCAAGCGTTTTGAAAGAAAATCTTACAGTGCATATAATTCTATGCACAAAGCAGTAACCATTGGCGTTGTGTCTATAATGACGCTTACATTCTCCAATGTCGCCAAATCCCAAAACAACACACCTACTTCACACGAAGCTTACTTACAAGAGAAGACCTTAGATGAGGTTGTGGTGCAGGATTCTTCCCTTTTGCCTATCAATCAAGTGGGAAGAAACAATGTCATAGTGCTAACGGCAAAAGAGATAGACGATCTCAAAGTCCAAAGTATTGAAGAGCTACTTTCCACTGTCGCTTCTGTGGATATACAGACAAGAGGCACACACGGGGTTCAAGCAGATGTCTCTCTTAGAGGAGGTAACTTCGACCAAACAGCCATTCTTATTGACGGCATAAATGTATCTAATCCCCAAACAGGTCATTACTCCTTAGACATTCCAATAAATCTTTCCGACATAGAACGAATAGAAATAATCAAAGGTCCTTCTGCTATAATTTATGGTGCTTCTGCTTTGTCAGGAGGAATAAACATCATAACCAAAAAAAATACCAATAACCAAATATCTACACTTGCAGAAATAGGACAAAATAATTTCGCTAACATAGCAACATCTATTTCTAAAAAGATAGCAAACACCGAAAACACTTTATCCTTTGGCTACAAGACTTCCAGCGGATATATTATCAATTCAGCCTATGATATATATAATGTCTTATACCGTAATAGGATAAACCTCAATGAAAACAAGATAGACTTATCCTTAGGCTACAACTACAAGGACTATGACGCTAACACTTTTTATTCTGCCAAGTATCCTAACCAACACGATGAGACCTCTTCCTTTCTTTTCTCTGCAAAGGGCTTGTTTGTTATGTTTAATCAGAAGTTAAAATTTGTTCCCGCTCTTTACTATAACTTACACACCGACAACTATCATCTGATTAAAAATTCTGCTATTGGTCATAATCATCATAATAGCAACGTAGCGGGAATGAATATAGGTTTTCAGTATGTTAAAACTAAATATTCATTGAATTTTGGCTCAGATATAAGATATGAAGATATATTAAGCAACACTATTGGCAAGCCAACACATATCTTGCACGACCGATATTTTAACCACTATAAACAAAGAACAAATATCTCCTACTTTTTGCAGACGAACTATTCTTATAATGATTTTGTTGCAAGTCTTGGCTTAATTTCTTTTTACAATACTTCTATAAAACAAGATAAAGTTAATCTTTATCCGTCTTTAACTCTCTCTTATCGTTTCAATCCTCATTGGGATATTTATGCGAGTTTTACTTCTGCTTCTCGTCTGCCTACTTTCACAGAACTATATTACTCTGATGCTATCCATAAGGCGAACCCAAATCTTAGCCAAGAAAAATCTCTTTCCTACGATTTTGGGCTGAACCATAAGAACCGTTATTTTCTTTCCTCCTTTTTTGCTTACTATACGAAAGCGAACAATCTTATAGATTGGACACAAGAGAATATAAGCACAGGTCTTTGGACTTGTAAGAATATCAACGAACTTTCTAAATATGGGGCAGACTTTAGTTTGAAGATATTTTTAATCGAATTCACAGATATTTTTAAGGACAATACTAATCTGACCTTTTCCTACTCTTACCTGCGAACAGATAAAACAAAGAACAACTATATCTCACAATATGCCTTCAATTACCTAAAACACAAATTAACCTTTAACTTCCATCTACCATTCTTGAATTCATTGTGCTTAGATGTAGACGGAAAATACTGCGTTAGACAAGGCGAATATGTGTCCTATAACACCAATCCATCTGGAGAAAACAAAAAATATTCTCCTTTCTTTACTATGGACATCAATCTTAATTATCAGATAAATAAGTTTAGTGATATCTATGTTAAGGTTGCTAATATCTTTAATAAGGAATATTATGAGATAGGCAATATCCCACAGGCTCAAAGATGGATTATTGTAGGAACTAAGATAATTATCAATTAGTAATAAGGAATTAGAAATTGCAGAAATGCTTTAGAGCCGTCGCTGGCAAGACTCAAAATAACTATATATTTTTAGTATTATTCTGCAATTTTTTTTAGTGAATATCAGTAACTTAGTTATTGACAAAAAAAGAGTTGATTTTAAATTTTTAAAATCAACTCTTTTTACTATTAAAATCAAAAGTTAGTAAAATAAAATCAACTCTTTTTCAATGAAGACTAACTTCTTATTTTTTATTAAGAAATATTATTATTTAAGAAGATTGTCTGCAATGTATTGAGCAATACTTTTTGATGTACCTGCTGAACCTAATAGAGTATAGAGTTGCTTATATTTCTCTTGTATTTTAGATATTTCTTTTTGATTAAAAGCTATGTTCTCAAATTCTTTTAGAAGATTTTCTTCGTTGCAGTTTTGTTGTAGAAGTTCTTTAACTACTTCTTGTTTCATTATTATATTAACTAAGGAGATATGCTTTATATGCACAATATAGATAGCAATAAAATAAGATAACCAAGAAGTTTTATAGCATACTATTTGAGGAATATTAAACAGTGCTGTTTCCAATGTTGCAGTACCAGAACAAACTACTGCACAAGAAGAAACATTTAACAGATTATATGTTTCATTGAAGATAACCTTAATATCTCTATCTTTTATAATATCTTTATAGAACTCAAGACTATGAGTGTTTACGCCTGCAATAACAAAGTCAAACTTCTCTTTATATCTGTCTACTATTTTGATTTGTTCTGGTAACATTTTTTTTATTTCTTGTGTTCTGCTACCAGGAAGAAGTGCGACAATAGGTTTTTCTCCTAAATGGTATTTGGTTTTAAACTCTTGTTGGTGTTCGCCCTTTTGTTTAAACTCTTCTATCTCGTCTAATAAAGGGTTACCATAATACTCTACTTCTATATTATGTTTTTTGTAGAACTCTTTTTCAAAAGGAAGGATAACAAAAAGTTTGTCTATGACCTTGCCTATGGTTTTTATTCTGCCTTTTTTCCAAGCCCATACTTGAGGAGAAACATAATAATAGACTTTTATTCCGTGCTTATGTGTGAATTTTGCTATTCTAAGGTTAAAACCTGGATAGTCTGTTAAGAATATTGCATCAGGTTTATATGTAAGAATATCTTGTTTGCAGAACTTTAGGTTACCAAGAATTGTTCTTAGATGAGCCACAACCTCAATAAATCCCATATAAGCCAAGTCTTTGATATGACGAACCAGCTCTACGCCCTCTTCTTGCATACAATCTCCGCCAAAACCTCTGAACTCTGCATTAGGATCTTGTTTTTTGATGTTTCTTATCACCAAAGAAGCATGCTTATCTCCTGACATTTCTCCTGCAATAACGTAATATTTCATAGTTTTATCTTTTGTCTAAATGGATTGTCAAATATATTCATATTCAAAAAGCAAATAAATATACCCAGCAAGCAAATAATCAATGTAAGTACAGACCCTCTGAAAGCTTTTATCTTACCTTGTTTCATCTGATAGCGAAGAAGAAACACAGAAGGTAAGACAGAAAAAATAAAAGCCTTTAAATTTAAAAGCACATCTGCATTTATCAACCATAAAACTCCATAGATTATTCCTGCTCCTACAATATTGAGCAACAAAGAGAGAATAAATCCCGAAAGCAAACTATCTTTTTCAAAAAAATCTAACATATTCCATTATTTTTAACTTATTGCTATTCTTACCGTCAGCAGATGCTTCCCATCTTCCAAGCAATTTCTAATTAAATCAAATGCAAAAATAAAAAAAACTTTTAACTTATAATAAATTTTGTATCTTTGCAAATCATAAATAAAAATAAAAGATGTCAAAATTCAGATTTATTGCCTTACAAGAATTATCTGCAAGAAAACCAATAGAAGTTGTTGCTCCATCAGCTAATGTTGCAGATTATTATGGTTGTCATGTTTTCAACAAAAAGAACATGCAAAAATATTTAACCGATGAAACCATAGACGCTTTAAAAAGAGCTATTGATGAAGGTAAAGCAATCACACAACAAGAAGCCGACTTAATAGCTAATGGTATGAAATCTTGGGCTAAAGACAATGGTGTAACACACTATACTCATTGGTTTCAACCTTTAACAGATGGTACTGCAGAAAAACATGACTCTTTTATTGATTTTTCTAAAGATGGTTCTCCTATAGAACGTTTTTCTGGCAAAGTATTAGTACAACAAGAGCCAGATGCAAGCAGTTTTCCTTCAGGAGGATTAAGAAACACTTTTGAAGCACGAGGCTATACAGCTTGGGATATTTCTTCTCCAGCTTTTATTGTTGATGATACCCTTTGTATTCCTACTGTTTTCATATCATATACAGGAGAAGCCTTAGACTATAAAACACCTTTATTGAAAGCTCTTCTTAGTGTGGATAGGGCAGCGACAGATGTCTGCAAATATTTTGATAAAAACATAGAAAAAGTAACAGCCCACTTAGGTTGGGAACAAGAATATTTTTTAATAGATAGTGCTTTATATAGAGCAAGACCAGATTTGTGTCTTACAGGTAGAACACTTATGGGACATTCTTCTGCTAAAGACCAACAACTTGATGATCATTACTTCGGAAGTATTCCTTCAAGAGTTACAGCTTTTATGAAAGATCTGGAATATGAGTGTTACAAGTTAGGTATTCCTATTAAAACACGTCATAATGAGGTTGCTCCAAATCAGTTTGAACTTGCCCCTATCTTTGAAGAGGTAAATTTGGCAAATGACCATAATCAATTAGTTATGGACCTTATGAAGAGGATAGCATTAAGACATAATTTCAATGTACTTCTTCACGAAAAACCTTTCCAAAGTGTTAATGGAAGCGGAAAACATAATAATTGGTCTTTGATAACAGATAATGGAATCAATCTTTTTGCTCCTGGGAAAACTCCAAAAAACAATATGCTTTTCCTAACCTTTATTGTAAATGTACTAATGATGGTTTATAAAAATCAAGACCTTATTCGTGCATCTATAATGACAGCAACTAATAGCAGAAGACTTGGAGCTAATGAAGCACCTCCTGCTATTATCTCTTGTTTCTTAGGGAAAAGTCTTAGCAATATGCTGGATACTTTAGAGAAAGTAGGCAATAAGATGACATCAGAAGAAAAGACAGCATTAAGACTTGGCATTAATCGTATTCCAGAGATACTTCTTGATAATACAGACCGTAATCGTACTTCTCCTTTTGCTTTTACAGGAAACAGATTTGAGTTTAGAGCGATGGGTTCTTCAGCAAATTGTGCTTCAAGTATGATAGTTATAAACGCAGCAATGGCACATCAACTACGTTCTTTCAAGCATAATGTTGATAAAATGATAGCAGAAGGATTAAATAAAGATGATGCTATAATAAAAGAGTTGAAACGTTTGGTAAAAGAATCTGAATCTATACGTTTTGAAGGTGACGGTTATTCTATAAAATGGCAGAAAGAAGCAGAGAAAAGACATCTTACAAATATAAATAGCACTCCTCAAGCAATATTGAAATACGAAGATAAATATTCAAAGCAAGTTCTTATAGGCGAAAATATCTTTACTGAAAAAGAGTTGGAGAGTCGTGTAGATGTAGAGATGGAAAAATATACCAAGAAAATTCAAATAGAAAGCCGAGTACTTGGAGATTTAACCATAAATCATATTGTTCCAACAGCAGTTATATATCAATCACGTCTATTAGATAATCTTGTGAAATTGCAACAAGTGTTTGATGCTAAAGAATGTGAAAAGCTATCTTATAAAAGACGAGATTTGGTTAGAGATATAGCTATGAGGATAGATGCTTTGAAAGATTTGGTTGCAGATATGACACAAGAGAGAAAGAAAGCTAACAATTTAGCAAATATTCGTAAGAAAGCCTGTGCATATAACGATAAAGTTAATCCATACTTAGATAAAATAAGAGAGCACATAGATGCTTTGGAGATGGAGATAGATAATGAAATATGGCCATTACCAAAATATAGAGAACTATTATTTACTAAATAATTAAAGATAAGGTTTTAAGCTGGTAGTAATATTCAAGTAATTAAAATATATGGAGGTAAAAAACCAAGCAAATGAACTTCATTGGTTTGTATTAAAGACCATATTCTCGAGGGAAATGAGGGTAAAACAACTCTTGGACGAAAGAAACATAGAGTGTTTTATCCCTATGGAGTATAAGGTAAAAGTAAAAGGAAGCAAGAAAGAGAAGGTATTAGTTCCTGTGATAAGGGATTTGATCTTTGTGCATGCGATAAAACAGCAAGTAGAAGAATTTAAAAAAGAATTGTCGCTAAGAGAAGGTTTTGAAGCTTATTTTCTTACTCGCAAAGAGGGACTCAAACGTATCATAGAGATAATTCCCGATAAGCAGATGGAGGATTTTATAAGTGTAGCCTCTCATTTCAATGATGATATTTCATACTTCAAACCAGAGGACTTAGAACTTAAAAAAGGAACAAAGGTAAGAGTAATTGGAGGAATATTTGATGGAGTCGAAGGAACATTACTTAAAGTTAAAGGAAAGAGAAGCAAGAGAATAGTTATAGAAATACCAGGTGTGGCTATTGCAACTTCTTATATAGAACCAGATTTGATAGAAGTGTTAGATTAGCAGAGTAATAAAAAAAAAATTAGAAATTATGGAAAATCAATTAGAAATTGAAGAAAAAAGCACAACATTTTTTGCTCCAAGTTTTAAGATGGAGTTTCTTTCTACAGTGAAATGGGGGAAGTGGTTAGCTATAGTATGTTTTGTTTCATCAGCAATTGTTTTTGTTATGGGATTAAATATGCTTATAATGGGCAATGATGGTGTTTCAGAGGAAGGTCTTGACAGTGCTATACAAGGTATTTCTATTGTTACAGCTGTTTTTCTATGGATAATAGCAGGACTTTGTTTTGTTCTTAGTCTTATATTGTTCAAAGGTTGTAATAAATTACTTTTTGCTCTTGAACATAATATGGAGGAGGAAAAACTTATCAGTGGTATGCATAAAGTAAGACTATTTATTCAGATAGCAACTATTCTTTCTATGATAAGCGTATTTTTCTCGTTTCTTTCAACCATTAGTATGACAATCGTTAATATTATTAAATAAATTACGGAAAGCCTAAAGTTGGCAGTAATAATCAGTAATAAAATAAAAGGAATAAAAAAATGAAAAGAAATCTTTTACTTATAAGCAATTCTACCAATGCTGGTGAGAAATATCTGGATTGGTGTAAGGATATGATAGCAGAGTTCTGCAAAGAGAACAATATTAAAAGAGTTTTGTTTATACCATATGCAGGTTTTGCTCAAGGTTATGACAACTACGAAAAGAAGGTTAAAGATGTGTATGCTACTTTTGGTGTTGAGGTCTATTCTATTCATCATAGTAATGAACCTATCAAAGAAGTTATGCAAGCAGAGTGCATAGCAGTAGGAGGAGGCAACACATTCTATCTTGTAAGAGAAATGCAAGAAAAAGGTATAATGAAAACAATAAGAGAGAAAGCTTTTGCGGGAATGCCATATATGGGTTGGAGTGCAGGAAGCAACGTTGCAGGCCTTTCATTGAAAACTACTAATGATATGCCTATTGTTGAGCCATATAGTTTTGAAACAATGGGCTTAGTACCTTTCCAAATCAATCCTCATTATACTGATTTTGTAGATCCAAAACATGGTGGAGAAACAAGAGATGATCGTATAAATGAGTTCATCGCAGCTAATCAAGATACATACGTTGTAGCTATAAGAGAAGCCACAGCTTTGAGAGTGAAAGAAGGTAAACTTACTCTTGTAGGAAGGGATAACAAAATGAAGTTGTTCCATTTTGGCAAACAAACAAAAGAGTATTCATTACAAGAAGACATTAACTTTTTACTTAATTAGAAAAGAGTAATTAGAAATTGCGGATTAACGCTTAAACCCCTTTACTCGCTATGCGTTACTATCAGCAGGGGCTTCCCTACAATTTCTAATTAAATAAAAGGGTAATTATTATGTTGGTTAAGACCTACGGGAGTGCTATTCAAGGTATAAAAGCTACAACAGTAACTGTTGAGGTAAATATTGAGACAGGAATAAATTTTATTCTTGTTGGTTTGCCTGATAATGCTGTTAAGGAATCACACGAAAGGATTTCTGCTGCATTACATAACAACGGCTTTAAAATACCAGGTAAGAAGATAGTCATCAATATGGCTCCTGCTGACATAAAAAAAGAGGGTTCTGCTTACGATCTCACCATTGCTTTAGGTATTCTTGCTGTATCGGAACAGATGAACGGAGATAGGATAGGTGATTATCTTATTATGGGGGAATTATCCTTAGATGGCTCACTCAATGCTATTAAAGGTGCATTACCTATCGCTTTACAAGCAAAGAAAGAGGGTTTTAAAGGTTTTATTCTTCCTAAGGTTAATGCAAAAGAAGCAGCCTTTGTTGAAGGTTTAGAGGTTATTGGAGTAGAAAATATAAAGCAGGTTGTTGATTTCTTCAATGGTGTAGAAGATATAGAAAGAATACATATCAATATCGAAGAAGAGTTTGAGAAGAACTTAAATAACTATGATTTAGACTTTGCTGATGTAAAAGGGCAAGAAAATATTAAGCGAGCAATGGAGGTTGCAGCAGCAGGTTCGCACAATGTCATACTTATAGGTTCTCCTGGTAGTGGTAAGACTATGCTTGCTAAACGCTTACCATCTATTCTTCCACCTCTAACTTTAGAAGAATCCTTAGAAACAACAAAGATTCATTCTGTAGCAGGCAAGATGGGGGACAATACTTCTATTATATCTGTACGACCTTTTCGTTCTCCACATCATACTGTAAGCGATGTAGCTTTGGTTGGAGGAGGTGCTTTCCCACAACCTGGAGAAATATCTTTGGCACATAATGGTGTGTTATTTCTTGATGAATTGCCAGAATTCAAACGTAATGTTTTGGAAGTGTTAAGGCAACCTATGGAAGAAAGGATTATAACTATATCACGAGCGAAGTTTTCTGCGGAATATCCAGCAAGTTTTATGCTTGTGGCAGCCATGAATCCTTGTCCATGTGGTTACTATAATCACCCAACAATAGAGTGTTCTTGTTCTTCTTCTCAAGTAAGCAAATATATAAGTAAGATTTCAGGGCCACTTTTAGACAGAATAGATATTCAGATAGAGGTTGTTCCTGTTCCTTTTAAGGAGTTAGCAGATAAAAGAGCAGGAGAACCATCATCGGTTATTAGAGAGAGAGTTTTGAAGGCAAGACTTGTGCAGCAAGAACGGTTTAAAAACTATCCTAATGTTCATTGCAATGCACAGATGACTCAAAAAATGATGAAAGAGTTTTGTCAAATAAAACCAGAAGGGCTAACCTTATTGAAAAACGTTATGGATAAGCTTGGACTATCTGCAAGGGCGTACGATAGAATACTTAAAGTATCTCGTACAATAGCAGACTTGGACAACTCTCCTTCAATAGAGAACAAGCATTTAGCGGAAGCTATAAATTATAGAAGTCTTGACAGAGAAACTTGGGGAAAATAGATATTAATTAGAAAATAAAAATCATAAAGATTATGAAATATAAAAGAATATTATTAAAACTTTCAGGTGAAAGTTTGATGGGTAAAAGTCAATATGGTATTTCTGAAGAAATGCTTACTATGTATTGCAACGAAATAAAACAAGTATATAACAAAGGAGTGCAAGTTGCTATCGTTATAGGAGGAGGTAATATATATAGAGGGCTTAGCGGTTCTGCAAAAGGTATGGACAGAGTGCAAGGTGATTACATGGGAATGATGGCTACAATGATTAACTCTTTAGCTCTTCAAGGTGAATTAGAAAGACAAGGGGTTCAGACCAAACTTCTTGGAGGTTTGACGATAGAGCCTTTCTGTGAAGCTTTTTCAAGAAGAAAAGCAATATCTGCATTAGAAAATAATAAAGTGGTAATCATAGGAGGAGGAACAGGTAATCCTTTCTTTACTACGGACACAGCTTCTACTCTTAGAGCAATAGAGATAAAAGCAGATGTAATCCTCAAAGGAACAAGAGTTGATGGTGTTTATACTGCAGACCCAGAGAAAGACAAGAATGCTAAGAAATATTCTGTTCTTTCTTTTGACGAAGCTTTACAAAAAAAGCTTAAGGTTATGGATTTAACAGCCTTTGCTCTTTGTCAAGAAAACAATCTACCAATCTATGTCTTTGATATGAACAAAGAGGGTAATCTTCAAAAAGTTGTAGAAGGTCAAGATATTGGAACACTTGTAAGTTAAGAAATATCAATAAACAAAAAAAGATGTCTAATCTTTTGGTTAGGCATCTTTTTTTTGTTTTGATTGAAAGATTATTTCTTTTTATATTCTTTGTATTCGTCGTTTAGTCCTTTGACTATTTCGTCTGTTATGTCCATACCTTCATCTATATATAGGGTAGGACTATTAGAATAAGACTTAGAAAGGATTATATTATATTTATCGTGTTTGGCGTTATAGTCCTTGACAAAAGCATATACAGCGTCAAGTAGTTTCTTGTTTTGAGTCATCTGTTCTTGTTGTAGTTCTTGTTGTAGTTTAGCTGGCATTTGTTGTAGGTTTTGCATTCTTTGTTGTAGGTTTTTCTCTTTTTCTTTTTGTTGAGTAAGAGTTAGTTTATCTCCATTTTTCATAAAGTCTGCATAATCTTTTTCCAAAGAAGCTTGAGCTGATTTCAAAGAACTCTCTGCTTGTTTCTGCTTTGCTTCAAAAGCTTTCTGCATTTCTACAGCCATGTCGTACTTAGCAAGAATAGTATCAGTGTTTATATATGCTACTCTTAAATCTCCCTTTTGTATAGTCTTAGGAGCTTTTGTTGTTCCTTGATTTGTAGAGTCGGTGTTTTTGCAAGCGAACATATTTATCAAAGAAAGGATTATAGCGACCAAAGAAACAGATATAGCAAGAATAACTAAAAAGTTACTTTTCTTTTTTCTTTTTTCAGTATTAGGAGTTAAGGTTTCAATGTTTTCACTTTTAACAATGTTTTCTTCTACTTGTTGAGCAATAGTCTCTTGCTCTTGATTAATTTCGTTGTTATTGATGTTGTTTTCTTCCATATCGTGTATAATATTTTATAAATTTTTGGCAAAAGTAGTCTTTTTTTTTCTATTAATGAGCATTTTGATTAATTTTAATCAATAAGTTTAGGCTTTGTTGCAGTCTTTGATAAATTATAGTAGGCTTTTTTCATATCTTCTTTGTGAAGTTTAATTTCTTTATTAACCTTTCTTTTTTCGTCTTTAAGGCTATGAGCAAAAAGCCAGCGATAAGTATCTTCTAAATAAAGCAAACGAGATAAACCTCTGTGATTTACTCCTTTAAACCAATTGTAACGAAGACGTTGATCGTTGTTTTGGGATTGTAAAGCGGCGACTATCTTCTTGGATTGACTCAAAGGTACATCTCTATCTGCTGTTCCGTGGATTATCCATAAAGGAAGAGAACCTAAAGGTTGAAGATTTTTCAGATTACAACCTCCACATAAAGCCATAGCAGCAGCTATCTTTTCTGGATAAGTACCGACAAACTCCAAGACTCCATATCCTCCTAAACTCATTCCAAGAACATATATTCTATTAGTATCTATCTTGTAATGATTTTTTGTCCATTCAAGAATATCATAGAGTTTTTTAGGTTGCCAAGCTCCTCCATTGTTTTGCGGTGCAATAATAAGAGCGGGTATTTCTCTACCCATATCTATAGCATGCAAAGGGCCATAACGTCTAACTTTGTTGAGATTGTTACCACAAAGACTTGCACCGTGAAGAAAGAGAATCATAGGAGTCTTTTCTTGTAAAGTGTCGTAACCTTCGGGAGTATAGACCCAAAAATTGTAAGCATTTTTCACAATGCCTTTCTTTGCAGATATAGTATGCTGACCCAAGACTACGGAACTAAGTAAAATGAAGACTAGAAATATATTTATCCTTTTCATATACGATGATTATAAAATAATAAGAGCCAATAAACTCTTAGAGTTAAAGAGTAAAGGTTGCAAAAGTACAAAAGAAGTATGAGATATGCAAGTAATTCACAAAAATGTAGTACTTTTGCATAAATAAAACAACAATAATATTATATGTTTAAGAAAATACCACATACATACGCTATCATATTCTGTCTTATCTTATTGGCAGCAATATGTACTTTGATTGTTCCAGCAGGAGAGTTCAATAGAGTAGAACAGGTTACAGCTTCTGGAAAGGTTGTCAATCAAATTGTTCCTAATACTTTTCATTACGAAAATTCTTCTCCTCAGGTTTGGCAGATAATGTCTGCTTTCTTCAAAGGATTTCAAAGAACTCCTGGCATTATTGCTTTTATCTTGATACTTGGAGGCGCTTTTTGGATATTAAATGAAACAAATGCAATACATATAGGAGTACAAACCTTTTTAAGAAAGTCAGATGTTTTAACAAAATACAAGATATTCAACTTAATAGGAGTGAATAATTTGATTATTATTTTGATTATGCTGATGTTTTCTTTGTTTGGTGCTGTGTTTGGTATGAGTGAGGAAACTATAGCCTTTGTTGCTATCTTTATACCTTTGGCTATTAGTATGGGATATGATAGTATTACAGGAATATGTATGTGTTTCCTTGCAGCAGGCTTAGGCTTTGCAGGTTGTATATTAAATCCTTTCACCTTAGGCATTGCTCAAGATATTGCAGGCTTAAAGATGTTTTCTGGAATAGAGTATAGAATATTTATTTGGTTGGTTATGACAAGCATAGGTATTGCTTTTGTGCTTTGGTATGCAAATAAGATAAAACATAATCCAAGAAAATCACCTACATATTCAGAAGATTTCTTTTGGCGTAAGGCTCAAAAAGAAGCAAAACGAGGAGATATCACTCCAACAACCAAAACAACTTGGATTACATACCTATTTGTTGCAGTAGTACAAGTGGGTTTACTTATCTCTTGCTTGGTTAATGGCATAGAAACCAAAGATATTATCTTTTTAGTTTTAACTGTTTTATATATAATTCTTGGATATTTTGCATGTAAAAAGAATGTTCAAGTATATTCCTTAGTTATTTTGTTCTTTACTATTGTTTATCTTGTGCTTGGTGTTGTGGGTTATGATTGGGGTTTTGAAGAGATTGCAGCACTATTCTTCACTATGGCAATAGTTTGTGGTTATGCTATGGGAAAAAGTACTTCTTTGCTTTGTCAGTCTTTTATTGTTGGAGCAAAAGATATTCTGTCTGCTGCTATGGTTGTTGGTTTAGCAAGTGGAATAATAGTTATTTTAGAAGATGGAAAGGTTATAGATACTTTGCTTTTCGGTGTTTCTAATGCAATAGATGGAACAGGGCAAGTAGGAGCTTTAAGTATTATGTATGGTTTCCAAACTATATTAAATGCAATCATTACTTCAGGAACAGCAAAGGCAGCTATGCTTATGCCTATGTTCAGTGAGATTTCTAATATCGTAGGTGTTAATCTTCAAAGTACTGTTACAGCTTTTCATATAGGCGATGGTTTAACTAATTTGATTACTCCTACATCAGGTGTTTTGATAGCAGTATTAGGAGTTGCTCATGTACCATACATTAAATGGTTAAAATTTGCTTGGAAGTTTATTCTTGCAATGGTTATAATAGGCTGGCTACTACTTCTTCCAACACTATTCCTATCTCTTCCAAATTTCTAAAAAAAAGAAAGATTTTTCATCAAACGCTGTTTCTTTTTCGCCAAATCAAGAGTGGCAGAATTTATACGCCCTTTGGCTTGGTTTATATGTCTTATTCATTATAAGTACAAAAACACACAAAATACAATATAGCCAAATGAATATTATTTACAATAATGGGTATGAAATTGCGTTATCAAAAAAAATAAATGTATGGATAATCTTACAAATTTATCAGAAATAGGAGAATTTGGTTTAATAGACAGACTAAATAAAGACAATACGATAAGTAATTCTACCACTCTTTTATCTATAGGAGATGATTGTGCAGTGTTAGATTACAACGATAAGCAAGTTTTAGTTTCTACAGATGCAATGGCAGAGGGAGTGCATTTTGATTTGGTTTATACTCCATTGAAACATTTAGGTTACAAAGCTTGTGTTTCTAATTTTTCAGACATCTATGCGATGAATGGAACACCACAACAAATACTTATCTCTCTTTCTGTAAGTAGTAAATATACCTTAGAGGCGTTGGAAGAACTTTATGAAGGAATAAGAATAGCGTGTAAAAAATATAATGTAGATATTGTTGGAGGAGATACAACAAGTAGCAAATCCGGTATGTTTATCTCTATAACAGTTATAGGCAGTGTAGAGAAAGACAAGGTAGTAAAGCGAAGTGGAGCAAAGAAAAATGATCTTATATGTGTAACAGGTAATCTTGGAGCAGCATATACAGGTTTGTTGGTTTTACAGAGAGAGAAAGCGACTTTTATGGCAAACCCTAACTTTCAACCAGACCTTAAACCTTATGAATATGTTGTACAACGTCATTTGAAACCAGAAGCACAGAAGAAAACAATAGAACTTTTGAGAGAAAAGGGAGTTGTCCCAACCTCTATGATGGATATTTCTGATGGTTTGGCAAGTGAATGTTTGCATATATGCAAAGCAAGTAAAGTAGGTTGTGAGGTATATTTAGAGAAACTACCTATAGATTATGAAACAACGAAGACTTTAGAGGAGTTTAAGATATTACCGGAGACAGCTGCACTGAATGGAGGAGAGGATTATGAACTTCTTTTCACCATAGACCAAAAAGATTATGACAAGATAAAAGATGAGCAGAATATAAGTGTGATAGGTTACATAACAGACGAGAGTTTAGGACAGAAACTTATCACTCCACAAAATACTTCTATGGATATAAAAGCACAAGGGTTTAATCATTTCTCAAAAACAGAATAAAAATTTGCTTTTAAAGGGAATAGGTTTGTAATTTTAATGTAACTTTGCAAACTGATTTTGGTTGTTTCATGGGAATGAGAAATTATTTATCATCAAGACGATTTATTATAACAGGTATCTTTGTAGCAATAGGATTGGTTTTTGCTGCGAGGTTGCTTTATATTCAAATCATTGATGATACTTATTCTGAATTAGCAAACAGAAATGCTTTAAGATATGTAACTCAGTATCCTTCACGTGGATTAGTTTATGATAGACATGGCAAACTATTAGTTTATAATGAAATAGTTTATGACCTAATGGTTATTCCTCGTCAGGTAAAAAATTTAGATACAAACGAATTTTGTTCTCTTCTTAAAATAAGTAAAGAAGACTTTATAAAAAAGATGGAGAAAGCAAAAAAATATTCAATGTATGCTCCTTCTTTTTTTGAAAAACAGATACTTAAAGAAGATTTTGCAACCTTGCAAGAAAGACTATATACTTTTCAAGGTTTTTATGCTCAAAAACGTACCATACGTTCTTATCCTGATAGTGTAGCAGCAGCTGTTTTGGGATATATAGGAGAGGTAAATGAAAAGAAAATAGAGGAAGAACCATATTATAAGAGAGGTGATTACATAGGAATGAGTGGTATAGAAAAGAGTTATGAGGGAGTGTTGAGAGGAATAAAAGGTAGCAAGATAACTCTTGTTGATGTGCATAACAGAGAAAAAGGTTCTTTTCAAAATGGCAAATATGATGAGCCTGCTGTTGCTGGTAAAAATCTTTACTCTACAATAGATTTAGAACTTCAAAAGTATGCTGAAGCACTAATGAAAAACAAACGTGGTTCTATTGTTGCTATAGAACCTTCAACAGGAGAGATACTTTGTTTTGTTTCAGCACCAACATATAATCCGAATCTTTTAGCAGGAAGGGAAAGAGGCAAGAACTATAAACAACTTGCAGATGATATAGCAAAACCTTTGTTTAATAGAGCTCTTATGGCACAATATCCTCCTGGAAGTATTTTTAAGGTAGCACAAGCTTTAGTTGCCTTAGATATGGGAGTGATAACAGAAGGAACAGGTTTTCCTTGCGATAAAGGTTTAGTTGGTTGTCATAACCACCCTTCTGCTTCTCGTGTAAGAGATGCTATAAAGATGTCTTGTAATCCTTATTTCTATAGAGTTTTTCAAAGAGAAGTGCAACAAAAAAATCCTAAGACAGGAAAAATAGATAGCAAATATGGACTTGCTCTTTGGACAGCAGCAATGAAACGTATGGGTTTCGGAACAAAGATGGAGATAGACATACCTAATGTAACAAAGGGGAATATACCTGATACAAGTTTTTATGATAAATGGTACCCAACAGGTTGGAACTTTTACACTATTTATTCTAATAGTATAGGACAAGGAGAGGTAATGGTTGTGCCTATTCAGATGGCTAACTTTGCTGCTTTAGTTGCAAATAGAGGTTGGTATATTACTCCTCATGTTGTTAAAGCTTTTGGAGATGAAAACCGTAGACAGATATACAAAAAATATACTGAGAAACATTATTCTTTGATTGCTTCTTCATGGTGGAATGTTGCAGTAGAAGGAATGTGGGGTGTTGTTCATGAAGGAGGAGGAACAGGACGTAGAGCAGATGTTCCAGGACTTAATGTTTGTGGTAAAACAGGAACAGCAGAAAACATCGGAGCAGACCATTCAGTTTTCATTGCATTTGCTCCAAAGGATAATCCAAAGATAGCAGTATCTGTTTATGTGGAAAATGCACGAGGAGGAGGAGGTACTTGGGCTGCACCTATTGCTGGTTTAATAATAGAAAAATATATTAAACGAGAAGTAGAAAGAGTAGATATAGAAAAACAATATATGGAAGCAGCACCTTGTCAAGCTTTACCTCTTAGAGGAGGACATGTTAAAACAAAGAAAGCTAACAAATCTACTCGTTCTAAGAAAACTTCTTCAAATGCTAACTCTGAAAGCGAATAAAGAGAATGGAAAGAAAGACTAATATATTTAAAAACATAGAGTGGAAACTTATTTTTGCATATTTGTTTCTAGTATTAGTAGGTTGGATTAGCATCTATGCAGCAGTGTATGACGGAGAGCATTCAAGCATTTGGGATTTTTCTTGTAGATATGGAAAACAGATGATTTGGATTGCAACGTCTTTGGTCCTCGCTTTGTTTGTTGTGGTAACTGATCCTAAGTTTTTCTCTCAGACATCTTATCTCGCCTATGCTGTTTGTATTATCATGTTAATGATAGTCCTCGTTATAGGTTCTACTACCAAAGGAGCAAGAAGTTGGCTTGGCGTTGGAGATTTTGGAATACAACCTTCAGAGTTTGCAAAAATAGGAACAGCCTTGGCATTAGCGAAGTATCTTTCTGCTATCAATGTTGATATGAGCCAATGGCAAACAAAACTGACGGCTATTGGTATTGTTGTTTTCCCAATGTTGATGGTTCTTTTGCAAAATGATACAGGTTCTGCCTTAGTCTTCTTTTCTTTTATCTTTGTATTGTTTAGAGAGGGCTTGTCTTCATACGTGCTTATACTTGGAGCAGGTGCAATAGTTTTATTTATATTAGCATTGTTGCTTAATCCATACGTTCTTATTATATCTTTGGGTGTTATTGCCCTTATATCTTATTGGATTATGCACAGGCGTAGTCGCAAAGCAAGGTTCATTTATTTCTTTGGTATCTTTGTTTTTTGTTCTTTGGTTGTTTTAGGAGTAGAGTTTGGATATAATGAAGTATTAGAGTCCCATCAAAAAGATAGAATAGAAGTTCTTTTAGGGAAAAAACAAGACTATAAAGGTGTTGGATATAATGTCAATCAATCGAAGATAGCAATAGGTTCAGGAGGAGTTTTTGGCAAAGGTTTCTTGCAAGGAACACAAACCAAGTTTAACTTTGTTCCAGAACAAGACACAGACTTTATCTTCTGTACGATAGGAGAGGAATGGGGTTTTGTTGGAAGTATTGTTATTGTCTTTATGTTTGTATGGCTTTGTATAAAGATTATTAAATTAGCAGAACGGCAACGAAGTAACTTTGCAAGGATTTATGGCTATGGTATTGCTGGAATAATCTTTTTCCATTTCTTTGTAAATATAGGAATGACTATAGGACTTTTACCTGTTATTGGTATTCCTTTGCCTTTTATTTCGTACGGAGGTTCTTCTTTATGGGCATTTACACTTATGCTGTTTATTTTTATTAGACAAGATGCTGCCCGTGGAGAACTAATGTAAAGTATCTAATGGCATTTGAATAAGAATAATATCTTTTGATAGAAGAGAAAAAAAAGACTTTGTGTTACAATAGTTTCACAAAGTCTTTTTCTTTACTCTTTATTCAATAAACAAAAGTAGTTTATTGATAAGAGTTTTTTTATAAAGATTGCATTCTTGTAAATACAAAAGTAAAGGTTTGTTTTTCTGTTTTAACTTTGAGTTTCATAGTGTTTTCGTTGATAGATAAAACTTGAGCTGTAGATCTATCATCTCCATTTACTTCAACTAAATTTATTTTATCTCCATTTATAGTATAAGTATAATCAAATGTTTCATAGTCTTCCATTCCTGTTTCATAGTCTTCATACCAACTTACAGTTTTGCATGTTCCATCTGCACGGAAAGTTATTCTATTTACATTTATTCCATAGCCTCCATCTTCTTCTACTGATTCCCATGAACCAACAATTAAAGACTTGATTTGAGAAGCAGAAACACCTTCATCGTCATCATCATCTGAACAAGCAGAAAAACTAAAAGCCATTGTTGTTGCTAATGTTAAAAATAACAATTTTTTAAAAATTTTCTTCATGTTAAATTTGCTAACGTTATCACATCTTAGCTCATCGGTTAAATCTGTTAATATTATTTGAATTAATTATTTTTCGTATTTTGCTCTCAATTTATTTACTAAGGCAATCAAGTAGCCAAGTGCTATAAATGCTCCTGGAGGAAGTATGAAAAGAAGTATTCCATCGCTTTCTCCGATAAACTTCATACCGAATATTGAACCCGCACCAAGAACCTCTCTAACTATACCTAAAACAGTTAAAGCAAGAGTGAAACCTAAACCAATACCGATACCATCAAGTAAAGAATTAAAAGCATTGTTCTTGCTTGCAAAACTTTCTGCTCTTCCAAGTATAACGCAATTAACAACAATCAAAGGGATAAATATTCCAAGACTTTTGTTAAGAGCAGGAACATAAGCTTGCAAAAGAAGTTGAAGTATAGTAACAAATGTTGCTATGACAACTATAAATGCAGGGATACGAACTTTATCTGGTACAACGTTTTTTATAAGAGATATAACAACGTTTGAACACATTAATACAAACATTGTACAAACACCCATTCCTAAACCATTAATAGCAGAGGTTGTTGTTGCTAATGTAGAACACATTCCAAGCAACAAACAAAAGACAGGGTTTTCTTTTATTATGCCATTAAGTACTATTTTCATTCCTTTCATTGTTGTATCTCCTATTTGTTTTGATATTTCATAAATGCGTCAAATGCTTTTTGAACTGCAGTAAGAAAAGCACGAGAAGTTATAGTAGAAGCAGTAATAGCGTCTATATCACCTCCGTCTTTAGTTGGAGCAAATTTAGTATCTTTTGGATTTTTTCCTCTAATATCTCCTTTGGCTCTAAACCATTCTTCTGCTTTCATTCCTAAGCCTGGTGTTTCAGCTGTTTCTAAGATAGAATAATCTGAAATATTTCCTTCTTTATCCAGACCAACCATAATCTTAAGCTTTCCACCATAACCATTTTTATCGTATGTTTCTACTGCTGCACCTATTAATTCACCATTAACAGTTGCTGGATAGATGACAAAAGGTTCGTCATAACCATCTAATTTTATTTCTTGTTCTTTTCCTATTTCGGCTTTCTTATCAGGAAGAACATTTTTTATTGCAGTGTCTTTATCATTTTTCATAGTTGTGTCTATAGGCTTTTTTGTTAAAGCGTATGTTCCGCAAAGCAATGCAGAAGCAAGCAAAGTAACCAAAGCCAAACACAAAACCATATTCTTCATTGAAGATTCTAACTTTGCCATAATCCCTCCTTATTTTTTGTATCCGAATTTATCGGTTTTAACGAATTTATTAATCAATGGAGTAACGCCATTCATAATTAAAATAGCAAAAGAAACTCCTTCTGGCATAGGGCCAAAGCAACGGAAAACAATAGTAAGAATACCGCAACCGCAACCAAAGATTATTTGTCCTTTATGTGTGATAGGTGAAGTAACCATGTCAGTTGCCATAAACACAGCACCAAGCATCATACCACCAGCCAAAAGATGATATACAGGAGCAACGTAGTTTTCTGGGCTAACCAAGTGTAGAATAAGAGCAAAAACAAAAGCAGAACCAAGGAAAGATACTGGTATATGCCAAGTAATGATTTTTCTACATAACATATAGATACCTCCTATAATAATTGCTATTGCTGATATTTCTCCCAAAGAACCGCCAACGTTTCCTATTAACATATCCACAACATTTGGTAAATCTCCTCCGTGTTTTATTATACTTAAAGAAGTAGGTCCTGAAACAGCATCTGCAACATTAGAGCAGAATAAAGGAGATGGTTTTGGCCAAGCACTCATTGCCATATCTGTAGGGAAAGATAAGAACAAGAATACACGACCTACCAAAGCAGGATTAAATGGGTTCTTTCCTAAACCTCCAAAGGTCATCTTTCCTACTCCTATCGCTATAAGAGAACCAAGAATGATTAACCACAAAGGTAGAGAAGAAGGAACATTGAAAGCAAGTAACATACCTGTTATTACTGCTGAACCATCTGTTACTGTGGATAAATCTCCTTTAAGCAGATATTTTTGTATTGCCCATTCAAAGAAAAGACAAGATGCTACACTGACCAAAGTCAAAAGAAAAGCATTGATGCCAAAGAAGTATATACTGACAAGCAATGCTGGTAACATCGCAATGACTACACCCCACATTATCTTTTTAGTAGACATTGTGCTATGAACATGAGGTGATCCTGAAATATTAAACATTGACATATTTTTGTATTTTTATATTCTTAATTCATTAAATTCTGATTATTTTTGAGCTCTTGCTCTACGTAATGCTCCTACTTTAAACTTTCCTACTCTAATCATATCTAATAAAGGACGATTAGCAGGACAAGTGAATAGGCAACAACCGCATTCTATACAATCCATTACGCATTCTTTTTCTGCTTCTTCCCATTTATCTTGAGAGCAAAGAGTTGAAAGCAGAACAGGTTCTAATCCCATTGGACAAGCATCAACGCATTTTCCGCAACGAATACAAGGTGTAGGTTCTTGACGTTTAGCCTCTTTTTCATTCATTACAAGAATACTTGATGTTGTTTTAACTGTTGGAGCAGAAGTATCCATAATAGCTTTTCCCATCATAGGACCTCCACTTATTAGTTTGCCTGTATCTTCTGGTAATCCTCCGCAATAGTCTATGATTTCTTGCAAAGGTGTTCCAACTCTAACTAAAAGATTCTTTTGATTTTCTGGTTTTACACTCTTTCCTGTAAATGTAAGAACATTATCAATCAAAGGACGATTCTTTTGAACTGCATAATAAATAGCCAAAGCAGTACCAACATTATCTACAACGCAACCAACCTCAATAGGAAGCTTACCACTTGGAACTTCTCTACCTGTAAGAGCGTTGATAAGTTGTTTTTCTGCTCCTTGTGGATATTTTAATTGCAAAGGAACAATCTCTGTACCACTATATTTTTTTGACATTTCTGTCATTACTCTTATTGCTTCAGGTTTATTATTCTCTATACCAACAAGAGCAGTATTTATTCCCAAAGCCTTCTTCATAATTTCTATACCTATGAAGATTTCTTCGGTATTTTCTATCATTATTCTGTTATCAGAAGTAAGATAAGGCTCACACTCTACACCATTAATAATAAGGTATTCGGCTTTTTTGCCTTCAGGTATCATATACTTAACATTTGTAGGGAAAGCAGCACCTCCCAAACCTACGATACCACAATCTTTCATTCTTTGAATGATGTCCTTTGGTTCAAGTGTTATTTCTCTTTTTATTTCGTTAGAAGTATCTATACCTTCTTCCCACTCATCTCCTTCTACGTCTATATAAACAGCAGGTTTTTTAAATCCATTGAAATCAGTCGCAACATCAATTTTTGTAACTGTACCAGAATAAGGTGAATGTGTGTTTGCACATATAAAACCAGAAGCCTCTGCAATACGAGTTCCTACTTTTACTTTATCGCCCTTATTAACTAAACAAGTTGCAGGAGCTCCAAGATGTTGAGATACAAAAACTACTGCCTTTTTTGTAAGAGGAAACACTTCTATCTTATTATTTGAAGCAAGTTTGTTTTCCTCTGGATGAACACCGCCTTTATTAAATGTTCTCATTCTTTATACTCCTTTCTCTTGATTGTTGTTAATTTCTTGTGTTTGTACTGTTGTCTGTTCGTCCTGTTTTTCTTTATTTTCTGTAGGTGTTTCTACCTTTGGTTTAGCAGGAGGAAAATTAACAGCATGTATTGCTCCTGTAGGACATTCAGCAACACATTTTCTACACATCTTACATTTATTGAAATCTATATATGAAAGATTATTTTCAATAGTTATCGCACCAAAAGGACAAACTTTTTCACATTTTCCACAACCAATACAAGCTACATCACAATTTTTCTTAGCTGCAGCTCCTTTTTCTTTGTTTATACAAGAAACAAATACTCTACGGTTCTTTAAGCCTTTCTTTCTAAGTTCTATTACTCCTCTTGGACATGCTTTTACGCAAGCACCACAAGCAACACACTTTTCTTCATCAACCTCAGGAAGACCTGTTTCTTCGTTCATGTGTATTGCATCAAACTTACAAGCTTTTGTACAATTGCCTAAGCCTAAACAACCGAAAGAACAGCCACCTTCACCAGCAAAATTTTGATTAGCAACAAAACAATCTGTTGCTCCGTTATACTCTACTTTTTTGTGAGTGTTGCATTTGCCACCATTACATCTTACAACGGCAATCATTGGGTCAGATTCTTCAGCTTGTAATCCCATAACCTCAGCAACTTGTGCCATAACAGGAGCGCCACCAACAGGGCAAGCTTTTCCGTCTAAGTTTTCAGCTTTGACGATAGCCTCAGCTAAAGCTCTACAACCAGCAAAACCACAACCACCACAATTAGCACCAGGAAGCTTTTCTGCAACCAAGTCAATACGAGGATCCTCTACAACTTTGAATTTTTGTGCTACTAAATACAAGACCAAAGACAAGATAATACCTGCCACAGTCAAGGCAATAACACCATAAATAATAATTGTTCCCATAGTCTTTCTGTTAAAAACTTTAAATATCAATTTGCAAAAGTAATAATTTTTTTAAGAAAAATAATATTTTAAGGGAAATTATTTCAATTTTTAGTAAAGCGAGTTAAGAAAAAAGATTAAAAATTGTGAAATCTTGATTTTGTTTTTGCCAATCTTTTTTTGATTTTTGCCAAATCAAGTTTCGTTTTTGCCAAATCAAAACTTTACTCCAAAAAAATAGTTTTTTTTACTACGAAAATCAAGTTTGGCGTCAAGAAAACTTCGTTTGGCAAAAATCAAATCAAGATTGGCAGTATTTTATCTTTGAAAATATATGATAAATCTTTGTTTTTCATTATTTAAATGAATTTGCTAAGTTCTTTACAATAAAAAGGATATTTTTTCGTTTGAGTACTAAATTCTATTGACAAATAGTTTTGTGAGAAATGCAGAAAAAAGAGGTAAATATTTTTATTCCTTGCTGTGTAGATGAGTTTTATCCTTACATAGCTTTTGACTTTATCGCTTTGGTTGAGAAAATGGGTTTCAAAGCTAACTACAACACAGAACAAACCTGCTGTGGTAGGGTATTATATGATAATGGCAATTGGAAAGAAGCCAAAGCTGTAGGAGGGAAGTTTATTGAAGACTTCTCAGGTTACTCTCCTATAGTTACTTGTTCTGCTGCTTGTGTGGGATATGTTAAAAATAATCTTGGAAAGTTGTTTTACAATACCTCTTATCACAATTCTTATAAGTCTTTAGCCGATAGAATAATGGATATTTCAGAATTTATACATGTAAGTAAGCCTAACTGCGATCTTGGAGCAGAGTTTCCTTTTAAAGTCTTTCTACACAACAACTGTAAGTCGTTAAATGAATATGATGTTCAAGAAGAAGTTAGACTTATTCTTAGTAGGGTGAAAGGTTTAGAGCTTGTAAATGAACAGAGGTGTGATTTTTGCTGTGGATATGGTGAAAGTTTATATATGTATAATGAACCCGTAAGCAAAGAACTTACAAAAAGAAAAGTAGAAAAAGCCATGTCTTTAGGGGCAGAGTATATAACATCAACAGATACTACCTGTCTCATGCAGATGGATAATTATATTCGTAAAAATAACTTAGATATAAAGACAATACATTTAGTTAGTCTGCTAATGTATTCTTCCAAAAAAGACAATGAATAATATTTGGCTTTCAGATAGACCTTTCAATGCTTATTCTTCTTATATGAAAAGAACTTTTGGACAAAGAATCCAAAAACTAAGCATTGATGCAGGCTTTACTTGTCCAAATAGAGACGGAAAGATTTCTAATAATGGTTGTACTTTTTGTTCTAATGATGCATTCAATCCTTCTTATTGTAGAAACTTTTCTTCTATCACAGAACAGATTAATGAAGGAATTAAGTTTCATCAATGGAGATATAAGAAGGTAAAACAATATTTTGCGTATTTTCAAGCATATTCCAACACTTATGCTTCGTTAGACGTTTTAAAGCAGAAGTATGAAGAAGCTCTTTCTCACGAAAACATCTGTGGTATTGTTATAGGCACAAGACCTGATTGCATAGATAAAGATAAGCTACAATATCTACAAGACCTTAATAAAGACTATCATATTATTGTTGAGTTTGGAATAGAAAGTTGTTATGATAAAACACTTCAAGCAATCAACAGAGGACATAGTTTTTATGATACAAAGCAAGCTCTTAATCTTTGCAAGGAATATGGATTAAAAACAGGTGGTCATCTTATCTTTGGCTTACCTTCTGAAACAAGACAAGAAATGTTAGAAGAGGCAAGCATTGTTTCTTCTCTTCCATTAGACACAATAAAGTTTCATCAACTGCAAATACTAAAGAATACTGCTATGGCTAAAGATTATGAAAACAATCCTGAGAAGTATAATCTATTTACTTTTGAAGAGTATAAAGATTTCATTATTTCTTTTCTTGAGAGGTTAAATCCAAATATTGTTATAGAAAGGTTTGTTTCAGAAGTGCCTCCAAGATATAATGTTTTATCAGCATGGAGTAATTTAAGGAATGAAGAGATAGTTGCAGAGATAGAGCAAGAAATGATAAAACGCAATACTTATCAAGGTAAATACTATTCAAACACCCTTTAAACAATGAAAGAATATCTTTATGGCAAAACATTAAATGAGTTGCAGGCTGTAGTAGAAAAATATAACCAAAAAACTTTTGTTGCAAAGCAGATAGCAGAATGGTTATATAAGAAGAACGCAACACAAATAGAAGATATGACTAACTTGTCCAAATCTTTTAGAGAACAACTTGCGAAAGAATATTCTTTGGGCTTACAACCTTATATACAAGTTTTAACATCAAAAGACGGCACAAAGAAATATCTTTTTGAATATGCTGATAATGTATTTGTAGAAGCTGTAAGTATATTTGATAAGGAAAGGGTTACTCTTTGTATTTCAACACAAGCAGGTTGTAAAATGAATTGTGATTTTTGTGCTACAGGCAAACAAGGATTTCAACGTAATCTTACAACAAATGAAATATTAAACATCTTTCGTTCCATAGATGAATTTTCTTCAATAAAGAATATAGTGTATATGGGAATGGGAGAACCGTTGGATAACTATTTAGAGGTGAAAAAAAGTTTAGAGATATTGTGTTGTTCTTATGGTTATGGCTTTTCTCCACACAGAATAACAGTATCTACTGCTGGTTTCTTACCATTAGTAGAAAAATTTTTAACAGAGACAGATGTAGATGTAGCAATATCTTTACATAATGCCATACCAGAAGAACGGCAAAATATTATGCCAATAGAAAAAGCCTATCCGATAGAAAAAACTATAAGACTTTTAAAGCATTTTGATTGGACTAAGCAACGTCATCTTACTTTTGAGTATATAGTTTTTGATGATTTAAATAACGATGCACGACATATCAATGCACTTGCTAAACTTCTTAATGGATTATCTTGTAGAATAAATCTAATACCATTTAACACCATACCAAACACAATATACAAAGGAGCTACAAAAGAAAAAATGATAGCCTTTAAAGAAGCACTGAATAAAAAAGGAATACTTACTACTATACGTGTTTCAAAAGGACAAGATATAATGGCTGCATGCGGATTACTTTCTACTAAAAATAGAAGAGATCATTCTTGTTAATTTAAAATATTCTCTTTTTGTTTTCTTAGAATCTTAGGAAAAAGTTCCTTAAAGAAAATATCTCTATGTATTATGCGATAATGAGGTTTATATACATCATGATAAACTCTGGAATGTACCCAAGCATATTCTCCCTGTTGTATTAAATTTTCTATATATAGACTATCTTTTTGAAAGTCTTTTAAGTTAAGATTCATTTGAGATATTATCTGACATCTTTCTCTCCATTCTTTTTGCCAAGCCTTAATGGTTAAATATTTGTTTATCATTTTAGAAGAACGAATGAAAGCATCTGCAAGTTCTTCCTTTGAAATTATATTATCTAAAACAACGGAGAGATTTACACGAACAAAATTGCCCTCAGTACCACAAAACTCGTAATAAGGCAAAGAAGATTTTTGCATAGAAGAAAGTTCTTTGGAAAGATAAGACATAACACTTTCAACATTCTCTACCAAATGTTCTGGTCCGAAAGCATCTTGAAAACTACTTTTATACAAATCTGCAAGTTGGCTTAGAGGGTATTCTCTTAGTTGATTAGCCACAAAGGTTTGTATTCTTTCTTCTTTGCTACTCTGTGCCTGTAAGCATAACATACAGGCACAGCAACATAGCAATATAACAAAACACCTTTTCATTACCTCTCAATTATAATACCTTAGTAATAAAAATGATTTTGCTTCTTCTTTTTATTCTATTCCTAATAGTTCTACTTCAAAGATAAGTGTTGAACCTGCAGGAATATTGCCAACCATTTGATCGCCGTATGCTAAGTCAGCAGGAATAAAGAATCTATATTTACTTCCGACATTCATTAATTGAACACCTTCAGTCCAACCTGCTATAACTTGATTCAAAGGAAATACTATGCTTTCTCCTCTTTGTACAGAAGAGTCAAATATTGTTCCGTTTAATAAAGTACCATGATAATGCACTCTTACTTTGTCTGTTGCTTTAGGTTTTTGACCTACACCTTCTTTTATAACTGTATATTGCAGACCTGAAGGAGTTTCAACAACATTATCATTTTTTCTGTTATTTCTTAAAAATTCTTCACCCTCTTTTCTGGCTTTTTGACCTTGTTCTTTGGCTTGCTTTTGACGAATAGCGTTCATCTCTTGTTGCCAAGCTTGCATAACGTTATTCTTTTCTTGTTCAGTCAAAAGACTTTCACCTTTACCTAATGCAGTGTTCTTGATAGTTTCTACAAGTATATCTACATTTAAATCATAACCTTGAGAAATAATACTTCTTCCTATATCTTCTCCAAGTATGTAAGATACTTTGTCTTTTTGTGATTCTAATTTCATTGCTATTTATTATTTAGTTTATTACTGAATAATATTAACGTATCTACTTCTGATTTATTGCTTGTGTGAATATCACTAAAACAAAAATAAATTTTGTAACTTATCGTGTAAAACATAATAGTCGTAGCAGTTGTGAATTGCTTTCAATTTTGTATCTTTGCAGGGTAAAACACAACACACCGAACTTAGTAAAGAACTTAGGAAGTGTTGTGAATTGCTTTCAATTTTGTATCTTTGCAGGGTAAAACACAACCCCCACGAGCGTCATCAATCGCGGCCGCCAGTTGTGAATTGCTTTCAATTTTGTATCTTTGCAGGGTAAAACACAACAAATTCCTCACCTTCGCGTTGCTGCGTTCGTTGTGAATTGCTTTCAATTTTGTATCTTTGCAGGGTAAAACACAACTAACATCGCTTTCTCTCAAATGACATCTTAGTTGTGAATTGCTTTCAATTTTGTATCTTTGCAGGGTAAAACACAACGCTGCGTTCGGTTTTAACTACTTCTCGCTAGTTGTGAATTGCTTTCAATTTTGTATCTTTGCAGGGTAAAACACAACAAAGTCGTTTGCAATTTATTTAAAGCGGTGGTTGTGAATTGCTTTCAATTTTGTATCTTTGCAGGGTAAAACACAACTCAATCTCTTTCATTATCTTATCGTGAGCGTTGTGAATTGCTTTCAATTTTGTATCTTTGCAGGGTAAAACACAACTAACATCCATAAACTGACCTAAAACCAACAGTTGTGAATTGCTTTCAATTTTGTATCTTTGCAGGGTAAAACACAACCATTCCAATGATTGTGCTTGCTATCTGCAAGTTGTGAATTGCTTTCAATTTTGTATCTTTGCAGGGTAAAACACAATTACATCACTTTCAAATAAATTCATCTTGGCGTTGTGAATTGCTTTCAATTTTGTATCTTTGCAGGGTAAAACACAATAATGGTGAAAGTTATTTGCGAGTATTCCCCGTTGTGAATTGCTTTCAATTTTGTATCTTTGCAGGGTAAAACACAATTTGCAGCTAAAATAGTATTACCACTCATACGTTGTGAATTGCTTTCAATTTTGTATCTTTGCAGGGTAAAACACAATATTAACGCTTACTTACCTTCTAATAACATCGTTGTGAATTGCTTTCAATTTTGTATCTTTGCAGGGTAAAACACAATTTGCCTTTGAGTTTCTTAAAAAGTTTATAAGTTGTGAATTGCTTTCAATTTTGTATCTTTGCAGGGTAAAACACAATTTTGGAGACCAATATTTTTTCTTTGTGCGTGTTGTGAATTGCTTTCAATTTT
>JBGUWU010000022.1:0-11322 GCA_045221575.1 Bacteroidales bacterium
TACCTCTTCTTTTGCTGGATTAGGAAAAACATGAGTAAAATTAGAAATATCTCTTGTTTCATTTAATCCTACTCCATGCCATTCTTCTGCATTTGGATTATATTCACTTAGAATAGGGAATAGATAAAGCATGGTAATAAGACCATCTCGGCTGAAATCATATTGATTTGCCCAAATAGCGTCCCAATATAGATGAGTTTTTTTTCTTATTAAAGGATACATATCACCTACAACATTACCGCAAAATGTTGTAGCAAAAATACCTCCCCATAAATCAATAGACTTATCTTGAAAAATAGTATCTGGAGTATGATAAACAATATAAAACTTTCCATTCATATTTACAGGATTTTCAAAAAATGCTTCTGCGTAGGTTGGTGTATATCCCCCTCCTATTGTTCTTGTAATATCAACGCTCCTTATAGTATTTGTAAGAGAAGAATCCCATAATTCTAAATAAAACTTATAATTTGTATCATAGTTAGAACTCGATTCAAATCCCGCATTATGGTTAAGTGCATACCCAGATAAACCAATAATGGTTATACTTGTATCTGTACGATATGGTTGAGCAAAATCACATACTATATTATCGCAATCGGGGATCTCAATCTGATAATCCCATTCATAAAAATAAGCAGTATTTAAACAGATGTAACCTCTATTAAAAAAATTATGAATCTGAATAGTATCCGTAGCAGGTACTACATCTAAACTGATTTCATTACAATTATTCATTATCTCAGGTAATAAATACTGTTCATCATAACTTCTCAGGTTAAGGGAATCTAAATTCCAACCATTATGATGTTGTCCATTTTGTCCGTATGCCATTACTGCATTGCATATAATAGCAATTAATAAAATTGTTCTTTTCATAGTTTTATATATTTGGTCATGAATCATATTGTCGCCACAAATTTACAAAAAAAATAATATACTGCAAATTATTTCATCTAATTAGAAATCTTCATCTAATGAGAAATTAGTAATTAGAAATTAGTAATTGGGGTGGCTTCGAAGAAGACGGCCAAATTGTTACAAGGGAATTGGGGTGGCTTCAAAGAAGACGGCCAAATTGCTGCAAGTAATTAGTAATTGCGAACAGTTAATTTTTTTTGTATTGGAAAATATGTTAAATAAAAATAAATGGATTTAGCTATGAAAATTAAAAGTTTTGATTATCGTAAAAAAAGATTTGAGGCTATTTTTACATTAAAAATAAAAAATCTTTTTGTGCTTTGTGATAATCCTCTGGAACACCAATATCAATAAAATATCCCTCGTATTCAAAACCATAAATATCGTTGCGCTTCTCTAAGACATCTTTTTCAAACGAAAATTTTTCTTCAAAAGATTGTAGATTAAGTTTTTCTTTGTTCAAAACATACACCCCACAATTTATGAGTCCTTGTTCGCAAAAGGTTTTCTCAGCAAAATTAGTAATAAGGTTGTTGGAGTTTATAGTTACTTTACCATAGCGTGAAAAATCTTTCATCTGTTTCAAAGCAAGAGCGACAGAACAATCAGTGAGAGTATATCTATTATACAAATCTTGCAAATCCGCTAAAAATATAGAGTCGCCATTAACAACAAGTACATCATTAGTAAAGGTTTTGCTAAGCGCAAGCCTTATACCTCCACCTGTGCCTAAAGGTTCTTTTTCTACGATATAATCAATGCTGAAACCATAGTCGTTTTTTATGGTTTTTATCCACTCTATCACCATTTCAGATTTATATCCCAAAGAAAACACTATTTTTTTAAAGTTAAACCGAGCCAAGTACTGTAACCAATAGAATAGAAAAGGATTCCCATTAACATCAGCCATACATTTTGGTTTATCATTTACAACACTTCTTAGTCGTGTCCCTAATCCTCCTGCAAGAATAATCGCTTCTGTCATAGAAAGATGTTATTTAATATGCCAACCATGAGTTCCGTCTTCAGTAAATTGAAATGGTATTGTCCTACCTTCTAATTTATCTAAAGCAGACATAAGACTATATTTATTTTCTGGTTTAGTTATAAGAGTAATAAAACCTCCTCCTCCAGCACCAGAAACTTTTGCAGCCAAAGCACCTTGTCTGTATGCTAATTCTACTACTTGATCAATCATAGAATTAGATATACTTGTTGCCAAACGTTTTTTGTCTTCCCAACCTTGTCGCATTATTTCGGCAAAGCCTGTTATGTCGCCATACAAAAGACATTGTTTCATATCTTTTGCACTTTGCTTTATCTTATGAAGAGATTGTATTGTTTTTTCATCTCCTTTGGCTGTATTTGATTTTTGTTCATCTATGATTTTAGCAGAAGAGCGAGAAGCACCTGTATAGTACAAAATCATAGAAGACTCTAATTCATCTTTAATCCAACGTTTTATTTCTAAAGGATTAACTATAACCATGTCATTAGGAAGAAACTCCATATAATTAAAACCTCCGAAAGCGGCTGCATATTGATCTTGTTTTCCACCTGCAAGAAGAAGGTCTAAACGTTCTATTTCGTATGCCAGCCTTGCTATTTCATAGTTACCCATAGGAAGTTGTAACCACTCTACAAAGGCTTTTAAAATACAAACAACCATAGTTGAAGAAGAACCTAAGCCTGAACCGGCAGGAGCATCAGAATATGTTGTCATTTTAAAAGAGAGTGCTGGCAGGTTATAGTCTTTTACTATTCTATTATAAACTCCTTTGCCTAAAGAAAGCTTTCCGTCTATTGGTAATATTTTTTGAGAAGGTATTACAACTCTTTCGTTTATATCTGCAGCATATATTTCTATGGTGTTATCAAAAGTCTCTTCTATAGTACAGTATGCGTATAGGTTGATTGTTGCATTTAAAACAAGTCCTCCAAATCTATCGCTATAAGGTGAAACATCTGTCCCTCCTCCAGCAAGACCTAAACGCAAAGGTGCTTTACTTCTTATTATGCGAGTTTCTTTCATATCTATTGTTTTATGTGTGCAAAGATATAATTTTTTTTTTAGATGGACTAAGAATAGTTTATTCAAAATATTTTTCTATTTTTGCAAAATAAAATTTGTTTTAACAATGAGTAATATTACTATAAAAGAAGTTTATCTTGATAATATCACAAAAAAAATTAACAATAAAAGTCTATTTAAACAATTCTTAGATTTTCCTTACAAGTTATTGAAAGACGACAAGATGTTCGTTCCTCCTCTTTACTTAGATGAAAAAAACACATTCAACCCTAAAAAAAATCCAGCTTTGGAATGGTGTGAATATCATATCTTTCTTGCTTTTGATAATAATAAACTTGTAGGAAGAGTGTGTGCTATAATAAACAACAAAGCTAATGAGTTGTGGGAACGAAAACACTTACGTTTTGGTTGGTTAGACTTCTGTGATAATGAAGAAATATCAAATGCTTTGTTTCAATGCTTAGAAAATTTTGCTAAACAAAGAGGTCTGAATAAAATAGTCGGACCTATGGGGTTTACTGATATGGATAAAGAGGGAATGATGGTAGAGGGTTTTGATACTCTTTGCCCTATGGCTGCTCTATATAATCCAGAATATTATCCTAAGCATTTAGAAAGACTTGGTTTTGAAAAAGAAGTTGATTGGGTTCAGTATGAAATGCCTGCTTGTCAGCCCATACCAGAAAAGATGTCAAGAATAAACAATCTTATTGCTCAAAAATATAACCTTAGAATAGCACCAGAATTAAGCAAAAAAGAATTGGCAAAGCGTTATGGATATAAGATTTTTAACACTTTAAATAAAGCCTTTTCTGGTTTATATGGTTATGTTCCTTTGACAGATAAAATGATACATTATTATATTAAGCAATATCTTCCTTTTGTGGATAAAAAACTTATCTGTTTGGTAGTAGATGAAAAAGATGATGTGGTAGCCTTTGGAATAAGTATGCCAACTCTTTCACGTGCCTTACAAAAAGCAAAAGGCAGGTTGTTCCCTTTGGGGTGGTATTATATTCTCAAAGCTTTAAAGAACTACGATTATATAGATTTATATCTTAATGGAGTAGATCCAGAATGGCAAAACAAGGGTGTTCATTCTATTTACTATGCTAAGATGAATGAAAATTATATTAAACTTGGTTCAAAGTTGGCGATAGCAAATCCACAATTGGAAACAAATCAAGCTTCTCAAGTTTGGAATAAATACGAGAGCCGAATAGCGATAAGAAGGCGAGCTTATTTTAAAAACATTAATTAGAGATTATAGACAAGAAATGAAAAAGGTATTAGTAACGGGAGCGAGTGGCTTTATAGGAAGCACTTTGTGTGATATGCTTCTACAAAAAAAATCTGTAGAGGTATGGGCAGGCATAAGAAAGACTTCATCTAAAAAGTATCTTCAAAGTCCAGAACTACATTTTATTGATTTAAATTATAGTAATCCTGAAGAATTGAAATCCCAATTATCAAGAGAGAACTTTGATACCATCTTTCATCTTGCAGGCTTAACTAAAGCCAAGACACAAGAGGAGTTTGATAAAGTTAATTTTACTTATACTAAGCATCTTGTTAATGCCATAAAAGGTTTAGATTGCAAACTAATATATATGTCTTCTTTTGCTGCACATGGTCCTGCAGGAGAGAACCCTTTTACTACTGCTAAGGTGAGCGATGAAAACAAACCGAATACGATGTATGGCAAAAGCAAACTAAAAGCAGAAGAATACATAAACAATAATTGCGAAAACAGATATGTTATTTTGCGCCCTACAGGTGTATATGGCGAAAGAGAGAAAGACTATTTTGTTTATTTTAAAACAATAAAATCTCATATTGATGCAACACTTGGAAGACCTAAACAACGTCTGACATTCATATATTCTAAAGACCTTTGCAATGCTTGTATTCTTGCTGCAGAGAAGAGAGAACTAACAAAGCGTACTTATTTTGTTAGTGATGGTAATGTATATTTAGATAGTGAATTTTCTGAGATAACTAAAAAAGTTCTAAACACTTGGACTATTTCTATTCGTTTTCCTTTGTGGATAGTGAAAGGTATATCCTCTTGTTTAGATAGTTTTGGAAGATTAGTAGGTAAGCAATTTACACTAAATAAAGATAAGTATAATCTTCTTGCCGCAAGAAATTGGGATTGCGATATAGAAAATTTAAAGAATGATTTAGGTTTCCACGCAGACTATGATCTAAAACGAGGGGTGGAAGAATGTATTGCTTGGTACAAAAAAGAAAAATGGCTTTAAATTAATTAGAAATTAGAAATTAGTAATTGGGGTGGCTTCGAAGAAGACGGCCAAATTACTGCAAGAAATTAGAAATTAGTAATTGAAGTAACTCAAGTCTAATTCTCATTACTCATTATTAATTGAAAGATGGAGAAGTCGCACGGCAAAATATTAGTAAAGAACACTGCATTCATGTATTTCAGAATGTTTGTGCTGTTTATTATATATTTCTATACCTCAAGAGTTTTGCTAAAAGAATTGGGTGTAGATGATTTTGGTGTTTTCTCATTAGTGGGTAGTGTTGTTGCTATGTTTGAATCTTTAAAGGTTCTTTTTACTTCCTCAACACAACGTTTTTTAAACTATTCCATAGGAGAGAACAACAAAGAAAGACTTTCCACAGTATTTAACACAAGCATATATATCAATCTTTTTATTGCTATTATTTTCTTTATAGGTGTGGAAGTGGTTGGCGTGTGGTTTCTAAACTGTAAAGCTAATATTCCTACAGATAGAATTTTGGCAGCTTTCGTTGTTTTTCAGTTTTCCCTTGTTTCAACTATTCTTGGGATAATAACAACTCCGTATGATGCTGTTATTATTGCTAATGAACGAATGGACGTTTATGCTATACTTTCTTTAATAGACGGTGTTTTGAAATTGCTTATTGTTCTATTGCTACCATTGTTTTTTATGGATAAACTTATTGTTTATGGTGTCTTACTCTTTGTTGTTGTATTATCTATAAGGCTCGCAACCTTTATTTATTGCAACAAACACTTTGAAGAATGTAAACTAAGAAAAGTCTATGATAAACAAATATTCAGGCACATGGTTATCTTTGCTGGTTGGCAATTCTTTGGCAATTCGGCTTCTACCGTTGCTCAAAATGGTCTTAATCTTGTCTTAAATATCTTTGGAGGAACGGTGCTTAATGCTGCACGTGGTGTTGCTTATCAAGTGAGAAGTGCTGTAAATATGTTTTTAAACAATATCACCGTTGTAGTCAATCCTTATATTACAAAACTTAGAGCCTCTAATGACAAAGAAAAAATGTTTGCCACCATGTTCCTGTCCTCAAAGATTATGTTTGCTTTGGATATAATCATGGTTGTTCCTCTTTTGTTCTTAACTCAACCTATCGTAAAGTTATGGTTAGGATATGTTCCTGAGTATTCGGTTGTTTTTATTCAAATACTTATGGTAAATACTTTGATAGGTGTTCTTAGACAACAGTTAGACTTACTTTTTAAGGCAGAAGGTAAGTTGAAACATTATCAGATTGCTGATAGTCTGTTTTTGATTTTGCCGTTGATTTGTTCTTATTTCTTTTTAAAGTTCAGCAAGCAATTTCATTACGTCTTTCTTTTTGTAGTTTTGTTTGATGTCTTAGGATTTATAGTCTGTAGTTTTATTGCAAAGAAAATAGTCGGCTTAAAGCTTTGGCAATACTTTAAGAAAGTTGTTCTGCCTTGCTTTATCTGTTCTTGTTTTATCTTAGTACTATATAGGCTTTGCTCATATCATTTAGATGTGCTTATAGATAGTAATATTTTGTTTTCTTGCTTAGTTACTCTGGGCGTTATGGTTTTATGTCTTGCTTTTATGTACTTCGTAAGTCTAAACAAAGTAGAAAGAAAACAAATAACACAGACCCTCACATCTTTTCTTAAAAAGAACAGATAAAGGAGTTTTATTAATACTATTAGATTTTTTTATCGAAAGAGAAGTCTAAGATTTAATAAAGGATATTTCCACAATGCCTTCTTATTATATATTGTATGGTATCTTTTATCTGCTTGCTTATCTTGTCTTACCTCATCATTATAAACTAAAGGCAGTAATGATTTACTTTCATGTACCATATCTTTTGCGGAAGCAAAACTATGTGTTTGTTCTTCTGTTGTTTCTACTCCTATATTAGTAACCAAAGGAACAGCAGGCTGAATACATAAACCTCTTTTTCTCCACACCCAAAACATTGCTTGATAATCCCAAGTATCAACACTATGTCTTCTCATTTGATTTGCTCGGTATTGCCAATAGAGTTTGCTCTCATATCCTACGTTATATGGCTCATACATTTGCTTTAACTCCTTAGAAGAAAAATTATTTAAATCAAATTCATAGTCTTTCCAAGCACGTCTCCAAGTTGCCCAACCCCAAACATGCAATATGGAAGAATACCAATAAGAAGCCTTATTATCTTTGGGGTTTATGCCAAAATTATTACCCGATATGGCTTTTATAGTGTCATTGTCTTTATATCTCTCTAATAAATCATCACAGAAAGCAAAGAAATCGTTGTTAGGCAAAACATCATCTTCTAATATAATGCCCCTTTCTTCATTCTCAAACAACCAACTTATTGCTCTACTAACGCCTTTTCCACAACCTACATTCTCTTCTCTGAAAAGAGTTTTCAATTCACAATCCCAATCAACTTTTATTATCTCTCTTGTTTGCTTGCATTTTTCTACATCATCGGGTCTGTTCTTCCTTGGACCATCTGCTGCTACATAAAGTTTTTTAGGTTTTATCTCTCTTATCTTTTCAAAAACCTTTTCAGCTGTTTGTTTTCTGTTGAATATAATAAATAATATAGGTGTATTAAACTCACTCATTACCAAAACGTATTTATTTTTCTTATAAAGTATTCATCTCTTTAAGAAGACCATCAAAGTATTCTATCGTTCTTTTTAGTCCTTCTTCTAATTGAATAGTAGGTTGCCAATTGTTTAGTTTCTCTTTTGCTAAAGTAATGTCAGGTTTTCTTTGTGTAGGATCATCGTTAGGCAAAGGAACATATATAATCTTTGATTTTGAATTGGTAAGTTCAATAACCTTTTGAGCTAACTCCATAATAGAGAACTCGTGAGGGTTGCCTATATTAACAGGTCCAATAAAATCTTCTGGTGTGTTCATCATACGAACCATACCCTCTATTAAATCGTCTATATATTGAAAACTTCGTGTTTGAGAACCATCACCTGTTACTGTAATATCTTTGTTTTGTAAGGCTTGAACAATAAAATTACTTACAACTCTACCATCTTGTGGGTGCATATTAGGACCGTAAGTGTTGAATATTCTTATTATCTTTATCTTTACATTATTTTGATGCTTATAGGACATAAAAAGAGTTTCAGCACAACGTTTTCCTTCATCATAACAAGAACGGTCGCCTATGGGATTAACATTGCCCCAATAACTTTCTACTTGAGGGTGAATCTTAGGATCACCATACACTTCACTTGTAGAAGCTTGTAATATACGAGCATTTACTCTTTTGGCTAATCCAAGCATATTATATGCTCCGACAACAGAAGTTTTTACTGTCTTTATAGCATTATATTGATAATGTATAGGAGAAGCAGGACATGCAAGATTATATATCTCATCTACTTCCGCATAGTATGGAGTGCAAACATCATGTCTAACTAACTCAAAATAAGGATTACCAATTAAATCAACAACATTTCTTTTACTACCTGTAAAAAAATTATCCAAACAAATTACCTCATTACCTTCATTTAGCAATCTTTTACATAAATGACTACCAATAAATCCAGCACCTCCTGTTATTAATATTCTTTTCTTTCCCATTATATGTAGATGTTTTATTGTGTTTAACTTTCTAAAAGGACAAAATTACAATATTATTTTGTTATACTAAAATTTTGATATGAAAAAGAGTGTTAAATATACTAAAGAGCGTCAAACATCTTGAATGAACGTTTCGCATAATCGTACTTATTATCGTGCGATGAATAAAATCTATCAAGACTTTTTCTATTGAATTGCCATACATTTGTTATCTTATTCTAAATAAAATTTATATTTTTGCAAACTCAATTCATTGGACTTTATGAAACATATACATAAAACATTTGGCACTTGTTCTCAGTTTATAGATATAGAGTTAGAGGGAGATATTGTCAAGGAAGTTAATTTTATTGGTGGTTGTCATGGTAATACACAAGGAATAAGTGCATTAGTAAAAGGTATGCCAGCACAAAAAGTCATATCTATTCTAAAAGGTATCCGTTGCGGTGGTAAGGAAACTTCTTGTCCAGACCAATTGGCTTTAGGCTTGGAAGATGCATTAAAATTTTCTAAAAATAAATAATCATGATCGTAGTACCCGAAGGAACATATCTTAAACAAGAATATATCGTTACTCAGCAAGACACAGCTATAAGCCAAAAGAGTGGTGAGGTTAATGTGTTAGGAACACCTCGTCTGTTAGCTATGATGGAAGAAGTATCTTATAAAAGTGTTACTTTACCTGAAGGATATGTTAGCGTTGGTTTTCTTATGAATATACAGCATTTGAAACCGTCGTTTGTTGGTGAAAAGCTTGTAGTGGAAAGCACCTTAATAAAACAAGAAAACAAAAGACTAATCTTTTCTATTCTTTGTAAGAATGCACAAGGAGAAGAGATTGGTAAAGGAGAATGCACAAGAGTAATAGTAGAAAAAGCAAAGTTTGAACAACAAGAAACAAAATAATAATATGAACGAAGAATTTACAATGGTAGCCAAAACCATGTATGGTTTGGAAGACGTTTTAGCTAAGGAGATAGAATCATTAGGTGGTAAGAACATACAAAAACTACGTAGAGCAGTAAGCTTTACAGGAGATATGCGAACATTGTATCGTATGAACTATGCTCTAAGAACAGCACTCTGCATACTAAAGCCAATAATGAATTTTACGGCTAACAACGAACAAGAGTTGTATAACAATATCTATAACTTCAAATGGGAGAAACTAATGAACCCTGATGGCACTCTGTTGATAGATTCTTCAGTTAGTAGCAAAGTATTCAATCACTCTCTTTATGTCTCTCAGAAATGTAAAGATGCTATATGTGATAGGTTCCGCAAAATGTTTCTTCACCGTCCAAGTGTAGATAAGATAGATCCTGATTTAAGAATAGATATTCACATAGGAGACAGATACGTTACTGTGTCATTAAACTCTTCTGGAGAACCTTTATTTAAGCGTGGTTATAGATTGAGAACAGCTGAAGCACCACTTAATGAGGTTACAGCAGCAGGATTGATTCAACTTTCAGGTTGGAAGAAAGACTGCAATTTCTATGACCCTATGTGTGGTTCTGGCACTATAGCCATTGAGGCGGCAATGTATGCTAACAACATACCAGCACAGTATTATAGGAAAGACTTCGCCTTTAAGAAATGGAGTGAGTTCAACTCTGTAGAATGGAAACTGACAAAAGAAGAAGAAGACCGCAAGATTGCTGAGTTTGACTATGATGTATGGGCAAGTGATATCTCTGGTGAAGCTATAGACATAGCAACAGAGAACATAACTAAAGCAAGACTTCAGCACGATATACATCTTTTCCGTGCTGCCATAGAAGAAGGAGAGAAACCAGAAGGAAAATGTCTTGTAATTATCAACCCTCCATACGGCGAGAGATTAGAAGTAGATGATATTATCGGATTATACGAAAGAATAGGCGATACTTTTAAACATAAATATGAAGGTTGTACTGCTTACGTTCTTTCTTCTGACCTCTTCGCTTTAAAAAAGATTGGCTTAAAACCATCTCGGAAAATAGAACTTTATAATGGTAACCTTGAATGCCGAGTATTTAAATTTGAGATGTACTCTGGCAGCAAAAAAGACAAATACTCTGATAATAATTAGAAATTTTCATCTAATTAGAAATCTACATCTAATGAGAAATTAGTAATGAGAAATTAGTAATTATGCATAGCAACTAAAAAGATTGTAAGCGTTAATCCGCAATTTCTTGCGGCAATTTGGCTGTCTTCTTTGAAGCCACCCCAATTTTCTTGCGGTAATTTGGCTGTCTTCTTTGAAGCCACCCCAATTTCTAATTTCTAATTTCTAATTATTTTTTTAGCGGTTTGTCCGCTGTTGGTTATTACTTTTATAAAGTATGTTCCTTGTGGAAGAGGGTTAAGATTTATCTGATAGTTATAGGCATTAACTTCTTTTTCTAATAGAAATTTACCTTGCTCATCATATACTTGCAAACTCTTTATCTTATATCCGCAATTAATATTTACCTCTTCTTTTGCTGGATTAGGAAAAACATCAAAATCAAATTCTTCTTGGTTAATATT
>JBGUWU010000023.1:0-74104 GCA_045221575.1 Bacteroidales bacterium
GGCTTTAATGTTAATAACTATAATACAACAGACGCACAGTTCAACAATCTGACTTTTGGAATCAAGACAGACAACTCAGGGACAAGATTATGTGATATAGAGAATGCAGAATTTACGGATAACTATTGTGGAATAAACGCAACAACAAGTAATAATCTTGTAATAACAAATAATAGTTTTAATATTAGTCCAAAGACTTTTACAGTAGGCGGTATAAGTAATTTACATGTAGAAGCAGAAGCATTAGGTGCTTTTGTAGAAACATCATCACTGCCAACAATAGAAAATAATGCATTTGTAGGCACAGGAAAAACGTATAGTCTTGTAGGATTACAAGTAAAGAACTTGGGGACAAATAATACAATTATCAATAACAATAGTTTTTCAGGTCTATATGCAGGGACACAAGCCTTAGGCTATAATAGAGGAGTAACACAAGGCTTTATAATAAAAGGTTTGCAGTATAAATGTAATTCATTTTTAAATTGTAGTAAAGGAATATTTGTAACAAGTTACGGAGAGAGTTTGTCAAATCTTTTTTCAGGCATACATCCTAATCAAGGCAGTTCCACACAAATAAATAATAATTTTTTTGCCTTAAATAATGACAATGATATATATAATTTAGTTCCATACACATTAACATATTACTACTATAGGATTTCACCAAGAAATTGTGTGGGCATTACACTTACATCGACAACAACACCGGGAACACCTTGTGGAACGATAGGAGTTACAGAGCCAACAGATTTACTTACAAATAATACTTTAGGAGCTAATGTTCTTTCACTAATTGATGAAGAAAATAACATAGATAATGTAGGAAACAAAACAATCTTTGATACAATCAACGAATATATAGAGGACGGACAGTATAATACAGCAAAGACAAGACTTCAGAATATGGAAATAACATCAGAGAATAGAAATGAGGTAGAAGATTATATTAGTTATATTAATAAGATAGAGGAGTATGGAAATAGTTATAAAATACCAGATAATGACTTGATAGAACTTTCAACTCATACTACTCAGGTAGGAAAGAGAGCAAGTGCTATGGTTTATTTTAAAAATATCAACAGAGAATATTTACCAAGAGTTGTGAGAGAAGATGAAGAAACTTCAAGTGATTCTTCTTCAATGCAGAATAAGGTACAAGAGCAGATAATAGAAAAAGGAATAGAAATCACAGAAGAATATATCTTAACGCCAAATCCAGCTAATAACGAAGTTGAGATAAAGACAACAAACAGAGGAAAAACAACAGAACAACACATTATCCCAGCAGAAAACACCATAAGACAAGTAGTAATACTTGACTTACAAGGCAAAGAACTAAAAACATTTGATAACACAACAACATTTAATATCGCCTTTTTAAAGAACGGCACATATATAGTAAAAATCAAAGACAGTGAAAATAAACTCCATTATCAAAAACTTATTAAACGATAAGGGTATCTCAGAATTATTAAGAAAAAACGAAGAGCAATTATTTTGCTCTCCGTTTTCTTTTAATTCTCTTTTGAAATTTTCTAAGAGAAAGAATGATTAAAATATACTATGTCTAATCTACTTCTGTTATTAGAACATTGAATTGATTAGATTATCGTCTGCAAGATTTGGAAGGGTAACAGTAAGATTAGGATTCTGCTCCATTGCGCGTTTGATAGCGAACATAGCTCCTTCGTTTCTTGCCCAGCTTCTACGAGATATACCATTATTTACGTCCCAATAAAGCATAGAGGTAATATGTCTGTCAGAATCTGCTGAACCGTCAATAACCATTCCGAAACCGCCGTTGATTACTTCTCCCCAACCAACGCCACCGCCGTTGTGGATTGAAACCCAAGTAGCACCTCTGAAACTATCTCCGATAACATTTTGTACTGCCATATCGGCACAGAAAGAAGAGCCGTCATAAATATTAGATGTCTCTCTGAAAGGAGAGTCTGTACCAGAAACATCATGATGATCTCTTCCTAATACTACAGGTGCAGATAGTTTTCCTTCTTTTACCGCCTTGTTAAATGCAAGAGCTATCTTTGTTCTTCCTTCGCAATCAGCGTAAAGTATTCTTGCTTGAGAGCCAACAACAAGATGATTTTCTTTTGCTCCTTGTATCCATTGGATATTATCTCTCATTTGTTGTTGGATTTCTTTTGGTGAGTTCTTAGCTATCTCTTCCAAAACGTCCATAGCAATATGGTCAGTCAAATCTAAGTCTTCAGGTTTGCCACTTGTACATACCCAACGGAAAGGACCGAAACCATAATCAAAACACATAGGTCCCATGATGTCTTGAACGTATGAAGGATATTTAAACGTACCATCTTCTTTCATTATGTCAGCTCCTGCTCTTGAAGACTCTAATAGGAAAGCATTACCATAGTCAAAGAAATACATTCCGTTGGCAGACAATTTGTTTATCGCTGCAACGTGTCTTCTAAGAGTGGATTGTACTTCTTTTTTGAACTGTTCTGGATTCTCAGCCATCATCTTTTGAGACTCTTCTAAAGTTAATCCTGCTGGATAGTAACCACCTGCCCAAGGGTTGTGCAATGATGTTTGGTCTGAACCTAAATCCACTTTGATATTCTTCTCTGCTAAGTACTCCCACAAATCTACTACGTTACCATCGTAAGCAAATGAAACCACTTCCTTGTTTTCTTGAGCTTTTTTAACTCTTGCCATCAACTCATCAAGGTTAGAATAAACCTCATCAACCCAACCTTGTTCCTTACGTTTATATGTTGCTTTTGGATTTATTTCTGCTGTGATAGAGACAACACCTGCTATGTTACCTGCTTTTGGTTGAGCTCCACTCATACCTCCTAAACCAGCAGTAACAAATAGTTTGCCTGCTAATCCTTCTCCATTCTTTGATACTTTTCTGCCTGCATTTAACACAGTTATTGTTGTTCCATGAACAATACCTTGTGGTCCAATATACATATAAGAACCTGCTGTCATCTGTCCATATTGTGAAACACCCATAGCGTTAAATCTCTCATAGTCATCTTGTTTAGAATAGTTAGGGATAACCATACCATTAGTAACTACAACTCTTGGAGCATCTTTATGAGAAGGATATAATCCCATAGGGTGTCCTGAGTACATAACAAGAGTTTGCTCATCTGTCATAGTAGCAAGATATTTCATAGCAAGACGATATTGAGCCCAATTTTGGAATGCTGCACCATTGCCACCATAAACTATAAGTTCGTGAGGGTGTTGTGCTACTCTTGGGTCAAGATTGTTTTGTATCATAAGCATTATCGCTGCTGCCTGACGAGATTTTGCAGGATAATCATCAATACTTCTTGCATACATATCATAATCTGGACGATAACGATACATATATATTCTTCCGTAAGTCTCTAATTCTTGCTTAAACTCAGGAGCAAGAGTTGCATGCATTTCCTGAGGGAAATATCTAAGAGCGTTTCTAAGAGCCAAACGCTTTTGTTCTTTTGTTAAGATGTCCTTACGTTTTGGTGCATGGTTGATTGTTGTATCGTAAGGCTTTGCTTCAGGTATATAATTAGGGATACCCTCTAATATCTGTTGTTTAAAATCCATTGTTTTATCTTTTTTTGTTATTATTAATTCGTGTTTTTATATAAGGAGTTGCAAATTTAATACAATTTTTTGACCCTTTAAAAACTAAAAGCAAATAAATTGCAAAATAACTTTAAATTTTAGTAAACAAACCAAATCTTCGTTAAAAAAGAGTTGATTTTAAAAAATTAAAACCAACTCTTTATACTAAAAAGAGTTGATTCTAAAAAATTAAAATCAACTCTTTTTTTACGAAGTTTTGATTGATGTTTTTATTGTATTTCTGTTCTTTTTATTTTTACACCTTTATAGTAAAATTCTATTACTTGCCAATATTCATAACCTTCTTCACACATCTTAGCTGCTCCTTCTTGAGATAAACCAACACCATGTCCGTAACCCTTACCTTTAAGTTTTACGCTACTACCCCATGGAACAACAGAAAAATAAGTGCTTTTTAGGTTGAAATCTTTTCTTATCTGCACAAGACTTATTCCAAGTATCTTATCTTTTCGTCCCTCATTTTGAGAAAAGTTAAGCAGTTCAGTTTTATTTCCTTTGTCTTTGGTGTCTATGCCTTTGGCTTTAAAATAATTTAGCCAGTCTTTTTCTTTTATTTCTTTCTCCCAAGTGTAATTAGGTTGGTTGATAGAAAAAGAATCTTTGACAGGTTGCAGATAAGATATCTCTTTACCCCACACATCTTTGGCATTCACAGTTTGACCTCCTGAGTTAGAATGGAAAAGAGTCTCTATTGGTTTTCCTAAGGTATCTAAAATAACTTCACCTGTTGTCTTTGTAGCACCTTCTATAACCTGTTCTTTATTTGCACGAGAAAAATAGACTTGGCAATTTACGCAATCACAAAGATTATATCCGTCTTTTTTATGCTTGTTTAGGTTTCTCATCATATAGGTTCTGCAACAAATAGCTTGAACCTTAAAAAACTCAACATTATCACTTGCTCCTCCAGCCTCACTTTGAACAACGCCTGCTATGTAGTTTTCTACCTCAACGTTGTTTATTAGCATCAGGTTCTTCTTGTCCTTTGTTAAACATATCTCAAGGTTGTTGTCATATCTACGTTGTTTAAGCCCTGTTGGACTTATCTGAAAAAAACACTTCAAATCTTCGGAGACTAATTTGAAAGTATCCTTCTTAGAAATCAAAGCGTCATTGATATATAAAGCAACCTTACCATCTTGTATATTAACTTTAAGCTTATCTTGCTTTTTTAGAGTCTTATTCTCAATAGTGTAGTTTCCAAAAGAAACTCCGAAGTTAGCTTCTTTTATATTGTTTTCTGCGTAAATTCTAACCTTGACATTTTCTGCATAAACCAAAACAGACAAACAAACAGCGAGTATAAATATTATCTTCTTCATCTAATTATTTTTTATTTTTAATAACGCAAATAAGTTTTTCTTATTATAGATTTAAGGATATTTCGTTGTCTTTACATAAAAATATATTTAGTAACCAACAATCAAACAATAAAACAAAGATTTTTGAGTTATATAGAGAAAAATAAATAATTTAGTATATAATGAAGATTTCTTATAATTGGTTAAGAGAATACGTGCCTACACTTCAAAGCCCTGAAGAAGTAGCGCGTTTATTGACTTTCTCTGGATTGGAAGTAGAGGATATTGAAAAAGTGGAAAGCATAAGAGGAGGCTTAGATAAATATTTCATAGGTAAAGTTTTGACTTGTGAAATGCACCCTAATTCTGACCATCTTCATATCACTACAGTAGATGTTGGCGGAGAAAGACCTCTAAACATAGTTTGTGGAGCTCCTAATGTAGCACAGGGACAAAAAGTTGTTGTTGCGACTATTGGTGCTAAGGTTTATGAAGGGGAAGAGTGTTTTACTATAAAGAAAAGCAAGCTTCGTGGTGCAGAAAGTGAGGGAATGATTTGTTCAGAGAAAGAACTTCAACTTGGAAACAATCATGACGGAATACTTGTTTTGCCACAAGAGGCTAAAGAGGGGACCCCTGCAAAAGAATATTTTGATATTAAAACAGATTCTATTTTTGAGATAGGCTTAACTGCCAATCGTTCTGACGCTACTTCTCACATAGGAGTAGGAAGAGACCTTATAGCAATACTTTCTGCTCAACTTGGAGAAGAAACTCCTTTAAATATTCCTTCTGTTTCAGAGTTTAAAGTAGATAACACAACAGAAAAACCTTCAATAATTATTGACGAAAGCTTATGCGGTAGATATGCAGGCTTAGTTATTAAAGGTGTAACGGTGAAAGAATCTCCAAATTGGTTGAAAGAACATCTTAATTCTATAGGAATACGACCAATAAACAACATTGTTGATATTACTAACTTCGTCCTTATGGAGATAGGTCAGCCTTTGCATGCTTTTGATTGGAATAAGGTTGAAGGCAAGACAATAAACGTAAAGACAGTTGAGAAGGGAACAAAATTCGTTACCTTAGACGGAGAAGAAAGAGAACTTAATGGTAAAGAAGCGATGGTTTGCAATGCTAAAGAGCCTATGTGTATGGGAGGAATCTTTGGCGGAGAAAAGTCAGGCATTAGTTCTGAAACCAAAGAGGTGTTCCTTGAAAGTGCTTACTTTAACCCTGTTGTAATTCGTAAGGCAGCACGTTATCATGGTCTGCAAACTGATGCTTCGTTCCGTTATGAGAGAGGAGCAGACCCTAATATCTGTCTATATGCTTTAAAACGTGCAACTCTTCTTATACAACAATTAGCAGGAGGAGAAGTTTCTTCAGAGATTGTTGATGTTTATCCAAAAGAAATTCAAAGAGCAAGAATAGAATTATCTTATTCTTACTTAGATAATCTTATTGGACAAAAAATAGAACGTCAAGAGATAAAAAATATTCTTCAACATCTAAACATTGATATTGAGAATGAAAATGAAGAAGAAGGGCTTACTGCTCTTGTTCCTACCAATAAAGTAGATGTAACTCGTCCTTGTGATTTAGCAGAGGAAATACTTAGAATATATGGTTATGATAAGATAGGTTTTTCTACTAAAATACAAAGCACATTAAATTATATTCAAAAACCAGACAAAGAAAAGGTACAAGATGCTATTACTGCTTATCTTGCAGATAATGGTTTTAATGAAATAATGAATAATTCTCTAACAAAACTATCTTACTATGAAAACAATGAAGACTTTCCTATAGAAAAAAGTGTTAAGATAGTAAATGCTCTTAGTAAAGATTTAGCACTTATGCGTCAAACTCTTCTATATGGAGCATTAGAGGTATTGTCATACAACATAAACAGAAAAGTAACAGACATAAAAATCTTTGAGTTTGGTAACTGTTACGAAAAATCTTTAAATTGTCCAGATGATCAGCCTGTAAATAAACGTTATAAAGAAGAAAAACATCTTGCTATTCTTTCTACAGGAAAAACAGCAGAAGAATCTTGGCAAGAAAAACAAAAAGATACAGACTTTTTCTATCTAAAGAACATCGTTTTCAACGTTTTGAAACGTCTGAGAGTGGATTTAAAGAAAATAAATCTTGTACAATACGAAACAAAGTACTATTCTCAAGCTATTGCTTTGGTTAATGCAGAGAATAAAAAGCAAGTAGCAATCATAGGTTCTTTAAACAGAAAAGTATGTAAGGCTTTTGACATAAAACAAGAGGTATTCTTTGCTGATATTAATTGGAATACTCTTTTAAAGATGCTTCCAAAGAAAGGACTGAAGTATGAGAATATCTCAAAATTCCCTGAGGTAAGAAGAGACCTTGCTCTTGTTTTAGATGAGAACGTAACCTTTGCAGAGATAGAAAAACTTGCATTTGAAACAGAGAAGAAACTGCTTAAACGTATCAACTTGTTTGATGAATACCGCGGAATGAATCTTTCTGGTAAGAAACAATATGCTATTTCATTTGTTTTACAAGACAACGAAAAGACATTGACCGATAAACAAATAGAAAGCATAATGGATAAGTTCATCAAAACATTTGAAAACAAACTTGGTGCAAAGTTGAGGTAAGATGAACATTACACAAAAGTCACTTTTGCATTATGATATAAAAATACTTCTTGCTCTCTTGGAGTCTGTTAAAGGGAGCAAGAAGTTCTTTCATTTTCTTTTAGAGAATGGTTATCCTGAACTTGCAGCATGGAGTAATGTAATGAGAGGTGATGAAGAAGCTCTCAAATGGTTGTTTAATCATAACTACACTACTCTTGCTATGATGACGATAGCAATAGATGGACACGACAAAGCTCGCATATGGGTTTTGGAAACCAAAGATGATTTTCTGATAAACTTCACCGCAGCGTGCAGAAAAGATAAAAATGCAATGCAATGGTTAAAAGATAACGAATTGGGTGTGTTCTTAGAGATGGCAATAGAGGAACAGAAGATAATAGAGATACAAGTAAAAGACCAAATGTTCTTCTATCGTTGGAAAGGTTAAGATTGTAAGAAAGAAACCTTTTAATATCCTTTTAATTTCTGTTTAAACTTCTTTCAAAAATATTTTTAGCAACAACAAAGGCTGTTGTCCATGCTGATTGTAGGTTAAAGCCTCCTGTTATTCCGTCAATATTTAGCAGTTCTCCTGCAAAATAGAGATTATCTATGAACTTGCTTTGCAGAGAAAGAGTATTAAGGCTTTCAAAATCAACTCCACCACAAGTAACAAATTCTTCTTTATGAGCATATCTCTTTGTTATATTATAATTATCTGAGCAAAGAGTATTTAATAATCTGTTTATATCTTTTTTGTTTAAAGAAACTACCTTATTTTTTGCTCTATCTCCTAATGATTTTTCAAGTAAAAAATGCCATAGACTATTAGGTAAAGCAAATGGATTTGCATTTGATACTATCTTTTGAGGCGATTGTGCAAAGGTTTCTTCTAAGACTTGTTCTGTTGTTGAATAATTATCTCCTGCCCAATTGATAAGCAGAGAATGTTTATAGTCCTTTTCATTTAAATAATTAGCAGCATAAGAAGAAAGCTTCAAAATAGCAGGCCCACTAATACCAAAGTGAGTTAATAAAACATCTCCCTGAACTTTGTATTTTGTTCCTGCAAGCAGTAGTTCTGCATTTGGTACTGATATGCCCGATAAACTTCTTAGTTTCTCATCTTCTAAAACAAAAGCAAAAAGAGAAGGTAATGGCTTTGCTATCTTATGTCCTTTATGTTCTAAATCTTTTAGTAGTTTATCGTTAGGATAACCTCCAACAGTCAAAACAACAAAATCAAAATCCTTTAATTCTTCAATGGAATCAATATTTGATTGTGTTTTTATTTTAACACCATATTTCTTAGAATAAAAAAGAAAACAATCTACTATAGTTCTTGAACTTTGACTTTTAGGAAATATTCGTCCCTTATCTTCTTCTATAAGTTTAACGCCATGCTTTTCAAACCAATCAAAAACATCTTGCCAATCAAAAACTTTAAAAAGCCTGCTTATAACATTGTATCCACGAGGATAAACATCTTTTATCCTCTTTACGTTTTCAAAACTATTGGTACAATTACATCGTCCTCCGCCTGACAATAGAACCTTAGAAAGTACCTTATCACTTTTTTCAAATATAGTTACTTCGGCTTGAGGTAAAAACTCTTTGATATTTATTGCAGAGAAAAAACCTGCAGCACCGCCACCTACTATTGCTACTTTCATTATCTACTTACGTTTAGCAAACTATCAACAATATGTTCTTTTTTCAGTATTGCTTTTTCTTTTGGCAGGTATTCTTTGGCTTGTTCTATGGTTTTTTGTGCTTGAGAGTAATCTTCTTGTCTTATAAATGTGTTTATCTTCTCTACCCAAGGAAGATAATTTAAAGGGTGTTCTTTTATATAATCGTCTAACACTTGCATTGCCTTATCTTCTTGCTTATCTCTTCTGTATAGATTAAGTTTTATTCTTACAGTGGCAAAATTTCTTGGCTTCATTCTTAGACAACTGTCAGCAAAGAAAAGAGCACTGTCTTTCATTCCTAAATTAGAATACCATACTGCTAAAGAATATTCTTTGATAGCAAGATAAGGATTGGAATTATCGTGTTTTACTACATCTATTGCCCTTCTATAATCTCCCATTTGAGCATACATATTACCTACACTTATAGCTATAGGTCTTGTACTCTCATCTATGTTAGGGATACTTGGGAATTTAAGTTCCCAATATTCAGGTGGAATTCGTTTTTTATTCTTTGAGTTATAGCAAACTATTCTTTGATATTGCAAAGCAGAAGAATGAAAATGTGTTGTCTCAACGGCTAAAACAGGTAAGGAGATAATCATAAACACAGCCAAACTTATGTAATTTAAACCTCTTGTGTTTTCTGTTGAGCTCTTCTTTTGAGGTTGCATTTGTTTGCTTTTGAAATAACACAATCCCATTATTCCTATTGCCAAAGCAAGATATATCTGACAAGTTGCTCTTTCGTTAGGGAAATTAAACATTGCGTCATTCATATAAGTAAGAAGTAACATCAAAGAAACCAAACATAAGAATCTATAAGGCTCTTTTGTGTGTTTGTTAAAGATTATCCTTAGTCCAACAACAGCCATACTTATATATAATGCCAAGTATATCAACATACCAAGATAACCTATTTCGGAATACATTTCTAAAAAGTCGTTGTGAGCGTGGTCTGACACTACAAAATTGTTCTTTTGTGGTGTTTCAATTTTCATTATAACTATCTTATGGTTGCCTATACCCCAACCATGTATAGGTCTTTCTCTCGCAATGGTTATTGTGTTCTTCCAATTCAATAATCGTATTTTGGAACTTTTGCCTGTGCCTGTCTCTTTCAGACGTTGAGCAACAGCAAACTCGTTTTCTTGTTTTTGGTTGCCGTGAGCGTAGTTGTAGGTTACGAAATAAGAACCAAGAACAAAGCCTCCTAACAATAAAACGAAGATTAAAGAGGTTTTTAACAAATATTGTTTTCTCTTAAATCTCAATAAATAAAATATAGAATAAGCAAATAATATCAAGATATTTAGTCCTAAGCAAATAAAAGCACTTCTTGTTGAAATAATAGGCAGACAAAAGCAAATAGCAACTATGAGTATAGATGCAATAATCTTGAATATTCGTTTGTATCTGAACAAAGCGTAATACAAGAATGGTAATTTAAACATCATACAAACAGCAAAGATATTCTTATTTCCATATCCTCCGTTTATCATAGGTATTTTGTGAGGATAGTCTGCACAATTTAGATAGTAATAAGAAGAAATACAAACTATAACATTAACTAATGCCACTGCCATAGCAGAATATACGATAAAATGTATTGTATTTGCTCTGTCGGTAAGGAAGACTATGATTAAGAAAGCAAGCATTAGAATAAGTATCCACCTATTTACTACCACCAAACTCTCAACTTTATTTAAAGCCCACAAAATTGACAACAACATCCATGCTGTTAATAATAACCAAACCTTCATAGTAGGAAAAGAAAACGGGTTTATGCAACGTTGTTTCTTTCTTATTAGTTCAACAAAAGCAAAAACCCCTCCTAAAAATACAAGTGCTGAGATAAAAAAATGTCGTAATGAAGTAACATCATTAGCCCACATAGGAGGATAAACTTGAATAGCAAACAAAAGAATAAAAAATGCTACTACAAAAATTTTGTTAAAAATGTATTTATTTATCATCTTCTTTGTTGTTTTCTGATTCCAATAGTTTTATTCTGTCTCTAAGAATAGAGGCTGTTTTATAATCTTCGTTTTCTACTGCACATTGAAGTAAATCTTTCAACATATTGATACCAAAACTTGAAAGATTTTCTCGTATATACCGTTCTTCGTCTTCTTCTGTTTGATGTGCTATGTCATCACAATAGCTCTGATAATCAAAACCAACTTCCTCTATAACTTTTTCTGTTGCATAGATAGGACAAGCATACCTTAAAGCAATATTAAGAGCATCTGAAGGCCGCATATCAAATTTTTTTTCGTTGCCATCACCATCTATAAACAAAGCATTAGCGTAATAATTGCCATCAAGAAATTTTGTTATCACTATTTCTTTAAGTAGTAGAGAGTATTCTTGCATAATGTTGCACAAAACATCATAAGTTAAAGGACGAGGAGTCTTTATGTTGTCCAAATATATAGCCATACTTTCTGCTTCTGCCTTCCCGATAGATATATTCAAAATCTTGTTATTTTCTTCACAGGCAAGTAAAACATCATAGAAAAGTTCTATTCTTGAAGGCCTTATATCTTTTATTAATAACCTAACTTTGTTCATAGCAATTAAAACTCTTTGATTATTATAACGCAAAAAGAGATAAAAAGTTGTTTAAAACAAAGTCTATAATCAAATTCTATTCAATATTATTGCTATTTTGCAGTAGAAAACCTTTATTCGGTAGAGTTTTTACTTGTTTTTTTATTACAAAAATGAAGATTTGTTATACATTTTTCTATTTTCTTATAAACAGATGAAAAACAATGAAGAAAATATGTAACATCTTTGAAGTAGATAACGTATAAAACGAAAAAAGTGTTCAAAAATTTGGCACTAACGAATAATATGTCTAACTTTGCTTTCGTTATAAACCGACACGCAAAGTAGAAATACTGTTTTTTGAGAGAATTAATAAATAATAATTATATGAGAAAATTGACTGTTTTAGCACTTATGTTATGCGTCGCCACTGTTAGTTTCGGCAGTGAGGCAGACCTTGTAATCCCTAATGAAGTACATAATTGGAGTTTCTTACATTGGGGATTTTTGATTACTATTCTCGGCTTTTTGTTCGGAATGTACCAATTTATGAAGGTAAAAAAACTTCCCGTACATAAAAGTATGTTAGAGATAGGAGAAGTAATCTTTAAAACTTGTTCAACTTATCTAAAACAACAAGGAAAATTTCTTGCTTTACTATTTATATTTATAGGAATAGTGGTAGCTTGTTATTTTGGATTTATGACAGAAAAGAGCGCAGGCTTTGGTGGAGTACTGATGATTTTGCTTTCTACTGTCATAGGAATGTTAGGTTCTTATGGAGTAGCAGCCTATGGTATTCGTATGAACACCTTAGCAAATGCAAGAATGGCTTTTGCATCATTGAGAAAGCAACCTCTTAGACTGTTAAACATACCTTTGAATGCAGGAATGAGCATTGGAGTTATGTTGGTTTGCGTTGAATTGTTCTTAATGTTGGTTATCTTGTTGTTAGTTCCAGGCGATTTAGCAGGAAGTTGCTTTATTGGATTTGCAATAGGTGAGTCCTTAGGAGCAAGTGCTTTAAGAATAGCAGGAGGAATCTTTACTAAGATAGCAGACATAGGTTCCGATCTTATGAAAGTTGTTTTCAAGATTGGAGAAGACGACCCAAGAAATCCTGGTGTTATTGCTGACTGTACAGGAGATAATGCTGGTGATAGCGTTGGTCCTACTGCTGATGGATTTGAAACTTATGGAGTAACAGGAGTTGCTTTGGTTTCTTTCATTCTTCTTGCTGTTGGAGACACTGCTCTTCAAACACAACTGCTTATTTGGATTTTCTCTATGAGAATTTTGATGGTGGTTACTTCTGTGCTTGCTTACTATATCAATAACGCTATCTCAAAATCAAAATATTCTAAGAGTGAAGACTTAGACTTTGAAAAACCATTGACTTCTTTGATTTGGATTGCTTCTGTTTTGAGTATTGTGGTTACTTTTGTTGTTTCTTATCTTCAACTTGGTTGTATAGAATACAATGGAACAGCTTATCCTAATCTATGGTGGCAACTTGCGTTGATTATTTCTTGTGGTACTCTTGGAGCAGCCCTTATTCCTGAGATTACAAAGGTGTTTACTTCTCCAAAATCTTCACATGTTTTGGAAGTTGTTAAGTCTTCTCATCAAGGAGGGGCGTCTTTGAACATTCTTTCAGGTTTTGTTACAGGTAATTTCTCTGCCTTTTGGACAGGAATAGTATTTGTTGTGTTGATGTTCTTTGCTTACATATTCAGTGGAGGCTTTGATGCAATAATGAGTTACCCTTCTATATTTGCATTTGGCTTAGTTGCTTTTGGTATGTTAGGAATGGGACCTGTAACTATTGCAGTGGATTCATACGGCCCTGTAACTGATAATGCACAAAGTGTTTATGAGTTATCATTATTTGAAGAGATACCAAACGTAGATCAAGAGGTTGAAAAAGATTTTGGTTTCCGACCTGACAGAGAGAAGAGTAAGTATTACTTAGAGCAGAATGATGGTGCAGGAAACACGTTTAAAGCAACTGCAAAGCCTGTTCTTATTGGTACAGCGGTGGTTGGTGCAACAACAATGATATTCTCTATTATTCTTGTCATCAAGAACACACTTGGAATTGACCCTTCTACTGTTTTAAATATTCTTAATCCGTACACTATACTTGGATTTATTCTTGGTGGTTGTGTTATCTATTGGTTTACAGGTGCAAGTACTCAAGCAGTTACTGTTGGTGCAAACCGTGCAGTTGAATATATAAAGAATCATATAAAACTTGATACTAATGCTCCTAAGAAAGCGGACACAAAGAGCAGTGTTGAGGTTGTTAAGATTTGTACTCAATATGCACAAAAGGGAATGTTTAACATATTTATTGCGATATTCTTCTTTGCACTTGGATTTGCATGCTTGTCTTCTCCAGAAGGATTTGGTGGAGAGGAAGCCGTAAGTTTGTTTGTTTCCTATTTGATTTCAATTGCTTTGTTTGGTTTGTTCCAAGCAGTGTTTATGGCTAACGCTGGCGGTAGTTGGGATAATGCAAAGAAAGTTGTGGAAGTTGATTTAGCTCTTAAGGGAACAGATATTCACGATGCAAGCGTTGTAGGTGATACTGTTGGAGACCCATTCAAAGATACTTCTTCTGTTTCTTTGAACCCTATCATTAAATTCACAACTCTGTTTGGTTTGCTTGCTATGGAAATGGCTATAAGCGAGAGTTTCCGCAAAGCAGCTCCTTACATTGGAATAATATTTGTGATTGTTGCTATAGTATTCGTTTGGCGTTCATTCTATAAGATGAGAATAGATGGTAAAATAGAAGATATAGTTGCAACAAACAAAGAATAGTATATTCTTATGCTTAAATAATAAAAAGAAATATCGCAGAATGAAATTTCACTCTGCGATATTTTTTTGTTGTTATGAAGATAATGTTTATTTACTTATCATTTCCATAACCTTAGTAGTGTATTCTTTTTCTATTTCGCAAGCTTGATCAACAAGTTTTTGACCCTTTGCAAGAATATCTTCTACAAATGCTTTATCTTCTAAGCTTCCACAATTTATTTTCATATTCATGAAAGCACCAATACAAGCAGTTCTTGCACAAAGAATACCAACAGCAGCATCAGTTACTGAGTTTGGATTGCCTATTTCAACCATTTGTTTGCAGATTTCAAAGCAATCAAATGAACGTTGAAGAGTTTTGAAAGGCACTTCAATAGCATATTTTGTTGCATCTTGAATTGCTTGTTGTCTTTTAGCCTTATCTTCATCAGTTTTCTTAGGTAAGCCAAAAGCATTCATTATTTTGTTAAAAGCATTAGTGTCTTCATCAACCAAATGTAACAAATCGTCTTTTATCATTTGACCTTTTTCTGCTATATCTGAAAACTCTTTCCATCTATCGTCCCAACCAGGTTTGTGAGAAGAAAGATTGGCAACCATAGTAGCAAGAGCAGCAGAAAGAGAACCAACGTAAGCAGAAATACTTCCACCTCCTGGAGCAGGACTTTCAGATGCTGTTTCGTTAGCGAAGCCTTTGCAAGTAAGGTCTATAAGTTTCTTTGTTGAGTTATCTTCTATCATATACTCAATAACTTTTTCCTTAGGATTGAAAGGTTTTAAATCATCTAAGCCCATTGATTTAACAGCTATCTTTACAAGAGTTTCTTCATCAACTCCAAGGCTTCTTTGTTGTTTTGCAAGATAATGTTTTCCTGCATCAATAAGTGTTTTCTTTGGAACAAGACCTACTATTTCAACACCTGTAACTCTTACACCACGTTTTGCTGCTTTATCACAAACTTCGTCAAAGCAAACATGCAAAGGAGTTGCGTTGGCATTAGTAATATTCATTGATACTTGAGCTATTCCATATTCTTCTATATACCAACCTATCGCTTTTGTACCTTTAAGAGTTCCTGGTTGCCATTTTGCTTTTCCGTTTTCATCTAAAATAACTTTGCCTGTAGGTTTTCCTCCTTCACGCATTTTTCTTCCTTTTTCTCTAACGTCAAAAGCAATAGCGTTTGCTCTACGAGTAGATGTAGTGTTAAGATTATAATTTACTGCTAAAAGGAAATCTCTTGCACCAACGGCGGTTGCTCCACTTTTTGCAACTTTTTCATTCCATACCTTAGGACCAAAGTCTGGTGCTTGGTCTTCTGTAGATATTCTATTACTTAAAGCTTCATATTCACCTTGACGACAAACTGCAAGATTCTTTCTTTCTGGTTTGAAAGCAGCACTCTCATAACAATAAACAGGAATCTCTAATTCTGTTGCAATTCTTTGAGCTAATTTTCTTGCATACTCAACAACCTCTTCCATTGTTATGTTTGCTACAGGAATAAGAGGACAAACATCTGTAGCACCAAACCTTGGGTGATCACCATGATGACCTCTCATGTCAATAAGTTCTTGTGCTTTCTTAACAACCAAAAAAGCACTTTCGCAAACTTGTTCTGGTTCTCCAACAAAGGTAATAACTGTACGGTTTGTTGTTTTTCCAGGATCAACATCAAGAAGTTTTACACCTTCCACTTTTTCTATTTCGGCTACTACTTGATTTATGATATTTTCATTGTTGCCTTCACTAATATTAGGCACGCATTCTATAATCTGTTTCATAATTTATTTGTATTTAATACGGTGATAACGTTTTTTCTCTTCTTTTATTATTTTTAATATCAAGTATTTTGCATTTAAGAACTTCTTCTTTAAAACAAAAACTAAGTTATTATTGAAATAGATTACTTCCTAATTCTGCGATATAAACTAAAACATCAATTTCTATTTGTAATAAATATGTTAAAAGAGAAGATATTAATGGCACTTGGCTAATAAATAAGAGAACAACAAGGCTTATCAATATTATTTGAGCTAAAGGTATTGCAACAAGATTTCCTATTATAGCAAAGAATGGAAAAGATTTGAAATAAAATACCAATATTGGAAGGCAACAAAGTTGTGCCGCAAGAGAAACAGAAATATTACTACTAATAGAAAATAGGAATTTATCTAAATACAAATTATTTATAGGTAAAAGAACAATACCTTTGTTTATAAATCTATTAATCCATGGCTTAAAAGCTAATATTCCAAACACAGCAAGAAAAGACAATTGAAAACTTATACTGAATAATATTAAAGGATTTATTAAAAGAAAGATAAAAGCAGTAAGTAATAGAATATTTAGTTTATCATTATTTAAACTAAAAATCACACTAATAAAAAGAATACTTAGCATTGTGGCTACTCTCGTTGAAGAAGGAGTTAAGCCAACGACAAAGGCTATAAGCCAAGATAAAATAACAAGAACAATTTGCTTGATATAAAAACCTTTAAGATTAAAAGGCATAACCCATTTAAAAAGAAAAGCAAAGAAACCTATGAGTATGATTATATGCAAACCTGAAACACAAAGCAAGTGAGCTAAACCTGAAGCATTAAATGATTGCCTTACCTCATCATTTATCTCAGTTTTATCTCCCAAAAGCATTGCAATAGCAACAGAAGATGCTCTTTTATCAAGTTTGGAATCAAGGATAATATCTCTTAGTTTTTTGTTTATGTCAAATGACAGTTCAAGTATTGTATTTATATCTTTTCTTTTTTTAAGTTCAAATTCGTTTGCAAAGACAGAATGATAAATTCTTTGATGTCGCATATAGCGAACATAGTTAAAAGATGAGTCAAAATTCTTTATTGCAAGAAGATTATTTTTTACGATAATAGTATCTGAGTAGTTAAGTATTGGATTTGCTTTTTTATTTTTATCATATTTGGGAACGTAAAGCTTAATATCTCCTGTACATTTGTGCCATTTAGAATCATTAGCAGAAAAATAAGCAATAGTTTTGGCAGTATAAGAAAAATGATTGTTTTTCTTTGTCTTATGAGGAGTAGTAATTATTACATATTTAAATAACTCTGTCTCAGAATCTGCATGCTTTATATAATGATTACGAAAAAATATAATAGGACAACAAGCGTCATATACTATAATACCAATTATCAAAATAATAAGTGGTAATAGTATTGGTCGCTTCTCAAGAAACTTTTTTAACACGAAAAACTTATTTTTCTCTGAAATAAACTTTTATTGGCACACCATTAAAGTCATAGAGTTCTCTTATTCTGTTTTCTAAGAAACGAATGTAGTCTTGTTTAACATACTGAGGTAAATTACAATAGAAAACAAATTGAGGATAAGCTGTCTTTAGCTGTGTGATGTATTTTACTTTAACTCTTTTGCCTTTATATTCAGCAGGAGGGTTATGTTCCTTAACTATTGGTAGAAGGTCTTCGTTTAGTCTGCTTGTAGGTATTTGTTTTTTACGGTTTTCAAATACTTTTCTTGCTTCTTCTAAGACTTTAAATATTCTTTGTTTGTTAATAACAGATGTAAATACAATAGGTACATCATTGAAAGGAGCTATTTTTTGTCTTATTTTTGCTTCATAGTTCTTCATTGTGTTTGTTTCTTTCTCCACTTTATCCCATTTATTCACAACAAGCACAATACCTTTATTATTTCTTTCACAAAGAGAGAAAACATTTAAGTCTTGAGCAGAAAATTCCTCTGTCGCATCAACAATAACTATACAAACATCACTTGTTTCTATACTTCTTATTGCACGCATAGTGGAATAAAACTCAATGTTCTCTTTTACTGCATTCTTTTTTCTAAGCCCTGCTGTATCAACCAAAACAAAGTCAAAGCCGAACAAGTTATAACGAGTGTTTATACTATCTCTTGTTGTTCCTGCAAGGTCTTTAACTATGTTTCTTTGTTGTCCTGTAATCATATTTATGAAAGAAGATTTGCCAACATTAGGTCTTCCAACAACAGCTAAGTGAGGCAATTCTGCTTCTTCGTCTATGAATGTTTCTTCGTCCTTAAAGTCTTTCACTAACTCGTCTAACAATTCACCTGTTCCGCTTCCGTTAGCAGCAGAAATGGAATATATCTCACCTAAACCAAGAGCGTAAAACTCAGGAGTGGTAAGTGATTTTTGAAAAGTATCTACTTTGTTAGCTACTAAAAGAGTTTTCTTTCTACTTCTTCTTAAAATATCTGCAATTTCTTCGTCCATAGGAGTAAGACCTTCTTTAGTATCTACAAGAAACAAGATAACGTCTGCTTCATCTATGGCTAAACGTACTTGATCACAGATCTCATCTTGGAAAGCGTCATCTCCTCCTTGCATATATCCACCTGTGTCTATAACAGAGAACTCTTTGCCATTCCAATTGCTTTTTCCGTAGTTTCTATCTCTCGTTACGCCTGAAGTAGGGTCTGTTATTGCAATCTTACTTCCTGTTAAACGATTGAAAAGAGTTGATTTACCAACGTTAGGTCTTCCTACTATTGCTACTATATTGCTCATTATTCTTCAAAGAATTTGTTTTTGCAAAAATATAGAAAAAATTTTAAATACGAAAAACTAATCTCTTAGCTGTACTTTCGCTTAATAGGATAGTAAGACAAGTTAATAAAAAAATAATTTTATTTATTTGTTTTAATAGTCTATAAATCAATAGATAACGAAGTTTTTATGTATAATATTCAATAAAAAAACAAAGAATATCAAGTATTCCATAAAATAATTCCAAGTCATATAACGTTAATAAAAGATAAAGATAGTAATAAACCAAATAAAATAATAGAAAATGAAGATAGACATTATATTATGTGGTGTTGGTGGCATGGGAGCTTTGAGTAGTGCAGCCATCATTTCAAAAGCAGCCTTAGAAATGGGCATGTATATGAAACAAGCAGAAACTCACGGAATGAGCCAAAGAGGTGGTGATGTTCAATCTCACCTTCGTTTGTCTGACGAACCTATTGCTTCAGACTTAATTCCTGAAGGCGAATGCGATATCATTCTTTCTGTAGAACCAATGGAAGCTTTGCGTTATGTGAATTTCTTAAACAAGAAAACAGGTTGGATAATAACAAATCAAAATCCTTTTGTTAATATTCCAAATTATCCTGATATGGAAACAATAACCAAAGAAATAGAAAAGTTCCCTAACCATATCATCTTTGATGCTGACCAAATTGCCAAAGATGTCAATAATCCTAAGGGTACAAACATGGTTGTTTTAGGTGCTGCAAGCAAATATTTGAAGATAGATCTTGCTAAATTAGAAGATGCAGTTCGTCAAAACTTTGCAAGAAAAGGTGATGCTGTTGTAGAAGCAAATATCCAAGCACTAAGAGCAGGAAGAGAAGTGGCAGATAAAAAATTATAAACACTATTTCATATAAATAAATCACCTGTAAGAAGATATTCTTGCAGGTGATTTTGTTTTTGTGCTGTATAAATCCAATCTCGCATAAAGATATTTGTTTTTCCCCCTCTAAACAAAGATTGTCGAAAAATAAAACAAGTTTAACATAAGAAAAACTTAGTTTTTAATACTAAAATTTTGATTATTAATTTAATTCCACTATAGTTATTCCTTCGCCTCCAAATTCTATTCTTTCAGGATAAAAATTTTTTACATCAGGAAGAGTTTTCAAATAATCTCTTATCAGGACTTTGAGAATGCCATCGCCTTTGCCATGCAGAATTTTTATTTGTCTTTCTCCTAATAAGCGTGCTGTGTCTAAAAGGTCAGCAACTTTTTTCAATGCATCTTCACCTCTTTCACCTCTAAGGTCTATCTGAGGAGAGAATTTAGCACGTATTTCGTTAATTCTGTTCATTATTGGATTAGAGACAAAAGAATTAGCGTTCTTTTTGTTGTTTCTTTCTTGGCGGAGATAGCTTTGTTTATCTATCTTTTTAACATTGTTTAAACGGGTTTTGATACTCATTATACCATTGATGAGTTCTACACTGTTTTTTCCAACGCTTTTAACCTCCATAACATTTTCTTCTTCGCCAAAAACGACATAATCTCCCTCAACAATAGGACTATGAACAATTTTTAAGTGTGTTTTCTTTATAAGGTTATGTTCTGAGTTAGAGTTCTTAGAAGATTTGTTTACAAAAACCTCTTCTTGTTTAATATCTTCACTAAGTTGTTCTATATGTTCTTTGACTTCTTGTTTAAGTTGTTTTACTTTCTCTTTCTCAGCTTTTGAAGAATGGATTTGTTCTATAGTTTTTTCTATTCTACTGTTTGCTCCTTGAAGAATTTCCTTTGCTTGAGAACGTGCTTGATTTAGAATATCTTTCTTTTCCAAAGATAATCTTTCTTCTAAAACCTTGTATTTCTGAACGATTTTATACAATTCTTCATCGTACTCTGTCATTCTTCTACGTTCTTTTTGAAGAGAAAGTTTTTCAACCTCTATTTGTTGAAGTTCTTGTTCAAAACGCACTTGAGCAGTTCCTACCTTTTGTTTGGCAGATTCAATGATGTTTTTGCTTAATCCTATTCTCTGAGCTATTTCAAAAGCAAAACTACTGCCAGGAGTTCCTATGCTTAAAGTAAATAGAGGTAACATCTTTTCGTTATCAAAAAGCATAGCCCCGTTTATTATGGAAGAATGGTTAAGAGCGAGGTGTTTAAGGTTTGAATAGTGCGTTGTAACAACTCCCCACGCCTTTATTTCATTAAGATATTCTAATATACTTTCAGCTATTGCTCCTCCTATACTTGGATCTGTTCCTGCACCGCACTCATCAATAAGAAACATAGAGTCTTTGTCAGCATTTTCGCAAATAGTTTTCATTTGTAATAAGTGAGAAGAATAGGTGCTGAGGTCGTTTTCTATACTTTGTGAATCACCAATGGAGATAAATATATCGTCAAAGACACCCATCTGAGAAGTTTCCTTCATTGGCACAAGCAAACCGCACTGTATCATATATTGTAGCAAAGCAACAGTTTTTAAACAAACTGATTTACCACCTGCATTTGGCCCAGAAACGATAAGTATTCTATGTTCTTTGTCAAGAGATATTCTTAAAGGAACTATGTTTTTATGTTTTTTCTTTAAAGATGCCTCTAACAAAGGGTGTCTTGCTTCATACCAATTAAGAAAAGGCACAGATTTGATGTCAGGTTTTGTTGATTTTGTTTCTATAGCGTATAATGTTCTTGCTTTAATAAAGTCTATATTTACAAGAAAAGAATAACAATATAAAATATTCTCCAAATCTTCTCTTAGTATATTGGAAAACTCTAATAGAATTCTGTGAATTTCTCTTTGTTCTTCAAGAAATAGTTCTTTGATTTCAAAGTTTAGTTCTACTATTTCTTCAGGTTCAATATAGAATGTTTGACCTGTTTGTGAGGTATCGTGAAGAATGCCTTTGATTTGTTTTTTGAAGGAAGATTTTACAGGGATAACCAAAGAACCATTGCGAATGGTTATATCATCATCAGAAGAAGTCCAACCATTTGTCTTAGAGTGAGAGAGAATACTTTGGATTTTACGACTCATTTGCGATTTGTACCTATCTTGTTTTTGTCGTATTTCTCTAAGCAAAGGCGAACAACTTTCTTTAATTTCACCATTGTCATCTATAATACGAGAACATTCTTTTAGAATATCTTCATTAAAGAGGATATTTAGGTAAGTTTTTTTTAGGGTAGGAAATTTCTCTTGTTGTTCATTAGAAAGAAAAGATATTATGTTTTTTATGGTAGAGTATGAAAGAAGAAAAGTCTTCATATCTTGTTGAGATATGCAGGAGTTTTCTATTCTTAGTTCTTTTAAAAAATGAGTGCAATCAAAATAATTATCTTGTGGAAAATCTTTTATTCCAAGTAAAAGACTTTTCATTTCATAACTTTCTTGTAGAAGGGTATTTATTTTGTCGTAGTCTGTAAGAAAATGCAAATTTTCAACTAAAATTTTTGCAGAAAGAGTATTGCATTTCTCTTTTATAGTATTTTGAATTTCGTTGAATCCAATTTCGTTTGCTTTTATCATTATCCTATCTCTTTGGTTAAGGCTTTAATGAACTTCCACTTGGAAAAGAACTCTTTGGCAATAATTCTTAAAAATGTATATACAGGTATTGCTAAGATCATACCTAAAATTCCTCCTACTTTTCCAGCCATAAGAATGACAAGAAATATTTCTAAAGGTTGTGCTTTAACACTTTTAGAGTAAATAAAAGGTTGAAGAAGAAAATCATCAATAAGTTTAACTATCAAAAAGATAATTAAAAAAGTAAGAATTAAAGGAAAAATATCTCCATTAGGATTTTTTGAGAGAAAGTCAGTAATAAGTATCATCAAACCTAAACCACCTCCTATTAAAACACCGATATAAGGCAATATAACCATAGTTCCGCAGATACCAGCGATAAGAATAGCGTTGTTAAATCCTACAATATAAAATCCTATACTAAGAAGAGTTATCATAAGAAGTATTTCACAGAATATGCCAACAAAATATCTTGAAATTAAACGACGAGTGTTGTTGATAATATTATGAACTTCGGGAATATATTTATCAGGAGTAACATTATCAACAAAACGTATAACAGTATGAGAATCTTTTAAAAAGAAGAAAGTAACAAACATAGTTATAAAAATACCCATAATAAGACTTGAAGCAAAAGAAAGAAGGCTTGGTGCAAGTGTTGTTAGTTTAAAACTACTAAGAATAGCCATTATTTTTTCACTAATAAAAGTTTCAAGACTAAGATTTTCTGGTAAAAGATTATATGTAGCTATATATTTTTCTATGTTTCTTATATGAAAGGAGTAATACTCTGATATTTTTTCAATATCTAAGTCAGCAAAACTCATAGCCTGAGAAACAATTAAAGGAACAAGTAGATAGATTACTAAAGCTAATATACTTGCTTCTAATAACAAGGTTAAGCCAGCACAAAGACTTTTAGGAAGATGATATTTCTTGATTTTTACCTTTTCTAAGAAACTCATAATAGGTCGTCCTACTAAAGAAAAGATAATAGCAAGGAAGATACAACTCATTAAAAATCTAAAATACCAAAGCAAGAAGAGAACTAAAGCAACAACAGCAATGCTAACAATCCACTTAACAACCTTTGGAAACGCAAATCTATCTTCTTTCAACATAATTATATTGGTAGAGTTAAGTTAATTATCCTCTCTGTTCCATTCTGCACAAGAAGAAGCAGTTTCGTAAAGGAGTATTTTGTAAAGTTCAACGTGTTTAGGTAGCAGATTCTCTATTCTTTCTTTGATGTGTAATACAAGATTCTCACAAGTGGGCTGAAAATCAACGATACATTTTTTTGTATCCATCATTTCTATTGCTTTAATGTAAGGAGAGTTTCTTTCAATAACGAAACAGTGATCAAAGATGTCTAAGATATTTTCTTTAACAATTCTTTTTAATTCTCTAAAATCCATAACCATGCCAAAAGAAGATGAAGCACTGTCTTTAGATGGTTCTCCTCTTAGAGTAATAAACAACTTGTAACTATGTCCATGTATGTTTCTGCAAGCACCATTGTAGTTATTTAAACAATGGCTCATTTCAAAATGGAACTCTTTTGTTATTCTTATTTTCATTCTATTATTTTACCGTTTTCACAAGAAATTACACGAGAACGAAAGTCGTTGATGATAAGATAATCGTGCGTAGCCATAAGGATAGTAGTGTTGTTCTCTTTGTTAAGTTTAAGTAATAGTTTAACTATTTCTTCAGATGTTATTGGGTCAAGGTTTCCCGTTGGTTCGTCTGCTATTATCATTTCAGGAGCATTAACAGTTGCACGAGCAAGAACAATTCTTTGCATCTCTCCCTCAGATAGATTATAAGGATAAACATCTGCTTTATCTTGCAAGCCTACTTCTTCTAAGCATTGCATAACTCTTGTTTTAATAAAGTTTTTGTCTTTGTTTCCTGTAGCTTTTAAGACAAAAGCAAGATTGTTAAACACTGTTCTGTCGTTTAATAACTGCATATCTTGAAAGACAATGCCCAACTTTCTCCTAAGTAATGGTATATTTCGTTTTGAAATGTTTTTCAGATTAAATCCACATATTTCACCCTCACCACTTTCAATAGGAATATCAGCATACATAGCCCTAAGAAGAGTAGATTTTCCTGCTCCTGTTTTACCTATTAAATAAACAAATTCTCCTTTTTTTATTGTAAGGTTAATGTCTGTTAGTATCGTCTTGTCGTATGAAAGAGATACATTCTTCATAAAAACTGAAAGATCTTTTGTTTTTTCGTCCATGATTACTTTTTATGATTATAAAAACTTCCTTCTCCGATAGCTTTTAATTTATTAACAACAAACAAATGCACCAAATGAACATATAAGAACCAAGATGCAATTATTATTAATATAAAAACAATATCAGTAACAAAGAATGCCACCACCGAAGAAAGTATAGAAATACCTAAAGAAATAGCAAAAGTAGTAAGAGTACATCTTTGATGAGAATAGCCTAAGCGAATAAAGTAGTGATGTATATGTGTTTCGTCTGCTTTAAAAGGTGATTTACCTTTTCTTGCTCTAATAATAAAAACTCTTAAAGTATCTGCCATTGGAAGATAAAAATAACCTAAGAAAGGAGCGATATAGGATTTCATTGTTAATGTAGATATTGTTGCTCCTATTGTTATTTCCGCATTATATCTCATTGCAAGAATAGAAAAAATAGTTATCAAAGTTCCAATAAACAAAGAGCCTGTATCTCCCATAAATATTGTTGCTTTTTGCCAATTGTATTTAAGAAAGCCCACAATGGCTCCAACAATAGAAACTAAACACACGTTAATAAACAAAGCAGAAAATGGAACGTGATATATTATTGTGTTACCTACTTGAAGAATAAAGAAAAGAAAGAGAAATAAAAAAGTATTGACAGCTTGCATTCCAGCTTGTCCATCTATACCGTCTATAAGATTATAGGCATTAACCACAATAATAAAGAAACAAACTGTTGCTCCATATCCAATCCATTCGGGAATATATATTATTTGAGTAGGAGAGAAACCTGTTAATGCTGTTACTCTTACTCCCATATAAGCAAGCAAAAGACCAATAACTACTTCAAAACAAAGTTTTGTCCAAGGGCTGATGTCGTTCATATCATCTCGTATTCCCACAAACACCATAATAAGTATAGCAGTAGCTAAAGAAACAATTAAAGCAACATCTGTTACTCTGAAATAGGTGAAAACCATTGCAGCTACAGTGAGAGCAAAACTTATAAAGATGATTATTCCACCCATGTGAGCTGTGTAACCTGTGTGTATTTTTCTTCCTCCGCTTTTGTCTAAGAACTTATATTTCACCATTAATTTTATAAATGGAGGCATAAGCAATAATGACACCACTAAAGCCAAAACAAATGACATTATATATGTTCCTGCATTCATATTATAGGTGATTAATTAAACAAAATTGTTTGGCAAAAGTACGATATTTTTTATTATATATGAAAGTTTAATGTAAATTTCTTTAATAAAAGCAATAACAAACAATAAAAAAGGGAACATAAAACTGTTCCCTTATGTTTAATATCGGATGTAGTAAGTATTATTGTTTGTCTTTTAACTTACCTATTTGATGTTTTAAGGCATCTATTGCGAGCATAACCGCCTCTTCAAAACTATCGGCTTGTTTTGACGCAAACAAATCAGAACCTTTTATAACAAGACGTACATCTGCAATCTTGTTATTGTCGCTTTCTGGCTTTTCTACTTTTAGTGTAACCTCAGCATCGATAATGTTAGATAGTTGTCGTTCAAGTTTAGAAACTTTGTCTTCTACAAAAGCAAGAAGTTTCTCATCGGCTTTAAACTTTACAGCATTAATTTTTACGTTCATAATATTACCTCCTAAAATTTAATTTATACTTTTAAAAGCATTCTTATATTCTTCTTTAAGCTGTTCTATTGTGGTGTGAATGTATTTCTCTGTTGTTGTTATGGAAACATGTCCCAACAAGTTTTTTACATTGTTTATCTCTGCTCCATTATCTATTAAGTGAGTTGCACATGTATGACGAAATACATGAGGCGATTTCTTTTCAACACTATAGACTAAAAGCTTTTTATGTATCATATTATACAATTGATTTTCACTAAGTGCTTTTCCTTTTTTATCCACAAATAAGAACTCTTCTTTTATATTTAAACGATGTTTTAGGTCAATATATTTTATTAAATCATCAACAATTTTTTGATTTATTATAACAATTCTTTCTTTCCTTCTCTTACCCAAGACTTTGAAACTGTAATTAGAAAAAGAAATATCTTTCTCTTTTATTCCTAAAAGCTCAGCTTGTCTTATTCCTGTGCAGTAAAGAATTTCTATTATTATGTGATTTCTTAATTCAATGAGATTATTTGTATCATAGTTTTCGTTTAGAAGTTCTTGCATATCATCTTTAGAAATAAAAGACATTTTTCTTTGAGGAATTTTCGGAGCAATGATTTTTGGCATAGGGTTTATTATCTTTTCATCTTGTTTTTCTAAGTAGTTGAAGTAAGTCCTCAAAGCAGAAATCTTTCTATTAATAGAACGGTTTGATACTCCTTTCTCCGACAAATCCATTATCCAAACTCTAACGATATTTGTCTTTATGTTTTCGTCCGAAGAATCTCCTTCACATATTCTTGCAAGTTCTTGTTCAAACTGAAGCAAATCTATAGAATATGCTTTTATGGTATGCTTGGAGAAGTTTTTTTGTCTTTCTAAATATGTCAAAAATTCTTGTATTCTCATTTCAATAGCAAAATTACAAAAAAAAACTTACAAATCCTAAAATGACCTGTAAGTTTCTTTTGTTTGAGAAGAAGTGTTTTGTCTTCTCCTCTGTGTAATCTTAATGACTATTTATCCATTTCCATTTGTCTAAGGTGCTGAACATATATAGCTTTAAGTTTCTTTTCTCTTGCAATTACAGATGGTTTAGTAAATTGCTTTCTTGAGCGTAATTCTCTTACAACTCCAGTTTTTTCGAATTTTCTTTTTAGTTTTTTTAAAGCTCTTTCAATGTTCTCGCCTTCTTTAATAGGGACAATAATCATAATTAATACCTCTTTCTTTTTTTAATGTTAATAAAATAAGTTTATTTAATGAGTTTGCAAAATTAGATATTTTTCTTATTCTGACAAAACTTTTTCTAATTTTTCTTGCAACCATACAGGACAACGCATAGGTTTTCTTGTTTTATCATCAACAAAACACAGTTTATTCCAACCTTCACACAAAAGAATTTCTTTCCCATCTTGTTTTCTTAGTACTTTGTACTCAAAATGTATCTTCACGGTTGGTATTTCTTTTATGTATGTCCTTATTATAATGTTATCATCATAAACGGCAGGAGTATGATAATGAGCGTATTGTTCAATAAGAGGCATCATTACTCCTCTTTTTTCCATTTCGTCATAACTGATGCCAATATTTCTCATTGTTTCCTCTCTTCCTATCTCAAAGAAACGAAAATAATTGCTGTTATGCACATAACCCATTTTGTCAGTTTCATAGTATTTTACTCTATGAATGAAATCAAAAACATACTCTTTCATATACCTTATTATATATATAACAAGAAAACTGCCACAAGTATAGCCTCAGGCAGTTTCTATAAGTTTTGAAAAAAGATGTATTAGTATTTAATGTATCCTTTTTCTAATGCATTATTTAAACAAGAGATAATACCTTTCTTGTTTATCATTCTCATACCTTTAGCACTAACCTTAAGAGTTACCCAAGCATCTTCTTCAGGAATATAAAACTTCTTTGTTTGAAGATTAGGATAAAATCTTCTCTTAGTCTTTATGTTTGAGTGAGAAACGTGATTTCCGTTTAATGCACCTCTTCCTGTAATTTCACAAATTCTTGACATTGTATTACTTGTTTTTTTATTATTATCTTACTTTAGACTTCTCGTCTTTTTTATTACCCCTTAATTTTGAGTTTGCAAATTTACAACCTTTTATTTTAATGACAAAATGTTTTTCAAAAAAAATTGTTTCTTCTCTTTTTTGATAATGTTTTTAAACTTTGTCTATACTGTATAATATTAAAAAGTATTAATTTTGCAGAAGAATCTTTTTTGAATGATGAAACAAAGACAACTAACCAACGAAGAATTGCGAAAGATACAACTCTTGCAAGTAGAAATGATAGAAGAACTGCATAGAGTTTGCGAACAACACGGTATTTCTTATGTCCTTTATGGTGGTACTTTGCTTGGCGCAGTAAGACACAAAGGTTATATTCCTTGGGACGACGATGCAGATATAGCGATGTTAAGGGAAGATTATGAGAAATTCAAAAAGGTTGCTTCAGAACTAAACCCTAATATCTGCTTTTTTCAAGATAGTGATACTGACAAATACTATCGTTGGGGTTATGGCAAATTAAGACGTACAGGAACTAAGTTCGTACGTCTTTATCAAGAACATCTAAAATGTGCTAATGGTGTTTTTATTGATATATTCCCTTTAGATGATATTCCGAAATCCTTACCTATGCAGATGTTACAAGACTTTTATTGCTATTGTCTTAGAAAAATTGCGTGGAGTGAAGTCGGTAAAGTACAAAAACAAGGTTTCAAACGTCTTTGGTTTTCTTTGATCAATAAGATACCAATGTCTTTTGTATTAAAATGTCAGAAAGTATTACACAGAAAGAGTAGAAACTCTTCTTCTAATAAGGTTACTTGTTTGTTATTCCCTTCTTTGGGTAAGTTCTATTTTAAAAGTCCTTTAAAAGAAAGGTATGGTATGCCAAAGTGTTGGTTTAAAGAGAGAACACTGTATGATTTTGAAGGCAGACGTTTTTATGGTATAAAAGATTATGATGCTTTTCTGAAGTATGAGTACAGAGATTATATGACCCTTCCTCCAGAGAATAAAAGAAAGGTTCATCCTGTTTCTTCAATAGAGATATAATAAAATAAAGCGACATTTTATAAAATGTCGCTTTATTTTGTTTTATGTTTCTTTTAAAATGTTAAACCTAAACTTAAAGCAAGAGTTCCTAATCCCATATCTTTTTCTTTCTTTCCGCTGTAAGAACCAGTGACTCCTTTTTGCCAATTTGGTATTATTGGACTTCCATAGTGTAGGGAAGTACTTCCAAATAAATATTCTAAGCCAAAAACAAAATGTTGATAACGTAGACTTCCTTTAAAACTAAATCTGTGTGCAAAAGAAACAGAAGCAGCAGATTTCATTTCTATGTCTGCATTAGCAACAGTAACAGATTCCTCTTTTGGTCCTTTTCTGAATGAGAATACAACAGTAGGAACATATTGGAAAGAAAAATCAACAGTAAGATCTTTAACTAATTCCAAAGAAACCATAGGTCCTAATTTTACGCCTAAGTTCCATAACAAACCACCTTCTGTTTGTAAAGGTGTAGTTATTATTGTTCCTGTTGCTGGATTAACTAAAAGAGGATAGTTTCCATAAGGATGTTCCTTGCCAAAGTTAAAAGAGGTGTAAAGGAAAGTAAGATCTAAACCTGAAGTTAGATTATATTCTGGGTCAATAATAAACAGAGGAAAAATTCTTCCTGTTTCTATGCCAAAACCAGCGTTATAATAATCCTTATACTCTCCCATTGGTTGAGTAAAAGATACTTTCAGATAACTTTGTCCAAAAGATTGTTGCGCTTTTACACCGGTTACAGCTAAAGTAAGGACTGTAAGCGTCAATAATAATGCTTTTTTCATCTTTATCTTATTTTATTTATTTCTTTCTGATTAAAAAGGTAAATCTCTATTCATGTTAAACTTCAAATCATCATTAGCAATACTTGACAATGAATTGTCGGTGTCTATAGAGAAGTCGTTTGAAGAAAAATCATCTAAACTATCATTACTACTATTGTTGTTTTGATTGTTTATGTAGTTAGAGTTTTGATTTGAATAATTCTTTGTAAGAATTTTAAAGTTTTCTGCTACCACCTCAACAGTACGTCTTTTGTTTCCTTCTCGGTCTTCCCATTGACGTGATTTTAGTTTTCCTTCAATATAAACTTGCATACTTTTTCTCAGAAACTTATCTGCAACATCAGCAAGACCTCGCCAACAAACTATGTTGTGCCATTCTGTTTCGTCTATTTTTATTCCTTCATGGTTTTTGTATTGTTCTGTAGTTGCAAGAGGGAATGAAGCCTTCTTAACATTATCAAACATAACAATTTCAGGGTCTTTTCCCAAATTTCCAATTAAAATAACTTTATTAACTCCTATCATACCTAAAAAATTTAATAATTTTAAGTTGCAAAAATACAAAAATATAATGATATACTACAAATAATTAATATTTTTTACAAAAACTTCCATAAAAAAGCTTTGCTTCATTATTTGTTCTTGTTTTCTTTTTCATAAAACGACATTTTTGATTACGAAAACGATGTTATCTTTTATATATTCAAGCCATTTTTTCTTTTAAAGAAGGCTTGGAGCAAAGGCATTTGGTATATGTTCTATTTTAGGTGATGTGTTATTTAGAGTAATAGAGATGATATCAAATCTTGCTTCAAAATCTATATTAAATTTGCGAAGATAATAGTCAGCGACCCTAATAATCTTCTTTTGTTTTTGAAGATTGACTGCTAAATAAGGTTCTCCAAAAGCATTGGTTTCTCGTTGTTTTACTTCAATAAAAACTATTTCATTCTTATCTTGAGCAATAATATCCACTTCATAACCTTTGTAGACAAAATTTCTTGCTAAGATTATATAACCCTTATCTTCTAAAAAAGAACAAGCAGTATTTTCTCCTAAACGGCCTTTAATATAAGTAGAATCCATTACTTATCAGAATATGTTTTGCCATAGAATAGCTCTTGCTCAATAAATGTTTTAGGATAAGAAACAACTATATCTATTACTTTTCCTTTACTATCTTTTTTCTCTTTTAAGATAGGATTAACAAAGCCTCCATATGGTTTAATTCCTAAGTTGTTATATCGTTCTAAAACTTCTTTATGTAGATTATAATCTATATTTACTCCATATTTCTCTACCAAGTTTTTACCTGCTTGGTAATCTCCTCTGGATTTAATATCTTGTATGATATAAAGCAATCCTCCAAAAGTTTTTCTTAGTTGTTTGTAGTCGGTAACAACAAAGTAGGTCTTGCCATCTTTTATTCTTTTTTCAATACAACCATTACCATTTTGAAGAGCGTATTCAGAGATTAGTTTTCTATCTTGCATGTGTGCTTCTGTAACTTTTTCTCCCAATGGGATACGAGCTAACTGGACAAGAAGACCGTTGCGGATATAAGAATCATATTGTGCCATTCCTGTTTCCAAAGAAGGTATAAGACCAAGTTCAATCATTTTTTCGTCCATCAAGTAATACAAGGCAAAAAGGTCAGCTCTTGCTTCTTCTAATGCGGAAGAATATTCTTTTAGTGCGTTTGCAGGAGTTGTATCAAGGAGTTGGCCAGAAGCATGTCCTAAACATTCGTGCATATCTGTATGAAGATTGTCGGAAAGTTGTCCATGCTGCTTTTCCATCTCTATTTCTTTTTCAGAGAAAGCAAACTCTTTTAAAGCACTCTTGGGACTTTCCATAGAAGCGAAGAAATAAGCATCACTAAGATTAGCAATAGTAACACTCTTTGAGCCATATTCTTTTCTAATCCAATCTGCGTTTGGTAAGTTTATACCAATAGGAGGAGTAGGGTAGCAATCACCAGAGAGCATCGCAGCATTGATAACCTTAGCACTAACACCTGTTACTTTTTTCTTTTTGTATTCGGGCTTTACAGGAGAGTTGTCTTCAAACCATTGAGCATTGTTGCAAATAGTCAAAGTACGTTTTGTTGCGTTTAAGTCTTTGTAATTAACTAAAGCCTCCCAAGTTCCTTTCATTCCTAAAGGATCATTATAGGTTTCAATAAATCCGTTGATATAGTCGCAAACGCTTTTAGTATCTTGTGACCAAAGGATGTTATATTCGTCCCATGTTTTCAAATCTCCACTTTTGTAAAACTCAATAAGTTTATTAGTATATTGTTTTTGAACATCGTTTTCTGTAAAAGTAAGAGCTTTTTCTAACCAATATATTATCTTTTCTATATAAAAAGAATATTCTCCACCTCGTTTCCAAATAATTTCTTTGATTTGTCCATTTTCTTTCACAAGTTTTGAGTTTATACCCAAAGAAACAGGACGAACGGTATCTATCTCAATACTATTGTAATAGTTTTCTGCTTCTTGTCTTGTTATGTTTTCATAGAAATTTACTGCAGATGTTTTTACAATATCTTTATCTGTTGCATTATCTCTACGGATAGGAGCTATGTTTTCATTATATATTTGCTCAACGATAAAATCTGCGTTCTTATATCCTTTAAGCAGAGAAGCGAAGTATTCTTTCTTACATTCAGGGAAGAATTTCTTTTCTCCATAATGATGATGTAAGCCATTAGAGAAGAAGAAACGTTTAGCATAAACTTCAAAGGCTTTATAGTCTTCACTTGTTTTGTTGCCTTTATAATTAGTTAGTACATATTCAAGAGCTTTGCGGATTTGCAAATTGTATTTATAGTTTTGGTCAAAATAAATATCTCTTCCCCAAAGAGCAGCCTCTGATAAACAATAAATATATTGTTTTTGTTGTAAAGAAAGGCTATCCCAATCTGGCAGGCGATAACGCATAACCTTACAATCTGCAAATTCATCTAATATATATTTAAATTCTTCGTTGTTTGTTTTCTGTGCCATAATGTTATTGAAAACTATATTTGCTAAAACCATAATAATTAAGATTATTTTTTTCATGTTATTAGTTTTTAAATCTCAAATCTTTCTTTTATTTCTTTCATCAATTTGTAAGCAGTAAAATCTACTTGCATAGGAACAACTGAAGCGTAGTTGCTATGAATTATATTCCAATCTGCTTGTTCTGATTTATCTAAACAATGATATTCTCCTCCAAGCCAAAAGATTCTTTTTCCGTCTTCTTGTTCAGACATAGTAAAATCTTCAGACCAATAACCTTTAGCTTGATGTCCCACCTTTATTCCTTTTATTTCTCCTACAGGAAAATTAACATTAAGACAGACGTCTATAGGTAAAGAATGTTTAATAACTTTCTCTGCTATCTGTTTTACAAAAGGAATGCAGAAAGAAAGATCACCATGTTTATCATCATCACAAAGAGAAAAACCTACACTTGCCACTTGTTCAGAACAGCCTTCCATAACTGCAGCCATAGTACCTGAATATATAGTGTTAATGCTTACATTTGAACCATGGTTTATTCCTGCAAAAAGAAAATCAGGCTTTCTTGTTAATACCTTATCAAAAGCCATCTTAACACAATCAACAGGCGTACCTTCCAAAGAGTATTCTTCAAAATCTTCTTCTTTGGTTATGCAGGAGAGTTTTAATGGTTTGCCTACAGTAATAGAATGGCTTTGACCAGACATCTCTTTTGCAGGAGCAACGACAACAACTTTGCCCATAGGTCTTAATATATCTTCTAAAACTTTTATACCATTAGAAAGATATCCATCATCATTAGTAATGAAAATTAAAGGTTTTTGTGTCATAGGTTTGTCTTTTAAAGCGTATTCTTTTAAACAATCTTCACAAAGACAATTATCAAAGTCTTTTTTCAGTTTTTCCAAACTCTCTTTTGAAAGAGTATATTTCATACAAAAGCAATCTCGGTTGTGCTTACATTCAAATTCTTTTTTGCATTTAGGACAAACTTTCTTCATTGTCTATTGTTTAAAAGCAAAACCTAATCTCCACTTAAACACAAGTAAAGATTAGGTCTCTTATTTATCTTAATAAATTCATAAACTCAAATAAACGCCTTGCCTTTTAGGTCGCTAAACAACTAATTTTAAAAATAATAATTGAAAATGTTGTTGCTTTTCTTATAATTTAACTAATCCAGCAAAACCCATAAATGCCATAGCAAGAATACCTGCTGCTATGAGAGAGATAGGAGCCCCTTTCATACCTTTTGGCATTTCCATAAGGTCTAAGTGTTCTCTTATACCTGCAAACAAAACAAGAGCAAGTGTAAAGCCTATAGCCATAGAGAAACTATACATAAGACCAGGAAGTAAAGCAAATTCTTTTTGTATAACAACGATAGCTACACCTAACACAGCACAGTTTGTTGTTATAAGAGGTAAGAAAACACCTAAAGACTGATATAAAGCAGGACTAATTTTCTTTAATACAATCTCAACCATCTGCACTAAGGCAGCAATAACGAGAATAAACATTATCGTTTGCAAAAATTCTAAGTGCAAAGGTACAAGTAGATAGTATTGAATTGGGTAAGTAACCAAAGTAGCCAAAGTCATAACGAAAACAACAGCTAAACCCATACCTGTGGCAGTGCTTACTTTGTTGGAAACGCCAAGGAAAGGACAAATTCCCAAGAATTGGCTAAGCACAACATTGCTAACAAACACTGCAAAAACTAAAATCTTTAAGTATTCCATAATTGTTCCTCTTTAATTTCTTATTATCAAAGTGCAAAAATAGTAAATAAAAATTAAATACACGAACTTTTACAAGAATTTTTTCATAATGAGGAGAAAATACTAACTATTATGCTTAGTTAATATAAAGTTAAGATGTTTTTATTTCATCTGAAATTTTTCACAAGCTAAGTATTGGCTCTCCTAATAGGGTAAAATTTTGTTTATAGAACTATTTGTATTTTAGGGTTTTATATTAATAAAAAAAAGATCAACTTTTGAGCAAACAAAATCAACTTCTGTGAAAAGAAAATCAACATCTGTGAAAAGAAAATCAACTCTTTTTTTATCAAGTTTTGATGTTTTTATACAGTAATTAAAATGAAATTTGTAATAGCTTAAATTAAATGTACTTACGTGAAAAGTCCATTCAAAATATTCAAAATTGTGAACGATTTTTTCTTACATAAAAAACGATAATTAGAATTATTTTAGATTTATTTTGGTATAATGTTGTAAATAAGAAATTTATGAAGGTACAATCAGAAATTAATAAAAAAATATATTTAAATCGCTTGCGAAATAAATATATTTTATTAATTTTGTATCGCAAACGACTTATCGTTGTAATGCTTTAAATTTAATTTATTTATAAATTTATAAAATGTATTAAGAACATGGAAAAACAAAAAACAATTGAATCGTTACAATTTTTTGTAACAAATTTATCAAATCAAGCATTAGCACATAAACTTCAAGGAAAAATATTTTCTTCTTTAGGTTTTGAAAAATTAGGAGAAAAATATATTGGACATTATGAAGAAGAAATGGGTTGGGTTGATAAATTCATAGACCGCATTCTTGACCTTGGAGGCGAAATTAAGTTAGAACCAAGACAAGAAGTAAAGATGATCAATGAACCTTGTGAATATATTAAGAGTGAGTTGCAAATATCTATAAATGGAATAGACTTACTAAGAAAATGTATGGCATCTATTTGTGAAGACATTACTACTTATGATATTATGAAAGAATATCTAAAAGATGAAGAAGAGGATATGTATTGGAGTGAACAACAATTAGACTTAATAGAAAAGATTGGTTATCAAAATTGGTTAATCAAGCAAATGTAGAAAGAAAAGTTTAACGTAGGAACAGTAGGTATTTATATATCTGTTTCTACGTTTTCTTTTTATGGTAATGAAATATTAACTAAAACTTTGTATTAAAATGAAAATAATGGCTATAAAAATGTTTGATAATGGTTTTATGAATCAAGCATTTGCATTTGGTGGAGAAGAAGGTAAAGAAAAGTTTGATGAACAAATAATTTATCGTTCGTCTTTGCAGAATTTTCTAATAGATACGGGAAAGGAAGTTATTTTAGTTGATACAGGATTTGATTATAATTCTCCTGTGCCACCAAAAAAATTAGGTTCACCATTATATATGGGAGAAAAGGTTGCAGATTATATGGATGCGTTTCTACAAACAGGCTATAAACCTGAACAAGTAAGCAAAATACTTATAACCCACAAGCATCCTGATCACTCTGGAGCGATAAAACATTTTCCAAATGCAAAAATCTATATTTCAAAAGAAGATGCTGAGGCAATGAAACTTGAAGGTGATAATATTATTATTGCATCTTATTCTGATGGAGCTTATCATAATTTTCCTAAAAGTCAAAAAATAGCAGATGGAATTTATTTTATAGAAGCAAAAGGGCATACATTGGGCAATAGTATAGTAATAGCAGAAAACGAAAATAAGTTCTATATGTTTCATGGCGATGTAACCTATTGCGATGCTGCTCTTAAAGCGAATAAACTATCTATTGTGTTTGAAAACAAAGAACAAGCTCGTCAAACTCTTGATAATGTAAGACAATTCATCAAAGAAAATCCTACAGTTTATTTATCTACACATTGTCCAGAGGGGTATGAGAATTTGGAACTGCAAAGAATAATGAAGTTGAATTAGGTAGCCGAATTGTGATTATGCCTTACAAAGAATTAAACTTAGATTCACAGCTTTGCTTTAGACTTTATACAGTATCAAGGTTGGTCGTTCAATGTTATAGACCTTTTTTGAATAGGTTACATATTACATATCCTCAGTATCTTGTTATGATGATGTTATGGGAAAAAGATTCTGTTTCTGTTAGCGATATTTCTAAAAGGTTGGTACTTGAGAGCAATACAGTTACTCCTCTTTTACAACGAATGGAAAAAGATGAACTTATAAGGAGGACAAAAGGCAAAAAAGATACTCGTCAAACGATAATTTCCCTAACAAAAAAGGGAAAAGATTTGGAAGAACAAGCAAAAGAAGTACCTCAATGTGTAGCAAAGTATTTTACAGATAAGGATATTTCATCAAAAGATATGTTGTTTTTAATGCCTATCTTAGATAATATGATAGGATTACTTAAGAATAAATAGTATTGATGAATAAAAATAGAAATTAAATTTAAAAAATAGGTCATTTTTTAATTTGACCTATTTTTTTGTAAGGCATAGTTTGACTTATTTTGGGAAAACTAAATTGAGCCTTTATGCTTGTAGATAGTGTTGTAGGATTGTTTTCACTCCTATAAGAATAAGAATAAATCCTCCTAAAATAAGAGCAAAACGTGGTTTGACAAAGTTTATTCTTTCTCCCATTTTAACACCTAATAAAGATAAAATTAAAGTTACTAAGAAAATAATGAAGATAGACATCAACTGTTGTCCAACAACCCAATTCATACCCGAAAAACTTATTCCTATAACTAAAGCATCTATACTTGTTGCAATACTTAAAAGAATGATAACTCTAAAAGAAGAAACATCAAAAACTTTATCTCTTAATCTAAAATTCTTGCCGTCTAAAAACATCTTTATTCCCATAATGAATAGCAAAGAGAAAGAAATCCATGCAGATATTGTTTCTATGAAAGAATAAAAAAATGAGGTAAGTACAGAACCTAAAAGTGGCATAAAGGCTTGAAAGAATGCAAAACAAAAAGCCAAAAGTAAGGTTCTTGATTTAGACATACTCTTTTGTAAACCGCAAGTAATACTAACTGTAAAACAGTCCATAGCTAAAGCAATGCCTAATGCTATTGCTTGAATAAAGAATCCTAGATTAAACATCGTATATATATTTTGTAAGGTTTATGAAATCTTGAGGAGAAAGCTGTTCTGCTCTTTTGGTAAGCATATCTGCAGGAACATTTTCTAAACTCTTATTCAACGCTTTCAAACTTTGTCTAAGCATTTTCCTCCTTTGGTTAAATGCAGTTTTGACGGTTAGAATAAATTGTCTTTCATCACAATCTAAATTTGTAATATTGTTTCTCGTAAGTCTTATAACTGCAGATTGAACCTTAGGCATTGGGTCAAAATCTGTATTTGGTACAGTAAAAAGGTACTCTTTGTTATAGAAAACAGAAAGAAAAACAGAAAGAATACCGTATGTCTTACTTCCTTCAATAGCAACTATTCTGTCAGCAACTTCTTTTTGAAACATACCAACAACTTCTTGAATTATGTTTTTATGTTCAAAGACTTTGAAAAGTATTAAGTTGGATATGTTATAAGGAAAATTGCCAATCAGAGAGAAGTTTTGATAGTTGAAAAGCGTGTTTAAATCATACTTTAAGAAATCTCCTTCTATGATATTGTTTTTTATGCAAGGATAGTTCTCGTTAAGATAAGCAACAGACTCTTTATCAATTTCAATGACAAAGAAATTATCAGTGTTTTCTTCTATTATATATTTAGTAAGCACCCCCATTCCCGCACCAACTTCTAAAATATTGTCCTTGTGTTGAAGAGAAGAAACAATATCTTTTGCGACACCTTCATTAATCAAAAAGTGTTGCCCCAAGAACTTCTTTGCTTTAACTTTTTTCATCTGTTATGTTTTGTGTTATTTTTTATAAGAAAGAAAAGTATATTGCCACTATTGCTGAAAGAATTATAGTAGTGTAGAATATTAATATACATATTATGGAAAGAATATATCTAAATATTGTTTTTGTCCAATTGTAGCTACTAAGTTGTTTTAATGAAATAAAAGGAGGGAAAAGCAATATACAAAGCGAAACTATTTCGTATTTAATACAAAAGAAATCCTGTACGATAGAAAAAATAAAAATCACATTGGAAATAAATATCATAGAGATAAAGAATTCTGCAAATCCCATTTTATTTAAATTTTTTCTCTTTCTAAAGAACAGAAAAAATATCCAAGAGCAACATATAACATTAACTAATGATATGACAGTTGGATTTACCCTTTCTGTCGTAGATATAATATCACTGAATTTATTTACTACTAAATCAACCTTATCATCAGATTTAACAGTTTCTTTTTCAATATTCTCTTGATTAGAAAATAATTTAGAGCGTTCTCCTTTTATGTTCATTCCTTGAGAAATCAACACAGAAATAGATATAAGCACAAAAAACAACTTAAAAGGTGGAAAGTAAGCCATACGCATGCCTGAAAGATAATCTCGTATCAAATAGCCGGGACGGAAAATCAAATCTTTTAAGGTGCGAAAGAAACTTCTGTTGCCAAATCCCCATACATTTAAGAAAGAAAAGAACATATTCTTAAAAGTAAATTTATTGACAGATGAAGATTGAGAACAACGAGGACAAAAATTTCCTATGTATTCTGTTTGACAAGTTTTACAAATGTGTTGTTCATTTGAAATAGGAGCAACAACATAAGGTTTTTTTTGCCAAGTTCTATATTGTTTATATTTTTCTTTTATATTCAGTTTCATCTATCAATAATTGAAATGTCTATATTCTTGAAATTAGGAATTATTTTCTCTGTCTTATCAAGCAAAGATTCTTTTGTGTTAGTAGTGGAAAGAGCAATGACTTTCATGCCGGCAGATTTTCCAGCCTGAATCCCTGCAAAACTATCTTCAAAAACAACACATTCTTCCGGTAATACTCCACATTTTTTTGCTCCAAGAAGATAGCAGTCTGGTGCTGGCTTTGCGTGTTCCACATCTGTTGCAATCACCATAAGAGGAAAGTATTTCTTTATTTCAGGACGAGAAGTTAGGACTGTTTTCATTTTTATTTCATCAGAAGAAGTAACAAGACAAGTTTTAATACCTGCATTTTGTAAATCAGTAATAAACTTTTCAACTCCATCAATATAAGGGAAAATCATGTTTTCTTCCATTTTATAAAGAGCGTTTTCTATCTTCTGCCAGTCATTTTTGTAATCGGAAAAATATTCCTGAAGTATATCTGTAAGAGAATGTCCTTTAATAATAGCAGCAAAGTCTTTGTCCTTAGGAAAGTAAGTATTCCCTATTGTAGTCCAAAACTTTGAGTAATTGTGTTCTGTATCAAATACCACTCCGTCTAAATCAAAAAGTACAGCCTTTGTTTTCATCAATTAATAAGTTAAACGGTTTCTAAAATCATTACGTTTTTCATATTTCAAATCTTGCAACATACTTGCTTTTACTGAAATTCCAAAGTTCCAACCTTGACGAGGTCCAAAAGGGATCCAATTCATTCGCAATTCCCAGCAATGTAAATCTCTATAGAAATCTAAACTTGTGTAAGTGTAATCTTTATTTATGAAATCATAACCAGTATTGAATCCTATTTTCCATTTATCTGTTGCGTTGATTGTGCCTGTTACGGAAAGAGTCGCAGCTTCTGTTGTTTCATATCCAGCTAAAGCTACGATGAAAGAAGAAAGTCTGGAGTAGTGAGCTGAAATAGTAAAATCCCAAGGTATAGAGAAATCAACAACATCTGGAAGTATTTCATTATTGTTGATGAAAGGAGAGTAAGCTAACTCTGTTGGAGAAACATTATCCTTTAAATCGTTGCCTGTTTTTGCTTTTTTGTTTAAGTGCCAAGAAAGAGATAAAGTCCATTGAGCAGATTGTTTTTGGAAAAGTTTATGTTTTTTATCCCAAAGAAAGTCTTTTGTTATACGATTATTGCTATCTAAAACGTATGGAGTATAAGATGCAGAATAATTTACAACTATTCGTTCAAAAAGAGTAGTACGAGCATTTAAACGAAGAGGTTGCCAATTACAAGAATCTTTTGCTAAATCATAGCCAGTAGAAAGTGAAAGGTTTTCAAGAATTTTTAGCTTGCGAGTTCCTGATATGGTATCGTTATTATCTTTTACTTTTATCTCCAAAGAGTTATTTAAGGCTAAGGAAACAACGCCTGATTTTCCACTTGGAGGAGAACCATAAACACCATTCTCTGTTTTAGAATAATATACTTTGTTTCCCTTCTTATCTACATAAAAATCATAGAAACCAAGTGAAGGATTAGAGAAATCTGGCGTGAAATTGAAAGATAAAACAGGATTGAAGACATGACGAATAGCTTTTAGATATCCTTTCTTAAAGGAGAACATTCCATATATTCGTGTATTAAGTCCGGAAGAGAAAGATACGTCTCTGTTTGTAATGAATCCGTAAATAGTATCTTTGTCTATAAGGTCTGTTGTTGAGTTGTAGGATTTGTGAACTGATTTTAAGTACCAACGAGCGTTGTAGTTTATAGAATTAGTCCAATTTAGATATTTAAATACTTTAGCACTATGCGTGATAGGTATATAATGTTTTATACCATTGTTCATTTTGTTATACCAATCGTCCTTGAATAACAAAGAATCGTAAGTCTGTATTTGATTGATAAGGTTCATACGATAAGCAATAGTTATTTCCTCATACCAACGAGTCTTTCCTTTTGTTTTTTTGCGCTTGAAAGGGTGAAATTGTGAGGAAGACAGAGCGATAGATGGCAAATCTAAACTAATATACTTTGTGTTTGCATTGTAACTCTCACCTAAATTGGCAGAAAAACTCCAATTGCTACCAAAACGTGTAGAAAATGCAATAGAAGACGTTGTTGTATTTGTCAAATAGTCGTTTAGAGAAGTAGTATATTGATTATATTTACTACTAACCAAATTTACGTTAGCGGAAAATGTTCTATAAGGATGGGCTTTTGCATCTTGTGTATGTGTCCATTGAAGTTTAAAATCTCGTTGAGAAGCCCAAGAGGAAGTGTTTTTTATTCCTGAGTGATTTTCTTCAAAACGTAGAAGGATTTTGCCATTATAACGATAACGTTTTACGTAATTTGACTGCAAATCTATTGCATACGAAAGATTAGTATAAATGTCTCCTCTTGTAGCAAGGTCGATATAATCATTGAAAGCAAAATACCAACCCATATTTCTTAGATAATAACCTCTGTTAGAAGCATGTCCATAAGTAGGCATTAAAAGACCGGACTTTCTTTCGTTAGTTATAGGGAAATATCCAAAAGGCAAGGCCAAAGGCATAGGAATATCAGCGATAGAAAGCCAGGTAACACCTGTAACTATTTTATCTTGCACTTTTATTTCAGCACGATTAAAATTGATTCCAAAGTGTGGGTCTTCTTCATTATCGCAAGTTGTGAACATTCCTTGAGAAACATACATAGTGCTATCGTTTATTTTCTTTATTTTCTCACCATGTAGATAGCCCTCTTGTTCTTTGGTGAACATATGGAAGATAAGTCCTTTTTCAGAGTCAAAATTATATCTTAACTCTCTACTTTTATATTCATCTTCGCCGTCTTTAAATATAGGATATTGGGTATTATTGCCCAAAGTGTCTTTTATTGGTTCAGCTTGCAGAGAAGATGAATCAAAATTTATAGTTATAAAACCTGAAGACAGATCTATTTTTTTTTGTTTTACGTTAGCGTTGTTGTATAAAAAAACTCTTGAAGAATCTAAGTCAAAACTGATAGAATCGCTTGCGGTATAAACAACTCTATCTTTTATTGCATTTTTACTTTTTTTAGGTTTTTCAATAGAGTCTAAAGCAATACTATCGTTGTTTCTTAGATTAACAGAATCAAATGTTTGGGTGTTAATATTAGCAACGAATACACCATTCTCACATCTTGCATTATTTATTGTTATATCTGCAAGAAACAAGAGAATTGCAAAACAAATATTTATACATTTTCGTTTTTTCAAGTTGCCAATTCAATTAAAAACACTAATTTTGCCAATTAATTTGCAAAAGTAAGGTTTTTTTATAATTTACGAAAAAATAAATGAAGGAAGATACTTTCAAATACTGTATTTTTTGTTTTTTGATTCTGGTCGTATCTTGTTTCCTTTGTTTTGCACAGCAAGAAAAAGGTAAAAATATCTTTGATAAAGTGGTTATTGATGCAGGACATGGGGGAAATAAGCCAGGTGCTATAGGTAGTAAGTATAAAGAAAAAGATGTTACTTTGGCTGTTGCTATCAAACTTGGAAAACTTATTAATGAAAATCTTAAGACTGTAAAAGTTTATTATACAAGAGTTATAGATCAAGATATAGATTTATACAAACGTTCGTCCGTTGCCAACAAAATAAATGCTGATTTATTTCTTTCTATACATTGTAATTCTGCAACAAATAAAAATGCGGCAGGAACAGAAACCTACGCGATGGGATTAGGTAAGACTGAAAGTAATTTAGAAGTTGCAAAAAAGGAAAATGCAGAAATTTTAACAGAAAAAGGTTCTGCTGAAAATTATCAAGGTTTTGATCTTAATTCACCAGAGGGAGATATTCTTTTATCTTTATATCAAAATGCCTATTTGCAAAATTCTCTTGATTTTGCCGCAAAGATTCAAGCACAATATTCTAAACACGTTCCAATGAAATCTCGTGGGGTTCATCAAGCAAACTTTGTTGTTTTATGGAAAGCAGCAATGCCTGCAGTTCTTACTGAGATAGGCTTTATTTCTAATCCAAAAGAGGAAGAATATATAGGAAGTGAATATGGGCAATGGGTAATTGCTTCTTGTATATTTAGAGCGATATGTGAATATAGAAACAAAGTAGATAACCTTTCAGATAGAATACCATCTGTAGATGAACTTGTGCCAAAAGATGTTAAGGAGAAAGAAGAGATTAGAAAGCAAAATGAATTATTGGCTCAAAAACAAAGAGCAGAAGAACAGAAAAAGCTCGCAGAACAAAAGAAGTTGCGAGAAGAGAAATTAAAGAAAGATAAACAGGAGGAACTTGCAGAACAAAAGAAGAACGAAGGCACAGACCTCGTTTATAGAGTCCAATTCTTATCTTCTCCAACTCAATTAAAAAACAACGATAGTCGTCTGCAAGGCTTAGATGATGTTTTTTCTTACTGTGAAAAAGGTGCATGGAAATATACAGCAGGTATTTTTGCTACTGATAAGGAGGCACTGACTTATCAAAAGAAGGTAAAAGAAAAATATACTGACGCTTTTATCGTTGCTTTCTATAATGGTAAAAGAGTGTCTATGGTGGAAGCAAAACGACTTTCAAATCAAAATAAATAGGTAATTAAACAAACATGCGAAAGTAATGAAACTTAGAAACGAATATCAAATAGGAATAACAGTATTAGTGACTTTTATCGTTCTTATTATAGGAATAAACTTTCTAAAAGGTAAAACTCTCTTTTCTGGTCAAAAAACATATTATGCTATTTATGACGATGTAACAGGTATGCACGAAAGTTCTTATGTTTATGTTAATGGCATGAAAGTTGGTTATGTCGTAAAGATTTCTCCTATGACAAGGAAAAATGATAAATTTCTTGTGGAATTATCTATTGATAAAAAAATTGAAATTCCTAAGGATAGTCGTTTAACTATGTTTTCTACAGGACTTATGAGTGGTCAAGCACTTAGAATAGATTTAGGTAAATCTACTGCTTTGTTACAAACGAAAGATACTATGCAAGGAGGAATAGAAAAAGGCTTGACCGATGAAATCTCTCCTATTGGAGAAACGCTTTCTTCTGTTCTTAAACGTATTGATACTCTCACAAATACCCTAAATCGTACAATAGATGAACAAGCAAAACAGAATATTCAATTAACTTTGACAAATATAAATCAAATTTCTCAACGTTTGAATAGTGTTGCTATGAATGTAGATAATCTTGTTGCAAAGGATAAAGACAAATTGGATAGAATAGTTTCAAATGTTGAGAGTATAACACGCAATTTAGTGAATAATAATCAGGCAATTACCAATATAATAAGTTGTTTTGACAACATTTCTTCAGACATAGAAAAACAAAATATAGGCTCTACTCTTGCAAAAGTAAAGACTTCTTTGGAGAGTATAAATTCTATGCTGAACAAAATAGAAAGAGGTGAAGGCAATATTGGTATGTTGTTATCAGATGAGGGACTTTACAGAAATGTAACCTCTGCCGCTAAAGATTTAGATGAACTTATCTTAGATATAAAAAAGAATCCTAAAAAATACATTCACGTATCTGTATTTTAAAAAGATATAATGTAAATAATTGACTCTTAGTTTTTTTACCAAAAGAGGACAAATGGACATAGATAATGTGTATTTGTCTTTTTTTTGTGTCTTTTATTAAGAATAATATTCTTTGCGAGTGAATTTTTTCTATTGTAAGAAACTCCTTACTTCATTCGCGTTGTTATTATTCTGAAAATTGTGAAAAAACACCAAGACTTTTTTTGTTAAAGATTAGATATTTTTATCCCGAAAGCTTAATTTTTAATAATTTCATGCAGTATTTTCAATATTCCTGCGTCTTAATAGTAGAATTTAAAAATAATCTAATATGAAATACATAAATTTGACGTTATTAATAATGATTTTGGCAAGTATCACTTTAATTTCTTGTGAAGATGAAAAGGAATGGGATTGTGATTCATGCTCAACAAAAATCGTAGAGAAAAAAAGAAGTTTAGGAAATACAAGTTTGAATTCATCATCAAGTCTGCGTTTTACGACTTTTTTATATAAGTATAATAATCAATGGATTGTAGTTAATGAGGCTTCAGGTTGTTTTTCTACAGATAGGAGTTATTATTATGTTTGTAATCCAAGCAAGATAAAATCTTTGCTTAAGACTGAAGAGAATTTGCGTGTTGAGGTCATTGGTAATGTTAGGGAAAAGAAGGAAGAAGAACAGGAAATTGATAATTGTGATTATTGTAATAACCAGCAAACATTTGATATAGAAGTATTGAATATTAAAATTGTAAAATAAATAAAGGAGGAAAAGAAAATGAAAAGAAAATCAAATTTTATTGTTTTAGTCGTGATCTCATTGTTTCTTTTATCTGTTTTTGCCTTTTGTGAAGATAAGAACAATGATGAAGAAAGAGCGATAACGGCAACTGTTCTTAAATACACAGGTTGTCATGAACATTTTGATATATCAAAATCAACAGACAATGAAAACCAAGAAAGGGTAGAGTATTTGGTAAAAGGTAATGAATTATATATAACTATTTACAATGAAATATATAATTGTTGCGATAGTGTATTAAAAATAGATGTTGCTCTTGAGAATAATAAAATAGTTATCTATGAGTTAGGTGATAATCTGTGTGATTGTATTTGTAGTAGAGATGCGAAATATAAAGTAAGTAATATTCCATCAGGACATTATGATGTAGAAATAGCAGGAAAGGAATATAGGTTTGAAATAGATGTAAAATAAATTGGAATATTATAGCACTAATAATAAGGATTTTGAAAACATATACCGAACATACTACAAAAAGATGTTTGGTATATGTGTTAATTATGTGCATAATCAAGTCATAGCAGAGGATTTATTGCAAGATGCTTTTATTGTTGTTATCAATAAATTACCAACTCTTAAAGACAAAACAAAACTTGAACCTTGGATAAGTACGATAGTTAAGAATACATGTATCAATTATTTACGCAAAAAGTCATTATTCTCTAATATATCTGTTGATATTGCAGAACATAATGAGGAAACAGAAGGCAAAACAAAGCAAGAGAGTGATACAATCTCGTATTCTACATTGATGAATATGGTAGAAAAACTACCGGAAGGATATAAAAAAGTATTTAAACTTGCTGTTCTTGAAGGATATTCTCATGAAGAGATTGCTAAACTCTTAGAAATTTCTCCCAAAACATCATCAAGCCAACTATCACGGGCAAAAAAGACTTTGAAATCGATGATATATTCATATTGGACGCTTGCTATTGTTTCAATAATTCTGTTTATTTTTATTTTAGATAGATCTTTTTTAACTACACCTTTGAATGATAATGAAATTTTAAGAGAAAACAATTTCGCAAAGACATTAAAACGAGAAATAACGACGAACAAACAGAATATAAATACAAACAGAATCAATAAGATATATGATAATTTAACAGAAGAGAAAGAAAAAAGTGAAGAAATTCTTGCTGAAGATATAAATGTTTCATTGTCAAGCGTAACAGATGAAGAAACAAGAGAATACTTTGAAGAGGAGAAAATAGATATTCTTACGGGAAAGCCGTTTAATAAAGACATTTTATATTATGATAAGAATAGGCAGACAGTAAATAATGGGGCGATTGGTTTAAACTTCTCTTTTGATGTTGCTAATTATGAATTTAGTAGTTATACCTCTACGAATAATGAAAATTCTATTACTGATTTTATAAATCCTGTTGGTTCAGATATAGAAAAGAAATATCATAAACCGATGAGTCTAAGTATTATGTTTGAAAAAGCATTTTGGGAACATTTTTCTTTAGGTATCGGTTTTGTATATACCTTTTTAAAGACAGAATGCTTAGCTGATAATAAAAGATTTTTAACATTTAATCTTCAATACTTAGGCTTTAAATCTCAATTATCATATCATTATTATGAAAACAAAAATATAGATTTTTACACTTCTATTATTGGTATTGCTGAATTGCCTGTGTATCACAGAACAAAGATTTATTTAAGCGATGAAACTATAAGCGAAAATCTTAATGCTAATTGTCAATTTTATAGTGGAGCCTCTTTAGGCTTTAGTTTTCATTTAGGTTATGGAATAAATGTTTTTGCAGAACCAAGTTTAAACTATTATTTTGAAAATAAAGATGAATTTGAAACTTTCCGTAATAAACATAGATGGGATTTTAATATTCCAATTGGAATAAAAATAAAGTTGTAAGAGAAGTTTCTTCAATGAAAGAATAGAGTTTTGCCAAGTTTAATATTTTTCTTAAATAAAATATTAAATTTTAAAGATAAAAATTTTGTTTACAATTTTTAATATAGAGTTTATTTAGTCTGAAAAATGTTAAATTCTGCATTGAAATACATAAAAACAGATAAAAGTGTTGAGGTAAGATGTATTTTTTGTAATTTCGCAGTATAAAAAACAGATAATCGTTATGACATATTCAGATACACAACAATGGCTATATAAACAGTTGCCGGTATTTCATAGAATTGGAGCAGCAGCTTATAAAGTTGATATTTCTAATACCATCGATTTATTGTCTTCAATAGGAAATCCTCATCATTATTTTAATAGTATTCATGTTGCAGGAACAAATGGCAAAGGTTCTTCTTCTCATCTTATTGCATCTATTTTAAGAGAAAGTGGAAAGAAAACAGGACTACACACTTCTCCGCATTTGAAAGATTTGAGAGAACGAATTGTCGTTGATGGGAAAATGTGTAGTAAAAACTATGTGATAAGTTTTGTTAAAAATTTTGGACAAAGATTACAAAAAGTGCAACCTTCATTCTTTGAACTTATGGTTGCTATGGCGTTTAATTATTTTAAGAATAAAAGAGTAGAAACGGCTGTTGTAGAAGTTGGAATGGGAGGACGATTGGATAGTACTAATGTTCTTTCTCCGGATTGTTGTCTTATAACGAATATAAGTTTTGACCATCAGCAGTTTTTAGGCAATACTTTGGAACAGATAGCAACAGAGAAAGCAGGAATAATTAAAAATAATACTCCTGTAATTATTTCTCAGACGCAAAAAGAGACAAAGCCTGTTTTTGTTAGTAAAGCAAAAGAAATGAATGCTCCTATATTTTTTGCTGATGAAAACTATTCAATAAAAAACGTTCGATATAAAGATGGTTATCTTGTTGTTGATGTTTATAAAAAAGGAGAGATATTCTTGAAAGATTTGTTGTGTCCTCTTTGTGGAGAATATCAGCAGAAAAATATTCTTGGAGTTATACAATTAGTTGAAGTTCTTAACACATTGAAAGGCTATAAAATTACCAAGAAAAATCTTAGAGATGGAATAAAAAATGTTCAACATAACTTCCTTTTGCAAGGAAGATGGCAAAAGCTATCTGACAATCCTTTTACTATTTGTGATACAGGACATAATGAAGATGGTTTAACACATGTTATTCATCAACTTAATAGTATAAAAAAAGATAAGCTTAATTTTGTTTTGGGTGTTGTTAATGACAAAGATATAGACACAGAGATAGAAATGTTACCAAAAGATGCTTGTTATTTTCTTTGCAAGGCTAATATTCCAAGAGGTTTAGATGTGGAGATTTTAGCGAATAAGTTTAAAAATAAGAGAATGAATTATAAAACTTTTTCTTCTGTAGCTCAGGCATACAAAGAAGCACAAAAAGATGCCATAAAAACAAATGCTATGGTTTTTGTCGGAGGTTCAACTTATACGGTTGCAGAAGTTTTATCTGAGATTCAGCATTAGTTATTAAAGGTTTTTGCTTTTTATGGCACAACAAAAAAATTATAAATCAAAACTTTTCTTTATTTTTGCAAAAAAATAGATTTGATATTATGGGGATAAGAAATTTGATCTTGGATATGGGGGGAGTAATCCTTGATGTTGATTATAAAAAGATATTTTCTGAGTTTGTAAAGTATGATTGTAACGATATGCAATCTTTTTTCACACAACAGACACAGATTCCTTTAGTTGATGATTTTGAGAAAGGACTTATAACCCCAGCAATGTTTAGAAATAAGGTTAGAAAGTTGATTGGAAAGGATTTAGAAAATGATGTGTTGGATAATATTTGGAATTCTATGGTTTTGGGAGTGAGAAAAGAAGATGTAGATCTGATAAAAACTCTTCGTAAGAAATATGACAAAATTTTTCTCTTCTCCAACACAAATGAGATTCATGTGGAATATGTCAAGGATATGTTTTTTGAGGCCATGGGTTATGATATTTTTGAAATACTTTTTGATAAAGTTTATTTTTCAAATGAAATACATTTAAGAAAGCCAGATAAAGAGAGCTTTGAATTTGTAGTGAAAGATGCAGGAGTGGATAAAGGAACAACAATGTTTATTGATGACACTGCAAAGAATATATTAGGGGCAGAAAAAGTTGGGCTTAAAACTTATCTTTTGGATAATAATCAAACATTGACTCAAATTTTTAATAAGGGAATAATATGAAAGAAGTGAATCCAAAACTAAAAAAAGTGCTTGTTTTTCTGAAGAATAAGTATGTTATAGTAACAATAGTATTTATTTATTTGATATTGTTCTCTCGCTTTGGTATTTTGGAATATAGAAGACTGAACAATCAACGCAACGAGTTAATAGATAAAAAAGTGTATTATGAGAATGAAATCAAGAAAGATAGTACTAATACTATAAAACTTCAGAAAAGTATTAAGGAAATGGAACGATTTGGACGTGAAAAATATATGATGAAGAGAGAGAATGAAGACATATTTATCATTAAAAGTGCAGAAGATACATTACAAATTAATAAAAAATAAAAATTTTTTGTAAAAAATTTGTTTGATTGTTAATATATTACTAACTTTGCAACCTGCAATGAGTAAGAAATTTAAGTCATATAAGTTATTATTTGCAACATTTATTGTGTTGTTTGTGTGCTTGTTATCTAATAATACGGATAATTTTGGCTTTGTTTCCAACCCTGAGATAAATTTAAACACTAAGGTTGTAGTTTCTCATATATCACACACTTGTTCTCCTGCTAATATAGAAACCAATGATGAAAATAAGAAAACTAAAGAAGAGGCTTTTGCATTAAAAGAAAACAAATATTATTCTTTAGTTAAAACTTTCGGAGAAGGAGTTGAGAAGAATTCTTATAAAACAAATGAATTTGCTCAGCTTTCATTGTACAGACGAAATATAAAAGATAATATAACGCATAAATCTTTACAACAGATAGGAGTTCTATTGATTTAGCCACAAAGAACAACCTCGTAAAATATTTCTTTTGTTTTAACGCTTCAAATTTTACGATGTTGATGGGACTAAAAATAAATAGACTTTTTTCTAATTAGAGATTTATAAATTTCTTTTGAAATAGTAAGGAGAATATGTTTGATTATTCTCCTTATTTTTTAGTAATCTTATCTAAGATGCTAAAGATTTCCTTTTCTTCGTTTTGCCAAGTGAGTTCTTTTTGTGCGATTAAGCAGTTATTGCTCATTTTTTGCAATTCTTCATTATCGTTTAATATCTGATTAATGCTGTTTATAAGATTATTTCTATTGGGATTTTCAATAAATTTACCAATATTATATTTTTCTACCACACGTTTTATTTCTTGTAGAGGAGTACAAAGCATAGGTGTTGCAGCATTTATATATTCAAATATCTTATTAGGTAAAGAAATTTTATAATTTTCGTTTGTAGGTCTATCAAGAGATAATCCTATGGTTGCTTTGTGTGTTTGTTCCATCATTTCTTCAAAAGATAACCTTCCTAAAAGAAAAACTTTGTCTTCTAAGTCATTGTTTTTTATCTCTTGTTCCAAAGTAGGAATAATGTCTCCTCTTCCCATGATTATTAGTTTTGCATCTATTTCTTTCATTGCTAAAACTAAATCTTCTAAGCTTCTATCTATATTGGCGGCACCCTGCCAAACGATTATTTTTTCTTTTAGAGGATAATGCTTACCTGTTTGATTATTTTTATCATAGAAAGGAATATTGCGTACAACTTTTGCCTCAATGTTATACTCTTTTTTGAAATAATCTTTTATAGGATCGCATACAGTAACAACATATTTTAATTTAGGAACTGTGTGTTTTTCAATAAAAAGCCATATTTTTTTTGCAAAAGGATTAGTATTTAATTCTGGTACTTGAGTGAATAATTCATGAGAATCATATATCAAAGGTTTATTTCTAAGTTTACTAATGATGAAAAGAGGTAATAAGGTGTCTAAATCATTAGCCCATAATATATCAAAGCGTTTAAATATTAGTTTAAAAAAGAGTTTTGTATTAAGTTCAGCATAATATAAGAAGTTTCTTTTAAAAAAGAATTTTATGGGGTGTGTTTTATAGAATGTTTTTGAACTATTATTACATTCTAAAGATTTCTTACATAAAACATGAACATCTAAACCATAAGAGTTTAAACTACGGCAAGTCTTTTTTACCCTATTGTCATTATAGACATCATTACTAACACTAACAAATATTCTTTTCATTTTGCAAAATTACAACAAATTTACAGAATAAAACTCTTTTACCTACAAAGTCAAATCTCTATGTATAACTGCTAATTTTATTAAATTGTTTATTATAAGTGTTTTATGGCTACTTTCGATTTCAAATTTGCATAGTAAATTCTTATTGCAAATTACCATTGTAATATTTTGTTAATAAAAGAACTAATAAATAAATTTATAACTTAAAGGAGCTGAGAATTAAAAAATCGGAACTACACTGATACTTTTACTGAATTATTAAAAAATTTGGGTGTTTAAAATACAAATCTGAGAGTGAAAAACAATAAAGTTTTTCCTCTCAGATTGGATGTAATTCAGTTTATCTTCGTCTATGATTTGAAGAAGAAAAGATTTCGCTAAGATTCCAGCGATATATTACTTGGAAAAATACAGGTCTGGATTCATTATAAATGTCCATGGTTGGAGCATATTTGATTCTGTTCAATCCTAAGCCTATTCTAAAAACACAAGTGCTATTGTCTGACAAAAGATTGTAGATAGTTCCTCCTCTATAACTGAATTCCAAGAAAGTAGATAAGTAATTTAACTTATCTTTGCTATAAAAATCTATACTATTTCCTGCATTTAGAGAATATTGTAATCCTAAAGCGATACTACCTCTATCTCCTTGATAACCGAAAGTTAAAGGAATATCAACATAATGCATAAATCCATCGTAATCTATATTCATAATGTATAAAGGAGAATACTGTGGATTGCAAGTTAGTGCGATATTGTCAAAGACTGCATACTGTATATATGCTCCAAGGTTGAAATTGAAGGCAAACTCGTTATCTCCCACCTTGTTATTCAAGAGATTACCGCCTGTTCCCAATGATACACCCCAAGTAATATCACCTTTATCAATAGACTGTGCCTGTACATTGCATAAAAACAATATAGCAATGACTGATACAATAATTTTTTTCATAGTTTTTTGTTTTTATTTTAAGTTTAACATACCCATAGATAAATCTTTCTTGCCACGAGAACCAATAACTATCACTCCGTTTTCTTTTTCGTGAGTCATAGTGGTGGAAATTATGGCTTTTGCCTCTTTGTTCACTATTATATTCTCAACTTCTGCCTTACCTTCAGGACTAATTTTCAATAAATTGCCTGCAATGTTGCCTGTGTTCATTCCATAGAAAGTAACGTATGCTTCTTTGTAAACATCTCCTGATAGATCGTTGTCTTTTTTGCTCGTATTATAAATGGAATATACATTATTGTTGTAAGTAAAAAAGATAGGTTTTTCATAATCTGTCCTATTAGTGTTAAATAGGTTCTGATATTTTGTTGAGCGTGAAACAAGTTGAGTATAAATTAGTTCGTTTTTCATAGGATTGAGACAAATAACATAGAAATTTCTGTCAAACTTTACTAAATATCCCGGTGTTTTAGCAGGTTCTACCCAAACAGAAAAGATGTCATTGACTATACAAGCAACATTTCCATTATCCAATTCTAACATTTCTGTTACAGTCCATTGAGTTTCTTCGTTGCCTTTGCCTTTTTTATTGTTAGAAGTCTTCATTTTAAAAGAAGAAGATGCAACTATATTAGATTCTTCTATAGAATATGTTATAGAATTAAATTCTTTTCCGTCAGTGAAAGCAATCAATACTTTTTCATCTTTCAAAGGTGAGACAACAGCATTTTCTATTTCTTTTTCACACTCTATAATTCGTTGATATTTTGAGTCTTTATCAACATAGTTTAACAAAATACTTTCGGTTTTGTCTTTCTTGTTCTTTTTATTTTCATAATAAGTACAAAGCATATAAGCACTTCCATTGTTTGCAACATTAACATCTCTAATCCACATCTCTGTATTAGTTTTGTTCATTACTTCCTGTTGGTATAGTTGATTAAAATTTTTGTCAAAAACCATCAGGGTCATACTCTCTATACTTTTTTGTTTTTTGTCCCAATGATAGATTACAAACAAATGTTTGCTGCCATCCTTAGAACTATAATGAGATTGGCTATCTTTTTTATCAAAGCTTAAGAGGCTTCTATGTGTCTTTTCTTTAAAACTATTTTTGTCTACAAGCACTAACACAGCATCTGTCTTGCTTTTATCCTCTTTATTCTTTTCAGTATAGACTATTGCTAAATCGTTACTTGTTGTGCTTGTGAATACTAACGAATTTCTTGGAATGGAAATATAATCTTTGCATTCCATAAAATTTGTTGTATCTCGCATGGAAAAAAATCCTATATGATTAAATTTTCCTAAATTTCCTCCCGTTACATAATAACCGAAAGAATAATAGTCTAAATCATCTATAGTTCCTAAATAATCGCAACGAGTTTTATTATGGTCTTCCATCTTGAAGAAATCACCCCATTGCACCTTTTGAGCATTGGCAACCAAACAAACAATGCACAATAAAAAAATTGAACAAATTTTCTTCATAATAGTATATATTTAACACTCTGCAAAGGTATAAAAAATAATATTCCTATAACTATTTTCCATATCTAAAATTATATATTTCTTTCTTAAAATATATATAAATATTTATATATCAGTAAAAAAAAGCAAGACTCGAAAATCTCAAGTCTTGCTTTTTTAATGTATTTTAAAATCTCTTTAAATTATTTCTTAATATTTGGTTCTTCCAATCCAAGATGTTTTTTCTTGTCCATAATCTTTAGATAGATGGAAATCAAAAGAGCCAAAATTCCGAAACTTGCAAATATTACTAAAGGAATAGTGTAATCGTAAGGAATAAACTCTGCACCTGATGCTTTTGCAGCTAAGACTGCAGGGTTGTTTGCATTAGAAGATTGCAATACTCCTCCTATTAGCATAGGGACAAAGCATAGTCCAACGTTTTGAACCCAGAATATTAGAGAATAAGCACTTCCTAAATAACGAGGGTCCATAATCTTTGGAACACTTGGCCACAAAGCAGCAGGGACCAAAGCAAATGATACTCCAAGAATAACAATTGTTGCGTATGCTAAAACTTTGCTGTGTGTTGCAGGTAGAAGAAATGCAAAAACTAAATGACATACAATCAATAGTAAAGCACCAAACATTAACATTGTAGCTCCTTTTCCTTTTCTATCAAGGAAGTTACCCAAGAATGGAGTAATAATGGCAGCACCAATAGGGAACCAACGGAAAATATTAGAAGCTTCTTGTGGAGACATATTTCCTATATTACATTGTAGCATATTTGCTCCATATCTTTGGAATGGGAATATGGCTGAATAATAGAGTACGCATAATAATGCAACAATCCAGAATGTTTGGCTACTAAGTATTTTACCAATGTCGCTAACTTTAAATTCTTCTTCGCTGCTTGCTCCTTCTGCAAGAGCTTTTTCTCCCAATTGTTTGTCAAATTTTTTGTCCATAACACAGAAAACAAGGAAGAAAATCAAGCCTATTAATAACAAAACAGTACAGAATGCAACTGAAGCAACAACTGTTTCCTTACCAAACACACTTTGGCCTAGATGAGTTGCAAGCCATGGAGAAATGGAGAATATTGCAAATACTCCAACACGAGCAATAGCCATTTCTAAACCCATAGCTAAAGCCATTTCTTTGCCATCAAACCATTTTGCTATAGCTCTTGAAACTGTAATTCCTGCCATTTCGCAACCGCAACCAAAAATCATAAAACCTAAGGCTGCCATTTTTGCACTACCTGGCATAGCTATCCACCAAGAATTTAGCCATTCGTTCATTCCTGTTGTTTGGAACCAATCACTTATGCCAATGAATTTAATTACTGCTCCTATGAACATAAGAGAAGCAGATAAAGTTCCTGTAAAACGAATTCCGCATTTGTCAAGTATAATACCTGCTATAATAAGGAATCCACATACGTTAAGGATATATTCTCCTGCAGCGTAAGTTCCAAAAGCAGAAGGTGTCCAACCTCTTTCTGCTTCTACCAAACTTTGTAGAGGAGACATTAAATCCACAAACATGTAGCCAAAGAACATCATCAATGCGATGAGTATCAAGGCCGTCCAACGTGCAGCTGGACTGTCATTAATTAATTTTTGAAGTTTTTCTGTCATAATTTGTTATGTATTTTAAATTATTTTTTTTCAGGTTGCAAAGTTATTATTTCTTTATTAGAAATTGGCATTTTCGTTTAGATTTTTTTCATATTTTTTATAGTAATGTAAAAACAGATACAAAAATATCAAATCTTTTTTTACCGTAATCAAATCTTTTTTTCGCAAACTAATTTTCCTTTATAAGAAAACATGTATTCCGTTTGTGAAAAAAAATTGATTTTAATCAAAGACAGATAAAAACAAAAAGCTATTGAGTAATTTGTAATGAGAAATTATAAAGATACAATTGCTATATTGAGTCAGGTTTAAATTAAAAAACTTATTTTCAAAAATTTAAACTTAATATTCTTATAAGTGTATGGATTAAAAATAAAAAAAAATAAAAAATTTTCAAAAGAAATTATGCAGTTTTGAAATATTACTATAACTTTGCAACTTTAAAAAACTATGCAAACTTTTTAAATAATAAATCTAAGTAATATGCAAAATAAAGGAGCCATTAGAGTAATTGCAGTGCTATTTGCGTTGATATGTATCTATCAACTCTCCTTTACGTTAGTAACAAAACGTGTAGAAAGTAAGGCAGAGGAGTATGGTAAGCAAATGGCTGCAAAAGAGATGCAGAATCTTAAATTAGACTTGTCTGATGCAGACAAGTTGGCGTATAAAGATTCTATTGAAGATCAAAGAGAAAATGCATACTTGGACTCTATTTCAGAGAAAACAGTGTACAATTTCTTATTTATGCGTAAGTTCTCTTATAAGGAATGCAAGGCAAGAGAGATTAATCTTGGTCTTGACCTTAAGGGAGGTATGAACGTCATGATGGAAGTTTCCACAATAGACGTTATCAAAAGCCTTGCTGTTAATCCAGAAGATGCGGTTTTATCTTCTCTATTGAAAAAAGCAACAGTTTTACACCGTCAAAGTGGAGGTAAATACATAGATAGATTTGCTGATGTTGTTAAGCAATCAAAGAATGTTGAGCTTGCAGCATTTTTCAGTACTAAACTAAAAGAAAAAGGTATAACAAAAAATTCTACAAACGATCAAGTAATTTCTGCTATAAGCGAACAATGTAGTGATGCTTTTCAAACTACATATCAAGTACTATCTAAACGTATAGACAAATTTGGAGTAGCACAACCAACTATTCAAAAACTTGATGCTACAGAAAGAATACTTATAGAACTTCCAGGTGTTAAAGATCCTCAACGTGTTACTAACCTTTTGGAGGGTAGTGCTCGTTTGCAATTCTGGTTAGTAGAAAAAGATTTAAACAAGGCTGCTAAGGCATTGCAAGATATTGATGCATGGCTTTCTGTTGGAGATAGATCTTCAGAAATAGCAGAAGAAGCAGAAGTTTCAGAAGAGACTTCTACCGCAGTATTAAGTGCAACAGAGCAAGCATCTGAGGAAAAACAAGAAGTAAAGCCAGAAGTAAAAACAAAACCTTTACTTTCTCTATTCACTCCAAGCAAAATGCAAATGTCTCTTGCAGTTGCAACAGCTAAAGGTCAGAATAGAGCAGAAATCAATCGTCTTTTGAAAAAGGCTCAAGCTAAAATGCCAAAAGATTTACTATTCCTTTGGTCAGCTAAGCCTATAAATAAGACTAACGAATATGAACTTTATGCAGTACATGTAGAAAAGAATGGTCCGTTGTTAGATGGTGACGTTATTTCTGATGCAAAAGATGACTTCAATCAAACAGGAAATCCTGTTGTTTCTATGGTTATGAAAGATGAAGCCGCAAGAAAATGGGCTAAGATAACAGGAAACCATGTTGGAGAATGTATTGCTATTGTGTTGGATAGTGTCGTTTATTCTGCACCAAGAGTAAATGGAGAAATAGATGGTGGTCGTTCAGAAATTTCTGGTACATTTACAGTTGAAGAAACAAAAGACTTAGCAAATATTCTTAAGTCAGGTAAGCTTACAGCTCCTGCAAAAATAGTTCAAGAGTCTGTTGTTGGTCCTTCTTTAGGAGAAGAATCAATAAAGGCTGGTATTATGTCTTTCTTATTTGCAATTATCCTTGTACTTATTTATATGATATTCTTCTATAGCACAGCAGGTGTTGCAGCTTGTATTGCATTAGTTGTCAATTTATTCTTCTTGTTTGGAGTTTTGGCATCTTTGGGAGCTGTTCTTACATTGCCTGGTATAGCTGGTATAGTTCTTACAATGGGTATGGCTGTAGATGCTAACGTTATTATTAATGAACGTATCAAAGAAGAATTACTAAAAGGAAAACATGTTGGTTCAGCTATTGCGGACGGATATAAGGTAGCTTATTCCGCAATTATAGACGGAAACGTTACTACATTATTGACAGGTATCGTTTTAGCATATTTTGGTAGTGGTCCTGTTCAAGGTTTTGCAATCGTATTATGTATAGGTATTCTTACTACTTTATTCTCTGGTATTTTTGTTTCTCGTTTAGTATTTGAATCATTACTAAGTGGAAAAGGTGGAGAAAAGAAAAATATTGCTTTCTATACTAAACTTACACAACACTTCCTTGAAAAACCTAATGTTAATTTTGTTGGTAATCATAAAAAACAATGGATTGTTGTAGGAATATTGGCTCTTGTAGCTATATGCTCTTTAACATTCAAAGGTTTAGATTTAGGTGTTGATTTCGCTGGAGGTAGAACATACGTAGTTCGTTTTGATCAAGATGTTCAACCAGAAGCAATCCGTTCAGCTCTTACTAAAGAATATGGTTCAGCACCAGAAGTTAAGACATTTGGACCTACTTATCAAGTTAAGGTAACAACTGATTACAGAATAAAAGAAGATGATGAACAAGTAAATAATGAAGCTATAGCAAAATTGTTTGCAGGAGTTCAATCATTCTATAAGGATAAATCTATAACATTAGATAAATTCCGTTCTACTCAAACAAGTCCATTAGGAATTATATCTTCTGAAAAGGTAGGTCCTACAATGGCTGAAGATATTCAACGTTCTGCTATCATAGCTGTTTTAGTTTCTCTTGTTCTTATATTCATATATATAGCAATAAGATTTAAAAAATGGCAATATGGATTAGCTTCTCTTACTTCTTTAGCTTTTGACGCCTTAATAACTATTGGAGCATTTGCTTTATTCAACAAAATAATGCCATTTAGTTTGGAAGTAGACCAACAGTTTGTTGCGGTTGTTCTAACGGTTATTGGATATTCAGTTAATGATACTGTTATTGTATTTGACCGTGTAAGAGAGAATGTTAATCTATTCCCTAAGGAAGACTATGGTAAGTTAATGAATGATGCAATGAATCAAACCTTATCTCGTACATTCAACACATTGGGTACAACTTTACTAACTTTACTGGTTATCTTTGCATTCGGTGGAGAAGGTTTGAGAGGATTCTCATTCTCAATGTTTATTGGTATTGCTGCAGGTTGTTTCGCTTCTCTTTGTGTAGCATGTCCTACAGCTTATGCACTGATTACAAGAAAACAAAATATAAAAAAATAATGTTATGGCTACGTTATTTGGGATAATAGTTGCTGTTTTAATAACTATCGCCTCTGTTTCTAAAACAAAAAAAGGTGAAAACGTTTTTCCTAATGTTAGTTCCGTAGGTGGTGCTAACAAAGGTAAAAAGAAAAAAAACAAAGGTAGTTATGCTAAAAACATAAACTCTTATCCCAAATATACTGAGTCTGAACAAAAAGCTGATAGTAAAGTTATGAAGGAAAATAAAGTAGCAAATAAAGAACGAATAATAGATATGAAAAAAGCTATTATTTATTCTGCTATTTTAGATAGACCTTACATATAAATATGTTAATGAAATAAAACAATACACTATATGAGTATGCTAAAAAGAATATTATTTACGCTGTGCCTGTTGATTGCGGGCAATGTAATGTATGCGCAAGGTGTTCTTACGGGTACTATTACAGACGAAAAAACGAAAGAGCCGTTGCCTTTTGTAAACGTCATTGTTCTACAAAATGGCGAGCAGAAGGGTGGTGCTCAAACAGGAATGGATGGTACTTATCAAATTAAGCCATTATCTCCTGGAACTTATGACATTCAAGCATCGTTTATAGGTTATGGTACTGTCATGAAAAAAGGTGTAAAAGTTGTCGCTTCCGGTTTCTCAACAGGTGGTGATATTGCACTTAAGCCAGAATCTACAACGTTGGGAGAAGTAACTGTCATAGAATATTCAGTTCCTCTAATTCAAAAGGGTGAGGCGACTTCTGGTAGTCGTATTACTTCTGATGATATAGAGAAGATTACTGCGAACTCCGTAGATGCTATCTTGGCAACTATGGGTGGAGTACAAGACAACGATGGTGGTGCTGGCTCCGCACGTGGTGAAGGTTCTATGCAACAGTATGTCAATGGTGCAAAAAGATCTTCAGTAAATGTTCCAAAATCAGCCATTCAAGACATGCAAGTCATATTAGGAGGAACTCCTGCTCAGTATGGCGAGTCTATTGGAGGAACAATGAACATCACTTTGAAACCACCACAGAACAAATTTGAGGGAATGCTTTCTTACAGAACTTCCGAACCTTTTAACACAAGAGGTTATCATCGTGGAGAATTGTATTTAACAGGACCAGTTTGGACAAAAACAAACAAAGCTACCAACACAACAAACACATTGGTAGGTTTCCGTTTGTCTGGATTCTTCTCTCATAGTTCTTCAGGTTTATTTGCAGATGGTAGAGAACCTTATATGATTAAGGATTCTGCTTTAGCAAGAGTTTCAAAAACACCTCTTGTTTTTGATCCAACTGCTGGTGTAAATTATTCAACATATTATTTACACAAAAATTCTTTTGAGCAAGTTGGACGTATTCCAAACATAGGAGGAAATGCTTTGTATTTGGAAGGTGGTTTAGATTTCCGTTTGTCAAAGAGAACAACATTAAAAATTAATGGAGAATTTACTTATTCATTTGGAAAGAATAGTGGAGACTTATTAATAAACAATGAGAACAACAGTTCTTATAAATCTCACTCTTACCAAATAATGGCAGACTTCACTCACAAGTTATCTACTGATGAAAGTTCTACAGCATTTATAAAGAACGTTATGTTCAATGCTCTTGCTTCATACGAAAGATCATTCAGTGTAAGTTCTTATAATTCAGATTTTGAAGATGATTATTTTAAATATGGATACATTGGTAAATTCACTTCTTACTGGTCTCCTACTTACAATCTTGCCTTATATGATGTAGATGGTGACGGTTCAGAAGAATGGGTTAGACAACTTACTTCTTGGTCACAAGATTCAATGTCATTCCAAGCAGCTAAGTATAATCCTGGTTTAGCAGCTTACACTAACCAAATTTATTATGGAGATGAGTTCGCATCTGTAAGAGATTATGCTACAAGAAATGCTGACTACTTAGAGGCTTATAAAGGATTGATGAATGGTAGTTATCCTTCAAGTGTATATGGATTATATACAAATGTTGGAGTATCTCCTTCTTCTTACTCTAAGAGTGAATACGAATATATATATGCAGCAGCAAAGATTTCTGCCGACATAGGTAAGCATCAAGTTGAAATAGGATTCCAATATGACCAAAAAACTTATAGTTCTTATTCTCTTGCTGCTGGCGGTCTATGGACTCTTATGCGTCAAAGACAAAATTTGCATAATCTTTACCCAGATTACAGCAATCCTATTATAGATAATTCTGGTTATTATCCTGTTGTAACATACGATAGAAACAATGACGTTGCTTCTCAATCACACTTTGATAAATATCTACGTGATCGTTTGCGTTCTTTGGGTTACAACAATATAACAGATGTTTCTATGCTTGATATAGATAGTTATGACCCAGACGTATTTTCTTTGGATTTATTCTCTACAGATGAGTTATATAATAATGGTAGTGCTTATGTTTCTATGCGTGGTTTTGACCATACAGGAAAGAAAATATCTGGCAAAACTTCTTTGCAAGACTTCTTCCATGGCAAAAATGGAAACAGAGTATTAGGAGCTTGGCAACCAATATACATGGCTGGCTATATTCAAGACCAGTTCTTGTTTAGTGATTTGGTATTTAATGTTGGTGTTCGTGTAGATAGATTTGATGGAAACCAGATGGTATTGAAAGATCCTTATTTGATTTACGATGCATATACAGTTAAAGAAATGAGAGCCGCTGGTAATGATGCAGATATTCCTGCAACAATACCTGGTGATGCTGTTGTTTATGTTAATAATTTATCAGAAGGAGAGTCTTTGCCTACTAACAACGTTACTATCACAGGTTTTAGACGTGGTTATGGTTCAAATGTAACTTGGTATACAGCTAATGGTGAGATTACTTCTGACCCTAAGCGTGTAGCTGGTGCATCAGGACAACCATTGCCTTTTAGAAAAGGAACATTATTATCAACAGGTTTCCCTTCAGAAATTTCTGTAAATGCTTTTGAAGATTATGAACCTCAGGTAGTGGCAATGCCTCGTATTGCATTCTCATTCCCTGTTTCAGACCAATCAGAGTTCAAAGCATCATACGACATTATTGCACGTCGTCCTTCTGAAAGTTATTGGCAAGCTCCATACGCAAGTTATTTGTTTATGACTAACTTGAGTGAGCCTGTTTTGAGCAATCCAAACTTAAAACCAGAAAAGATTACAAACTATGAGTTAGGTTTCCAACAAGTTCTTTCAAAGTATTCTGCTTTGACAATTTCTGCTTACTACAAACAAACAAGAGACCTTATTAACCTTGTTCAATATGTAGGTGCAGACCCTAACTATATTTATTATTCATACGACAACCAAGATTATCGTACAACAAAAGGTATGACTATTCAGTATGACCTTAGACGTATAAAGAATGTAAGAGCTTCTGCAAGTTACACTCTTCAATATGCTGAAGGCACAACAGGTTTAGGTTCTTCTACTATTGTCTCTTTGATTCGTTTGGGTTATCCAAATGTTAAGATGATGTTCCCTATCAGTGACGATAGAAGACATGCATTCAAATTCAATTTGGACTTCCGTTATGAAGGAGGAGACAAATACAATGGACCAACAACTAAACGTAAAGTAACAGATAAAGATGGTAATCCAAGAGTTAAAACAATCAAATGGTTACAAAACTTTGGTGTAAACTTTACAGGTGTTGTTCAATCTGGTACTCCATACACCAAACTTTACAGTCAAAATCAACAAACAATAGTTGGTTCATTCCGTGGATCACGTTTGCCTTGGTACTACCGTGTTGATATGACTGTAGATAAAGCATTTATCATAAAGGTTGGTAAGAGAAATACTATATTAGATATATTCTGTTCAGTTACAAACCTATTCAACTTCAAGAATATCACAAGTGTAAATGCTGTAACAGGTGACCCAGATGATGATGGTTATTTGACTGACCCAGAAACTCAAACTACAATTAAGTCTTATATAGATGAGACAGCATTTAGAAGTTACTATCAAATGTATTTGAACTCTGTTTACCGTTATTCTACTCCAAGAAGTGTGGAAATAGGAGTTTCTTATCAATTCTAATTAGTTTGTATTGTAATAAAGAAAATAATATAGAAGTTATGAAAAATATTTTAGGTAAATTATCATTATTAATATTTTGCTTATGCCTTGTAAGCTTCTCTCTTAATGCTATGCCATATAAGGGAGCAACTAAGAAGGCAGCTAAGCCAAGATATAAAGAAGGAGTTGAGTCTTGTAGAAAAGCACAAGGTTCTGCCGAGTTGAGCATAAACAATGTACGTGTTCGTATCAACCAAGGTGGTAACATGTGGACTGATGGTGCTACTGCTCAATATTTTGTGCCAAAGGCAGGTAATTCTACAGCACTTTTCTGTTCTGCTCTTTGGATTGGTGGTATGGACGAAAATGATCAGTTACGTGTAGCTGCTATGCGTTTCGGTTCAGAAGGACAAGACTTCTGGCCAGGTCCTTTGACAGTAGATAATAATGCTTCTGTTAATAGAGCTGTTTGTGATCAATGGGATAAACTTTATAGAATAACTAAATCAGAGGTACAGGAATTTGTCGCTCACTTCCAAAAAGATGATTTGGGACATTTTCAAGGAATAGACCCTGAATATTTAACAGATGCTATTAAAGAATGGCCAGGAAATGGTAATGAAAGTTTAGGTCAATCTCGTTTCCTTGCACCTTTCTTTGATAGAGACGGAGATGGTAGATATAATCCAGAGAACGGAGATTATCCTTACTATGATTTTGATGGATTACTTTGTCCAGCAAGAATTAAGGACTCTTTACCTCCAGGTGTTCCTTATACTCCAACTCCAACATACGAATCTACTAACTCAGATATTTACCAAACAGGTGGTGCTGCTAAGGTACATAATGGTTTGCTTGTAGACCAAGTTCTTAAGGGAGACGAAACTCTTTGGTGGATATTCAATGATAAGGGTGCTGCTCATACAGAGTCAAGTTCTCAGTATGCTATCGGTTTGGAAATTAGAGCTCAAGCATTTGCTTTTACTATGAATAATGAAATCAATGATATGACTTTCTATTCATATGAAATCATTAACCGTTCAGCTTTCAAACTAAAGAATACTTATTTCTCACAATGGGTGGATCCAGATTTAGGTTATGCTTTTGATGACTATGTAGGTTGTGATGTTGAACGTGGTTTAGGTTATTGCTACAATGGTGACGCTGACGATGGTCCAGGTCAAGGAGCATATTCAGGCAACCCTCCTGCTGTTGGTATAGACTTCTTCCAAGGTCCTTATATGGACGCAAAATATAGCAAGGATATTCCAAAAGTAGATACTGCTGCATTCAAATCTATTTATGGTGAAGCAGAGCTTGCTAAGTATCAATCTCAGATAGATGCACAAATTGCTGCAGGAAACTTAAAGGCAGATCTTAATGTTCTTTTAGCTGACAATGCAGATAAATATAAATTAGCATGGTTCCCAGAAGATGGTAATGAAGATTTTGCTTGTGCTATCAATGGTGTAAACTTTGGTAATGGTATAGCAAAAGATGAACGTTTTGGTATGAGACGTTTCATATACTATAACAACTCTTCACAAGATAATGGAGAGCCAACTAAGGCTGCACACTACTACAACTATTTACGTGGTATTTGGAAGAATAATCAATATATGTATTATGGCGGAAATGGTTTCAATACTTATGATGGTTATGCAGACAATTCTGGTGTAAGATCTGATTTCATGTTCCCTGGTGATAGTGATATTTGGGGTTGGGGTACTCCAGAAGATAGAGCTTATGGTAAAACTCATTCTTGGAGTGAATCTACTGCAAATAATGGTAGTGCAAACCCTGTAGGTGATAGACGTTTTATGCAATCTGCTGGTCCTTTCACTCTTGATCCAGGTGCAATCAACTATATTACTGTAGGTATTCCTTTTGCTCAAGCAGCAACAGGAGGTCCAGAAGCTTCAGTTGAATTACTTAGAAAAATAGATGATAAATGTCAAGCATTATTTGATAACTGTTTCAATGTATTGGAAGGTCCAGATGCTCCAGACATCGTTGTTCAAGAGTTAGATAGAGAGTTGATACTTTATTTAACAAATGAATCAGGAAACAATATGAACGAAAGTTTCAGAATTTTGGACGCTTCTATTCCAAACGATTCTGTTAATGGCAAACTTCCAAACAGATACTATGTATTTGAAGGTTATCAAATCTTCCAATTGAAAGATGCTACTGTTTCTGTTTCTGATATCTATGATAATAGTAAAGCTAAATTGGTTGCTCAATGTGATATTAAGAATGATATTTCTACACTAACTAACTATGACTTTACTGCGGAGAAACCAGTACAAGTTATGGTTAATGGAGCTAACCAAGGTATAAAACATACATTCCGTGTAACTGAAGACTTATTCTCTACAAGTACAGATAAGAGAATAGTAAATAACAAGAAATATTATTATGTTGCTGTAGCATATGCTCAAAATATATATAAAGAGTATTCTCCAACAGATGCAACTAAACTTGACGGACAAAAACAACCTTATCTTGCTTCTCGTAAGAAGGGCGATGGTTCTTCAATAGAATCTGTTGTTGCTATACCTCATAAACTTACTGGACAACAAAATGGTATTTCTGTTAGAACTACTTATGGTGTTGCTCCTGAGATTACACGTGTAGAAGGTTATGGTAATGGTGGTTTGATTTTGAATCTTCAAAAAGCTTCTGTAGAAGCTCTTATGGGAAAAGCAAATGAATTACCTCCAACAGATGCAGCAGGTAATCCAGTAAACATAATTGCAGAACCAGAATATATTGCTAATGCTGGTCCATTGGATGTTAAGATAGTAGATCCATTAAGAGTTAAAGCAGGATCATACTATTTGAAATTCATACCTGCTTCTACAACAGATGAAACTGTAACTCCACCTGTTACTACTTACGATACAACAGATATGACTAATGCAACTTGGATGCTTACAACTGTAGATGGTTCTCCATTGTATGACGATGTAGATACTATTTGGTCAGATCGTCCTTTGAGTGATGTTAATGAACAGATTATATTTGGTCTTGGTATATCTATTTCTTTGAGCAATGCTCAACAAATAGCATCTCCAATAACAAGAGCTTCTGTTCAAACTCCTTCAAAAGAGTTCATGACTTCAGTAAGAGCTAATGTATTAAATCCAGGATCTTTGTTATATTCAACAATAGTTTATGGTGATCAATCAAAAGCATGGCTTACTGGTTTTGCTGATAATGATGCTACTGATGAAACCAACTGGATTCGTTCAGGTTCAGTATTTGATGAAAATAATGACCCAGAAAGTCCTTACTATGACTATTATTGTAAGGTACCTGATACTACTTGGGATGATCCTCACATTACTCCAATTTCAATACAAGACAGATATGTTGCATTGGATGCTGCTAATGAATATGAGAAATGTGTCGGTGGAACATGGGCTCCATATAGATTGGCATCTACAACCACATCTCACCCAGCATTCTCTCGTTACTACTATTATGATCCTTCTGTAGATATTACATCAGTAAGAGATCAAGCATATACTGCTATTCATGTGAATTCATTGTTGTTCAATGATATGAATAACCTTGCTTCTGTTGATATTGTATTCACTTCAGATAAAACAAAATGGACTAAATGTCCTGTTATAGAAATGGGAACAAGTACAGATTTGACAGAAGGAAATGCAAAGAAATTCCAATTACGTAGACATGCTTCTTGGGAAAAAGATGGTTCATATAGCACAACAGAAACAGGTATGAGTTGGTTCCCTGGATATGCAATCAATTTAGAGACAGGTGAAAGACTTAATATGATGTTTGGTGAAAACTCTTCATTAGGACAATATAATGGTAGAGATATGATGTGGAATCCTCCTGCAGCAGGTTCATTTGGTGGAAATCACTTTGTATATGTTATAGGAACAGGAAGACACTTATACAAAACATCTTCAACAAACACTTATGTTACATTCCCTGCATACGATGAGGGTGTTACTGCAAGAAACTACTTACAATTGTTAGATGCTTGTAATGACATCTCTTCAACAACAAGTGTTAATAACTTTGTTGAAGTAGAAAAATTATTCTCTTCTATCATGTGGGTTGGAGCTCCAGCAGCAAGTGGCATATTTGCTTACGGTAATGCAAGTGAGACTGTTGTTCCTTTGGCTCAAAGATCTCCTTCTTTAATACCAACAGATGCAACTGTTCAAATCAGAATTAGAAAACCATACGCAATCAATTGGAGTAATTCTGGCGTTAAATCAGATTCTCCTTTGAATAACAACTTCCCAATGTATCGTTTCGGTATTGCTTCAGATATGATACCTCAAGTTCAAACAGGCAAATCTAATGCTGATGCATTATTAGATGCTATAACAGTTGTTCCAAATCCTTACTACGCAAGTTCATTGTATGAGGGTGATCAAGTAGCTAATATTGTTAAGATTACTAACCTTCCACCAGAATGTTATATAACTATCTATTCTGTAGACGGAACAGTTGTTAGAAAACTTAGAGGTCCTTCTCGTTCAATCACTCCAGGTAGTGGTTCTGCTCAAACATATGTTGAATGGGATTTGAAGAACGAACGTGGTTTACAAATTTCAGGAGGTATATATCTAATCCATATTAAAGCTGATGGAGTTGGAGAAACTCTTATCAAATGGTTTGGAGCTTTACGTCCAGTGGATTTGAACTCATTCCAATAAAAATGTAATCAACAACAGTATTTAACTTATAAAATAGAAAGAGTTATGAATAGAATACATAAAATAATCATTATGGTCATCTTATTAGTAGTACTAATGCCTGCTGTTGTTATGGCGGGAAATGATGACAGACGAGGAACTGCAGGAGCAGGAGAGTTGTTGATAAATCCTTGGGCTCGTAGTGCTGGTTGGGGCAATGTTAATACTGCTAATGGTGCTGGCTTAGACGCTATTTTTACTAACGTCGCAGGTTTAGGACACACAACAGGTACAGAAGTTGCTTTCAATTACACTCATTGGCTGGACAATTCTGATATAGGTCTTGTATCTTTTGGTCTTGCTCAAAGTTTGGGTTCATACGGAGTATTAGGTCTTACTGTTAATTCAATGTCTTTTGGAACAATTGAAAAGACAACAGTCTATTCTCCTGAGGTTGGAAACAATGGTACATACAAACCATCACTTATGAACATAGGAGTATCTTTTGCAAGAGCTTTTTCAACATCTATTTATGCTGGTGCTACACTTAAGATAGTTTCAGAAGGAATAGATAACGTAAATGCAACAGGTATTGCAATTGATGCAGGTATTCAATACGTAACAGGTAGAGATTATGAGATAAAATTTGGTATTTCCCTAAAGAATTGGGGACCTTCAATGTCATTCTCTGGTGATGGACTTGTTATCAATTCAACATACGTTAATTCAGACCACATGCAAAGTGTTCAACAACGTTCTCTTAATTGGGACTTACCTTCAAGTTTAAATATCGGTGGTTCATACGATTTCTTGTTTGCTGAAAAGAAATATCGTTTTACTCTTGCTGCAAACTATGAGTCTATGGCTTTCACTGATGACTTATATACACTTGGTGGAGAGTTCTCATTGAATAACTTATTCATGGTAAGAGGTGCTTACACATACCAAAAGGGTAGAGAAGATGATATTTATTCTTCTGATGGAAGTAGAAACAATTTCTCTTCTGGCCTTACTCTTGGTGCTTCTGTTAATGCACCTTTGTCAAAACCAAAAGGAGATAAGAAAGGAACGTTTGTTTCAATAGACTACGCTTATAGAATGACTGCTATCTTAGGAGGCATTCATACAGTAGGAATAAGTTTGTCTTTGTAAATACAAATAGAACGAATTAATTAATATTCTTCAATAGAATAGAAGGCTTGAAAAAGCTTTCTATTCTTTTGTTTAGTTTTTAAAAAAAATAAGAAAATATGGCAGATATTAAATACTATTCAGCAGAAGGTTTGCAGAAGCTAAAAGATGAATTACATCAATTGATTGCTGTTGAGCGACCCGCAGTTTCCAATGCCATTGCAGAGGCAAGGGATAAGGGAGATTTGTCTGAGAATGCAGAATATGATGCAGCCAAAGAAGCACAAAGTCATTTGGAAGCCAAAATACTTAAATTGCAAGAGACTATAGCAAATGCACGTCTATTAGATGAAAGTAGAATAGATACTTCTAAGGTACTGTTACTTTCTAAAGTAGAATTTGAAAACCTTGCAATGAAAAAGAAAATGACATACGAGATTGTGCCAGAAAACGAAGCAAACTTAAAACAAGGTAAAATATCTATCACTTCTCCTATAGCAAAAGGACTTTTAGGCAAAAGTGTAGGAGACATCGCAGAAATTATTGTTCCTGCAGGTAAAATGAAATTAAAAATTACGAATATAACACGTTAATAATTATGGCATCAATATTTACTAAGATAATAAACGGAGAAATACCTTCTTACAAAGTTGCAGAGAATGATAAATTCTATGCTTTCTTGGATATTTCTCCATTACAAAAAGGACACACTCTTGTAGTTCCAAAGCAAGAGATAGACTATTTCTTTGATATTGAAGATGACTTAATGAAAGATTATATTTGTTTTGCAAAGAAAGTGGCTATCGCAATCAAAAAGGCTTATCCTTGCGAAAAAGTTGGTATGACTGTGATTGGCTTGGAAGTAAGACACTCTCACATTCATCTTGTACCAATGCACAAAGAAGGAGATTTAAACTTTGCAAACGAAAAAATGTCTTTTACAGAAGATGAATTTAAAGAGATTGCAGCAAATATAGCAAAGAATCTTTAATAAATAGATAATAAAAAACAAAAGGACGAGATTTAATCCCGTCCTTTTTAATTTATATATAAATAAACAGAAATAAAATTACAAAATAATATTCCCAAAAGAGATAAGTGGCTTTGTTGTAATGCTAACATAATGTAAATAAGGACTATATCTATAATTGATTACAGACCTTTTGTTATTGTATTAATAGTTCTTAATTAGAGTAAAAAAAGATCAAAATTTAAAGAAAAAAAACTTGATCTTTTAGGTATAAAGAGTTGATTTTAGAAAAAAAAGAGTTGATGTTTTTTATTAAAGATTTAATGTTGTTTTTAAGACTTGATCTTTTAGTGAAAAAACACCGTTTTTGATTTTAGAAACGCTGTTTTTATAGTGAAAAACGCCATTTTTTAAGGCTGAAAACGCCGTTTTTGTATTTAAAAACGCCGTTTTTTTACAAGCAAAATAAATTACTGATTTTTCTTATCTTATTATTGCCGTGAAAAATAATTTTTGTACTTTTGCAAACGAAAACAAATAGCTAATATTTATGAATACGGTACTTTATTTGCTTAGTTTGGTAGGTGCGTTGGGAATGTTTCTTTACGGAATGACGGTAATGAGCGATTCTATTCAAAAACTTGCGGGTTCTTCTCTTCGTGGCTTACTTGCTAAAATGACTTCCAATAGATTTAAAGGGATACTTACAGGTGTAGGGGTTACAAGTGTTATTCAAGCATCAGCAGCAACCATTGTTATGGTAGTTTCTTTTGTTAATGCAGGTTTGATTTCTTTGGAGGGAGCAATATCTGTTATTATGGGAGCCAATATTGGTACTACTATAACAGCGTGGATTGTATCTATTCTCGGCTTTCAGGTTTCAGTTGTGGCGTTTTGCTTGCCGCTAATCGCCATTGCTACTCCTTTAATGTTTACAAAAAAATACAAGACCTTCGGAAGTTTTCTCATAGGTTTTGCTTTGCTGTTCTATGGGCTTGGTCTTATGCAGACACAAGTTCCTGATTTTACTCAACCTCAATATTCTTCGGTTGTCAATACTATTGCTTCTCTTTCTGACTATGGTTATTTATCTATTATTCTTTTTGTTCTAATAGGAAGTGTTGCTACCGTTGTTTTGCAATCATCTTCTGCTATGATGGCTATCACTTTAGTTATGTGTAGCAAAGGATTGATAAGTTTTGAAATGGCTTGTGCTTTGTGTTTAGGAGAAAATATAGGAACAACAGTTACAGCCAATATGGCAGCAATGGTTGCCAATCGTACTGCTAAAAGAGCCGCAAGAGCCCATTTACTTTTCAATTTAACAGGAGTTGCTTGGATTTTGATTTTGTTTTACCCAGTAACATATTTTATAGATAAGTTCGCAGAAACAGTTGGTTTAGGTGATCCAACTATGCATGCTACTTCTATACCTGTAGCATTGTCTTTATTCCATACCTTCTTTAACCTTGCAAATACTTCTTTACTTGTGGGATTTATTCCTAAATTGGTGAAGATACTCAACAAGATTTTACCAGAAAATGAAGAAGATGAAGTGTTCCGTTTGGAATATATACATAAGGGCTTGATTCACTCAGGAGAAATTGCTCTTGAACCTGCTAAAAAAGAGATAGAAGTCTTTTCTAAGAGGGTCTTGCGTATGTATGATTTTATTCCTAAAATGTTCTCTATGCAACCGGGTAAGGAGAAGGACAATCTTATCCAACGTACAGAAAAATATGAGGAGATAACAGATAGAATGGAATTAGAGATAGCTTCTTATTTAACAAAAGTTTCAGAAAATGAGATGTCTAAAACTGCTTCTTGGAATATGGAGGCTATGCTTAAGATTGTGGATAACTTAGAGAGTATAGGAGATAGTTGTTATCAACTTTCTCTTGCAATAGACAGTAAGGACAAACAGAATATACATTTTTCTGAGCACCAAAACCAAAATATATTTACAATGTTTTCTATGGTTAAAGAAGCTTTGGAAGAAATGAATAATAATCTTTGTGATTTTTATAAAGATGTTGATGGAATAAAGGCTTCAAAAATAGAAAACGAGATAAATGCTTTCCGTGATAAGATAAGAGAAGAACATACACAAAGTATAACTCATAACGAATATTCTTACAGGGAGGGAATACTTTACTCAAATATCTATTCTCAATTGGAGAAATTGGCGGACTACGTCATCAACGTAACGGAAGCAATTACTAAAAAGAAAAACCTATAATCCCAGGACTAAATTTCAGAAGTTTGAAAATTAAAACAGGAAAAGTAAGTCCTGTGTTATGTTTAAGGATTTTTTTTGTTTGCATTTTAAAATCTGTATTTTGGAACTTATCTTTGTGAAATACAAATAGATAAATTGTATTTAAAATATTTTTTTAGAATTTTTCTTTCATTTTATTTTGTGCATTTATAGAAAGTTAGTAATTTTGCACCTCAATTCAAAAATAAAAAATTAAATAAAATGTACGCAATAGTAGAAATAGCTGGACAGCAATTCAAGGTTCAAAAAGATCAAAAGTTGTTCGTTAACCGCCTTAAACAAGAAGAAGGTGCAAACGTTACTTTTGACACCGTAATGCTCAAAGATGTTGATGGTAATGTTACTGTTGGCACACCTAAAATAGAAGGAGCAAGCGTTGAAGCAACAATTATCAAACACATTAAGGGAGAAAAGGTATTGGTTTTCCATAAGAAGAGAAGAAAAGGTTATCAAAAACTAAATGGTTCTCGTCCTTATCTTACCCAAATTCAAATAAAAGATATTAAATAAGAGTAATTAACATTAAAAACATATATTATTATGGCACACAAAAAAGGTGTTGGTAGTTCAAGTAACGGTCGTGAATCCCAAAGCAAACGTTTGGGAGTAAAAATATATGGTGGTCAAAAATGTATCGCTGGTAACATTATAGTACGCCAAAGAGGTACTGTTCATAACCCAGGTGAGAACGTTGGAATGGGGAAAGACCATACTTTATTTGCTTTAAAGGACGGTGTAGTTGAATTTAAAAAAGGAATGAAAAACCGTTCATTCGTGTCAGTTAGAGTAGAAGCATAAACTTTTTTATAAATTTTTTGCTGAAAAATTTGGTCAGTAAAAAATAATGAAGTAATTTTGCAAACTCAAATTTGAAACGAGTTTTTTGAAATAAGAGAGAGTTGTTAAGAGATTAAACCTCTCTCACCAGAGTGTCAGAAATCAAATTAGGTGAGAATCTTTATTTGAAATTAAGACACACTTATACAGAAGATCATTGACAAACAGGGGGCATACAAAGACTTAAGAGCACGAGGATAGAGCGGAAGTAGATAAGAGTACACAGGGGGAT